>NZ_JBQVQL010000105.1:0-14422 GCF_052440005.1 Phreatobacter sp.
GTCGCGCAACGGGCAGCGGCGGTCCCGGTCGTGGTGGTCGGCCCCGGCGCCGAGGCGATCCTCGCGGCCTGGCCAGAGGGCGCCTCCCCGCCTGCCGTGCTGGACGGCCGGGCGGCGCCCGACATCGCCGTCGTTGCGCGCTTGGGGGCGGCGAGCGATCCAGCCAGCGCGCCCTGCCGGCCCTTCTACCTCAAGGCGGTGGACGCCAAGCCGCAGGCGCCGGTGCAGCCGGGCACGCCGCCATGACCACCTTCACCGACCTCGTCTTCTGGTGGCCGCGGTCCGAGCCTGTGGTGGCGCGGGCGACGATCCAGGACTGCGACGACCTCGCCGCGGTCCACGCCGCGTCCTTCCACCGGGGCTGGGGCGCGGAGGACCTCGCCGCCATGCTGCGCGAGACGTCCGTCGTCGCCCACACCGTCCGCCGCCGGGCGAGCGCGCCCGCATCCGCCTTCATCCTCAGCCGCATCGCGGCCGACGAGGCGGAAATCCTGACCGTCGCCACCGCCCCGCCGCTGCGCGGCCGCGGCTATGGCGGGCGGCTGATCGCGGCCCACCTGCCGGACCTCATGCGGGCCGGCGTGCGCCACCTGTTCCTCGAGGTGGAAGCGGAGAATGCCGCGGCGCTGAAGCTCTACGAGCGGGCCGGATTTCTCCCGATCGGGCGGCGCAAGGGCTACTACCGCACCGCGCAGGGCACGGCCGACGCCGTCACCATGCGCCGCGACCTGCCGGCGATCTGAGACGTCGCCTGATCAGGCGAAATTTCCCGCCCCCGTTCCCGTTCTGGACTCTTAGACCGCGAGTCTCCGCAAGGTTAGATTGGGCCTGATTCGCGCCGTGGGCGGCACCGGCGCGCAATCCCTTCAGCCCACTCGCGTGCCGCACCGTGACGTAAGGATACGAGATGCCGGGCCTGCCGAGGGTCGACGACGCATCCGGTGGGGACGGAGAGCCGCAACCGGCGCCCGCGTGGCGGGCCTTGCGGCTCGTCCCGGCGACCGCCGCCGCCCTTCTCGCCAGCACCGCCCTCGTCGCGGCCGGTGACGCGGCGCCCACCTTGCCCGAACTTCTCGGCGCGATCCGGGCCCATGAATGGGCGGCCTTCGGCCTCAATGTTGGCGTGGTGGTCTTCGGTGTGGTCACCGCCATCGGCCTCTTGCGCACGCGCGCGAGCGCCGCCGCCGCCGCCCGCCAGGCCCGGCGCGAGATCAACGAACTCAGGCTCGCGCTCGACCGCAGCGCCGAACTCCTGACGCTCGATCCCCATGTCGTGGTCGTCTGGGGCGGCGACCGCGACGAGCCCGAGATCGCCGGCGACGTGCCGCTGGTCACCGACCTGCCCGTGGCGCGGCGGGTCCTCGCCTTCGGCTCCTGGTTGCCCGCGGACCGGGCGGCGGAGCTGGAGCGCGCCGTCGACACCCTGCGCTCCGCCGGCACGCCGTTCCGCCTCGACGTGGTCAGCCAGGCCGGCCGGCCTGTGGAGGCCGAGGGTCGGCCCATCGGCGGGCGTGCCGTGCTGCGCCTGCGCCTCGTCGGGGGTGTGCGCGAGGAACTCGTCCAGCTGCGCGCCGGCCACGACGCGCTGGTGCGCGAGACCGCCACCATCCGCTCCTTCCTCGGCGCCCTCTCGCTGCCGGTCTGGCTGCGCGACGCCGAGGGCCGCATCACCTGGGTCAACACGGCCTATGCCGCCGCCACCGATGCCGCCGACGGCGCACGGGCGGTGGCCGCCGGCAACGAGCTGCTCGACCCCGCCGATCGCAACGAGGCGGCACGCTGCCGCTCGGCCCGCACGCCCTTCGCCCGCCGCGTCGCGGCGGTGGCGGCCGGCCAGCGGCGCATCTTCGACGTCATCGAGACGCCGGCGGGCGCCGGCTCGGCCGGCATCGCCGTCGACGTGACCGAACTCGAAACGGTGCGCTCGGAACTCTCGGTCGAGATGGAGACGCACAAGCGCACCCTCGACCAGCTGGCGACGGCTGTGGCCATCTTCGACGCCGGCAAGCGCCTGGTGTTCAACAACGAGGCCTTCCGCCAGCTCTGGGACCTGGAGCCCGCCTTCCTCCACCAGGCCCCGACCGACGGCGACATCCTCGACCGGCTGCGCGAGCGCCGGCTGCTCCCCGAACAGTCCAACTACCGCGAGTGGAAGAAGACGCTGCACCGGGTCTACGAGGCGGTGGACACCGAGCCGCGCATCCTCGAATGGCCGCTGCCCGACGGCCGGTTCCTGCGCGTCGTGCAGAACCCGGACCCTGCCGGGGGCGTCACCTACGTGTTCGAGGACCTGACGCAGCGCCTGCAGCTCGAGACCCAGGTCCAGGCCCTCGGCCGGGTGCAGCGCGAGACCATCGACAATCTCGACGAGGCGGTGGCGGTGTTCGGCTCCGACGGCCGCCTCTCGCTGTCCAACCGCGCCTTCGCCGCCCTCTGGGAGCTCGACGACAAGGTGCTGGAGGGACGGCCGAAGATCGACCAGATCGCCAGCCTGTGCCTGCCCTACGTCCGCGACGGCGGCATCCTGTCGGACATCCGCGCCGCGGTGACGGCCCTCGCCGACGAGCGCCGCCAGCGCACCTTCCGCATCGAGCGCACCGACGGATCGGTGCTGGACACCGGAACGGCGCCGCTGCCGGGCGGGGCGACTCTCGTCACCTTCAGGAACGTCACCAACATGGTGATGGTCCAGCTTGCCCTCACCGAGCGCAACGAGGCGCTGGAATCGGCCGCCAAGCTGCGCAACGACTTCGTCCACCACGTCTCCTACCAGCTGCGCACGCCGCTCACGACCATCATCGGCTTCGCCCAGGTGCTGGACGACCCGTCCATCGGCCCGCTCAACGACAAGCAGCGCGAATATCTCGGCTATATCGGTGCCTCCTCGGCCTCGCTGCTGTCGATCATCAACGACGTGCTCGACCTCGCCACCATCGACGCCGGCGTCATGGAGCTGGAACTGGGCGAGGTCGACATCCGCGCCACCATCCAGGCGGCGGTGGACGCGGTGCGCGACCGCATCACCGAGAACCAGATCCGCATCGAGACGCGCATCGCCCGTGACATCGGCACGTTCCGGGCCGACGCCCAACGCGTGCGCCAGGTGCTGTTCAACCTCCTCTCCAACGCCATCGGCTTTTCCGACCGCGGCGGCCTCGTCGTGCTGGACGCGGCCCGCGAGGGCGAGGAGATCGTCTTCAAGGTGCGCGACCAGGGCGCGGGAATCGCTCCCGACATGGTCGGGCGCATGTTCGAGCGCTTCGAGACGCGCTCCACCGGCACGCGCCACCGCGGTGCCGGGCTCGGCCTCTCCATCGTGCAGAGCTTCGTCCAGCTGCATCGCGGGCGCATCGAGGTGGAGACGGCGCCGGGCAGCGGGACGCAGGTGAAGGTCATCTTCCCGGCCCATCTCGAGGATTTCTCCAAGGCCGCCGAATGACCGAACCGTTCCGCCACAGTCGCATGCTCGCCAATGAGGCGGAGACGCGCGAGCTCGCTATGGACCTCGCCATGGCCGCGCAAGCCCACGACGTCGTGACGCTGGAAGGCGACCTCGGCGCGGGAAAGTCGACGCTTGCCCGGGCCCTCATCCGCGCCATCGCCGAGGACGAGAAGCTCGAGGTGCCGAGCCCGACCTTCGCGCTGATCCAGCCCTATGACCTGAAGCGCCTGCCGGTCATCCATGCCGATCTCTACCGCGTGACCTCGCCCGACGAGATCGCCGAACTCGGATGGGACGAGGCGGCCGAAGGCGCCCTGCTCATCGTCGAGTGGCCGGACCGCCTCGGCGGCGCGCTCTCCGGCGACCGGCTCGAGATTGCCCTGACGCTGGCGCCGGCCCGCGGTCCCGGCGCCCGCCAGGCGGTGCTGACCGGCCACGGCGCCTGGGCCGGGCGGCTGGCGCGACTGGTCGCCCTGCGCGGCTTCCTCAACAATGCGGGCTGGGGCGGCTCGCTGCGCCGCCACCTGCAGGGCGACGCCTCCTCGCGCTCCTACGAGCGGCTGCTGGACGGCCAGCGCCGCGCCGTGCTGATGAACGCGCCGAAGAAGCCGGACGGGCCGCCGGTGAAGAACGGCCTGCCCTACAGCCGCATCGCCCATCTCGCCGAGGACATGGTGCCCTTCGTCGCCATGGCCGAGGGCCTGCGCGACATCGGCCTGTCGGCCCCGGAGATCGAGGCGGTCGACCTCGACCAGGGCTTCCTCATCATCGAGGATCTCGGCGGCGAAGGAGTCCTCAGGGACGGCGCGCCCATCGCCGAACGCTACATGGCGGCGGTGGAGGTGCTGGCGCTGATCCATGCGCGGCCGCGCGCCGCGACGCTGGCGACGCCGAAGGGCGCCTATGCGCTGCCGGCCTACGACAAGGAGGCTCTGACCATCGAGGTGGAACTCCTCCTCGACTGGTACCTGCCGATGAAGGACGCGCGCATTCCGGCGAGCGAGAAATACGTCTTCCTGCAGCGCTGGGGCGAACTCTTCGCCGAGGTGGAAGCGGCGCCGCAGACCTGGGTGCTGCGCGACTTCCACTCGCCGAACCTCATCTGGCTCGCCGGCCGCGAGGGGGTGGAGAAGGTCGGCCTCATCGATTTCCAGGACGCGGTGATGGGGCCGGCGGCCTATGACGTCGCCTCGCTCCTGCAGGACGCGCGCATCACCGTGCCGGAGGAGCTCGAACTCCAGCTCCTGTCGCGCTACGCCTCGGCGCGCAAGGCGGACGATCCCACCTTCGACATGGCCGCCTTCGCCCGGCTCTACGCCATCATGGGCGCCCAGCGGGCCACCAAGATCCTCGGCATCTTCGCCCGCCTCGACAAGCGTGACGGCAAGCCGCAATACCTCGCCCACCTGCCGCGCATCTGGGCCTATCTGCAGCGCTGCCTCGCCCACCCGGCCCTCGCCCAGGTGAAGCGCTGGGTCGACGACCGCGTGCCGCCGCCGTGACCGGCATCGACAGCGCGATGGTGCTGGCGGCGGGGCTCGGCACCCGCATGCGGCCGATCACCGACCGCATCCCGAAGCCGCTGGTGCGGGTGGGTCCCAAGACCCTGCTCGACCACGTGCTGGACCCGCTGGCGGAAGCGGGCATCAGCCGCGCGGTGGTCAACGTCCATCACCTCGCCGACCAGATCGAGGCCGCCGTGGCGGGGCGCCCGGCCCCCGCGGTGACCATCTCCGACGAGCGGGCGCAGATCCTCGATTCCGGCGGCGGCGTCGCCCGCGCGCTGCCGCATCTCGGCGAGACCTTCGTCATCCGCAATGCCGATTCCTTCTGGGCCGACCGCGGGCCGTCCAACCTCGCGCGGATGATCGCCGCCTTCGATCCCGCGCGGATGGACACGCTGCTGCTGCTTGCGCCCATGGAAGGCAGCGTCGGCTTCGACGGGCCGGGCGACTTCTTCCTCGACGCGGACGGCCGTCTGGCGCGACGCGGATCGGCGGCGCGGGCGCCCTATGCCTATGCGGGCGCCGCGATCATGCAGAAGGCGGATTTCGCCGGTCGAACCGACGGCGAGGTCTTCTCGCTGAACGCCCTGTGGAACGCATCGCTGGCAATCGGCCGGCTGCACGGCCTGGTGCTGGACGGCCTGTGGCTCCACGTCGGCACGCCGGACGCCATCGGCGCGGCGGAGCGGGCCATCGCTGCCTCCTGACTTCCCTTTTTTCCCTCGCGGGTGTATGTGCCCGCCTCCTCGTTCCACTTCCACCCGGTCCGACCCCGGGCGAAGGACAAGAAACCATGGCCAAGCGGTTCGAAACGGGCACCGGCCCGTCCCAGCGGCAATTGCGCGTCGGCGAGCTGATGCGCCACGCCCTCGCCGAGGTGCTCTCCCGCGGCGAGATCCACGATCCCGTGCTGCAGAAGCACGTGGTGACCGTTCCGGAGGTGCGCATGTCGCCGGACCTGAAGATCGCCACCTGCTTCGTCATGCCGCTCGGCGGCAAGGACCAGCAGGAGGTGATCCAGGCGCTGGCGCGCAACAAGCGCTACCTGCGCGGCGAGCTCGCCCACCGCACCAATCTCAAATTCGCGCCAGACCTGCGCTTCCGCATCGACGAGTCCTTCGAGGAGGGCTCGCGCATCGACCGCCTGCTGGAGAGCGACGTGGTGCGCCGCGACGTGGACAAGGACGACGAGGCATGAACCAGCCGCGCTCGAAGAAGGTGGACGTCCACGGCTGGGTGGTCCTCGACAAGGACTTCGACCAGACCTCCACCCATGCGGTGTCACAGGTGCGCCGCCTGTTCAACGCCAAGAAGGGCGGCCATGCGGGCACGCTCGACCCGCGCGCCACCGGGCTCCTGCCCATCGCGCTCGGCGAGGCGACCAAGACCGTGCCCTTCGTCATGGATGGCCGCAAGACCTACCGCTTCACGGTGGCCTGGGGCAGCGAGACGAGCACCGACGACACCGAGGGCGAGGTGACCGCCCGGTCCGACCTCCGCCCCACCCGCGAGGCCGTGGAGGCGCTGCTGCCGCGCTACACCGGCACGATCATGCAGGTGCCGCCGAAGTTTTCGGCGATCAAGGTCGGCGGCGAGCGCGCCTATGACCTCGCCCGCGACGGCGAGGAGGTGGTGCTGGAGGCCCGCCCCATCACGGTGGACAGCCTGCGGCTGACCGCCTTCTCCGCCGACAGCGCGGAATTCGAGGCCGAGTGCGGCAAGGGCACCTATGTGCGGGCGATTGCCCGCGACATCGGCCGCGACCTTTCCTGCCTCGGCCACGTGACGGCGCTGAGGCGCACCCGCGTCGGCCCCTTCGGCGAGGACGACACGGTGACGCTCGAGGAGCTGCGTGAGCTCCTGGAGGGCAAGATCGCGGGACAGACGCTGGAAGACGCGCTGCTGCCGGTCGAGGCAGCCCTCGCCGAGGTGCCGGAGGTCAAGGTGACGCGCGACGTCGCCGCCCGCCTGCTGCGCGGCCAGAGCTCGATCCTGCGCGGCCGCGACGCCCCGATCGAGGGGGCGGTGTGGGCTTCTTCCGCCGGCGATCCCATCGCCCTCTGCGAGGTCGAGGCCGGCGAACTCGTGCCCAAAAGGGTCTTCGTCTTCGGGCCGTGAGGACGGCGCGGGACCTTTCGTGCAAAGACCACGTTGACGGGTCCCGCCGCACTCGCTATGAGAGCCGCCTTCGCCCAGATGGCGGAATTGGTAGACGCACTGCTTTCAGGTAGCAGCGCCGCGAGGCGTGGAGGTTCGAGTCCTCTTCTGGGCACCAATTTCACGTTTCAGACGATCCGAGATCGTCCAGAAACCCGCAGAAAAGCCCGGCTCGCCGGGCTTTTTTGTTTTTGGGGGTCCGGTTGGGTCCAACCTGGTCCGGTTGCGCACGATTTTGCGGCTTATGTCCCGGCACCACGGCGTATATCGCGACATGGCCAGCCGGCGGGTCCGGACGGTGTCCGGCTTGCGGGCCCCGTCAACGCGTCAGGGTGCGCCGCGCAGGCAGTTGTCCAGGGCCCGCTGGCGGGACTGGCGGTGAGCCGCCACCGTCTGTTCCGGGGCTCCCCGGCACCAGTTGAGGTGGGCGGCATGATTGGTGTTGTACCAGCCGCTCGCCGGGCACTGAGACTGCCGGGCCCGATTGGCGACGTTCACCGCGTGGTCGGCGTAGTCACGGCAGAAACGGTCGAACTGCGCTTGCGGGTTCGCCCGTGCAAGGCAGGCGTTCAGCGCCTGCTGGCGGGATTGGCGGCCCGCGGCCACCGTCTGCTCCGGCGCGCGGAGGCACCAGTTGTAGTGGAGCGCCCGGTCGGCGACGAAGTCGTTTCGGAACGCGCGGTGCGGCGCGCAGCCGGCCTGAGCGGCCCGGTTCGCCGCGTTCACAGCGTGGTCGGCATAGTCACGACAGAAGCGCTCGAACTGCGCCTGCTGGGCAAAGCCACTTGTCGGGAAGAGGGCCGCCTGGGCCGCTACCACGATACCGAGGGCCAGAAGCCCCATTCTCATGCGCATCAGACTATTCCCCATGCAGGCCGTCGCGATCGACGGCCTCGACCCCTTTGACGCACCGGCATCCCGACGGTGCCGGCATCGAAAAGCTGAGCCGACAGTGACAGTTGTCCCATCGACGGTATCAGGATCGGGCGACGAGACCGTTACGTCAAGCGCCGGGCGGCCCGCGATTGGTGCTTCCTGGGCGCTCGCGCGTCGTCAGCAGGGTCTGATGCCGCACAGCCTCGTCCGCACATCCGCCTCCGGCGGCGGGTGGGCAATCAGCGCCGACATGAGCCGGGGAGGGCCGGAGCCCATCTCCTGACGATATTCGGTCGGATAGATGTCGAAGGCGGCTTCCGCCGCCCTTCCATTGGCGGTGGCGAAGACGGCGCGGCAGGCGTGGTGCTGGGCATAGCGTGGCGTCAGCCCCGCATGCCCGGCCCGTCGCCGGATGGTGCGTTGACAGGACGCGTCACGCATCGCGCCGACATCGGCCGGGCCGAGCACGGTCAGGGGCCCGCCGTCGACCCGTCCCGGCAGCCGGCGCTGGGCGAGGAGACCGCCCCCGTAGGATGCGAGCTGCGCTGGGTTCAGGTTGGCCATGGCAAGGCGCGTGAGGCCATAGTGCCAGTGGTAGGCCAGCGGCAGAACGAACAGCGCGGCCACGACGGCAGCCGTGACGCGGCGGGCGGGTGTCGCCGTCACCGCATCGTAGGCATCGGCGAGGCGGGCGAGAGCATCGGTAACGGGCGGGGCCGGCAGGCTTGCAGCGGGATGGCGGCTGAAGGCACGCCACCGGGCCTCGATCTCGTCCCGCAAGGCCCGGCGCGACAGCGCGAAGTCGTGATGGAGCAGCACCACGCGCATGCGATCACCATCCGGGTGCCGCTGGATGTGGTGTCGCCAGAAGAGGCCCTGCGCGGCGATCCCGTCCACATGGATCTCGCGGTCGTAAAAGGCGCGGGAGACGGTCACGCAGGGCTCGCGGATATAGGTGCCCCAGGTCGCGACCACCGGGCTCATGAAGGAGATCTGCGTCACCTCGGAGATTTCGTCCCAGGGGATCTCGATGCGCGGCCGGGCCGAGTTCTGGACGCCGGTGACGAGCCCCTGCGGGGAGAGCTCGGCGACGACCTTCTCGCCGCGCTTGAGGCCGAGATAGGGAGAGGCGAGGGCAAAGACGCCGAACGCCAGCAGGCCAAGGCCGGGGACCAGGACGGTCGGGTCGCCCTCTTCCGGCAGGATCAGGACGAGGCCGCCGAGCAGGGCGAAGAATAGACCCATGCCGCGGTTGCCGCGAAACGAGTCGGCCAGTGTGACGGTGAGGGTGCGGTCGACGTCGACCTTGCTGCCGGCCACGCTCGCCCCGGATCGCTGCTGTATGGGTCAGGCTAGACCGGAATACCGTTGTGGTGAAGCGGCGCGGGGAACCTTGCGGTGGTGGGCGGCGCCGGGGCGATTGACGCGCCAGGGAACCTTCCACCTTCCGGGGGGTTGTCGGGGTCCTGACCATCCGCGAGGAGTCCCCCCATGAAAGCTCTCACCCTCGGCGCGCTTGCCGCCGCCCTGCTCTTCTCCGCTCCCGCCTTCGCCCAGGACCTGCGCATCCGCGCCGGCGAGGGTGGCGTGTCGATCCGCAGCGACGACGGTCGCCCGGGTTATCGCCGCGACCGCGGCCCGGATCGCGTCATCATCCGCGAGCGTCGCGCCCCGCGCGTGGTGATCCGCGAGCGCGAGCGCTGCCGCAACGTGGTGATCCGCACCGAGCGGCCGAACGGCACGGTCGTGGTGCGCCGCGAGCGCCGCTGCGGCTGATCTGGCGCTCCATCTTCGACGACGACAGGCGAGGCGCTCCCGCGAGGGGGCGCCTTTCGCCGTGTGGAAACGCGGTCAGAACCCGTCGTCGACCTCGACGATGAAGCGCACGCCCATGCTGGCGCCGTCCCGCCAGACGACGGCGCAGCGACGCTGGGCCTGCCGGCCCACCGCCAGCCGCAGCAGGAATTCGTCGGGGACGCCCTCGGGCTCGCGCGCCATGAGGCGCGCGCCGGTCTGCGATACGTCCACGAGGGTGCAGGGAATTTCGGCGCCGTCGGCCAACCGTTCGATCCGCGCGGAGTAGCGAAGGTCCTGGCGCCGCCCGCCGCGCCGGTCCTTCGCACTGGATCGCCTGTCCGCCGCCATCACCGCCGCCGCCCATCACGAGACGGGACACAACCTTGCAGCATATGGTTGCAAAACCCTTGACGCGAACGGTCGCCGCTCAGCCGCCGGAGATGCGCTCGATGTCGGCACCGACGGCGGAGAGCTTGGTCTCCAGCCGCTCGAAGCCGCGGTCGAGGTGATAGACGCGGTTGACCGTCGTCTCGCCCTGGGCGGCGAGCGCGGCGATAACGAGCGACACCGAGGCGCGCAGGTCGGTGGCCATGACCGGGGCGCCCTTCAGCGTGTCGACGCCCTCGATGGTGGCGGTCTGGCCGTCGAGATGGATGTGGGCGCCGAGGCGGGCGAGCTCCTGCACGTGCATGAAGCGGTTCTCGAAGATCGTCTCGGTGATGCGCGAGGTGCCCTTGGCCCGGGTCATCAGGCCCATGAGCTGGGCCTGGAGGTCGGTCGGGAAGCCGGGGAAGGGATCGGTGGTCACCGCGACCGGGCTGAGGCCGTGGCCGTTGCGCTTCACGCGGATGCCCTCGTTGGTCGAGGAGATCTCGGCGCCGGCCTCGACCAGCACGTCGAGGGCGGACTGCAGCAGTTCGGGCCGGGCGCCCTCGAGCAGCACGTCGCCGCCGGCCATGGCGACGCACATGGCATAGGTGCCGGTCTCGATGCGGTCGGCCACCACGGCATGGTGGGCGCCGCGCAGGCGCGGAACGCCGGTGACCTCGATGGTGGCGGTGCCGTGGCCCTTGATGCGGGCGCCCATCTTGATGAGGCAGTCTGCGAGGTCGACGATCTCCGGCTCGCGGGCGGCGTTGTGGATGACCGTGGTGCCCTCGGCGAGGGAGGCGGCCATCAGCGCCACGTGGGTGCCGCCGACGGTGACCTTGCCGAAGTCGATCTCGGCGCCCCTCAGGCCCCTGTCGGCGGAGACCACCGCATAGCCGGCGTCGATGTCGATGGTGGCGCCGAGACGCTCCAGCGCCATCAGCAGCAGGTCCACGGGGCGCGTGCCGATGGCGCAGCCGCCGGGCAGCGAGACCTTGGCGCGGCCCATGCGGGCGACGAGCGGGGCGATGACCCAGAAGCTCGCCCGCATGGTGGAGACGAGCTCATAGGGCGCGGTGGTGTCGACGATGGAGCGGGCGTTGAGGCGCACGGTCTGGCCGGTCAGCACCTCGTCGCCGTTGCGCTTGCCGGCGATGGTGACGTCGACGCCGTGGTTGCCGAGGATGCGGGCGAGGTTCGACACGTCGGAGAGGCGCGGCACGTTGGCCAGCGTCAGCTCGTCCTCGGTGAGGAGCGAGGCGATCATCAGCGGCAGCGCGGCATTCTTGGCGCCCGAGATCGGGATGGTGCCGTGAAGCGGGCGGCCGCCCGTGATGCGGATGCGGTCCATGCGGAACTCCTCGGAGGGAGGGCTGGCCTCGACTGGCGCCCGTCGTCGAATCGCCCGGCAGCGTTTCAGAACCTTGCCGCCCGGCGGGGGCCTTCGTCTAGCCGACCAAAGGAGGCGAAACAAGGAAGGCGGCGCGGCGGAATCCGGCAGGCCCGCTCAGCCGGCCTCGTCCTCGCCCGCGGCGCGGCCGCGCGCCTGCTCCTTGCGGCGCTTCAGATTGGCCTTGAGCTGGGCGGCGAGGCGCTCGGCGCGGGCGTCGCGGAGCTTCGGCGCAGGCCTGACGCCCGCTCCCCTCTCCCGTCCCTCGTCGCCCGCATCGCCGGCCATGGCCGCACCCTGTCCGCCCGTCATCCGCGCCGCGACGATGCCGCGACGGGCGACCCGGCGCAACGGCGTGGTCACCACCGCGCGGCAAATCGCAGACCCGCCCTTGCATCGCGCCGCACCCTGTGGCAGGGAAGCGTCCCGTTCGCACCGCGCATCGTTTCGCGCCTCCGGTGCCCTCGCTGCGGTAGCTCAGTGGTAGAGCACTCCCTTGGTAAGGGAGAGGTCGAGAGTTCAATCCTCTCTCGCAGCACCATCTTCTTCCCTGCTCCCGCGCCCAGCGATTGCCCTCACCGCCGCCGTTCCAGGCTCTTCAGGAAGGCGATGAAGTCCTCGATCTGGTCGGGGTCGAAGCGGAACTGCGGCATGGAGGGGTGGCCGGTCATGATTCCCTCGGCGAGCGCTTCCGACAGGTTCTCCACCGCATAGCTGCGATGAAGGTCGCGGAAGGCCGGGGCGGCCGTCAGCGGGCTCGGCGAGACGCGGTCGACGGCGTGGCAGGTGGCGCAGTGGGTGCGGGCGAGCGTCAGGCCGCGCTGGATGCTGGCGGCCGTGGCAGGGGCCGCGGACACGGCCAGACCCAGGGCGAGGCCGCCGGCGAGGACCGCGCGACAACCTCCGGCAGGTGGGGATCGGCTCGGCATGGTTGCGCCTCCGGTGATCCGGTCCGGCGGGGGCCGATGCGCGGGATGCGCAGGAGGGTCATCCGGGGACGGTACCGCCGTGATGATGACGATAGACCCGGACAAGACCTTGTCCTCGATCAACCCCGCCGTTCAGGCGTCCGGGCGCAGCGCGCCGCCGCTCACGTCCGCTCGATCCTCGCCGCCTTCGCCGGGTCGAACCACCATGTCGCCGGCACGCCGCGGCTGTACTTCGGCTTCCGCTCGGGATGGCCGAACTGGTCCCAGTAGGCGATCCAGTGGGAGGCCTTGTACCAGTTGGGCACCCAGTAGCGACCCGAGCGCAGCACGCGGTCGAGGCAGAGGCAGAGCGTCGTCAGCTCGGGCCGGGTGTTGACCGCGAGGATCTTCTGGATCAGCGCGTCGATGACGGGGTCGGCGATGCCGGCGAGGTTCTGCGAGCCCGGCTGCTTGCCGCTCTCCGAGCCGAAGAAGGTGCGCAGCGATTCGCCCGGGGTGAGCGAGAGCGAATAGCGGCGGATGGTGAGGTCGAAGTCGTAATCCTTGAGGCGCGACTGGTACTGGGCCGAATCGACCCGGCGGATGGTCGCCGCGATGCCGAGTCTGCGGAGATTGGCGACGAAGGGCTGGGTGTGGCGCTCCAGCGAATTGTCGTAGTCGAGGAACTCCACCGTCATCGGCTTTCCGGCGGCATCGATGAGGCGGTTGTCCTTCAGGGTGAACCCCGCCTCGCGCAGGAGCTGGGTGGCCAGGCGCAGGAGGTTGCGGTCCTGGCCGGACGCGTTGGAGACGGGGGGCACGTAGGGCTCGCCGAAGACCTCGTCCGGCACCTTGCCGCGGAACGGCTCGAGGATGGCGAGCTCCTCCGCCGAGGGCTTGCCCACCGCCATCATCGGCGAGTTCTGGAAGAAGGAATGGGTGCGCTTGTAGCTGTCGAACATGACGTTCTTGTTCGTCCATTCGAAGTCGAAGGCGAGGCCGAGCGCCTCGCGCAGCTTCGGATGGGCGAACTTCTCGCGCCGCGTGTTGATGAACCAGCCCTGCGCGCCCGAGGGCGTCTCGTCCGGCACCTCGCGGCGCAGGACGCGGCCGTCCTTGGCGGCAGGGAAATCGTACTGCGTCGCCCAGGCGCGGGAGGTGAACTCCTCGCGGAAGGTATAGGTGCGGCTCTTGAAGGCCTCGAAGGCGACGTCGCGGTCGCGGAAGAACTCGACGCGGATGACGTCGAAATTGTTCTGGCCGACGGAGACGGGCAGCTTCTCGCCCCACCAGTTCCGGACGCGCTCGTATTCGATGAAGCGGCCCGCCTCGAAGCGGCCGACCTTGTAGGCGGCGGAGCCGAGCGGCACGTCCATGGTGGAGGCCTCGAAGTCGCGGCCCGCATACCAGGCCTTCGACAGGATCGGCAGGCCGGCGATGGTCAGCGGCAGTGAGCGCGAGCGGCCCTTCGCGAAGGTGACCGCCACCACCTTCGCGCTTTCGGCGGCGGCGGAGGCGACGTCGCGCAGCACGACGCGCAGCAGCGGATGCCCCTTCTCCTTCAGCGTCAGGATCGACCAGGCGACGTCCTCCGCCGTGATGGGCTTGCCGTCGTGGAAGGTGGCGATGTCGCGGAGCGTGAAGCGGTAGGTGAGGCCGTCCTCGGAGATGGCGACCTTCTCGGCGGCGAAGCCGTACATGGCATCGGGCTCGTCGCCGCCGCCGGCCATGAGGCTCGCGAAGATGTCGTCGAGGCCGGGGGGGGCGTCGCCGCGCAGCACCAGGGTGTTCAGCGTGTTGAAGGTGGTCGGATTTTGGTTGTAGGACCAGGTGGAGGCGGTGTGGATGAAGGTGCCGCCCTTCGGCGCCTGCGGATTGACGTAGTCGAAATGCGGGAAGTCGGCGGGGTATTTGAGGTCGCCGAAATAGGAGATGCCGTGGCTCTCGCCGGCGGCCTGGGCGGGGGCGCCGCGGCCGA
>NZ_JBQVQL010000106.1:0-13755 GCF_052440005.1 Phreatobacter sp.
CGGCCAGAGCCTCGCGGCGGCGCGCCGCCTCCGCATCGGCCTCGGCGAAGCGGTCGACGGCCTCCTCGCCGACGGCCATGTCCACGCCCGCATCGCGGTAGAAGACGAGCAGCGCCTCGATGGCGTCCGGGGTGAGCGACAGGGTCATGGGGCCCATCATAAGCGAAAGGCCGGAGCGCTGCGACCCGCTCCGGCCCTCGGTCTCCACCCGCTGCGACCGCCGGGGAGACGAAACGTCGATGGGTGATCGATCAGCGGCGCGGGTTGGCCACGAGCTGCGGGCCGGCGGCGCCGCCATTCAGCGAGACCCACTGGTTCGGATCGGTCGGCGACTGGCGCTTGATGAAGCGATAGCCGGTCTCGTGCCAGAGCTTCACCTCGTTGGTGAAGTTGTCGAGAATGTAGTCGCCGCGGTCGGTGACGACGGTCAGGATCGCATGGCCGTCGCCCTTGAGGTCTCGGACGACGGTGATCAGCATGGCCTCGCGCGGAACGCCGAGGGCGATGAGGCGGCGCTTCTTCTCCAGCACCAGGTCCTCGCAGTCGCCCTTACCCCCGACCGGATAGGTCCAGTATTCCTCGACGCCGAAGTGATCCATGTCGGTCACCTGCTCGATCTCCCGGTTGACCTGGAGATTGACGCGGGCGAGCTGCGCGAAGGCGGCGGAAGTGAGGGTGACGGTGCGGGCGGCCGGCGATCGCTCGGCGCAATCGACGGGATTTTCACCGCAGAACTGCACCCAGCCGATCGGTGCCGATGTGACCGCGCCCGCAGTCAGCGAGGCGACCCGGCGTGCACCCTGCTGGGCGAGGACGCCGTCGGACAGACCGACCACGCCGAGAGCTGCGAACAAAAACCAGGACGCAAAGCGAAACATGGGTGAGAACCCCTGAACCAACGATGACTGCCCTGCGACCCGGGGCCATTAATCTCCTGTTAATCATTGCGGCTCAAGTGCGATGTTAAGAGATCGTTAAGAGATCTTTCCAATTGGTTAACGGGTGATGCCCCGGCGCAACGCCGCAGGGGGCAACCCTCCCCCGGTCGATGCGTTGTCATCGGCGGGAAGCCGTGCTTTAGAAATCGACAAAAGTTGCATGGGGCTGCCCGGCCCCCATGAATGACGAGGGATCTCAATGGCCGAACCGATGGACCTGCCCGAGCGCGAGGGCATGGACTACGACGTCGTCATCGTCGGCGCCGGCCCGGCCGGTCTCGCCGCGGCCATTCGCCTGAAACAGCTCGACGAGAACCTCACCGTCGTCGTCGTGGAGAAGGGTTCGGAAGTCGGCGCCCACATCCTGTCCGGCGCCGTCATCGATCCCGCCGGGCTCGACGCCCTGCTGCCAGACTGGCGGGAGGATCCGGACCGCCCGCTGAAGCAGGAGGTCACCGACGACCGCTTCTACTTCCTCGGCCCCGCCGGCAGCCTGCGGCTGCCGAATTTCGGTATGCCGAAGCTGATGAACAACCACGGCAACTTCATCGGCTCGCTCGGCAACGTGGCGAAGTGGCTCGGCGCCCGCGCCGAGGCCCTTGGCGTCGAGATCTATCCGGGCTTCGCCGCCGCTGAAGTGCTCTTCGACGAGCAGGGCGCCGTGACCGGCATCGCCACCGGCGACATGGGCATCGACCGCAACGGCGAGATCACCGACCGCTTCACCCGCGGCATGGAACTGCGCGGCAAGTACACCCTCTTCGCCGAGGGCGCGCGGGGCCATCTCACCAAGCAGCTCATCAAGCGCTTCAAGCTCGACGAGGGACGTGAGCCCGGCAAGTACGGCATCGGCCTGAAGGAAATCTGGCAGGTCAAGCCGGAAAACCACAAGCCCGGCCTCGTGCAGCACTCCTTCGGCTGGCCGCTGGACATGAAGACCGGCGGCGGCTCGTTCCTCTACCACGCCGAGGACAACCTCGTTTACGTCGGCTTCGTCGTTCACCTGAACTACGAGAACCCGACCCTCTCGCCCTTCGACGAGTTCCAGCGCTTCAAGCAGCACCCGATGGTGCGCCCCGTGCTGGAGGGCGGCAAGCGCCTCTCCTACGGCGCCCGCGCCATTACCGAGGGCGGCTGGCAGTCGGTGCCGAAGCTTGCCTTCCCGGGCGGTGCGCTGGTCGGCTGCGCGGCCGGCCTGGTCAACGTGCCGCGTATCAAGGGATCCCACAACGCCGTCCATTCCGGCATGTTGGCGGCCGAGCACCTCGTCGAGGCGCTGAAGGCGGGGCGCGCCCATGACGAGCTCGCCTCCTACGAGGCGAGCTGGCGCTCCAGCGCGGTGGGCAAGGACCTCTGGACGGTCCGCAACGTCAAGCCGCTCTGGGCGAAGTTCGGGACCATCGGCGGCGTCGTCCTCGGCGGCGTCGACATGTGGATCAATTCGATCTTCGGCGCCTCGCCCTTCGGCACGATGAAGCACGGCAAGGCTGACTTCGAGACCCTGAAGCCCATCGATCAGGTGAAGCCGATCGTCTACCCCAAGCCCGACGGCGTCATCTCCTTCGACAAGCTGTCGAGCGTCTTCATCTCGAACACCAATCACGAGGAGGACCAGCCGGTCCATCTCCAGCTGAAGGACCCCTCGGTCCCGATCCGCGAGAACCTGCCGAAATACGGCGAGCCGGCGCGGCTCTACTGCCCGGCAGGCGTCTACGAGGTCGTGTATGCGAACCCGGAAGCGAAGACCGACCCGAAGTTCGTCATCAACGCGCAGAATTGCGTCCACTGCAAAACCTGCGACATCAAGGACCCCGCCCAGAACATCAACTGGGTGACGCCCGAGGGCGGCGGCGGGCCGAACTATCCGGGGATGTGAGGCCGCGTCCTCCGCGCACTGTCTGAGGGGCGCCCCGCCCTCTCACGTCATGGCCGGGCTCGTCCCGGCCAGCCACGACTTGACCAGCACATGGGAAATCCGCGGATGCCCGCACCAAAGCCGGGCATGACGCAGCAGGTCCGTGTCCTGCGGCAGAACCAGCCTCACCGCGGCGGCGGGAACTTCTCGAAGGCGGGAACGCCCTCGGGGAACTGGTGGAAGGGCTGCGCCTCGGACGTGTAGAACACCACCTCCGGTCCGCCGTAGACGGACGGGTCGTCCAGCCCGCCGACCTTGAGGATGACGGCGTTCTTCCGCCGCGGTGACAACGTGGCGAGATGCGTGCCGCAGGTCGCGCAGAACTCGCGCGTCACGGGGTTCTCGAGGTCCGGGCGGGAATAGCGCGCCGGCTCCCCCTTCACGTAGCGATAGCCCTCCACCGGCACCGCCATGAAATAGTTCTCGGCGCCGCCGGAGATCTTCTGGCATTCGCGGCAATGGCATTCGCCGCGGAACATCGGCGCCCCCGCCACCTCGTAGCGCAGCGCGCCGCAATAGCATCCGCCCGTCAGCATGATCGTCTCCCCCGCCCGCCGCCTCTGCCACGGTGCGGCGGGAAGGCTAGAGCGGGACGTCCGGTCTGGCGAGGCCGTCCGTTGGGCGGACCCTCAGCCCCTCACCCGGTGCAGAGTCATCCGATGGCCGTTGCCGCAGCGGGACGAGATGCGGTCGCGGCTCTCCAGCGTCACCGAGCACCAGGTCTCCGAGGTGCGGCTGCCGTCCGAGCAGCGACCGCGGAAGTTGAGCCGCGAGGTGAACCCGGTGAGGCGACCGCGTCCCTCGGTGCCGCAGCGACCCGCGGCCTGGGTGTTGAACAGCTCGCGGGCGACGATCTGCGCCCCGCTCACCCGGATTTCGACGCCGGCCCGGCCGCCGGGCTGCGAGGCCCAGAAGCCGGCGAAATCGGCGCCGCGCAGGCGCTGGCCCTGCCCCTGGGCAGGAGCCTGCTGGGCCGCCGCCAGTCCGGGAAGCGCGAGGAAAGCCGCGAGAACGAGGGTGAACGTGCGCATGGTCATGGGCCCAGTGTGCCGCATCTTGCGGCGAATCCGTGGCGCACCCTAGCGCCGAAGAGCGCCCGCCGCGACGCGCTTGTCGCCCGCCGGGCGGCCCGCTACCCCTTGGGGCCCGAAAGGCCGATCCAGGTCCCCGAGATGTCCGCCACCATGTCCGCCAGCCTCACCATCGCCGAACTCGTCGAGACCTTTCCCGACTTTCGCGTCGCCGTCCTCGTCTTCGACGGCCTGTCCATCCCCGCGGTCCGGCCGGCCGAGCTCGACGCCCTGATCGCCGGGCGGGAGGAGGCGGCGCTTTCCGCCTGGGCCGGCACGGACCTCTCCGCCATTCCCGGCATCGCCGCCTGGCGCGCCGCCTACAAGGGCTTCGGCATCAAGAAGACGAGCTACCGCTGCTCGGTGGAGCGGCTGATGAAGAACGCCCTCGCAGGGCGGCCGCTGCCCGCCATCAACGGTTTCGTCGACGCCTACAACGCCGTGTCCCTCTCGGCCGTCGCCTGTGTCGGCGCCGACGACATCGACCGGACCGCAGGCCCCTTCGCCTTCCGCTATGCGCGGCCCGGCGACAGCTTCGTCGACATGGCGGCCGAGCCGGGCGAGGACCCGAACGACCCGCCGAAAGATGGCGAGGTGGTCTATGCCGGCGCCGCGCACGTCCTCTGCCGGCGGTGGAACTGGCGGCAGGACGCGCGCTCCATCATCACGCCGGAGACCCGCCGGGCCATCCTCACCATCCAGACCAACGGCTGGGGCGACCTCGACGCCGCGGTCGAGGACGCGCGCACGCTGATCGGCGGCGTCTGCGGCGGCGAGGTCTCCATCGCAGTCGCCGACCGGAACCGCCCGACGGTCCCATTGGTTGGATGATCTTGGCGCGGGCGTTCGGTTGCCGCACCGGCGGCCCTGCCCCATGTCTCGAGACGGCCGCTCCGGTCGTCTCAAGCCCGAGGAGATCCCCATGAATCGTTCCGCAAGCGCCGTCTGGCACGGCACAGGCCGCGACGGCAAAGGCACGCTGACCACCCGGTCCGGCGTGCTGGACAGCGCCTCCTATTCCTTCACGACCCGGTTCGAAGACGAGAAGGGCACCAATCCGGAGGAACTCATCGCCGCCGCCCATGCCGGCTGCTTCACCATGGCGCTCGCCTTCGCACTGCAGGCGAAGGGCCTGACGCCGACGGAACTCAAGACAGAGGCGGTCGTCTCGCTGGAGAAGGACGGCGCCGGCTTCAAGGTCTCGAAATCGGCCCTTACCCTGAAGGCTGATGTTCCCGGCATTTCCGCCGAGGACTTCGCGGCGGTCGCCAAGGGCGCCAAGGAAGGCTGCCCGATCTCCAAGCTGCTCAACGCCGAGATCACCCTCGACGCCACCCTCGCCTGATACCGGCGACCAGCGATGATTGCGCTCCGGTTACCGCGCCGGAGCGCTTTTTCGTCAAAGACTGCGCGCGCGTTAAGCGGGCCCTCATACCTCCCGTGTCATGGTCTGGGTTCTGTTTCGCTCCCACAGCGAGGGCTCATGGCCGACGACGTGGCAATGAACTTCCGCAAGCAGCGTGGCCGCGCCCCCGGCCGCGAGGACGATCCGCCGTCGGGAGGCGTATCCATGCTGGTTCTGGTGGCCGGCGCGGCCGCCATCGGCTTCGGCGCCTTCGCCTTCTTCACCGGCTCGGTCTCCCTCCCCGAAGCGCCGCGCGTGGCGGCTCTCTGGCAGTCTCCCGCCCCCGTCGCGCGGGCGGCGACGGCCGATGCAGGACCTCGGGTCATGTCCATGGTCCCCGGCGTGCGCGAGTCCACCACCGCGACGACCGGCATGCCGCTGGTCGGCACCTCGGCGGTGGCCATGACCTATACGCCGGTCGGCCCCGTCGTGCTGCGCAAGGCAAGCGGCTATGTCGAGATCGACGGCCCGCGCCTCCTGCCGCCGCCCATCGGGCCGCGCCGCGCCGGCAACGGCGTGCTGGACCACGCGGCGAGGCTCGCCAACGACCTGCGGGCGCTCGCCTACACCCCCTGCGACAGCCACCTCAGACATCTCGCGGCCGCCAACATCACCCTCTTCGTCGCCGGATTCATGCCGCCGCGCACCGCCGTCGACCCGCATGCACCGGCGGACCCGGCCTTCTGGCGCCGGCCCGAGGCGAGCGTCGTGCGCCGCGCCGTCCTGCCGCTGGCCGAAAAGGGGGCGCTCGCGCCGGCCGATTTCGGCCTCGACGTTTCCCCCCAGGCCCGCGGACTCTTCGAGGGCGTGAGCCTCGGCCGTGTGTCCTGCGGCTGACGGGACGATGACTGCCCCTATTTCGCCGGAATCGGCGTATGTCATCGTGCAATGCATCATTGAGGCCCGCGGGAGAGAATCATGCCGCCAGTCCTGATGGGGGCCGCGGTCGCGGTCGTCGTGATCGCCACCTACGTCCTGGTCCGCAGGTCGCTGCAGGCGCAGCTACAGCCCGTGCGCGCCCAGCGGGCCGTCCGCCGCCTGCGTCGTGACCCCGTGACGGGTGAATACCGCCCCTTCTGACGGCTGTTGACCCCCTCGCGCCCGGTCTTTAAGGGACGACGCTTACCGTCCCGCAGGCCGCATCGCGATGTCCCGTCTCGACCTTCCGCCGCACATGCGGCCCGAACGCTCGTTCCAGGGTCTGATCCTGGCGCTCCAGACCTTCTGGGCGGAGAAGGGCTGTGTCATTCTCCAGCCCTATGACATGGAGGTCGGTGCCGGCACCTCCCACCCCGGGACCATGCTGCGCTCGCTGGGCCCGAAGCCGTGGAACGCCGCCTATGTCCAGCCCTCGCGCCGGCCGAAGGACGGCCGCTACGGCGAGAACCCCAACCGGCTGCAGCACTACTACCAGTTCCAGGTGATCCTGAAGCCGAATCCGCCGAACCTGCAGGAGCTCTATCTCGGCTCGCTGGAGGCGATCGGCCTCGACCCGAAGCTGCACGACATCCGCTTCGTCGAGGACGACTGGGAGAACCCGACGCTCGGTGCCTGGGGCCTCGGCTGGGAGTGCTGGTGTGACGGCATGGAAGTGAGCCAGTTCACCTATTTCCAGCAGGTCGCCGGCATCGAATGCGCGCCGGTCTCGGGCGAACTGACCTACGGCCTGGAACGCCTCGCCTGCTACCTCCAGAACGTCGAGAGCATCATGGAGCTGAACTTCAACGGCCGCGAGGGGTCCGAGAAGGTCACCTACCGCGAGGTGTTCCTGCAGGCCGAGCAGGAATATTCCCGCTACAATTTCGAGCATGCCGACACGGCCGCCCTGTTCCGCCGCTTCGCCGAGGCCGAGGCGGAATGCCGGTCGCTCCTCGGCAAGGGCGAGAGCGGCGAGCGCCACCTGATGGTGCAGCCCGCCTATGACCAGTGCCTCAAGGCCGGCCACGCCTTCAATCTGCTCGACGCCCGCGGCGTCATCTCGGTGACCGAGCGGCAGAGCTACATCCTCAGGGTGCGCGAACTGGCGAAGGCCTGCGGCGCCGCCTGGCTGAGGACCGAAGCGGGTGGAGCCGCAGCATGACCATGATCAACCGCCGCCTCGTCGCCGCCGGCCTGTTGCTGGCAGCCGTGCCCGCCCATGCCCAGCCGGCGCCGCGTCCGGCCCAGGCGCCCGCCCCCGCCGATCCGGTGGCCGCCCTGCGCGCCTTCTACGCCAAGCCGGGCCGCGCCTCGGTGAACCCGTTCCTCACGCCGCGCCTGCGCCGTCTCTACACCGAGCAGCAGGCCCGCAGCCGCCGGGCGGGCGAGGTGATGCCGGGCCTCGACTTCGTCTTCGCCTGCGGCTGCCAGGACAGCGACGACGACTACCAGACCCGCAACGTCTACCGCGTCGTCAGCCGCGACGAGCGCAAGGCGCAGGTGGCGGTGACGCTCAAGCTCTTCGCCGACCAGTCGGAGACTCAGGTCGTCACCTTCGACATGGCGCTGGAAAACGGCCGCTGGCTGATCGACGACGTCTCCGGGGCGAGCGGCGACATCTCCTGGGTCCTGTCGCGCCTCCTCCAGATGCGTGAGTGACATGCCCGACCTTCTTCTCGAACTCCTCTCCGAAGAGATCCCCGCCCGCATGCAGGCGGACGCCGCCGCGCATCTGAAGAAGGCGGTGACCGACGCGCTGGTGGCCAAGGGTTGTCTCTACGAGGGCGCCCGGGTCGTCGTCACGCCGCGCCGCCTCGCCCTTTCCGTCCACGGCCTGCCCGTCGCCTCGCCGGACGTCAGGGAAGAGCGCAAGGGTCCTCGCGTCGGCGCGCCCGAGGCCGCCATCCAGGGCTTCCTGAAGGCCGCCGGCCTCGCCTCCATCAGTGAGGCGACTGTCCAGTCCGATCCGAAGAAGGGCGACAGCTACATCGCCGTCATCGAGAAGCCCGGCCGCCCGGTGCCGGAGGTGATCGCCGAGATTGTGCCCGAGATCGTCCGCGCATTTCCCTGGCCGAAGTCCATGCGCTGGGGCGCCGCCTCCGTCTCCTCCTCCTCGCTGCGCTGGGTGCGCCCGCTGCAGTCCATCCTCTGCACCTTCGGCCCGGAGACGGAGGACCCCGAGGTCATCCGTTTCGACATCGACGGCATCACCGCCGGCGAGACGACGCGCGGCCACCGCTTCATGGCGCCCGGCGACATCCGCGTGCGGCGCATGGACGACTATCTGACGAGCCTGGAGAAGGCCTTCGTCGTCGCCGACCCGGAGGAGCGCAAGCGCCGCATTCTCGCCGACGCCCGGAACCTCTGCTTCGCCCAGGGGCTGGAACTCGTCGAGGACGAAGGCCTGCTCGGCGAGGTCGCCGGCCTCGTCGAATGGCCGGTCGTGCTCATGGGCGCCTTCGAGGAGAGCTTCCTCGCGATCCCCGACGAGGTGATCCGGGCCACGATCCGCGCCAACCAGAAGTGCTTCGTCGTCCGCGACCCGAAGACCGGCCGGCTCGCCAACCGCTTCGTCCTCACCGCCAATCTCGAGGCCAGCGACGGCGGCCGCGCCATCGTCGCCGGCAACGAGCGCGTCATCCGTGCCCGGCTCTCCGACGCGCTCTATTTCTGGCAGACCGACCAGACGCCGCTGCCGGACTTCGAGGACAAGGGCAAGCCGCTGGACCAGCGCATGGCGAAGCTGCGCGCCCTCAACGTCGTCTTCCACGAGAAGCTCGGAACGCAGGGCGAGCGCGTCGACCGCATCAAGGCGCTCGCCCGCCACATCGCGCCGCTGGTCGGCGCCGATCCGGACCTCGCCGAGCGCGCGGCGGAGCTCGCCAAGGCCGACCTCATGACCGAGGTGGTCGGCGAATTCCCCGAGGTGCAGGGCCTGATGGGGCGGAAATATGCGCTCCTCCAGGGCGAGCACGAGAGCGTCGCCGCCGCCATCGAGGACCATTACAAGCCGCAGGGGCCGAGCGATCGGGTGCCGACCGACAAGGTCGCGGTAGCGGTTGCGCTGGCGGACAAGCTGGATGTGCTGACTGGCTTTTGGCGGATCGACGAGAAGCCGACGGGGTCGAAGGACCCATTCGCGCTGCGACGCGCAGCACTGGGCGTCGTCCGGCTTCTGACCGACAACGGCCTGAAGTTCTCGCTGGCGCGGATCGACGGCTTCTCGGCCGACCTCCTCGCCTTCTTCCACGACCGCCTCAAAGTTCTCCTCCGTGAGCAGGGCCAGCGCCACGACCTCGTCGATGCCGTGCTGGCCTCCGGCGAGGGCAATGACGACCTCCTGCTCGTCGTCCGCCGCGTCGAGGCGCTCGCCGCCCTGCTCGGCACCGAGGACGGGAAAAACCTCCTTGCCGGCACCAAGCGCGCCATGAACATCCTGCGCATCGAGGAGAAGAAGGACGGCCGCGCCTATGACGGCGCGCCGGACGCTGCCCTCGTCCACGACAAGGGCGAGCCCGAGGAGCGCGCGCTCTTCGCCCTGCTGCAGTCGGCGAGCGCCCATGCCCGCGACCACGTGCGACGCGAAGACTATGCCGGCGCGATGAAGGCCCTCGCCGAGCTCAGGCCGGCGGTCGACGCCTTCTTCGACAAGGTGACGGTGAATGCCGAGGACCCCGCCCTGCGCGAGAACCGGCTGAAGATCCTCGCGGAGCTGCGTGCCGCCACGGCGACCGTCGCCGACTTCTCGAAGATCGAGGGCTGACGGCGGCGTCGCCGTCCACCCCACCCTCCCCTGGAGGGGGAGGGTCGGCGGCCGTCAGGCCGACGGGGTGGGGTGACGCAGCTCCCGTCAGGCCTTTCACCCCTCCCCGACCGCGCTGCGCGCGATCGACCCTCCCCCTCCAGGGGAGGGTGGCACAGTGCACCGTGACGGACGTTTCGAAGACCAGGGGTGACGTGACGGCCGCGCGTCTGCGCCGCCTTCCCCGATGACACGCCGTCATGTCCGGGCTCGTCCCGGGCATCCACGAATTCTGGAATTTTGCGGCGTGCAAGGCGTGGATGCCCGGCACAAGGCCGGGCATGACGGCAAGGCTGCGGCCTGCCGCCTCCAAAGGCGGCGAGGCATTGCCATCGTCGATGTCGCGGATCGGGCGGGCTAGAGCCCCTGCCCCTCGCGCAGGATGGCCTCGGCCTCCGGCGTCGGCTGTCCCTGGCTGTCCAGCAGCACCAGGCCCGGCAGGATGGAGATCGGCGCGCGGGAACCCTTGGTGCCCGTCACGATGAGCCGCACGGCCGCTGCGCCGGGGCGAGGGTGCACGGGGCGCACGGTGATGCCGCCGAAGCGGCCCTTCATCGCGGCGAGCAGCGCGTCCGGCCGGTCGGCGCGGTGGATCAGCGTTACGGTGCCGCCGGGGCGCAGCACGCAGACGGCCTTGCGCAGGAAGCCGGAAAGCAGTTCGTCGCCGCCGGTATGGGCCAGGCGCTTGGCCGCGCCAGGCGAGGGGCGATGGCGCGGCGCATCGTGGAAGGGCGGATTGGTGATCACGCGATCGATCTCGCCGACCAGCAGCGCGGTCTTCTCGCGCGGCGCCCCGCGCACCATCGCGTCCATGACGATGACGCGCGTGCGGTTGCCGAAGCCGTTTGCGGCGGCGTTCTGCTCGGCCAGCGCCGCCAAGCCCGGATCGATCTCCACCAGCGTCAGGAAACATTGCGGCACGCGCGCCGCCAGGCAGAAGGCAGCGGCACCCACGCCCGCGCCGAGGTCGAGAATGCGATCCCCCGGCGAGGCGGGGACGGCGGCCGCCAGCAACACGGCGTCGTGCCCGGCGCGATGTCCGGTCCGCGGCTGGGTGATCGCCACGCGGCCTCCGAGGATCCGGTCGGCCGTGGGTTCGAAAAGGGGGTCGTCAAGCAGAGTCATATGCGCCTTATTGCATACACGTGCACTGATTAGAATATTTCAATTCTAGCGACAGTTGCTGAATCAACAGATTTACCGGGCTCCAGAGGCCGTTACGGCGCCCCTTGTCGCAAGGTATCGCCCCATCCTGCCGCAACGATGGCGGCGCGGGCCCGCTCGACGTCTGCTTCCGGTACCAGAATACGCAGGGGAAAGGCGGTGATTCGCGCTTCGACCGCGGACACGTGGCGGTCGGCGACGAAGACGACGATGCCCTCGCCCTCGAGCAGCGCCTCCACCGCACTCACCAGAACCGGATCCGCGGTGCGGATGATCTCTTCCAGGACGGCCTCCCATCGGCTGTGCGACGTTTCGTGAAGCGGCCGCGGCTTGAGAAGCCGCCTCCACCTGCCTATTGTCCGTCACGAATTTGCCCGCATCCTGCGGGCTTGCAGTGGAGCATGGCGTGGCAGTCGTTGTCCCCTTCGAAAAGGACAGGGCCTCCATCGAGGCATTGGTGGGCGCCACGCGGGCGGACATGGAACGGGTCAACGCGATGATCCTGTCGCGCACCGGCTCCGAGGTCACCATGATCCCGGAGGTGGCCAACCACCTCATCTCCTCTGGCGGCAAGCGCCTGCGGCCCATGCTGACCCTCGCCACGGCGGCGCTCGCCGGCTACCAGGGCGAGGGGCACGTCAAGCTCGCCGCCGCGGTGGAGTTCATGCACACCGCCACCCTCCTCCATGACGACGTTGTGGATGAGAGCGACATGCGGCGCGGCCGCCCCGCGGCGCGCATGGTCTGGGGCAACGAGGCCTCCGTGCTCGTTGGCGACTTCCTGCTCGGCCAGGCCTTCAAGATGATGGTGGAGGTCGGCTCGCTGCGCGCCCTCGACATCCTCTCCACCGCCGCCGCCGTCATCGCCGAGGGCGAGGTGATGCAGCTCGCCGCGGCGAAGAACACCGCCACCACCGAGGACGAATATCTCGCCGTCATCCGCGGCAAGACGGCCGAGCTCTTCGCCGCCGCCTGCGAGGTCGGCCCCGTCATCGCCGCCAAGCCCAAGGCCGAGCAGGCCGCCGCCCGTGCCTACGGCATGAATCTCGGCATCGCCTTCCAGCTCGTCGACGACGCCCTCGACTACGGCGGCAAGGCGCAGAAGCTCGGCAAGAACACCGGCGACGATTTCCGCGAGGGCAAGATCACCCTGCCCGTGGTGCTCGCCTTCCGCCGCGGGTCCGAACAGGAGCGCGCCTTCTGGAAGAAGGTGCTGGTGGACGGCGCCATCGAGGAGGGCGACCTGGAAACCGCCACCGGCTTCATGGCCCGCCACGGGGCGCTCGCCGACACGATCGAGCGCGCCCGCCACTATGGCGACATGGCCAAGGACGCCCTCGCCCTCTTCCCCGACAGCCCGATGAAGGACGCCCTCGTCCAGGCCGTCGACTTCTGCATCTCCCGCGCCCATTGATGGCGGGCACCGACGAACCGGCTGCCACGACCGGCGACGGCGCCCTCGTCCTCTTCTCCGGCGGTCAGGATTCGGCGACCTGCCTCGCCTGGGCGCTCGACCGTTTCGGCCATGTGGAGACGGTCGGCTTCGACTACGGCCAGCGCCACGCCGTCGAACTTGCCTGCCGCGCCGGCATCCGTGACGGCCTCGCACGCGTCGACGACGGCTGGGCGGCCCGCCTGGGCCCCGACCACACGCTGGGCTTGGCCGCCCTGGGCGAGGTCTCCGACACCGCCCTGACCCGCTCCGTCGCCATCGAGATGACGGACCAGGGCCTGCCCAACACCTTCGTGCCCGGGCGAAATCTCGTGTTCCTCACCTTCGCGGCGGCCCTCGCCTATCGCCGGGGCCTCAGGCACATCGTGGCGGGCATGTGCGAGACCGACTATTCCGGCTATCCCGATTGCCGCGACGACACGATCAAGGCCCTGCAGGTGGCGCTGAACCTCGGCATGGAAAAGCGCTTCGTGCTGCACACGCCGCTCATGGTCATCGACAAGGCCGAGACCTGGCGGATGGCGGAGCGGCTCGGAGGCGCGGCTCTGGTCGAGCTGATCCGCACGGACTCGCACTCCTGCTATCTCGGTGAGCGCACCGAAATCCACGACTGGGGGCATGGCTGCGGCACCTGCCCGGCCTGCGACCTGCGCGCCGCCGGCTGGCGGCGCTACCGGGGCGGCGTGGCCTAGCCCAGCATCGTCGGCTTCACCCACCAGTCCGGCCGGGCGGCGGCGATGACCTTGGCCGCGCTCGCGGCGGCCCGGCACGTGTCGTAGAGCCCGAAGACGGTCGCGCCCGATCCCGACATGCGCGCCAGCCGGCAGGCGGGGCCGGCGCGGAGCATCGCCAGCGCCTCGCCGATGATCGGGGCCAGCTCCAGGGCGGGCGCCTCCAGGTCGTTGCGCGAACGGGCGAGCAGCGGCAGGAGGACGCGCCGGTCACGGGCCTTACCGTCCTCGATCACGGCAGCCGGATCGCCCTGTCCCTTCGCCCCCGCCGCGAGGCCGAGCCGGGAGAACACGGCAGGCGTCGGCACGGCGACGCGCGGATTGACCAGCAGCGCCGGGAGCCGCGGCAGGGCCAGCGG
>NZ_JBQVQL010000107.1:0-13725 GCF_052440005.1 Phreatobacter sp.
AAGGAATTCATGATCCCCCAGACCGTGCCGAACAGGCCGACGAAGGGGGCGGTGGAGCCGATCGTGGCGAGGAGGCCCGTGCCGCGTGCCGCCTCGCGCCCGGCGTGCGCCTCGATCCGCGACAGGGCGATGGCGACGCGCTCCTTCGTTCCCTCCGCCGGGAGGTCCGCCGAGCGGGCGTCCTCGACCATGGCGGCGCGCACGAGGTCCGCGACCGCGCCGCGCCGGGTGCGGTGGGCGGCGACCATGGCCGCGGCGCTGGCGAGATCCGCCGCCTCGCGCAGCAGACGGGTGGCGAAGACGGCCCGCCGCCGGGCACGGAACAGCTCCAGCGCCTTCACCAGCCAGATCGTCCAGGTCAATACCGAGGCGAAGGCGAGCCCCACCATCACGGCCTTCACCACCACGTCGGCGGCCATGAACATGCCCCAGGGGGACAGGTCGTGCGGAAGGGCGGCGGATGGGGTGGAGGCCGGCGCCGAGGGGGGAGTTGCGGCCTGCGCGGTCGTGCCGTCCGGCGTGGATGCGGGCGCCGGGGCTGCGGCGACCGGACCCGCGCTGCCGGTCTGCGGGGCGTCGGCCGCGGGCATGCCCTGCGCGAGGGCGCCGGCGGCCGCCGCGCAGAGAAGAGCCACCGTCAGGCCGAGGATGAGGAGCCGGTCTCGCATGGGCCACGTCCTTGGGGAGGGGCCGCCGCCCGGCGGCGGCGCGGGAGAAAAAGGGTGGCTGGCTTGCCCCCGTGTCGGGGGCTGGCTGGCTAGGAGGTCGCCTCGGGGCTTGCGATCGTGTTCGAGGCGAAGGGATGGGCCGGAGTGTCTCCGGCCGCTCAGAACCTCGCCGTCAGCGCGGCGCGGGCGCTGCGGCCGGGGGCCGGCAGGTTCGCGTTGGACAGCGGATCGAGGTAGTAGCGGTCGAACAGGTTGTTGATGTTGACCGTCAGCGACATGTGCTGGTCGATCTTCCACTCGGCGAAGAGGTCCACCACGTGGAAGGCCGGCCAGGGGATCTGCGTGCCCGCACTGAAGTCGTTCGGGTCGAGGCCGCCGACGCCCGCGACGCTGCCGCTGACGTAGCGATGCCGCGCGCCCACTGTCAGCGCCTCGTCGAAGAAGCGGGCGCCGAGCGTCGTCGTGATCGTGAAGCGCGGCGGCGCCTGGTTGATCATGTAGTCGGTCTGGTAGGGCGCGTCGGTGCAGGGCACGCCGACCCGGCAATAGGCGTAATTGGTGTAGTAGTTCAGGGCGAGGTCGACGAAGTAGCGCCGGGCGTCGTAGCCGCCGGAGAGCTCGATGCCCTTCATGACCACCTTGTCGATGTTGACCACCTGGTAGGCGTAGTTCCAGGTCGTGCCGACCCGCCCATAGGCCCGGCCGAGATAGTCGCGGTAGAAATTGTCGAAATAGGCGAGCTTCACCCGCAGCTTGTCGCCCGGCTGCCAGAGGTCGCTGCGCAGATAGTTGGCGCCGATCTCCCAGGTCGAGGCACGCTCCGGCCGCAGGTTGGGATTGAACAGGAAGCCCGAGGAGTTCCAGGTCGATTCCCGGATGCTCGGCGGGCGATAGCCGTTGGCGTAGCGGGCGAAGAGCTGTACGCCCTCCATCGGCGTCAGCGTGATGCCGGCGTTCGGGCTCACCGCATCGCCGCGATAGCCGGTCGAGGCGGGGCGCAGCGTCGTGCCGGCATAGCTGCTGGTGTCGTCCACCGAGAAGCGCATGTACTGCACGCCCGCGTGGACCTTCACCCAGGATAGCGGCGAGAGCTCGGCCTTGCCGAAGGCGCTCCACTGGTCGCGGACGCCGGACATCGGGATGTAGCTGCCGTTCGTGCTGGGGAGCCGCGGCGCGACGGCCTCGCGGGCATAGGTGCCGCCGTAGGTCACGGCGAGGCCGCCGAGCGGGGTGGCGAAGCGGGAGGTGTTGGAGCCGGACAGCCCGACATTGACCGAGCGTGTCGGCCGCTGGATCACCTGGATGCTGTCCGACTGCAGCGAGTTTTCGTTGATCGAGACGTAGGAGGAGTTCAGCGACAGGTCGATCAGGTCGTTGCCGGTGGGCTTCCAGTTGTAGCGGGCACTGAGCGTGTTGGTCTCGATCTCGCTCAGCGGCAGCTGGCGATAGCCGCTACGAATCGTATTCGGCATGATCTCGCCGTACTCGTTGGTGTGGCGGATGTAGCTGAGGCGCAGCTGGTGGCCGTCGCCGAACCTGACCGTTCCCTTGAGCAGCAGGGTGAGGGCGTTCTCGGAGGTGTTCAGCACCTCCTGCCCCGGCCCGGCGGGCGATAGCGCCACCGCCCCGGAGGTGGTGTTGTAGGTGCGCGGACCATTGGAGCCGGCAAAATAGTTGCCGGACTGCCGGCGTGCGATGGCGCCGACCAGCTCGAAATTCTCCTGCTGGTAGGCCGCGGCGAGACTGACCGAGCGCGTGCCGCCGATGCCGCCGCCGTCGGTGCGGCCGGTGGTCTGGCCGGGGAGCACGCGGCTGGTGGAGGACAGGAGGCCGTTCAGCGGATCGAGCGCATTGGTGCCGAGGCTGCCCTTCAGCTGCACGCCGTAGCTGCGTCCGGGCCGCAGGATGTCGCTGGCGTTCAGCGTCTCCATATAGACCGAGCCGCCGATGGCAGTCGGGCCGGCGGTGCCGCCGCCCGGGCCCTTGTTGATCGCGACCCCCGACAGGAGGTCCGGATCGACATAGACGCGGTTGTCGACGCCGTAATAGCCGCGATAGGTCGAGGTCGACTGCTCCGCGCCGTCGATGGCGGTGGCGACGCGGTTCATGCCCTGCATGCCGCGGATGTTGACGTCCATGGCCGCGCCGTTGCGGCTGCTGCCGGCGATGACGCCCGGCGTCGAATCGAAGATCTCGCCGCTCGACGTGCCGCGGAACCGCTGGATCGTCTCGCCGCTGATGAAGGCGCTGGTGCCCGGCGTCCGGTAGGGCTCGTCGGCGGCGGCGCTGCGCGCGCCGGACACGTCGATCGTGTCGAGCGCGATGGCGCCCTCCGGCGCCGCTCCCGCCGCCGCGGCAGCGCCGGCCACCTGCACCGTGACCGTCGTCGCGCCGGCGAAGCGATGGGTCAGCCCGCTGCCCTGGAGGAGGCGGGCGAGGGCGACGCTCGCGGTCATCGCACCGGAAAGGCCGGGCGAGCGCTTGCCCGCCACCACGGCGGGCACATAGGTCACCTGCAGGCCCGACTGCCGGCCGAAGGCGGCGAGCGCCGCCGACAGCGACCCTGCCGGAATGCTGAAGGCGATCTGCCGCGCCTCCTGGGCGGCGGCCGGTCGCACCGCCGCCGGCGTGGCGAGGCCGATGGCCGTCGTCGTCATCATCATGAGGGCGAGCGCGCCCCTGCCCCGTCTTCCACCGATGACCAATGCGTTGCGCAGCCTCATGGCCGACCACTCCAGACAGATTGTGGGATGTGGCGATCGATTGGCTGCGGCTAGCGACCCCCGAGGGTGAGACGGGTGGGGCGGCGCGTTTTTCTCAAGACGCGCGAAAAAAATCAGAGGGTCGAAACCACGGTCAGCCATGCGGAGACATGCCGAACGCGGCCGTCGAAGGGATGGACCACGGCCTCGAGCGCGGCGAGGGGGCTGCGCAGGTCGAAGACGCCACTGATCCGCCGCTGCCCGAGCTCGGACCCCGCGAGGATGATGCGGCCCGTGTGCCATCTTCGGATATGGGCGACCACCGCCGCCACCGTCTCGTCCTCGGCCAGCAACTGGCCGCTGCGCCAGGCGGCGAACTGTCCGGGCAGGAGCCTGCCGCGCTCGACGCGCCCCGACCGCTCGTCGAGGCGCAGCCAGTCGCCGGCCGCAAGCCGTTCTGCGCCGGCGGCGAGGGCCCCGCGCTCTGCGCCGACCGAAACGATGCCCGACTCACGCGAAAGGCTGAACATCGCGTTGCCGCCGCGCACCACGAGATCGCCGACGGCGGCCTCGAAGGGGCGCCCCGGCGCCCCGGCGCGATCGCAGCAGACGGCGCCGTCCAGAAGGTCGAGCCGGCCCCCGCCCGCCGCCAGCCGGATCGCGCTGGCAGGCCCCAGGGTGACGGACGTGCCGTCGGGCATCTGGAAGCGCGTCACCTCCGCCGCCGCCGTCATGCGGTCGGCGGTGAGGCGCAGCCAGGCGCCCGGCCCGTGCAGCGCCGCTCCGGTGGCCACCACCAGGCCGGCCATGCCGCCGAGGATCGCCCGCCGCGACGCTCCGCCCTCGCCGTTGAGGGATGAGGACTGGTCGTTCAGCACCTGTCCTGCCATGCCGTGCAGCTCCGCCGCCTCCCGCCAGGCCGCATCGTGGGCGGGGCTGCGGGCGCGCCAGTGGCGGATGAGATCGAGCGTGACCGGATTGGCCGGCGCGTTCTGCAGCCGGATGACGATGTCGAGCGCCTCCTCGAAGAGCACGTCCTCCGGCGTCGTGTCAGCCGTCATCCGTTTCCCGCCTTGTCGCGACCCATCCGCGGGGCCATGGGCCTATGACGAACGGCAGGTCTCAACATTCACCCGGCCTCAGACCGCGGTCTCGTTGAGGCGCCGGCGCAGGTGCCGGTAGGCGTTGCGCACCAGCACCCAGGTCCGCGTCGTCGACAGCCCGATCTCCTGGCCGACCTCGGCGATGGTCATCTCTGCCAGCCGGTGAAGCTCGAAGGCCCGCCGCGTCCTGTCCGGGAGTTCCGCGATGGCCGCCTCGACGATGGCGAGCCGCTGGCGGTCGTAGACCACCACCTCTGGCGTCGGCGCGGAATCGGCGACGGCCATCATGTGCTCGTCGCAGCCGGTGACGAAGGGAACAGTCCGTTCCCGCCGCCGGAGGTCGACCGACAGGTTGCGCGCGATCATGTGGAGATAGGCGCGCGGATTGGCGTAGTCCTCGCCGGGGGCGAGGGTCAGCGCGCGCACGAAGGTGTCCTGCGTCAGGTCGGCGGCGGCGTCGTGGCTGTGGCCGCGCCGTCTCAGATAGCGCTGGATCTCCCGCGCGTGCCGCATGAAGAGTTGCCTGATGTCCAGCATCGCTCGGCCCCCGTCGCGCGCGCCGGCTCAGTCGGACAGCTGGGCGGCGCGCGCCAGGGCCGCCGGGAACCCGGTGAGCGTCACGTTGAAGGTGACGGCCTCGCCGGAGGACAGGCTGAGGGCGGCGACCGTGAGCCTGGTCGCCGACGTCATGGCGTCGGTCGCGACCTTCGGGAAGGAAACCGGCAGCAGGCAGCCCGCCGGGACGCAGGTGGAGAACCTGACGCCCTGCCCGAGGTCCTTGTCGTCCAGTTTGAGAATGGCGCCGTTCTCCAGCTTCAGGCCGAAGGGCATCAGGATCGTCCCGTCGCTCCGGCCCTCGCGCGGCGCCCTGAGTTCGATGGCGAAGACCCGCTGACCCGAGCGGGTGTCGCCTTGCGACTGCGCCAGCAGGCAGACCTTGCGGCCTTCGGTCGCCCGGCAGTCCACCGTCCAGTCGCCGAAGGTCTCGACGATGCTGCTGGCGCCGTTGGGGAAGAGAGGAGCGGCGGGCGGCGCCACGCTGGTTCCGGCCGGAAGGGGCGTCGCCGGGCGCGTCAGGGGCGCGGCCTGCTGGGCGGAGAGCGGCGACGCCGGCAGGATCGCGGTCAGGAGGAGGAGGGCAGAGCGGAAGAAGAGGCCAGCGCGCCGCATGGGGGAATCCTGTCAGGCTGTCGTGCGGTCACGGGCAGACCGCGGCAGCTCTCATACGGCGTCCGATATTTCCTCGCAATTACAATGTTTTAGACCGAATCTAAAGAACGGGGCGCCACTCTGCGGTCGTCCCTGCCGGCTGCGACGGGGCCGGAGTGCACCCACGATCCGCCGACAGGGGGGGAACGGTGGGGCCCGTCGGTGGTTTCCTCTCCAGGGCCGGGTTCGCCGAGCCAGCCCGAAAAATTTCGGATCCCGCCGTCCCCCGGCGCCGGGAGAGACCGGGTGCCGCCGCAGAAGTCCGCGGCGGACCTGCAGCCCACCTGAAACCATGGAGGCGCGATCATGCCCACCGATCTGCCCGACACCCATCCAGACGGCACCAAGGGTCCCGCCACGCCGGCGGTCGACGGCGGTCCGGTCCGGCTGCCGAACCGGCATGTCCAGATCGATCACGACGTCGTTCTTCCCGAGCCGCGTCCTGCGGACGAGCCGGACGCGATCCTGCCCGGCGACCGGGAGGGGGACGGCCGCGGGCCGCCCATTCCCATGCCCGCGCTCCCCTGAGCGCATCACGGACGGAAGGGGCCGCGACACCGTCGCGGCCCCTTTTTCTTAGGTTCAGCCCATCTTCACCTTGGCGTTCTCGCCGAGGTCGGGACGCCCGCCGGTCGCTGCGGCCGTCGCCATCTTTATCATCGACACGATACGGCCCGGACCCTTCCAGATCTCGGCCTCGGTCGGGGTCACGCGCACCAGACGGATCGACGGATCGTCCGGGCTGTCCCACCAGGCCTTGGCGGCCATGGAGAACAGCTCGCGGATCCTCGCGCGATCATTGGACACGGTCGCACGGCCGGAGACCGAGGCGTAGCGCTCGCTCTTCGGATCGGAGAAGGCGAGGCAGACGTGGTGGTCCTGCTGCACCTCGTCGTCCTTGCGCCCCTCGACGTCGGTGAGGAAATAGATCGCGCCCTCCTCCGCCTTGACGTGGGCGGCCATCGGGCGCGCGCGCATGCCCTCCGAGTCCTCGCGGACCGTGACGAGCATGCCGATGCGGACAGCCTCGATCAGCTCGTAGACATCCTGCGGGCGGGCATTGGTATGGGACATCGGCAACTCCTCTTCTGGCCAGACGGTAGGGTGGGAAGCGCCGGAAGCGCCGAAGGTTCCCGCCTTGCCTGCTCCGGCCCGCTTTCGCCTTTTTCTCCGTGATCAAAGGAACGAGCCGGCGCTCGCGGCGTTACCCGAGGTCCACCCGCGTGTTGCGCGAAGGAACTCCATGCTCGAGACCATCCTGCCGGTCGCCCACGACGAGGACATCGCCGAACGGCTGCGGCGTCGCGAGGCCGAACTTGCGCGGGTCCAGCGGATCGGCCAGGTCGGCGGCCTCGAGGTCGACCTGACCGGCGGCATGTTCCGCAACCGCCGATCGCCCGAATATCTCAGGCTGCATGGCCTTCCGCCCAACCACACCAACGAGAGCCACGAGGCCTGGGTTGCCCGCATCCATCCCGAGGATCGCCAGCGGGTGGTGGACCATTTCCGCGCCACTGTCGCCGGAAGCGACATGGAGTACGTGGCGGAGTATCGCATCATCCGCCCCTGTGACGGCGCGACGCGCTGGATCCTGGCCAAGGCGGAGATCGAACGGGCGCCGGATGGCTCGCCGCTCCGTCTCGTCGGCGCCCATATCGACGTGACGGCGCGCCGGGTGGCGGAGGAGGAGAAGGAACTCCTCGCCCGCGAACTCGCGCACCGCATCAAGAACGTCTTCGCCGTGGTCCAGGGCCTGATCATGCTCTCGGCCCGCAGCAAGCCCGAACACCTCGCCTTCGCGCGGGAGGTGGCCGACCGGGTGACGGCCCTCGCCCAGGCAACCCAGTTCGTCGCCCCCGGCGGCATGGCGCGGGCCGAGAACGTCGATCTCCTCGCCTTCCTGCGCTCGCTTCTGGCGGCCTATCGCAACGGCAATGCCGACACCGTGGTCTGCGAGGGCGAGAGCGTGCAGATCGGACCGCGCGCTGCGACCACCATCGCCCTCGTCGTCCACGAACTCGCCACCAACGCGGTCAAGTACGGCGCCCTGTCGAACCCGGCAGGGCGGCTCACCGTCACCCTGATGCGGGGCACCGACGGCTATGTCATCGTGTGGCACGAGATGGCCGGCCGCATGCTCAGCGGCCAGCCGGGCCATGCCGGCTTCGGCACCGACCTCATCCAGAAGGTCCTGGCGGCGCAGTTCCGCACGGCGCTGGAACTCACCTGGCTGCCGACCGGCCTCGACGCCCGCCTCGCCATCATGAACGAGCACCTGGCGCGCTGAAGCGGCGGAAGGCCGGGCCGCCGCAGCGGCCCGGCTTCCCGTCAGGCGGCCTTCTTGCCCTTGGCGCGCTCGTTGACGCCGGCATCCGCCAGCTTCGTCAGGTCCGCGTCGGTCTTCTCCTCCTCCGCGAGGGTCTGGGCGAAGAGGTCGGCAGCTTCCTTCATGCCGAGTTCCTCGGCCCAGCGCTTCAGCGTGCCGTAGCGGGTCATCTCGTAGTGCTCCACCGCCTGCGCCGACGAGATCAGGCCGGCGTCGAGAGCGGCGGTGCCTTTGAACTCGTCCATGATCTCCTCGCCCTCGGCGACGATGCCCTCGATGGCGTCGCAGGTCTTGCCGCGGGCCGGCTTGCCGAGAAGCTCGAAGACCTGCTGCAGGCGCTCGATCTGGCCCTCGGTCTCGTCGCGATGCTTGCCGAAGGCTTCCTTGAGCTTGTCGGACTGCGCCGCCCGCTGCATCTTCGGCAGCGTCTTCAGGATCTTGCGCTCGGCGTAGTAGATGTCCTTGAGGGTATCCAGGAACAGGTCGTCCAGGGTCTTTTCCTTGGCCATGTGTCGTAGCTCCTCGCAATGTCGGGATCAGCGGTCGTCGGTGCTCGGGCAGCCGGATCGCGCCGCGGCGGAATGCCGTATGCAGCCAACGTCACGCAGGGCGGGTCGTTCCTAGGCAATCGGCGGGGAGCCGCGCCGCCGCACCCCGCGGGCGGAACCGCGCGCGCGCCCGCTGGTTGTTGCCATGACCAATGGAGGCTTCCCGCATGTTCTCGTTCTTCGACAACCGTTCACCCACCCAGCGCTTCGCCGACGAGGCCATGGAACAGCTGTCCTCCCTCGCGCGCCGCATCGGGCGTGAGGGGAGCCATGTCCAGGCGGCGATGGAATCGGCGCCGGACCACATCCGCTCCGCCGCGCGCAGCCTCGACCGCATGGGGATCAACCCCCACGCCGCGGCCGTCGCCGGTCAGCAGGCCCTGCGGCATGTCGGCCGCCATCCCTCCGTCCTCGCACCGCTGGTGATCGTCGGCGCCGCCGTCGCCCTCGGCTACTGGCTCGCCCAGCCGAGCCAGCCCGTCGCCGCGCCGAACGTCAAACGCCAGAGCTGATCGACCCGTCCACGCACGGACGAGCCGCCGGGCCCGCCCGGCGGCTTTTTCGCGTCGTCAGGTTGCCGAAACAAAAAGGGCGGCCCCGGAGGACCGCCCCTGTCGCGTGAACGCTCTGACGTCGGTCAGCGGCGCATGCCGTAGAGAAAACCGACGAAGGCGGCGATGGCGAGCGCCTGGAAGGGCCGCGACGTGATCTCGTCGCGCAGCATCTTCTGCAGGTCGCCGGCGCGGTTCGCCATCACCTCGGTATCGACGCCCGCGGCCTTGAGCTGCGTCTGCGCCGCGCTGGCGAAATCCGTGACGCTCGCGCCGGGGTTCATCGTCTTGCCGTCAGCCATGGAGGCCTCCTCGTGTTGCACTGACTGCGCAACGCGCGGCGGCTGCCCTTCGTTCCGCTCAGAGGGCTGTGACGTGGTGGGCCGGCAGGGCGCCGCCGTTCCACTCTCCCCCGAGCGCCCGTTCCACCTGCGCCGCCACCTGCAGCAGCAGCCCGTCGCCGCCCTGCCGCGTCTGCAGCTGGATGCCCATCGGCAGGCCGCCGGCGAGGCGGCCGAAGGGAATGGAGAGGCCGGGGATGCCGCAGAGGTTGGAGAGCGGGGTGTAGGCGAAGATCGCCCAGAGGTTGGCGAACCAGTCATGGACCGAGGGGTTGTCGCTGACCGTCAGATACTCGCGCGTGCCGATCGGCGGCGTCGGCTTCGCCATGGTCGGCGTCAGGATGAGGTCCCACGTTTCGAAGAAGGCGCCGAAGCCGCGGGACGCCGTGTTGAACGCGAGCTGCATGCGGGTGCGCTCGGAATAGGTCGCGTCGATCCCCGCCGCCCACAGCCTGACGTTCATCGGCTCGACCTTGTCCTCCGGCGGCTTGGTCATGCCGCGCGGTTCGAGGAGGAGGGCGATGGTCTGGGCGAAGTTGGTGATGTAGCAGGTCGTCTGCGCTTCATAGGCGGCGGCGAAGTCGATGGCGGGCAGCGCCCACTCGACATGGTGGCCGAGGTCTTCGAGGAAACGTCCCGCCCGCTCCAGCTCGGCGACGATCTCGGGGCTCGCGCGGTACGGCCCCCATTCGTGCGACATGGCGATGCGCAGCTTGGCCGGATCGCGGCGAATGAGCGCCGTGTAGTGCTCCTCGGCCGTCCAGTAGGGCATGAACTCGCCCGGCGCACCGCCACGGCAGGCATCGACGAAGGCGGCGGTGTCGCGAACGCTCCGGCTGAGGCAGCCCTGCGACGACACGACGCTCGAAAGGTCCGATCCGCCCGGCGCGATGGAGAAGACGCCGCGGGAGGGCTTCAGGCCGACGAGGCCGTTGACGCCCGCAGGAATGCGGATGGAGCCGCCGCCGTCGGTGCCGTGCGAGATCGGTGTGGCGCCGGCCGCCACCATGGCCGCCGAGCCGGCCGACGAGCCGCAGGTCGTGTAGTCCGTGTCCCAGGGGTTGCGGGTGACGCAGAGCGTGTTCTCGGCCGAGCTGCAGACGCCGAATTCGGGCGTCGTCGAGCGGCCGATGATGTTGAGCCCGGCCTTGCGGATCTTGCCCGTCAGGTGGCTGTCGGCGGCCGCCACATTCCCCTGCATCAGCAGCGAGCCCATCTCCTGCAGGCGCCCCTTCAGCGTCGGGCCGAGGTCCTTCATCAGGTAGGGCACGCCGGCGAAGACGCCGCCGGGGTCCATGCCGTCCTTCATCGGGTCGGCGACGACGTCGTCGAAGATCTCCACCACAGCGTCGAGCGCGGGGTTGAGAGCGGCGACCGCATCGCGCGTCTGGGCCGCGAGTTCGGCCGCCGTGATCTCGCCGGCCCGCACCCGCTCGGCGAGCGCCGTCGCATCGTGACGGGCCCATTCGCTCCAGCTCATCGCGCGTGTCATGTCGGTCGTTCTCGTCCGTGAGAGGGATGATCCCTGCATCGGCGCTCGGCGGCGGCAGGACCACCGCGCCGGCCGCATGGGCGCAATGCGTTTCGTGCGGGAATGGCCTTTTGCCGCCGGCCCGGGCCCGTATCGTCATGTTTCCGGTCGCTCAGGACGCCACAGCGCCGACCCTCGCCACGAGGCGCCGGCCCCGCTTCCGCTCCCCCGGCGTCAGGCCCCTTGCCTTGCCGCCCGCGAGCCCGAAGGATGGCGAAAAAATCCGGGGAGGAAGCCTGTTGCCCGTCAAACGTCTCGAGCCTGTCGACGTCGTCGTGGTCGGAGCCGGTCTCGGCGCCGCGGCCTTCACCCGGCACCTCGTCGAGGAAGCCCCGTCTCTCTCCGTCGTCGTGCTGGAGCGCGGCGGCTGGGTGGACCGCGCGGCGCTGCCGGCCTTCCGCGCCGACTTCCAGCGCGACGTCCTCGGCCCCTACGCCACATCGCCCAACGTGCGCCTCGCGGCGGGCGGCATCGCCCCCTCCGCCGACTATGCCGTCGACGACAGCCAGTCCGACTTCAAGCCGCTCATGTGGAGCGGCGTCGGCGGCTCCACCATCAACTGGGCGGCGCATTTCCCCCGCTTCCACCCTTCCGACTTCCGCACCCGCAGCCTCGACGGCGTCGGCGACGACTGGCCCTTCACCTACCGGGACCTCGAGCCCTTCTACGACCTGAACGACGCGCGCTTCGGCATCGCCGGCCTCCCCGGTGACCCCGCCTATCCGCCGAAGCCCGCCCGGCCCATGCCGCCCATCGCCCTCGGGCGGCTCGGCATGACGGCGGCGCGCGGTTTCGACCGTCTCGGCTGGCACTGGTGGCCGGTCGATTCGGCCATCAACAGCCGCGAGCATGCCGGCCGCCCCGCCTGCAACCATTGCGGCCCCTGCCAGCAGGGATGCGTCACCGGCGCCAAGGCCTCCACCGACATGACCCACTGGCCCGAGGCCATGGCCCGCGGCGTCGAGATGCGCACGGGAGCGGTGGTTCTGCAGGTCGAGATCGAGGCGGGCCGCGTCACCGGCGTCACCTACCGCACGGCGGAGGGCGACCTCTTCCAGCCGGCTCAGACGGTGGTGGTCGCCGGAAACGGCGTCGGCACCGCGCGCCTGCTGCTCGCCTCCGGCGTCTCCTCGCCGGCGCTCGGGCGCAACCTCATGTATCACGGCGCCGGCTACGTCCGCGGCTTCTTCGCCGAGGATCTCGACGGCCCGGTCGGGCCCACCGGCTGCGCCATCTACAGCCACGAATTCTACGAGACCGACCGCTCCCGCGGCTTCGTGCGCGGCGTCCACCTGCAGGCGACGCGCGAGAACCCGCTGGCGGTCCAGGCCGCCCGCCTGGCCCGGCCCTGGGGGCAGGAAGCCCATGCGGCCCTGCTGCGCGAGTTCCGGCACTCCATGGCCATCCTCGTCGTCAACGAGGATCTGCCCGAGCACGAGAACCACGTCGGCCTCACCGGCGAGACGGCGCCGGACGGCCTGCCCGGCGTGAAGGTCGTCTATCGCCTCTCCGACCATTCGCGCCGCGCGCTCGATTTCGGCCTCGACCGCGCCGAGGAGATGCTGCGCGCCGCCGGAGCCGTCGAGACCGTGCGCGTGCCGCTCGCCCCCTTCACCGGCTGGCACCTTCTCGGCACCGCGCGCATGGGAACCGATCCGGCCACCTCGGTCACCGACGGCCAAGGCCGCGTCCATGGCGTCAGCGGGCTTCTCGTCGCCGATGGCAGCCTCTTCACCACCTCGGCGGCGGTCAATCCCGGCTCCACCATCGGCGCGCTGGCGACCAAGGTCGCCGACGATTTCGCGAGGCTCGTCGCATGACCCCGACCTTCGACGCGGCCGTTCTCGACACGCTCTTCCCCGGCCTCGGGCCGATCCCGCCGGCGAGCCGCGCCGGTCCCGACGTCGCCTCCGTGCTGGGGCGCCACGGCGGGGTGCTGGAGGCGATTGCCGCCACCGCCGGCGGGCGCGAGACCTTCGCGGCGGCGGATGCGGCGCGGCGCGCGCATGTCCTCGCCGAGGCCGAGCGGGCGGCGCCCGCGCCTTTCCAGGCCCTCGTCCTCGCCGTCTCCGCGCTCTATCACGCCAGCGCCCCCGTGGTGGAAGCCTATGGCTGGGTCTCCCGGCCGCCACAGCCGCAGGGCTTCACGGTCGGGGCGCCCGGCGACGAGGCCGAGGCGGACGGGATGCTGGAACGCGTCAGGGCGCGGCGGCAGATCTGGCGGGGCTGAGCCTCAGTCCCGCGCCGAGAAGCGGGCCATGAAGCTGCGGTCGAGCCAGTCCTTCCACAGCCAGACCCAGCGTCCTTCGAGGGCGAGCCAGCGGCCGCGGCCGGCCACGGCGCCGCCGTCCCCCGTCGACAGGATGGCGAGGTAGTGCCTCTGGGCATGGTAGGGGCGTAGCGCCTCGCCGCGCACCCGCCGCCTGAGGTTCTCGATGAGCGGCGGCCCCTGCCGCACGGCGAAGACGCCGGCCTTCTCGCGCCGCTGGCCCTCGATCGCGGCGCAGTCACCGACGGCGAAGATCGCGGGGTCGGAAAGGCTCACGAGCGTATCCGCCGTCAGCACCGATCCGTCATCGGCGCGCGCAAGTCCCGTCGTCGCCAGCCAGTCCGGCGCCCGGGCAGCGGTGGAGACGATCACGACGTCGGCGGCGATCCGCCGCCCGTCGCCGTCCAGCGCGCCGTCCGCCTCCACCGCCGCGATGCGGCAGGGCTCGAGCACCACGACCTGGCGGCGGGCGAGCGC
>NZ_JBQVQL010000108.1:0-13441 GCF_052440005.1 Phreatobacter sp.
CCCCGCGCCGGCACCGGCCGCGGCCCCTTCCGGGTCTCCGCGCGAGGGCGTCCGCTTCTCCGGCCTCGGCGCCTTCGTCCTCTTCCTGCTCGGCATCGGCGTCGGGATCGGCGGCGTCCTCGGCCTCGCCCAGTTCGCCGCCCGCTTCTGACGGCCCTGCGTAAGGGCTCCCATGCGGTGCCCCCCTTCCGGAAGAGGGGTGCGGGAGGCTAGCGTGCGCGCCCGATTTGCCGCGGCCCGAGGCCGACGACCATACGAAGGGCCGAGAGCATGAGCACCGAGACCATCCCCGCCGCCGCCCGCGCCGTGGCGCCGAGCTACCTCAACGTCGTCGACGGCAAGAGCAGCGCCGCGCTGGGCGGCGCGATGCTCGACGTCGTCGGCCCCTCTGACGGGGCGGTCCTCACGCAGATGCCGCGCAGCGGTGCGGAGGATGTCGACCGGGCCGTGGCCGCCGCCCGCAAGGCCTTCGAGGAGGGACCCTGGGGACGCATGACCGCCACCGAGCGCGGCCGTCTTCTCTGCAAGCTCGGCGAGGCCATCCTCGCCAACCACGACGAGCTCTCCTTCCTCGAGAGCATCGACACCGGCAAGCCGGCCCGCCAGGGCAAGGCCGACATCACCGCCGCGGCCCGCTATTTCGAGTTCTACGGCACCGCCGCCGACAAGGTGCACGGCGAGACCATCCCCTTCCTCAACGGCTACACGGTCGCCGTCGTGCGGGACCCCCACGGCGTCACCGGCCACATCGTGCCGTGGAACTATCCGGCCCAGATCTTCGGCCGCTCGGTCGCCGCCTCCCTCGCCTGCGGCAACACCTGCGTGGTGAAGCCGGCGGAGGACGCCTGCCTCTCGCTCATCCGCATCTGCGAGCTCGCCCTCGAGGTCGGCTTCCCGCCGGGCGTCCTCAACCTCGTCACCGGCCTCGGCGAGGAGGCGGGCGCCGCCCTCTCCTCCCACCGCGGCATCGACTTCATCTCCTTCACCGGCTCGCCCGAGGTCGGCACGCTGATCCAGTCCGCGGCGGCGAGGAACCACATCGGCTGCACCCTCGAGCTCGGCGGCAAGTCGCCCCAGGTCGTGTTCAAGGACGCCGATTTCGACGCGGCGGTGCCGACCCTGGTCAACGCCATCGTCCAGAACGGCGGCCAGACCTGTTCGGCGGGGTCCCGCATGCTGGTCGAGCGTGCGGCTTATGACGAGCTCGTCGGCCGCGTCGCCGAGCGTTTCCGCACCGTGCGCGTCGGCGCCTGGGACATGGACCTCGACTGCGGCCCGATGATCACCCCGGGCCAGAGGAAGCGCGTCGAGGACTTCGTCGCCCGCGCCCGCGCCGACGGCATCCCGGTGCTCGCCGAGGGCCAGCTCGCCCTGAACCTGCCGCCGAACGGCTACTACGTCGCGCCGACCCTGTTCGGCCCGGTGCCGCGCTCCAACCGCCTCGCCTGCGACGAGGTCTTCGGCCCCGTTCTCTCGGCGATCCCCTTCGACGACGAGGAGGACGCCGTCCGCCTCGCCAACGGCACCGATTTCGGCCTCGTCGCCGGCGTCTGGAGCCGCGACGCCAAGCGGTCCATGCGGGTGGCCCGCGCCATGCGCTGCGGTCAGGTCTTCGTCAACGGCTACGGCGCCGGCGGCGGCATCGAGCTGCCATTCGGCGGCGTCAAGAAGTCCGGCCACGGCCGCGAGAAGGGCTTCGAGGCGCTCTACGAATTCTCCGCCTCCAAGACCGTCGTCATCAACCACGGCTGAAAGGCCGTCTGAACTCACAAGCATCCACGCATCAGGGGGAAACCATGCGTCTCAAGGACAAGGTCGCCATCGTCACCGGCGGCGCGCAGGGCTTCGGTCTCGGCATCGTCGAGACCTTCGCCAAGGAGGGCGCGCGCGTCGTCGTCCTCGACCTCAACGAGGAGGGCGCCAAGGCGGCGGCCAAGCCTTTCGGCCGCAAGGCCTTCGGCATGAAGTGCGACGTCTCCAAGGCCAAGGACGTCCAGCGCGCCGTCGCCAAGACCATCGAGCGCTTCGGCCGGGTCGACGTGCTGATCAACAACGCCGGCACCTCCCACCGCAACCGGCCGATGCTGGAGGTCGACGAGGAGACCTTCGACCGCGTCTTTGACGTCAATGTGAAGTCGATCTTTCACTTCGCCCACGCGGTGGTCCCCGCGATGCGCAGCCAGGGCGGCGGCGCCATCATCAATGTCGGCTCCACCGCCGGCATCCGGCCGCGCCCGGGCCTTGCCTGGTACAACGCCTCGAAGGGCGCGGTGAACCTCCTCACCAAGTCCATGGCGGTCGAGCTCGCGCCCGACGGCATCCGCGTCTGCGCCCTGGCGCCCGTGGCCGGTGACACGCCGCTCCTCGGCACGTTCATGGGCGAGGACACGCCGGAGATGCGCAAGAAGTTCGTCGCCTCCATCCCCATGGGCCGCCTGTCGACGCCCAAGGACATTGCCGACGCGGCACTGTTCCTCGCCGCCGATCCCGGCAACTTCCTCACCGGCGTCGTGCTGGAAGTCGATGGAGGACGCTGCATATGACCGCCATCGCCCTCTCCGCCGCCACGACGCTGCCCGCCGACGGCACGGCGGGCACCCTGGTGGGCCGCGCCTTCAGGCCCGGCCTCGGCCCCTCGGTGGCCGCCATTCGCGCTGGCGGCGTCTTCGACGTCACGAGCGCCTTCCCGACCACGGCCGACCTCTTCGACACCGCCGATCCGGCCAAGGCCGTGGCGGCGAGCGAGGGCGAGCGCATCGGCGATCTCGACGCCCTCCTCGCCAACACGCCGCCCGAGGGTCGCGACGCGTCGAAGCCCTTCTTCCTCTCCCCCGTCGACCTCCAGGCGGTGAAGGCGGCGGGCGTCACCTTCGCCATCTCCATGGTGGAGCGCGTCATCGAGGAGCAGGCCAAGGGCGTGCCGGAGCGGGCCGCCGCCATCCGCGAGGAGATCGGCGCCATCATCGGTGGCGAGCTGAAGGGCCTGAAGCCGGGCTCACCGGAGGCCGCGGCTCTCAAGAAGCACCTGCAGGAACGCGGCCTCTGGTCGCAATATCTCGAGGTCGGCATCGGTCCCGACGCCGAGATCTTCACCAAGGCGCCGGTCCTCTCCTCCGTCGGCACCGGGGCGGACGTCGGCATTCACCCCATCTCGACCTGGAACAACCCCGAGCCCGAGGTGGTGCTCGTCATCTCCTCGGCCGGACGCATCGTCGGGGCCACCCTCGGTAACGACGTCAACCTGCGCGACGTCGAGGGTCGCTCGGCCCTGCTCCTCGGCAAAGCCAAGGACAACAACGCCTCCGCCTCCCTCGGCCCCTTCGTCCGCCTGTTCGACGGGACCTTCGGCATCGGCGACGTGCGGAGCATGAAGATCGCCCTCACCGTCACCGGCGAGGACGGCTTCGTGCTCGACGGGCGCAGCGACATGGCGGCAATCTCGCGCGATGTCGAGGACCTGGCCCGCCAGGCCATCGGTCCGCACCACCAGTATCCAGACGGGCTCGTGCTCTATTGCGGCACGCTCTTCGCCCCGATCAAGGACCGCGGCGAGGCCGGAAAGGGCTTCACCCACAAGCTCGGCGATATCGTCACCATCGCCAGCGACAGCCTCGGCAGCCTGACCAACCGCGTGCGCCTCTCGACGGAATGCCCGCCCTGGACGGAGGGCATCCGCAGCCTGATGGCGAGCCTGTCGCGGCGGCGCGCCTGACCCGGACGGCGAGGGAGACCCCCTCGCCGGTCTCGCTGTGATGGGCCCGTCACGGAGCCCCGCTAGGGTTTGCCTGCACCACAGGAGGCACCCCATGACGTTCACACCCGGCGACATCGTTACCCTGAAGTCCGGCGGCCAGCCGCTGACCGTCACCGCGATCGGCGACGACGAGGCCACCTGCATCTGGCTCGGCGAGGAGGGCGACCTCTTCCGCGAGGCCATTCCGCTGGTCGCTCTCCAGGCCCCCGACCTCGAGGACGAAGAGGGCGAGGACGACGAGGACGGCGACGACGGCGAGAAGGACGAGGAAGAGGCTGCGGCCTGAAGGATCCTCAGTCCGAGGTCGGCAGGCGGCGCATCGTGAACTCGATGCGTCCGTCGTCCAGTTCGCGCCAGAACTCGACCTCGGTCAGATAGGCGGCGCGGGGAAACCGGTCGAGGATTTCCCGCGCCTTGATGCGGGCCGCGTCGCGCGGCAGCACGAAGGTCTCGCGCTTCCAGCCGTCGGACTCGCGCCCCCCCGACCCCGGCGCCCGGCGGAATGCGTCGAAGGGTTTGCGGCCGCCGGATCTCATGGCCCTCGCCTCTCGGGTATCAGGCTGCGGCCGCCGCTCCGGCCACCGCCATCTTGCCCTGGTTCCTGCGCGGTCCGAACAGGCGCTCCTGCTCCTCCCACGTCGACGCCATGAACGGATAACGCTTGTAGACGCTCTGCCGCATCAGCGGAAACGACACGCCCATGAGGTTGATGGGGTTCTTCAGGTTCGGATAGTAGCGCGCCTCGCCGACCGGTTCCATGAACAACAGACGGCGGTAGAAAGCCCGGTGCTCAGTCCTGACCGTGGCCAGCGCATAGTCGGCGTCGGCATGCTCGGAGGCGAGCATGCCCATGCGCACCGTCGCATAGGGCAGGCCGGGATGGAGCCGCGAGAATTCGTGGTCGACCACGAAGCGGGTGGGATCCACGATCGTTTCGCCGGCGGCGATCCGTGCACCGAGAATGTCCCCGAAGACGCCGAGGGCCGGTGCGATCGGCTGCTCCGGAGTCGCGACGTGAACGCGGATCGAGCTCGCCAGCTGACCGTCGAGATAGAGACCGAAGATGGAGACGTTCGACGTGTGGTCGAGGTCGTCCTCGAACAGGCCGGTCTCGTTTTCGGCGATGGCCCCTTCCCTGAGATAGCAGTCGTAGCGAAGACGATAGACCGCCCGGCGATCCTCTTCCGTCTCGATGCGCCTGTAGGTCACCCGCGCGACCAGGTCGGCGACGTTGCGTGAGAACGAGCCTTCAGCATTCACCGTTGTCATATGCCATGCCTCACGAGACGCGCTGAATTCGCCGCTACCGTGAGGATGATGTTAATGCTTTTTTAACGGGTGGGAAGCGTTTGGTTAAATCATCGTTAACGCGCGTGTCGAAACACAATTAAATACACCAAACGTTATTATGATACCGCCATCCCGGCGCCGCTTTTACTCTGCCGTAACGTAAGGTGCGCTCGCCCCGTGCGGCGGGCGTCAATCCGTCGCTCAGGCCGAACCGCGCCTGTTCGAAAGGTTTTCGGGGTTTTATGGGCTGTTTGCGGGTCTGTTTCGCCGCCGGGCCTGCGACAGGCAGCCGGCTCGCCGACAAACGCCCGCCCAAGGGCCGCACACGCGCTGCGCAGTCATTCCTGCGAGTATAGATGACGTAACGTCAGTATAACGGCGTTCAGGCGGCGCGGGCGAGCAGGTCCTTACCCGAGCGGCTCATCAGAGCCCTCAGCTGTTCGTCCGGAATGGCCGGGCTGAGGATGAATCCCTGGACCTCGCTGACGACGCCGGGCGCGTCGATCAGCTTCAGCTGTTCGAGCGTTTCGACGCCCTCGACGACCACGGAGAGGCCGAGTTCCGAGCCCAGACGGGTGACGCCGCGCAAGAGCTTGGCGGCCTTTCGGTCAGTGGTGACGCTGCGCACGAAGGAGCGGTCGATCTTCACCTTGTCGAGCGGGAACTTGTGCAGGTAGCTGAGGCTGGAATAGCCGGTGCCGAAGTCGTCCAGCGCCAGGCGGACGCCCATGGCGCGCAGCCGGTTGAGGCTGTCGAGAACGGCGGCGGAGTCCTTCAGGAGCAGGGTCTCGGTGATTTCGAGTTCGAGCCGGTCGGGCTCGAGGCCCGTCGCCCTCAGGGTCTCGGCGACCAGCGCCACCACGTCGTCGCGCTCGAACTGGACCGAGGAGAGGTTGACCGAGACGCGGACCTTGTCGGGCCAGGCGACGCAGGCCTGCGCCGCCTTCCGCATGACCTGCCGGCCCAGCTCGATGACGAGGCCTGTTTCCTCGGCCACCGGGATGAAGTCGGCCGGCGAGATCATTCCGCGCACCGGATGCGGCCAGCGCACCAGCGCCTCGCAGGTGGTGATGGTCAGCGACTTCAGATTGAGCATCGGCCGGAAATAGACCGCCAAGTTCCTCGTTCTGGATGGCCTTGCGCAGGTCCATCTCGATCGCCCGCCGCGCCTGGGCCTGGCGATCCATTTCCTCTTCGTAGAAGTGAAGGATGCCGCGTCCGCCGGCCTTGGCGCGGCTGAGCGCCATGTCGGCGCTCTTCAGCAGCTGGTCGGGGTCGCGGCCGTCGCGGGGCGCGAGCGCGATACCGACGGAGGCACCCGTCGCGATCGGCTTGTCGTCGATATGGGAGATGTCGGCGATGGTGTCGATGATGCGTGCAGCGAGGCTCGTGACGTCGTTGACCGTGCGGCTGCCGCTCTGCAGGACGACGAACTCGTCCGCGCCGAAACGGGCGACGACGTCGTTCTCGCCGACGGCGAAGCGCAGACGGTCGGCGACCTCCACCAGCACCGCGTCGCCCACGGTATGGCCGAGCGTGTCGTTGACTTGCTGGAAATGGTCGAGATCGACGAAGAGGACGGCGAGCATGTCGTCCTCGCCGGTCATGGCGAGCGCCGCTTCCAGCCGTTCCTGGAACAGCGAGCGGTTCGGCAGGCCGGTGAGCGCATCGTGGCGCGCCATGTGGGCAATCCGCGCCTCGGTGCGACGCTTCTCGGTGATGTCCTCGATGGCGACCACGAGGCCGCCGGTCTCCATCGGCTGGAAGGTCAGGTCGACGTTGCAGCCGTTGGCCTGCAGCTCGAACTGCTCGCGGTCGAGGCCGTGGACGCGGCGGGCCACGGCATCGAGGACCCGGCCCCCGTCACGCTCGCTGAGGATGCCGAGCTCGACATAGGCGCCGACGATGGCTCCTGCCTGCGCGCCCGGCGTCAGGCTGTCGGGATCGAGCGGCAGGATCTGCGCCCAGCGGCGGTTGACCACCACCAGCCGGCCCTCGGCGTCGAACATGGCGAGGCCGTGCGGCATGTTGTTGAGGGCGGTGTCGAACCGGGCGGCCAGCAGCGACACGTCGCGCTTGGCGATGATGGCGTTGAGCAGGATGTCGCGCAGGCGCCGGGCGATGCTGCGCACGCTGCCGAAGAAGGGCACCGCGAAGCAGGCGAGCACCAGATAGTCCCAGACGCCCGTCATCACCATGCCCAGCACCAGCGGCGCGCAGAGCAGGGCGATCTGGTTGTCGACGAAGGGGCCGTTGGCGAAGTTCCGGCCGGTGACGCCCACCATGTAGGACAGCGCGACCGAGACGCAGAAGAGATGCGCCGCCATGGACTGGGTCAGGTTGAAGGTCGCGAAGCACCACAGGCCGATGGTGAAGACCAGCAGGTTGGCACCGAGCGTATACTCACGCTCCCACCGCAGCGCCTGTTCGTAGGTCTCGACGTCCTTGCGCACGCGACGGTAGGCCATCATGCGCAGGGTGCGGATTGCCCCGATGAGGATGATGGCGAAGGGAAAGGCGACGAGAACGGGATGGCCGGTCAGGTAGGCGGTATAGGCCGTACCAGCGAGGGCGGCGACGATGCCGAGCAGCAGCGAACGCACGTCCTCATACAGCGAGTCGACCATCGAAACATAAATTTCGACGGGCAGCTCGCGCATCATGTCGCTCGATGACTTGCCCTGCACGCGCGTCATATCGACAGAAGTACCAACCGGGGAGCCTCATCCGGGAGGATGGGCTTACCGATCGAATCAACCAAAAAAAACTTGCCCATCAATTAATTGGCGCGAGATGGTTGCTTCTACTCGCGCGCTGATCGCTCTTCCGGCCGTTGCTCACCCGTTACACATTCCGCCAACGCCTGATCGACCAGCGCTCCCACCGCGGCCCGCCCGACGGGAAAATCGGCGGCCATCCAGCGCTCGCGGATGTCGGCGAGGACGGCGCCGATCCGAGGTCCCGGAGTGAGCCCCCGCCTTTGCAGTTCCTCGCCGGAGACAGGGAAATGCGGCGCCGCCCAGCGGTCGGGCAACCCGACGAGATCGCGCCAGGCGGGGTCGTCCGCCGGAGCGCCGGAGCGTGCGAAGCCGACCAGCACCCTGTCGCGGAAACCACGCGGGCCCACCGCATAGAGCAGCCGCTTGGCGGCGGCAGTCCCCGCCTCGGGGTCGATGCGCCAGCCGTGGCCGATGCCGTCGAGGCGGCGGAATTCGGCGTTGGAGAGGGCGAGACGCTCGCGCAGGCGCAGCGCATCCTCGCGCGTCAGCACCGCCAGCAAAGCCAGGCGCTGTACGGGGTCGGGGGCGATGGCGAGGGCCTTTTCGACCGCCGCGAGCCGGTCGATGCCGGCCGACGTGGTCACGCCCCCGACCACCCGCCCGAGGAGGCCGCAATCGGCCATGGCCTGGCACGTCGCGCCCGCGCGCGGGGCGACGACGAGCTTCGTGATCTCCGCGCGCAGGCGCTCGCGCGAGAGGTCGGCAAGCCCCTCCCGCTCGGCGATAGAGGCTGCGAGGGCGTCGCGGTCGATCTCCCCGCGCGCGTAGGTGGCGTGGAAACGGAACAGGCGGAGGATGCGCAGGCGGTCCTCGCGCACGCGCGCCAGCGCATCGCCGATGAACCGCACCCTCCCCGCCGCGAGGTCGTCGCGGCCGCCGAAATAGTCGAAGAGCTCACCCTCCGCCGAGAGGCTCATGGCGTTGATCGTGAAGTCCCGCCGCGCCGCATCCGCCTGCCAGTCGCGGCCGAAACGCACGACAGCCCTGCGTCCATCCGTCGCGATGTCCTCGCGCAGCGTCGTCACCTCGTAGCCGATCCCCTCGGCCACCACCGTGACGGTTCCGTGGTCGATGCCGGTCGGCACCACCTTGAACCCGGCGCGGCTCGCCCGCGCCGCGACGACGCCGGGCTCGGCCGTGGTGGCGAGGTCGACGTCGCCCGGCGGCAGTCCGACCAGCCAGTTCCGCACCGCGCCGCCGACGGCCCGAACCGTGTCGCCCTCGACCCCGATCACCCCGACGAGCCGCGGCACGGCGCCCGCGGCGAGCCAGTCCGGAGGAGCGGGAAGCGCTGTCATCGCGGTGCCGGGTCGCTGCGCCGCTCCATCTGGGCGGGATGATAGACCCCGTTCTCCACCCGGGCGGGGCGGTAGATCACGTTGGGATCCCGCACCTGGTAGGCGAGGTGGTAGAGAAAGTAGCCGCCCCCCAGCACGATGCCGAAGAGGCCGAGCCAGATCACCGGCTGGCGGTCCCAGTGCTCCTTGAGAAAGGGGCTCTTCTCCTTCAGGTGCAGCCAGCCAACGTAGAGCGCGAAGGGCAGGATGAAGAGCGCCAGGTTGAGAACGATCCTCATGCGCCCTCCCCCACCGAAGCGTCCTCGCTCAGCCGTTCCCAGAGGTTGCGCAGGATGCCGGCGGTGATGCCCCAGATGTAACGGTCCTCGAAAGGCATGGCGTAGAAGTGCCGGGTCTGGCCGTTGAAGTCGCGGGACTTCTTGTGGTGGTTGCGCGGGTCCATCAGGAAGGCGAGCGGCACCTCGAAGGCGTCCGTCACCTCGCGCGGGTTGAGCGTCAATTCGAAAGGTGGCGAGACGAGCCCCACCACCGGCGTGATGAGAAAGCCCGTTCGCGAGTGGAAGGGCAGCAGGTAGCCGAGAGGGCGCACGTGGGTGCGCGACAGCCCCACCTCCTCCTCCGCCTCGCGCAGGGCCGCGTCGAGGGGGGTCGCATCGCCCGGTTCGATCTTGCCACCGGGAAAGGCGATCTGGCCGGAATGGTCCGGCATGTCGCTGGAGCGCTGGGTGAGAAGGATGGTCGGTACCGGGCGCGCCACCACCGGCACCAGCACGGCCGCCGGCCGCGCCGGACGCCCCTCGTTCACCGTGTGATCGCCGAGGTCGGGCCCGTTGCCGAGCCCGCCGAACAGGTCCTGCCGCACGGAGGGCACGGTGAGCGACAGCCGCCGGGTCACCACGGTGCTGAATTCGTCGGACGACAGGGGAATCACGTCAGGCCCTCGATCTCGGTCGCTTCCACCATGGGATAGAAGCGCCCCGCAATGAAGACTCCGAACCAGTCCCGCCCCTCGTGCGCGGCAACCTCGCCGAGGCTCGCGAGATCGTGAAAGAGGGCGCGCGAGACCAGCGCCCAGAGGTCGCGCCGCACGTGCAGGTAGGGCTTGACTCCCTCGGTTCCGGTTTCCTTCTCGAAGCGGAGCGGGTGCTCCTCGCCCACCTCGATCCAGTCGTCGACCTGGGTGCGGAAGGCGAGGCGCCGCTCCCGCCCCTCGCCCTCGGCCCGCATCTCCACGGCAGTGAACGGCGCGTCGTCGACGATGATGCCGATTTTCTCCACGGGCGTGACGAGGAAAAATCGCCCCTCTTCCCGCTTCAGAACGGAGGAAAACAGCTTCACGAGCGGCATCCGGCCAATCGGCGACTTCATGTAGTGCCAGGTGCCGTCCGCCGCGATCCGGATGTCGAGGTCGCCGCAATAGGGCGGGTTCCACAGGTGGACAGGTGCCCCCCCGCCACCCCGTTTCACCTGGGCGGCGATGGCGTCGAGCCCGGCCGGCGGGGTCATGGCGGTCGTCACCCTCTGCACCTCACGATTGAGTGAAAGACTTCTCAAAAAGGCCCGAGTTTCGCTCGAAGCCTGTGACGAACGTAAGTCTCGACTATCCCCGTCGCAACGCATGGGCCATGATGCACTGCGACGAAAACGCAGCCTCGAAGGGAGTGACCATGACCGCCGAGACCGCCGAACGCATGGAAGACGCCATCGTCCGCGCCGCGGAAACAACCGCCGCTCAGGTGCGTACGGCGCGCGGCAATATCTCCACGGTCATCTTCGGCCAGCAATCGGTCATCGACCGCGCCCTCATCACCGTCCTTTCCGGCGGACACGCGCTCCTCGTCGGCCTGCCCGGCCTCGCCAAGACCAAGCTGGTCGAGACCATGGGCACAGTGCTCGGCCTCGACGCCCGGCGCATCCAGTTCACGCCCGACCTCATGCCCTCCGACATCCTCGGTTCCGAGGTGCTGGAAGAGGCGGCCGGCGGCCGCCGTGCCTTCCGCTTCGTGAAGGGCCCGGTGTTCGCCCAGCTCCTGATGGCGGACGAAATCAACCGCGCCTCGCCGCGCACCCAGTCGGCCCTGCTGCAGTCCATGCAGGAGCACCACGTGACGGTCGCCGGCGAGACCTACGAACTGCCCCGGCCCTTCCACGTCCTCGCCACCCAGAACCCGCTGGAGCAGGAGGGCACCTACCCCCTCCCCGAGGCGCAGCTCGACCGCTTCCTCATGCAGATCGACGTCGACTATCCCGACATCGAGGCGGAGCGGAAGATCCTGTTCGACACCACGGGTTCCGAGGAATCGCGCCCCAAGCAGGCTCTCACCGCCGAGGACCTGATGGCCGCGCAGCGCCTGGTGCGCCGCCTGCCGGCCGGCGAATCGGTCGTTGAGGCCATCCTCCAGCTCGTCCGCTCCGCCCGCCCCGGCGCCGCCAAGGGCGAACTCTCGGGCGCCATCGCCTGGGGTCCCGGTCCCCGCGCCTCGCAGGCGCTGATGCTGGCGGTCAGGGCGCGCGCCCTGCTCGACGGCCGCCTCGCCCCTTCCATCGACGACGTGGTGGCCCTCGCCGAGCCGGTCCTCAAGCACCGTATGGCGCTCTCCTTCTCCGCCCGCGCCGACGGGCTGACGGTGGAGAAGACGATCGCCGCCCTGGTCAAGCCGATCGGCTGATCCATGGCCCTCTTCGACCTCGGCCGGACGGACAGTCGCGAGGATCACGCCGGCCGCCTGATGCGGGACGGCGAGATGCTGGCGGCCGCCCTGCCGCGGCTGGTGCTGGAGGCGCGGCGCGTCGCCTCCACCGTCGTGCACGGTCTCCACGGCCGCCGCCGGGCCGGATCCGGCGAGAATTTCTGGCAGTTCCGCCGCTTCGCCAGCGGCGAGCCGGCCAGCCGCATCGACTGGCGTCGCTCCGGCCGCGACCAGCACCTCTATGTCCGCGAGCGCGAGTGGGAGGCAGCCCACACTGTCTGGATCTGGCCGGATTGCTCGGCCTCCATGCAGTTCGTCTCGCCGCTCGCCTGGGAGACCAAGCGCGACCGCTGCATCGTCCTCGCCTTCGCCCTCGCCGAGATCATGGTGCGCGGCGGCGAGCGCGTCGGCATCCCCGGGATCCTCCGTCCGACGGCGAGCCGTGCCATCATCGACCGCATGGCCGATGCCCTTCTCGCCGTGCCCGACCTCGCCGCCGCCAGCCTGCCGCCGCGCGCGCCGGTCTCGCGCCTGTCCGAGGTCGTCATCCTCTCCGACTGCCTCGTGCCGGTGGACACCTTCCGCGACGAGATCAAGAGCCTCGCCTCCGCCGGGTCCCGCGGCCACGTGCTGATGATCAACGATCCGATCGAGGAGACCTTCCCGTACAAGGGACGGGTCGAGTTCGAGGAGCTGGAGGACAGCCTGACCATCACCGCGGGCCGCGCCGAAACCTGGCGGGACGACTACGTGGCGCGCCTCGCGGCGCATCGCGCCGCCCTGCGCCAGGAGTGCGACAGCCGCGGCTGGAGCTTCGGCATCCACCGCACCGACCAGCCGCCGGCCACCGCCATCCTCGCCTTGCACCAGCGCATGGGACCCGGCTCGCGCGACGCCGGCCCTCGGATCGGGGGCGCCTGATGCTCGGCCTGCCCCTCGCCTTCGCCTCGCCCCTGGTGCTCTTCGCCCTCGCTGCCCTGCCGGCGCTGTGGTGGCTGCTCAGGCTCGTGCCGCCGCGCCCGCGCCGGGTCCGCTTTCCCCCGACGCGCATCCTCATGGACATCGCGCCCAAGGAGGAGACGCCGGCGAACAGCCCCTGGTGGCTGACGCTGCTGCGGCTGCTGCTCGCCGCCATCATCATCCTCGCCATGGCCGGCCCCTTGTGGAATCCCCCGGCGGCGACATCCGGCGGTCGCGGGCCCGTTCTCCTGATGATGGACGACGGCTGGCCGTCGGCCTCCTCCTTCGAGCAGCGCCAGCGCGTGGCCGGCGAGATCGTCGCCTCCGCCGAGAGCGCCGGACGCGCCGTCGCCCTCGTCCCCACCGCCCGCCCGGTCATCGACATCGCACTGGAAACGCCGAGCTCGGTGCGCGAACGGCTTCGCTCGATGGAGCCACTGCCGCATACCCCGGACCGCGCCGCCATCCTGCCGGCGCTGCAGAAGTTCCTCGGCGCCCAGCCCGAGGCGGAGATCGTCTGGCTCACCGACGGCACCGACACCGGCCGGGCCGAGACCTTCATCGCCCAGCTCGCGCCGCTGGTGCGCGGCCGCAGCGTCACCGTCTTTTCGGGCGGCACGCAGGCCCCGCTCGCCCTCACCGGCGCCACCAACACGGCCGGCGGCTTCA
>NZ_JBQVQL010000109.1:0-13422 GCF_052440005.1 Phreatobacter sp.
CTTCCGTGGTGGTGGGTTCCGGCCGGGCTTCGGTCCGCGGCCCGGCTTCCGTCCGGGCTTCCGCCGTGGTTGGGGCGGGCCGGTCTATGTGGCTCCCCGGCGCTGCTTCTACAATCGCTGGGGCGAGTGGGTCTGCCGCCGCCCGGCCTGGTGACGGCCTTCGACAAACGCTCAGGAAAGCCCGGCCTCGCGCCGGGCTTTCTCTTTCGACGGGGACGCCGCCGGGCTCATGGCGCCCACAGGCCCTCCACGCCGAGCCGGAGAAGCTTGTAACTGTCCGTGTGGCAGGCGCCGAAGCCGCATTGCACCACGACCGCGGCGAGATTGATCACCGCGAGCACGATGAGATAGGCCGCCGCGAAATCGGCGATGCGCGCGAGGGCAGGAAACGCCTCCACGTGCAGCCGCGCCACCCGCCTCTCGCCACCGAACAGAGCGAGGGCGATCGCCTGGGCCGCGATCAGCACGGTGGCGATGATGACCGACCAGACCGGCATGTGCAGGCCGAGGATCGCCGAGCCGACATAGGCGTGGTCCGGCCGCGGCACGATATCGAGCAGCGTCTGGCGCACCGAGACGATCAGCAGCAGCAGCGCGAAGAGGAGGCCGATCCCCGTGTTGCGATGGGAGAAGGCACGGAAGTTCTGCATCACCGCGAAGGCGACGCCGAACAGCGCGACCCGCTGCAGCAGGCAGAGCGGGCACGGGAGTTCGCCCCTCGCAAACTGCATCACCATGGCGGCGGTGAGCACGACAGCGATGGCGACCAGCATGCCCGCGAGAAAGAGATAGTTCAGCCCCGCCGCCAGCCGCTCCATGCGGGTGATGGGCAAGTCGACCGCGACGGATCCGCCGAGCATGGTCAACCCTCCAGCGGGAGGAAGGGCCCGGGCCCCACCTGGAGCCAAGGGAGGCGGAAGCCGTATTCCGGGCTGTAGATCTCGAAGAGGAACAGCCAGACGAAGAGGCACAGGCAGGCGAAGAGGCTGGCGAGCGCCGCCCAACGTGGGCCGAACTGCCCGAGAAGGATGGCGAGCACCAGCGTCGCGAACACCGCCACCATCATGACCGTCACGCCCCCGGAAGGCTGTCCGGCGGGCCCCTCGCCCGCAGCGCCCAGCCTGCGACGGGCGGGCCGAACCGGTCAAGTTCGGTGGCGATGCCGGGCCTCAGGCGCGGTCGCCGGAGCGCTCGATCTGGCCACGCCGCTGCAGCCAGAGCGCCACCAGCCAGCAGAACAGCGCCCAGGCCGAGCCGAGGCACCAGCCGGCGAGCACGTCGGTCGGCCAGTGCACGCCGAGATAGACGCGGCTGATGCCGATCAGCACCGTCATCACCACTGCGACGACGAGGAAATAGGCATGGACGCGGCGCGGTGCGTCGAGGCGGGTCAGCAGCACGCCGAGCGTCAGGTAGGTCACCGCCGAGATCATGGCGTGGCCCGAGGGAAAGCTCGCGGTCAACTCGAGCGGCGCATTGGGGATGAGGTCCGGCCGTGGACGGTCGAACAGCATCTTCAGGCCGTGGCTGAGGACCGTGCCGCCCGCCACCGCCGCCAGCACGAAGAGGGCGGCCGCCCGCTTGCCCACGAGAACGAGATAGAACGTCGTCACAGCGACGATGAGCGTCAGCACGGCCAGCCCGCCGAGGGCGGTGATGTCGCGCATGACCCCTGCGAGCCAGGCCGGCCCCGGCGCTTGGGCGAGGTCCGCGGGGTTGCGGAACAGCAGCAGCACGGCCCTGTCGAAAGCTTCCGTTTCGCCCTCCACCACCGTGTCGGCGAGCCGGAGGAAGGCGAGAATGCCGCCTGCGATGACCACGAGGACCACGGCGAGACCGATCTCCTCGCGCAGAAGACGGAACACGCGCGGCATCGACCATGAACTGGGGAACATCATGGGCGAGACTTGGCCGCCCTCCGCCGGAGCGTCAAGGGCGAGGCCCTGTGACAATGGGACCGATCTTGGGAACCGGCGGCGCACCGCCGTGTTGACGTCCGGGGCTGGACACATTCTCTCGAGGAGGAAGCGACATGGAACGCCGGATTTTTCTGACGGCCCTCGTCGGCGGCTTTGCCGTCATGACCCCAGCCGCGTTCACCGGGGCCCAGGCTGCCACTGCCACTGCCCCGGTCACGGATCTCGCCGGCGTCAGGTCGGCGCTGCAGCCGGATGCGTCTCCCGCAGGCACGCCCGAGGAGATGCAGCGCCGGCGCTGGCGCCGTCCCCCGCCCTGGGTCCGCCGCCGTCGCCGCTTCATGCGCCGCCGCCGGCGCTGCTTCATCAACCGTCGCGGCTTCCGCGTGTGCCGCTGGTACTGACCCGGCTGCGCGTAAGCTGACGGAGAACGGACCGGCTGCCCCCTCGGCCGGTCCGTTTCTTTTTGCGCGACTGATCCCTGTGCAATGCGCCCGACTTAACGAAGGCGCAAAGGTCTCGGGGCCACAGTGCCCTATCCGGCCGGCGGCCCTGCCTTGCCTGCGGCCGGTCGAGGTTCACCGTGCACGAATTCCTGAGTCCCCGGACCATAGCCCTGTCGGTCGTCCTGATCGCGCTGACGACCGGGGCGCTGCTCCTGTTGTCGTCGCGCCAGAACGACGACCAGCGCAGCCTCATCACCTGGGGCATCGCCAACATCATGGGCGGCGTTGGCGCCGCCATGGTGTCGCTCCGCGGTTTCATGCCGGAACTCTTCACCGTGGTGATCGGCAACGCGCTGATCGTCCTGTCCTACTGCCTCAACGCCAAGGGCACGCTGGACTTCTGCCGGCGCAAAACCCCGTGGGCATGGGTGCTGGCGCCGGGAGCGGCGTGGCTCGCCCTCAGCCTCTGGCCGGCCTTCATCACCAGCGTGGAATGGCGTCTGATCGTCAATTCCGGGATCATCGCGGCGGCCTCCTTCACGGCGTCCTGGGCGCTGATGACTCTGAAGGACGAGCACCTCGTCACCCGCCGGCCCGCCGCCTTCTGGCTCGCCGCCCATGGCTGCGTCTTCACCGTCCGGATGCTGCCGCCGCTGTTCAGCACGGTGCCGGCCTCAAACGAGATCAACGCCTCGCCCCTCGTCACGCTGATCATGATGGAATCCCTCGTGCACGTGACGCTGATCTCCTTCCTCCAGCTCTCGCTCATCAAGGACCGCGCCGAGGAGCGCTATCGCCGCGCCGCCGAGACCGACGTGCTCACCGGCCAGCCCAACCGCCGCGCCTTCATGGCCACCGCCGAGCGGCTGGTGAAGGAGACCGACCACTGGCCGGCCTGCATGCTCGTCATCGACGTCGACCGCTTCAAGACGATCAACGACACGGTCGGCCACGCGGGCGGCGACGCCGTGCTGGTCAAGGTGGCGGAGACCATCCGCGCCCACCTGCGGCCCACCGACACCTTCGGCCGGCTCGGCGGCGAGGAATTCGCCGCGCTGCTGCCGAACACCACCCTCCAGACCGCCGCCGTCATCGCCGAGGGTCTGCGCGCCCGCATCGCCGGCCTCGACATCTGCGCGAGCGGCGAGATGGTCCACGTCTCCATCAGCATCGGCGTCTCGGTCATCGCCGGCGGCAAGCCGGACCTCGACCACCTCATCGACCGCGCCGACGCCTGCCTCTACGAGGCGAAGCGCACCGGCCGCAACCGCGTGGTGGCGCGCGAGGACGGCATCCGCCTCGCCGGCTGAAGGGGCTTGACCCGGCCCGCCTGATCGGCGCGAATTCGGGGCTCGTCCGCCCCCCGGCGGCGCGCCTGCGGAGGCTCCATGCGCCCCATCCTCATCGCCCTCGCCTGCCTCTTCCCGCTCGTCGCAGCAGACGGCGCACGGGCCCAGACCAAGGGCAAGGCCGAGGCCCCCCGCGAGGACGCGGCGCCCGCCGCCCCTGCCGCCATCGCCGGCACCTGGACCGGCAGCTATGTCTGCCTGCAGGGCCGGACGGGCATGACGCTCACCGTGGAAGAGCCCGAGGCCGGACGCGTGCGGGCGACCTTCCACTTCTATGCGGACCCCAGCAATCCCGGCGTTCCCACCGGCTGCTTCAGCCAGACCGGCCGCTTCGATCCCGCGACGCGCAGCCTCAGGCTCGCTGGCGGCCGCTGGATCGTCCGCCCGCGCGACTACGAGATGGTCGGCCTCTCCGGCGCGCTGGACCGCGCCGGTGCTGTCCTCTCCGGCCGGATCACCCAGGCCGAGGGCTGCACCACCTTCCGGCTGGAGCGCCGGCCGGCACCCGAGCATGCACAGGCCTGTGGTGAGAGTGCTGGGCTGCGGTGAGGAAGGCTCCTCACCCGCTCCGCGCCACCCGTCCCTCCAGCGGATAGGCCGGGTCTGTATAGCCCGGCGTTGAGGGATGCCCCGCCGGCACCAGCCGGTCCACCAGGGCCTCATCGGCCTTCGTGAACATGTATCCCGGTGCGCCGAGATAGTCCTCGAACTGCTCCATGGTGCGCGGGCCCGCGATGGCCGCGGTGACGAAGGCATTGTTCAGCACCCAGGCGGTGGCGAACTGGCCCGGTGTGATGCCGCGCTTCTCGGCATGGGCCTTCAGCTTCTGGGCGATGACCAGCGATTCCTTGCGCCATTCCGTCTGCATCATGCGGCTGTCGGCGCGGCCGGCGCGCGAGCCCTCCGGCGGCGGCGCCTTCGGGTCGTACTTGCCGGAGAGGATGCCGCGGGCGAGCGGCGAATAGGGCACCACGCCGAGGCCGTAGAAGCCGCAGGCCGGCAGGTGCTCCACCTCCGGCATGCGGTTCATGGCGTTGTAGTAGGGCTGGCTGACGACGGGGCGGTCGATGCCCATGCGGTCGGCGAGGTTGCAGATCTCGGCGATGCGCCAGGAGCGGTGGTTGGAGACGCCGTAGTGGCGGATCTTGCCTTGGGCGACGAGGTCGCCGAGGGCGCGGACCGTCTCCTCCAGCGGCGTCCCGTGGTCTTCCTTGTGCAGGTAGTAGATGTCGATGACGTCGGTGCCGAGCCGCTTCAGCGAGGCCTCCACCGCGCGCATCATGTAGAGGCGCGACAGGCCCCGGTCGTTGGGGCCGGGCCCCGTCGGGTTGGCGAGCTTGGTCGCCAGCACCCAGTGCGCGCGGTCGGCCTTGATGGCGCGGCCGGTGATCTCCTCCGAGCGGCCCTCGGTATAGACGTCCGCCGTGTCGATGAAATTGACGCCGGCCTCCTTGGCCCGCGCGATGATGCGGGCGGAGGCCTTCTCGTCGGTCGGGCCGCCGAACATCATCGTGCCGAGGCAGATGGGCGAGACCTTGAGGCCGGAGCGGCCGAGATTGCGGGGCGTCATGGGCGTTTCCTGTTGTGACTTCGGCACAGTAGGCCGCGCCTCCGGCCAAAAGAAAAGCACCGCCCCTGCATGCGAGGCCCGGCGAAACCACCCGGCCGGCGCGGTCGTCACGCCGCCTGGGCGAGCGCGGCCTTGAGCAGCTTCGTCGCCTGGTCGGCGGTCATCGGCTCGCCGAAGGCGAAGCCTTGCGCATAGTCGCAGCCGAGCTGGAAGAGTTCGACGGCGTCGGCGTCGCTTTCCGCGCCTTCCGCCACCACCTCCATGCCGAGGTCCTGGCCGAGCGCGATGATGGTGCGCAGGATCACCGGTCGCACGCCGCGCTGGTCGGCGCGCACGAAGCTCTTGTCGATCTTGATCGTGTCGAAGGGGAAGCGCTGGAGATAGGCGAGCGAGGAATAGCCCGTGCCGAAATCGTCGAGCGACAGGCCGGCGCCGAGCTCGCGGATCCGGTGCAGCATCTGCGCCGCATATTCCGGATTCTCCATGACGAGGCTCTCGGTGAGCTCCAGCTTCAGCGAGCCGCGCGCCACCGTGGAGCGGGCGAGCACGCCCTTCAGGTCCTGCAGCAGGTCGTGGCGCAGCAGCTGCCGGCTCGATACGTTGACCGCCGTGAAGAGCGGCGGTTCCAGCGGCATGAGCTGCTGCCAGTTCGCGAGCTGGCGCGCCGCGCGGTCCATGACGAAGAGCCCGAGCTCGACGATCAGGCCCGTCTCCTCGGCGATGGCGATGAAGTCCGCCGGCGGCAGGCGCCCGAGGCGCGGATGGTCCCAGCGCACCAGCGCCTCGAAGCCGGCGAGCGTGCGGTCGGCGAGGCGCACGACCGGCTGGTAGACGATGGCGATCTCGCCGCGCTCCAGCGCCCGCCTGAGGTCGCTCTCCAGCGCCAGGCGGTCGCTCTTGTGGGCGCGCAGGGCCGGCTTGAACACCTCGATGCGGTCGCCGCCGAGCCGCTTGGCGTGATAGGCGGCGAGCTCGGCGTCCTTCAGGAGGTCGTCGCGCTTGCGCTGCGTCCCGTCGGCGAGCGCGATGCCGATGGAGCCGGTGAGGAAGATCTCCCGCTCGCTGAAGGCGATGGGCGCGCGCAGCGCCTTGCGGATGGTCTCGGCGAAGCCGGTGATGCGCTCCGGCGTGCGCTCCGAGACGAGGATGATGCCGAACTGGTCGCCGTTGAGCCGCGCCAGCGTGTCCTGCGGCTTGAGGAGCCGGGCGAGGCGCCGCGATACGGTGAGGAGGATCGAATCCCCGACCGAGATGCCGACGGAATCGTTCACCTGCTTGAACCGGTCGATGTCGAGGACGAGCACCGTCGGCCGGCGCGGTTCGTCGCCGTGGCCGCTCATCAGCGCCGCTTCCAGCCGGTCGAGGAAGAGTTCGCGGTTGGGCAGGCCGGTGAGGTTGTCGTGCACCGCGTCGTGCAGCAGCCGCTCCTCCGCCGCCTTGAACTCGGTGATGTCGGCGAGCGTGCCGACGAGGCGCACCACCTCGCCGTCCGAGCCGACGACGGGCCGCGCCCGCAGCATGATCCAGACGAAGTGCCCGTCGGCCGAGCGCAGGCGGAACTCCTCGACCAGGCGACCGCGGCGATGCTCCACCACCGTGTCCAGGGTGGAGCGGATGCGGTCGCGGTCGGCCGGGTGCAGCGCCTCGATGAACTTGGTGGCGACGCCCTCAAGGGTGCCGCGCTTCAGGCCGAGCTGCGCCTCGAGCTCCGGCCCGACCCAGATTCGGTTGGTGCCGACGTCCCAGTCGAAGATGATGTCGCCGGCGCCCGTCAGCGCCAGGGCCTTGCGCTCGGTGTCGGAGACGAGGCCGCGCGGCACGCCGGCGCCCGAGAAGGCGTGCTGCATCACGGTGAAGCCGATGAGCATGACGAGCAGCACCAGCGCGCCGAGAAGGGCGGGTGCGGCGATCTCGTTGTTGAGGCGGCCCGAGACCATGAGCAGCGCCGCGCCCGACCAGACCATGAACAGCGCCCAGGTCGGCAAGAGGTTGATGGCGCGATCGTAGCGCAGGAAGGAGAGGTAGACGAGGATCACCGTGCCGAGGATCGTCACAGCGCCGATGCCGAGCCGGGCGATGCCCGCCGCGATCGGCGGATCGAACCAGGCGACCGTCACCATGCCGCCCGCGAAGGCGAGCCACACCGCCATCAGCACCGTGTAGCGCACGTGCCAGCGGTTGAGGTCGAGATAGGCGAAGAGGAAAATCATCAGCGTCGCGGAGAGGATGGCCTCCGCCACCGCCCGCCAGAAGGCGACGGCCGCGGGCCCGAGCTCCATCACCCGCGTCCAGAAGCCGAAGTCGAGGGCCAGCGTGCCGAGCACCGCCCAGGCGAGCAGCGCCGCCGCCGGGAACATCAGCGAGCCCTTCACCACGAAGAGGATGGTGAGGAAGAGGGCGAGGAGACCCGAAATGCCGAGGATGATGCCGCGGTAGAGGGTGAAGGAGTTCTCGCGGTCCTTGAAGGCGTCCGGCTGCCACAGCGTGATCTGCGGAATGCGCGGATCGTGCAGTTCGGCGACGAAGGTCACCGTCGTGCCGGGATCGAGGGTGATGAGGAAGACGTCCTGGTCCACCGCGTTCTGCCGCTCGGGCCGGAAGCCCTGGCTCGGCGTCAGCGAGACGAGGCGCTGGGCGCCGAGATCGGGACGCAGCAGGCCGGAGCGGATCAGCCGGTAATGCGGCACGACGATCAGCCGGTCGACCTGTTCGTCGGTGGCGTTGGCGAGGGTGAACACGGCCCAGACGGCGCTCGAATCGGTGCGCGTCTGGCGCACCTCCATGCGGCGGACGATGCCGTCGCTGCCCGGCGCGGTCGGCACCGAGACGCGGTCGCCCTCGCCGGGAACGAAGGTGACGGCGCGGCCGAGATTGATCGCAGGCGACCCGGAGGTGACCGCCACGGGATCGGCGGCCTCGGCCGCCGGCGTACCGGCGATCAGGCCGCAGGCGAGCGCCAGCAGCAGCACGAGGGAACGCAGGAGGACGCGGATGTATCGCACGCGGAACAGTCGGAGCCTTGTCGTGACCACTGGTTCTGGAACAGGCGTCACGCCATGAGCCCCGCTTGTGGCGCCATTGCGGCGCCTGTTCACATGCACGAGCGCTGACTTAGCCGCGCCGCAGGCCGCGGAGCAAGGGTCCCGGTACCGTTTTGGCGGCTAGTCCAGCGTTTTCGCGTGGCGATCGAAGGCCTCCGGCCGGATCGACGTGCCGGCCCCCGGCTGTTCGGGCCTGACGAGGTCGCCGTGTCTCACCGTGACCGGCTCCTCGAAACAGGCGGCGATCCAGGGAATGTATTCGAACGAGGACGTCGCGGGATGCCAGAAGGACAGGTGCGCATGGACCTGCCCCATGTCGCCGGCATGGGCCACCACAGGCAGCCGCGCCGCATGGGCGGCTTCCGCGACGCGGATGTACTCTGTGATACCGGCGAGCCGGGCGACGTCGGGCTGGGCGTAGTGCATGGCGCCGCGGCGGATGAAGTCGAAGAAGGCCTCCGCCGTATAGAGCTGCTCGCCGAGCGCCACGGGAATGCCGCCGTCGGCCGCCAGCCGCACGTGGCCCTCCACATCGTCGTACCAGAGCGGCTCCTCGAACCAGAGGAGGTCGAGGCCGGCGGCACGGCGCGTGAAGCGCAGGCAGGTCGCGAGGTCCCAGCGGCCGTTGGCGTCGGTGGCGATGGTGATGCGGTCGCCGAGGGCCCGGCGCACGGCCGCGAGCCGGTCGATGTCGCGGCCGATCTCCGCCGAGCCGACCTTGACCTTGATGCCACGGAATCCCTCCTCCTCCACCGCCCGGCGGGCGCCCGAGAGCAGCTCCTCGTCGGAGAGTGACAGCCAGCCGATATCGGTGTTGTAGGCGGTCAGCCGCTCCGAGGTCGCCCCGCCGAGCAGCCGCCAGAGCGGCAGGTCCGCGGCCCTGGCCTTGAGGTCCCAGAGCGCCACGTCGACGGCGCCGAGGGCGAGATGGGCGATGCCGGCGCGGCCGATCCACTGCAGCGGCGGATGGCGGGCGACCTTCTGCCAGAGGCGGGTGACGTCGCGCTCGTCCTCGCCCACCAGGAGATCTGCGACGGAGGTGCCGATACAGCGGGCGATCAGCCGGTCGCCGGCGAGATCGGCATGGGTACCGGTGAAGCCGGTGCCGACCCGGCCGTCGCGCGTGTGGATGCGGCAGCCGACGACGCCCCAGTGCGACAGCGTGTGGGTGGAGTCGGAGATCGAGGAGCCCGTCACCGGCACGTGCAGGATGAAGGGCTCGATGCGAGCGATGGTCATGGGGCGGCCCCGGTTGAGGGCGGCAGTGTGGGCGGCGCCGGAGCGGGGCTCAAGGGCGCCGGAGGAGAGAGGCGCCTGCCATCGGCGCTTGCCTCGGCTGGCTAATGAAGTTTGGGGAGAAGGACGCAGCCCCCCAAAACGACGAAGGCGGGCATCGCTGCCCGCCTTCCCCTATCCGTCTGTCGCCGAAGCCTCAGGCCTGCGGCTGCGGCTCCAGCCCGTCGTCGTTGGCCGGGCGGCGGCCCTTGCCGGCCGAGGGCACGGCGGAGTGGCGCGGCTGGTTCTTGTCGGGCTCGGCGTCGCGCACCGGCGGCTTGCCGGCGAGCAGGTCCTTGATCTCGTCGCCCGACAGCGTCTCGTACTCGAGCAGCGCCTCGGCCACCTGGATGAAGGCGTCGTGGTTCTCGGTGAGGATGCGCTTGGCTTCCTCGTAGCCCTCCTGAACCAGCCGCTTCACTTCCTTGTCGATCTTCTGCGCGGTCGATTCGGAGATGTTCTGCTGCCGGCCCATGGACATGCCGAGGAAGACCTCTTCCTGGTTGTCCCCATAGGCCACCATGCCGAGCTCCTCGGAGAAGCCCATGCGGGTGACCATGGCGCGGGCCATCTTGGTCGCCTGGTCGATGTCGCCGACGGCGCCGGAGGTGACGTTCTCCTTGCCGAAGGTGATCTCCTCGGCGACGCGGCCGCCCATCGCCACCGCCAGATGCGAGGTATATTCCTTGTACTTCATCGAGTAGCGGTCGCCCTCGGGCAGGAACTTCACCATGCCGAGCGCGCGGCCGCGCGGGATGATGGTCGCCTTGTGGACCGGGAGGCCGGCCTTGACATTGAGGCCGACGACCGCGTGGCCCGCCTCGTGATAGGCGGTGAGCTTCTTCTCTTCCTCGCTCATGGCCATCGAGCGGCGCTCGGCGCCCATCATCACCTTGTCCTTGGCGTCCTCGAGATCGGACATGGTGACCATGCGCTTGCCACGGCGGGCGGCGAGCAGCGCGCCCTCGTTGACGAGGTTCATGAGGTCGGCGCCGGAGAAGCCGGGGGTACCGCGGGCGATGATCTTGAGGTCGACGTCGGGGGCCAGCGGCACCTTGCGGGCATGGACCTTGAGGATCTTCTCGCGGCCGTTCACGTCCGGGTTCGGCACCACGATCTGCCGGTCGAAGCGGCCCGGGCGCAGCAGCGCCGGGTCGAGCACGTCCGGACGGTTGGTGGCGGCGATGATGATGATGCCCTCGTTGGGCTCGAAGCCGTCCATCTCCACGAGCAGCTGGTTCAGCGTCTGCTCGCGCTCGTCGTTGCCGCCGCCGAGGCCGGCGCCGCGATGGCGGCCGACCGCGTCGATCTCGTCGATGAAGATGATGCAGGGCGCGTTCTTCTTGGCCTGCTCGAACATGTCACGGACGCGGGATGCGCCGACGCCGACGAACATCTCGACGAAGTCGGAACCCGAAATGGTGAAGAAGGGCACGTTGGCTTCGCCCGCCACCGCCTTGGCGGTGAGGGTCTTACCCGTGCCGGGCGGGCCGACCAGCAGCACGCCGCGCGGGATGCGGCCACCGAGACGCTGGAACTTCTGCGGGTCGCGCAGGAACTCCACGATCTCCTGAAGGTCCTGCTTGGCCTCGTCGATGCCCGCCACGTCCTCGAAGGTGACGCGGCCGTGGGCCTCGGTGAGGAGCTTCGCCTTCGACTTGCCGAAGCCCATGGCCTTGCCGCCGGCGCCCTGGATCTGGCGCGACATGAAGATCCACAGGCCGATCAGCAGGAGGACCGGGAACCACTGGGCAAGGAGCGCCACGAACCACGGAACCTGCTCGCCGGGAGCGCGGGCCTGGACCTGCACGCCCTTGTCGACGAGTCGCTGGGTCAGGCCGGGGAACGGCGGGGCATAGGTCTGGAAGGTGCGGCCGTCCGTGTAATGGCCGGTCAGCTCCGGCCCCTGGATGGTGACGTCACGGACGCGACCGGCATCGGCCTCGGAGAGGAACTGCGAGAACGGCAGGTCGGACGAACCGGCTCGTTGCTGCGGGCTCTGGAACAGCGTGAAGAGCGCGAGGAGCAACAGGACGATGATCACCCACAGGGCCAGATTGCGGAAATTGGAGTTCATCGCTTGTCCATCCCTAGGGTGTCGCCGCCGCGAGGCGCCGAAATGGCGCGCAAGCCATGCTCATGCTCATGCGTCGTGCGGCATAACCCTTACCCGTACCAATGTAGGAGCGCGCGGGGGTCTTGCCAAGGAGCAGAAGCACCGCCCGGGTGAGGCTTTGTGCCTCGTGGCCTTTTGCGGTCAACCGATCCTTAGTCCGTCCTACGGGCGGACTGGCGCGGCGGCTCACGCGCCACGATGACGCGCCCGGCGGCGGTGACCGTCACCAGCGCCCCCTGCAGCGTCTGGCGCAACGGGCCACCCTCGGCGATCGCCATCAGAACCGCGCCGGTCAGCGCCTCCAGCGCCTCCAGCCGCTCCCGAGCCCCGTCGGGGGCAACCTCCCGAAGCACCGCCGCCAAGAGCTGCTGGACGTCGACGAAGGGCCTGTCCAGCCACCCCGCGCCGTCGAACACCACGGTTCCCGGAACCACGCTGCGCTGGCGCGAGGCGGCGTCGAGATCGGCGGCGTGGCGGGCGAGCGCCTCTTCGATCATCCGCATCCGCCCGGCGAGGATCGAGAGGCGTTCGGCGTCGAGCCCCTCTTCCGCGAGCGCCGGCAGCTTCTGCCGCAGCCGGACGCGCGTGAAACCCGGGTCGCGGTTGGAGGGGTCGTCGAAGGGCACGAGCCCGGCGGCCCGCGCCGTCGCCGCGAGGCGCGCCTTCGGCACCCAGAGGAACGGCCTCAGAATCGGCATTCCGTCCCGCACGGTAGCCGCGGCCATGCCCTTGAGGCCGAGGGGGCCTGATCCGCGCGCCAGACGCATGAGGACCGTCTCGGCCTGATCCTCCAGGTGATGGGCGACGACGATCGCGCCCGCCCCGATCTCCCGGGCATGGGCGGCGAGCAGGCTGTAGCGCGCCTCGCGGGCAGCCTCCTGCAACCCGCTCGCCGGCTTGTCGCCTTCCCAGCGCAGGCACGTCGCGACAAAGCCGAGGCCCGCCGCGGCGGTAACGACGCCGGCGCACTCGGTTACGGCCGCGGGCCTCAGGCCATGGTCGACTGGTGCGACCGAGAGGGGCGGCACCACCCCGCCGAGGTCCCGCCAGCGGGCGAAGGCGGCCATCATCCCATAGGAATCCGGCCCGCCGGACACGGCGAGGAGCAGCGGGGCTTCGGTCGGAAGGGAGGAGAGAAGGTCGCGGATGTCGCCGTCGGCAAGAGGCGCGGCGGCCCCGCCCTCAGCAGCTGGCACGGCGCTGCTCGCTCACCACGGCGGTCTTGGTCGAAGCGTTGGCGTTCGGATATTTGCGGTTGAACTCGGCATAGGCGGCACAGGCGGCCTCGCGCTCGCCGAGGGCATTCAGCGACTGTCCCAGGCGCAGCAGGCTGGACGGCGCCCGCGCCGTGCGCGGATAGTCGGTCGACACCTTCAGGAACTGCTCGGCCGCCTCGCGGTACTGGCGGCGCTGGAACATGGTCTCGCCAAGCTGATGCGTCGCATCCCCGACCAGCCGGTCGCGCGGGTGGTTTTGCAGGAAGCCCCGCAGGGCGATCTCCGCCTGCTCGTAGTCGCGCCGCTGGATGAGGGCGAGAGCCGCGTTGTACTCGTCGCGCGGCGAGGCGGCGATGACGGCCTGAGTCCCCGTGCTGCCCGTCGAGGGAACCGCGCCCGGAATGGCCGAGCGCGGCGCTCCGGGTTCGAGCGTCGGATCGGCGGCTGCACGGCCGGCGAGCTGGCCGAGGTCGAGGGGAGCGGCGCCCCCAC
>NZ_JBQVQL010000110.1:0-13198 GCF_052440005.1 Phreatobacter sp.
CTGCTGCGCTGCGGGCGCGACGGGGGGACGCGGCTGCTGGACCGCGGGCCGTCCCTGCTGGGGCGGCGGCAGGCCGCCGGGGCGCCGCTGGCGCGGATCCTGGCCTTGGCCCTGTCCCTGGGGCTGCATCTGCGCGAGGAGCACCGGGCCTTCGGAGCGCAGGGCCTCGCCGAAACCGGGGCCTACCGCCAGGATCGGGAGGATCGTTCCCGCCAGCAGGGCGCGTTTGATCGCGTGCATGGTCGTCTCCATATCGTCACGTGCAGGCCGGTCGTGGACCGCCCGTTCAGCCCAGCATCGCACCTAAAAAAGGCGGCGCAATCGCGACCTTGCGAAGGCAGCTCGGGGCATTTGCCTTAACGTTGTTCATCAAGCACGCGTTCCCGCCCCCACGACGCAGGGCCGGGCGGGGGCCAAAAGAAGGCTCCGGCGGGGCCGCTCAGAGCGGCTTCTTCAGCCACTTGCCGATGACGCCGACGATGCCCTCGCGGAACACCAGCACGCAGATGACGAAGATCACGCCCTGCACGACCGTCACCCAGGCGCCGAGACCGGCGAGGAAGTTCTGCATGGAGATGATCACGGCGGCACCGACGATCGGCCCGAACACCGTGCCCATGCCGCCGACCAGCGTCATCAGCACCACCTCGCCCGACATGCTCCAGTGGACGTCGGTGAGGGAGGCGAGCTGGACGGCGATGGCCTTGGTGGCGCCGGCAAGGCCGGCGAGCGAGGCGGAGAGGACGAAGACCGCGAGCTTGTACTGATTGACGCGATAGCCAAGCGAGATGGCCCTCGCCTCGTTGTCGCGGATCGCCTTCAGCACCTGCCCGAAGGGCGAGTGGATGATGCGGTAGATGAGCAGCACGCCGGCGAGGAAGACGACGGCCACGAGGTAGTAGGTCGTGGTGTCGTTGCCGAGCGGCAGCACGCCGAACAGGTTGTTGCGTGGCACCGCCTGGATGCCGTCCTCGCCGCCGGTGAAGCGCGGCGCCTGCAGCGAGAAGAAATAGACCATCTGCGCCAGCGCCAGCGTGATCATGGCGAAATAGATGCCCTGCCGGCGGATGGCGAGCGCCCCGAAGGCGAGGCCGAGGGCAGCCCCGGAGGCCGTGCCGAGGAGGATCGAGACCTCGGGCGTCAGGCCCCAGTGCTTGGCCGTATAGGCGGCGACATAGGAGGCGAAGCCGAAATAGGCGGCATGGCCGAAGGACAGGAGGCCGCCATAGCCGAGCATGAGGTTGAAGGCGCAGGCGAACAGCGCGAAGCACAGCACCTTCATGAGGAAGAACGGATAGCCGATCACCGGGATGAAGGGCAGCACCACCAGCAGCGCCGCCAGGGCGATGAAGAGCGTGCGATGCAGCGCCGAATGGTCTGCGCTTCCGGTCTCCGCGGGAGCGGGGGCGGCGATGGTGACCTCGGCCATCAGGCGGTCCTCCCGAAGAGGCCGGCGGGCTTAACGAGCAACACGATGGCCATGATGATGAAGATGACGGTGGCCGAGGCCTCCGGATAGAAGACCTTGGTGAGGCCCTCGATGATGCCGAGGCCGAAACCGGTGACGATGGCGCCGAGGATCGAGCCCATGCCGCCGATGACCACCACGGCGAAGACGACAATGATCAGGTCGGCGCCCATGTTCGGGTTGACCGAGTAGACCGGGGCGGCGAGCACGCCGGCGAAGGCGGCGAGGCCGACGCCGAACCCGTAGGTGAGCGTGATCAGCAGCGGCACGTTGATGCCGAAGGCCTGGGTCAGGGTCGGGTTCTCCGTCGCCGCCCGCAGATAGGCGCCGAGGCGCGTCTTCTCGATGACGAACCAGGTGGCGAGGCAGACGACGAGGGAGGCGACGACCACCCAGGCGCGGTAATTCGGCAGGAACATGAAGCCGAGGTTCTGGCCACCGCGCAGCTCGGCCGGGATCTGGTAGGGCAGGCCCGAGGAGCCGAAATAGTTGCGGAACAGGCCCTGGATGATGAGGGCGAGACCGAAGGTCAGCAGCAGGCCGTAGAGATGGTCGAGGTGATAGAGCCTTTGCAGGAACAATCGCTCGATGATCACGCCGCTGATGCCCGCCACGATGGGGGCGAGGAGCAGCGAGGGCCAGTAGCCGATGCCCACCCAGTTGAGCAGCATCCAGGCGATGAAGGCGCCCATCATGTACTGCGCGCCGTGGGTGAAGTTGATGATGTTCAACAGGCCGAAGATGACCGCCAGGCCGAGGCTGAGGATCGCGTAGAACGAGCCGTTGATCAGCCCCAGCAGGAGCTGTCCGAAAAGGGCCTGGGGCGGAATGCCTAAGAGCTCGAACATGGACTGCGAATCCCGGAGAGGAGCGGGGCGCCGCCGAGCGGCGCCCCGGATGCGGACTGGATCAGGCGCGGACGAGCGGGCAGGAGCCGGCGTTCAGCGGGCGGAAGGCTTCCGCCGCCGGGATGGTCGCCAGCTGCTTGTAGTAGTCCCACGGACCCTTGGACTCCGACGGCTTCTTGACCTCGAAGAGATAGGCCGGGTGGAGCTTGCGGCCGTCGGCGCGGATCGTGCCCTTGCCGAACAGCGGGTCGTCCGTCTCGTTGGCCTTCATCCACGCCATGACCTGCGCGGCATCCTTGGTCTTCGTCGCCGCCACGGCCTTCAGGTAGTGAAGGGTGGCGCCGTAGACGCCGGCCTGCACCATGCTCGGCATGTTGCCGGCGCGCTGCGGGGCGAAGCGGCGCGACCAGGCGCGGGTGTTGTCGTTGAGATCCCAGTAGAAGGTCTCGGTGAGCACAAGGCCTTGGGCGGTCTGCAGGCCGAGGGCGTGCACGTCGTTGACGAAGACTAGGAGGCCTGCGAGCTTCTGGCCGCCTGCCGTGATGCCGAATTCGGCCGCCTGCTTGATCGAGTTGACCGTGTCACCGCCGGCGTTCGCCAGACCGATCACCTTCGCGCGCGAGGCCTGCGCCTGCAGCAGGAACGAGGAGAAGTCCGTGCCCGGGAACGGCGTGCGGACGCCGCCGATCACGCGGCCGCCCGCCCGCTGCACCACCGCCGTGGTGTCACGCTCGAGGGCATGACCGAAGGCGTAGTCGGCGGTCAGGAAGAACCAGGTGTCGCCGCCGGCCTTCACCATGGCGCCACCCGTACCCTGCGACAGCATGTAGGTGTCGTAGGTCCAGTGGACGGTGTTGGGCGAGCACTGCGAGCCGGTGAGATCCGAGGTCGCGGCACCCGAATTGAGGAAGATCTTGCTCTTCTCGCGGGTGATCTGGTTGATGGCGAGGGCCACCGAGGAGGTGGGAACGTCGGCGATCGCGTCCACCGCGTCGGTATCGTACCACTGGCGGGCGATGTTCGCGCCCACGTCAGGCTTGTTCTGGTGATCGGCAGAAACGATCTGGACGTTGAGGCCCTTGGCCGCAGCGCCGAAGTCCTCGACGGCCATGCGGGCGGCGATGGCGGAGCCCTCGCCGGTCAGGTCGGCATAGAGGCCCGAACGGTCGTTAAGCACGCCGATCTTGATGTTGATGGGCTGCTGGGCCTGCGCCATCGAGCGCGCGGTGAAGGCGGTGGCGGCGGCTCCGGCAAGGACGGAGCGGCGGTTCATACGGAAATTCGTCATGGTCGTATCCTCCAGAAGGGGTCCGTTCGGGTCGGTTTTTCTTGTTTTTGCGCAGGTCACACGCCCAGATGGGCGTGCAGCTTGTCGATGTTCCGGTCGAGCTCGGCATTGGGGATCATGTCCACCACGCGCCCCTGCTCGACCAGGTAATGACGGTCGGCCACCGTCTGGGCGAAGCGGAAGTTCTGCTCCACGAGGATGATCGTGAAGCCCTCGCTCTTCAACCGCGAGATGGTCCGGCCGATCTGCTCGATGATGACGGGGGCGAGGCCCTCCGTCGGCTCGTCCAGCAGCAGGAACTTCGCGCCCGTACGCAGGATGCGGGCAATCGCCAGCATCTGCTGCTCACCGCCCGAGAGCTTGGTGCCCTGGCTGGTGAGGCGCTCCTTGATGTTGGGGAAGAGCTCGAAGATCTGCTCGACGCTCATGCCGCCCGGCCGCACCTGCGGCGGCAGCATCAGGTTCTCCTCCACGGAGAGCGAGGAGAAGATGCCGCGCTCCTCCGGCACGTAGCCGATGCCGAGCCGCGCGATGGCGCGCGACGACAGCGAGACCGTTTCCTCGCCCTGGAAGCGGATCGAGCCCGTGCGCTTGCCGATGATGCCGATGATCGACTTCAGCGTCGTCGTCTTGCCCGCGCCGTTGCGGCCGAGAAGGGTAATGACCTCGCCCTCGGCGACGTCGAGATTGACGCCGTGGAGCACATGGGATTCCCCGTACCAGGCGTTGAGGTCCCTGACCTCGAGCATCGGGGTGGTGGCGGCAGGGCGCGTCACGTCCAGGGCCTCAGCCATGACCGGCTCCGATATAGGCTTCGATCACGCGCGGATCCTTCGACACGGTCTGGTAATCGCCCTCGGCGAGCACCTTGCCGCGCGCCAGCACGGTGATGCGGTCGGAGAGCGAGGCGACGACGGAGAGGTTGTGCTCCACCATCAGGATGGTCCGGTTCGCCGAGACGCGACGGATCAGCTCGGCGATGCGGTCGACGTCCTCGTGGCCCATGCCGGCCATGGGTTCGTCCAGCAGCATCATCTCCGGATCGAGCGCCAGGGTGGTGGCGATCTCCAGCGCGCGCTTGCGGCCATAGGAGAGTTCCACCGCCTGGTGGCGGGAGAATTCCGCGAGGCCGACGGCCTCCACAAGGCGGGCAGCCTCGCCGTCGAGCGCCTTGAGCACGTGCTCGGAATTCCAGAAGTCGAAGCTGTCGCCGCGCTTGCGCTGCAGCGCGATGCGCACGTTCTCGAGGACCGTCAGGTGCGGAAAGACCGCGGAGATCTGGAAGGAGCGTACGAGGCCACGGCGGGCGATGTCCGCCGGCTTCACGCGGGTGATGTCCTCACCCTTGTAGGTGATCGTGCCGCGGGTGGGGATCAGGAACTTGGTGAGAAGGTTGAAGCAGGTCGTCTTGCCGGCGCCGTTCGGCCCGATGAGCGCGTGGATAGACCCGCGCCGGACCGAGAGGTCCACCTCGCTCACTGCGGTGAAACCCTTGAAGTCCTTCGTCAGACCCTGGGTCTGAAGGATGATGTCGTCGGTCGTTCCCACCATGCACTCTGTTCTTTTGCCCGTGCGTTGGCGCGCATTGCTGCATGGCGCGCAGCGCATAGTCAATGCAAAACCTGACGAGCGCGTCATGTCTAACGACGGAGGGGGCCGGCAAACTGTCGCAGTCCGTCACGATCCGTGATCGGCGCCAATGAACGGAAGTCGCGCAACCGCGTTCTCCATCCATGCCGAAACGGCAGCTTCTACGGAGGACATCATGAAGAACCATCTGTTGATCGGCGCCGCTCTTGCGGGTTCGCTCGCCCTCGCCCTTCCCGCGAGCGCCCAGACCCGTGACCAGGGCATTCCGCCGGGCGTCGGCACCGGCGCCGCGACCGGCGCCGTCGGTGGGGCCATCGTCGGCGGCCCGGTCGGAGCCGTCGTCGGCGGTGCAGCTGGTGCGATCGTCGGCGGCATCGCCGAGACGACCCGCCCGCAGTTCCGCGAGTATGTGGTCGAGCGTCGTCACCGCTCGTACGAGTACGACGGCGAGGTGGCCGTCGGCCGCACCCTGCCCGAGCGCGTCACCTACTACGAAGTTCCGGACCGCTTCGGCCAGACCGAGTACCGCTACACGGTCGTGAACAACCGCACGGTTCTGGTCGAGCCGCGCACCCGTCGCATCGTCCAGGTCATCGACTGACCCGGCCGAAGCCTGAACCCCACGGAAAGGGCGCCTTCGGGCGCCCTTTTTGCTGCGCGCCGCCTGCTTGCGCGGCCCCCGCGGCGGCCCGAGACTGCCGGCGGGAGACAACGCCGAAAAGGACGCCGCAGCCATGTGGGAGCCAAGCCCCATCTATCCCGATCCGTCGATCGAGATCCTCGATCCGCGCTTTCTGAAGTACCGGCTGTTCAATGCCGCGGTGGAGCGCCTGGCCGTCGGCCTGCGCTGGGGCGAGGGCCCGGTCTGGATCGGCGACCAGCGCTGCCTCCTCGTCAGCGACATTCCGAACGACCGCATCCTGCGCTGGGACGAGGAGACCGGAGCCGTCACGCCCTTCCGCGCGCCGAGCAACAAGGCCAACGGCAACACGCGGGATCGCCAGGGCCGGCTCGTCACCTGCGAACACGGCGGCAGGCGGGTCGTGCGCACCGAATATGACGGCTCCCTCACCGTCCTCGCCAGCCACTATGAGGGTCGCCGCCTCAACTCGCCGAACGACGTGGTGGTGAAGTCCGACGGCTCCATCTGGTTCACCGATCCCGCGTTCGGGCTGCTGAGCCACTACGAGGGCACGGTGGCGGAGCCCGAACTGCCGCAGAACGTCTACCGTGTGGACCCAGACAGCCTCGGGATCGCCGTCGTCGCCGAGGGCATCGCAGGACCGAACGGCCTCTGCTTCTCGCCCGACGAGACAACCTTCTACCTCGTGGAGTCGCGCGCCGCACCGCATCGCCTCATTGCCGCCTACGACGTCGCCGCCGACGGCAAGTCGATCGGCAACCGCCGCGTCTTCGCCGACGCCGGTCCTGGCGGAACACCCGACGGCATCCGCTGCGACGTCGACGGCAACCTGTGGTGCGGCTGGGGCATGGGGAAGCCCGAGCTCGACGGCGTCATGGTCTTCGCGCCGGACGGCACGGCCATCGGACGGATCGCCCTGCCCGAGCGCTGCGCCAACGTCTGCTTCGGCGGGCGCCACCGCAACCGTCTCTTCATGGCGACCGGCCGCGGTCTTTACGCTCTCTACGTCAACACGCAGGGCGCGCCGGGAGGCTGAAACGGCGACCGCCGCGCTCCCTCGCGGGAACGCGGCGGCCGGAAGGCTCAAGGACCTCGGTTCGGACGCTAGAGCACCCGGCGCGGGTCGAAGGTGTCGCGCAGGCCGTCGCCGATGAAGTTGATGGCGAGCACGGTGATGAAGATCGCCGCCCCCGGGAACAGCGCCCAGTGCGGCGCATAGTCGAGGAAGTCCTTGGCGTCGAACAGCAGGCGTCCCCAGGTCGGGATATCCGGCGGGAAGCCGAGGCCGAGGAAGGACAGCGTCGATTCCGCAATGATCGCCGCGGCGACGTCGATGGTGGCCGCCACGATCACCGGGCCCATCGCGTTCGGCAGGATATGCCGGACCACCTGGCGCGTCTTGGACGCGCCGAGAGCCTGGGCGGCCTCGACGAACTCCTTCTCGCGCAGCGACAGGAACTGGGCGCGCACGAGACGGGCGACGGGCATCCATCTCAGGCCGCCGATGACGACGACGATGAGGATGAACACGCCCATCTCGACACCGAAGACGTCCTTCAGCGCGTCGCGGAACAGGTAGATGATGAGCAGCAGCAAAGGCAGCTGCGGCAGCGACAGGAACAGGTCCGTCACCCACATCAGCGCCGTGTCGACGCTGCCGCGGGAAATACCCGCGATGGCGCCGATGATGACGCCGACGATGATGGCGACCAGCATGGCGGCGAGCCCCACCGCGAGCGAGATTCGCCCGCCGTAGATCATCCGCGCGAGCAGGTCCTGGCCGAGATCGTCGGTCCCGAACGGATGGGCCCGGGACGGGGGCTGCAGCCGCGCGGTGAAGTCGATGTCGTTGATGGACACGGGCCACAGCCACGGTCCGACGATCACCGCCACGATGATGGTGAGGAGCGCGATGCTGCTCGCCACCGCCAGCTTGTGGCGGCGGAACTTGCGCCAGGCGTCGACCCACGGCGAGACGTGCTCGGCGGTGACGACGGCTCCGATGTCGGCCACCGCCGGATCAGCGGAAGGCGATGCGGGGGTCGAGCCAGCCATAGAGGACATCTGCAATCAGGTTGAAGGTCACGACGAGACAGGCGAAGACGAAGGTCACCGCCATGATGACAGGGGTGTCGTTGGAGAGGATCGCGCTGATGAGCAGCGAGCCGATCCCCGGGATGCGGAAGATCTGCTCGGTCACGATGGCGCCGCCGAAGACGGTCGGCATCTGCAGCGCGACGAGCGTCACGACCGGGATCAGCGCATTGCGCACGACGTGGCGCACCACGACGGTCTTCTCGCCAAGCCCCTTGGCGCGTGCCGTGGTGACGAAGTCGAGACGGATCACGTCGAGGACGGCGGACCGCACGTAGCGGGTATACGAGGCCGCCTGGAACAGGCCGAGCACCATGACCGGCATGATCGCCTGCCTGATCTGCTCCCAGTACCAGCGCCAGCCCGTCGCCGTGATGTCGCTGCGGTAGACGAACGGCAGCCAGTCCAGCCAGATCGAGAAGACCAGGATGAAGAGGAGGCCGGTGAAGAAGGTCGGCAGCGAGAAACCGATGAAGGCGAAGGTGTTGGCGATCTGGTCGAAGATCGAATAGGGCCGGGTCGCGGCATAGATGCCGACCGGCAGGGCGATGGCGAGCGCCAGGATCTGCGACGACCCGATGACGAAGATCGTCGCCGGCAGGCGCTGCAGGATCAGGGTGTCGACATTGACGCGGCTTGCGAAGGAAAAGCCCCAGTCCCCCTGCATCATCGCCGTCAGCCAGCGAAAATAGCGCAGGTAGACCGGGTCATCGATGCCGAACTTCTCCCGAAGTGCGAGACGCACCTCGGGAGGGATGTTCGGGTTGGTGGCCATCTCCTCGAAGGGATCGCCGGGGGCCAGCGCCAGCACCGTGAAGAGCACGACGCTGATGCCGAGCAGGCTCGGAAGGGCGATGAGCAATCGCCGGACGAGATAGGTACCCATGGAGTCTGTGCCTGGTTCCTCTTGAGCGGGACCTGACGCCGGATGGCGTCAGGGCCGGAACCACGCGTTCAGCATCCACAGGTCCAGGTCCCAGCCGCTGGGCTGGACGACGAGGTTGTTGCTGGAGGCCGCCATGCGCGTGCGGGCCAGAACCGGCACGAGGATGTTCTCGCCGCAGAAGATGTCGTTCATCCGGATGAACAGCGCCGTCCGGCGCGCCGGGTCGAGGGAGTTCTGCGCCTCGCGGAAGGCCTCGTCGGCCTCCTTGCTGGAATAGCGCGAGATGTTCCGCCCCTGCCACTTGTTCTCCTTGTTGGCGATCTCCCACGAGACCAGCTGCAGCATGAACCGCTCCGGGTCCGGCTGGAGCATGGTGGTCGTGTACATCTGGATGTCGCAGTAGAACTTGGAGTAGGTATCCGGATTGGCGACGTCCGAGGAGAAGAAGACCGAGGCCGTCACCGACTTCAGTTCGATGTCGATGCCGGCGCGCTGGGCGGCCTGCTTGACGATCGCCTGGTTCTTCTGGCGGGGGGCGTTGATCGAGGTCTGGTAGACGAACTTCAGCTTCTTGCCGTCCTTGGCGCGGATACCGTCGGAGCCGCGCACCCAGCCGGCGTCGTCGAGGATCTTGTTCGCCTTGTCGATGCTGAACTCGTACTTCATGTTCGGCGAGACGTAGCGCGGCGGGGCGTTCACGAAGTTCGCCGTCGCCTTGCCGCCGCGGCCGTAGATGAACTTCTGGACCGACTCGCGGTCGATCAGGAGGTTGATCGCCTGGCGCACGGCCGGATCGGTCAGCGTCGGATGCTTGGTCTTCACGCTCGAACGCTCGCCGTCGACCTCGGTCCACGGGTCGGTGGTGTTCAGCATGATGAACTCGATGTTGCCGCTCGAGACCGGGATGGCCTTGCCGCGGCCGCCGCGCTCCATGCGCAGCAGGATCTCGTCCTCCACCTGCATGTTCCAGGCATAGTCGAACTCGCCGGTCTGGATGACGGCGCGTGCCGCCGAGACGGCGTCACCGCCGCCCTTCACCTCGACCGTGTCGAAATGCGGCTGGTTGGCGATGTGGTAGTCCGGATTGCGCTCGCCGCGCAGGATGTCACCCGGCTTGAAGTCGATGAACTTGTAGGCGCTGGTGCCGATCGGCTTGAGGTTCGCCGGCGCATCGCGCGAGGCGGCGCCCTTGAACGGCTCGAAGACGTGCTTCGGCAGGATCATGCCGGCGGCGCCGACGAAGGCGTCGGCCCAGAACGGGGTCGGCTTCTCGAAGGTGATCTTGATCGTGAGATCGTTGATCTTCTCGACCTTGATGTCCTTGTAGGTGCCGATGGTGGTGGCGGCGGTGGCCGGATCGGCGGCATAGGCGGCCGTGAACAGGCAGTCGTCGGCGGTGAAGGGCTTGCCGTCGTGCCACTTGACGTTCGGCTTCAGTTTCCAGGTGACCGAGAGGCCGTCGGCGGAGACGGAGCCGTTCTCGCGGCTCGGAATCTCGGCGGCCAGGAAGGGCACGAGGTTGCCGTCGGTGTCCCAGCCGGCCAGCGGCTCGTAGAAGACGCGAGAGCCTTCCTGGTCCTTGGTGCCGATGGCGAAGTGCGGGTTGAGAAGGGTGGGCGCCTGCCACAGCAGGATCTTCAGAGGCCCACCGCCGCCGGCCTTGGTCGGCTTGTAGGCGGTCAGCGACTGCGCCTGGGCGACGCCGTGGAAGTCGAGGATGTGCCAGGCGGTGGGCGCGGCGACGCCGAAGGCGGCAAGGCGCTGCATGAAGCCACGTCGGGAGAGCTTGCCCTCCTTCACGTCGGCGACCATGCCGTGAATCTCGGTCTCGTTCATCGCAATCACTCCTCGCAAACGTGCTGGGCGAGCCACTCTGGTCGGGCCGGATTGTCCCTCCGGCGCGCGAAGCGGGGATCGGAGCGTTTTCAGATGCGGAAGTCAACGCGGATTCGCGCGATGTCCACGGCAGCGCGGCCACCTGACCGCGCCGAAGGCACGATGCCCTTCGGCGCGCAGCGATTTGCCGCAGGCTTCGGCAGCCGGGGCTCTACTCGGCGGCCTGCCGCGGCTCCATGAGGAAGCCTCCGGACTGCCGGGCCCACAGCTGCGCGTAGAGCCCGCCCTTCGCCAGCAGCCCCTCGTGCGTGCCCTCCTCGACGATGCGCCCGCCGTCGAGCACGACGAGCCGGTCCATGATCTGCAGCGTCGAGAGGCGATGGGCGATGGCGATCACCGTCTTGCCGGCCATGAGTTCGCCGAGACTGTCCTGGATTGCCGCCTCCACTTCGCTGTCGAGCGCGGCCGTCGCCTCGTCGAGGATGAGGATCGGCGCGTCCTTCAGGATCACGCGCGCGATGGCGATGCGCTGGCGCTGGCCGCCCGAGAGCTTGACCCCGCGCTCGCCGACATGGGCGTCGTAGCCGGTCCGCCCGTTGATGTCCTTCAGGTGAGGGATGAAGGAATCGGCATGGGCGCGCGCCGCCGCTGCCTCCATCATCGTGTCATCGGCCCCTGCACGTCCGTACATGATGTTCTCGCGGATGGACCGGTGGAGGAGCGAGGTGTCCTGCGTCACCACCGAGATCGCCTGCCTGAGGCTTTCCTGGGTGACGGCCTGCACGTCCTGTCCGTCGACGCGGATGGCGCCCTGCTCCACGTCGTGGAACCGCAGCAGCAGGTTGACCAGCGTCGACTTGCCGGCGCCGGACCGGCCGACGAGGCCCACCTTTTCCCCGGGCTTCACCGTCAGCGACAGGTCGCGGATCACCGGCAGGTCGGACCGGCCGTAGCCGAAGGTCACGTGGTCGAAGGCGATCTCGCCCCCCGTCACCGCGAGCGGGCGTGCCTCCGGCGCGTCCTGCATGGAGAGCGGCCGCGCGATCGAGCCCATGCTCTCCTGCACCACGCCGACATTCTCGAAGATGCCCTGGATTTCGGCCGCGACCCAGCCCGACATGCTGATGATCTGGATCGTCAGCGGCAGCACCATGGCGACGGCGCCGATCTCGACGCGGCCGGCTTGCCAGAGGACGACGGCCAGCGTTCCGACCGCCGCCAGCAGGATGGCGTTGAGGGTGTTGAGCAGCACCGTGAACAGCGTGTTGATGCGGTGCTGGGCGAGGAACGCGGTGTTCATCTCCACCATGCTGTTGCGGATGTAGCGATCCTCGTCGGCGGTGCGGGCGAAGAGCTTGACGGTGTGGATGTTGGTGTAGCCATCCACCACCTTGCCGGTCACAGCCGAGCGCTTGGCCGAGGCCGTGCGCGCCTTGTCGCGAAGCCGCGGGACGAGAGCCACCAGCAGGGTCACATAGAGGCAGAACCAGGTGAAGATCGGCACCGCCAGCCGCCAGTCCTGCGCCACCATCAGGCCGGTCGCCGCCACGCCGTAGAACAGGATGTGGAGCACCGAGCGCATGGTGGCGAGCGCCGTCTCGCGGACGCCGCCGCCAGCCTGCATGACGTGGTTGGCGATGCGGCCGGCGAAGTCGTTCTGGAAGAAGCCGAGCGACTGGCGGATGACATGATGGTGGCTCTGCCAGCGCGTCAGCGTGTTCAGCGGCCCGGAGATCCCGTGGTTGGAGATCGCGCGCTGGAGGAAGAGCACCAGCGGCCGCACCACCAGCACGACGGCGAGCATGACGGCGAAGGTCGGGCCAGCCGTGGCGAAGAGCTGGTCGCGCGGCGTCTCGGTCAGGATGGCAACCAGCCGACCGATGAAATAGGGGATCGCCGTCTCGACGACGGCGGCCACCATGCCGACGACGAAAAGCGCCGCGAAGAGCCATTTCGCCTGGGCGATGAAGTACCAGAAGAAGGCGATGAGGCCAGCCGGCGGACCATCGCCGGGCGGCGGCGCGACGGGGTCGATGCGGGTTTCCAGATAGCGCAGCATGAAAAGAATTGTCCGGACGAATGAAGCGGCGCCCCGACGGCGGCGGCGCGCGGGGACGAATCGAAAACGAGGAAAGGACGATGGGCGGTCACTGTGACGCCAAGGCGGTCGTCCGTCGACCCTCGTAAGGCATACGCGCGGCGGCTGCTGACAGATTGCGGCGGGGCTCACAAACGCGAGAACCCCGGCCTTGCGGCCGGGGTTCTGCTGGCGTTGCGAGGATGATGGGGACCGATCACTCGCAGACGCGGACGGTGCGGCGCTCCGGGCCGTAGGGGCCGTCGACCCAGCGGCGGGTCAGGTAGCACTCGGAGGCGTAGGCGTTGGAGCGGCTCGCGGCGATGGCGCCGCCGACGATCAGGCCGGTGGCGAGGGCGCCGACGCCCCAGCCGATGTGGCGGCGGTGGAACGGGCCGGCTTCGGCCTGGGAAGCGACGCCGACCGACATGGTGGCGACGGCGAGGGCGGCGATGGCGAGGGTCTTGA
>NZ_JBQVQL010000111.1:0-12979 GCF_052440005.1 Phreatobacter sp.
CGCCCAGGGCCTGCCGACGCGCGACGTCGCCTTCGGACCGGACCCGCGCCAGCGGCTCGACATCTACGTGCCGCGCGGCGGTGCTTCGCGGCGGCCCGTCGTCTTCTTCATCTACGGCGGCTCCTGGTCGAGCGGGGCGAAGGGCACCTACGGCTTCGTCGGCGACGCCTTCGTCGGCCGCGGCTACGTGACGGTCATCGCCGACTATCGCCTCGTCCCCGAGGTGCGCTTTCCGACCTTCATCGAGGACGGCGCGCGGGCGCTTGCCTTCGTGCGCGAGACCATCGCCCGCTACGGCGGCGATCCCGGGCGCCTCTTCCTCGCCGGCCATTCGGCGGGGGCCTACAACGCCATGATGCTGGCGCTCGATCCGCGCTATCTCGCCCGCGCCGGCGTTCCGCGCCAGGCGGTGAGGGCGGCGGCCGGCCTCTCCGGCCCCTACGACTTCCTGCCGCTGGAGGGCCGCGTGACCCAGGCGGCCTTCGGCAATGCCCGCAATCCCGCCGAGACGCAGCCGATCACCTTCGCCCGCCGCGGTGCCCCGCGCATTTTCCTCGGCACGGGCACGGCCGACACCACCGTGCTGCCGCGCAACACCGATGCTCTCGCCGCCCGGCTCGGTGCCGCCGGCGTGCCGGTGACGGTGCGCAAATACGATGGAGTGGGGCATGCCGGCACGGTGCTGGCGCTGGCGCCGCTGCTGCGCTTCACGCCAGTGCTCGACGACGTGACGGCCTTCTTCGGGGCGTGAGGCGATACGAAAAAGGGCGGCCCGAAAGCCGCCCTTTCCGATTCTGATAGCCGTCAGGCCGCCGGATCACTCCGCGGCATCGCCCTCTTCGGCGGCGGCTTCCTTCTGCTTCTTCTCGAGGTCCTCGCCGGTCGCCTGGTCGACGACCTTCATGGACAGGCGGGTCTTGCCGCGATCGTCGAAGCCGAGCAGCTTCACCTTCACCTTGTCGCCTTCCTTGACCACGTCGGTGACCTTGCCGACGCGGTTGTTGGCGAGCTGCGAGATGTGGACGAGGCCGTCGCGCGAACCGAAGAAGTTCACGAAGGCGCCGAAGTCGACGACCTTCACCACGGTGCCCTCGTAGATCATGCCGAGCTCGGGCTCCTGCGTGATCGACTTGATCCAGTTCACCGCGGCGCGGATCTGCTCGCCGTTGGCGGAGGCCACCTTGACGGTGCCGTCGTCCTCGATGTTCACCTTGGCGCCGGTCTTCTCGACGATCTCGCGGATGACCTTGCCGCCGGTGCCGATCACTTCACGGATCTTGTCGGTGGGGATCTTGAAGCTCTCGATGCGCGGGGCATGCTCGCCGAGCTCGGCGCGGGCCGAGGTGAGCGCCTTGGCCATCTCGCCGAGGATGTGCTCGCGACCGCCCTTGGCCTGGCCGAGGGCGACCTTCATGATCTCCTCGGTGATGCCGGCGATCTTGATGTCCATCTGCAGCGAGGTGATGCCCTCGGCGGTGCCGGCGACCTTGAAGTCCATGTCGCCGAGATGGTCCTCGTCGCCGAGGATGTCGGAGAGCACCGCATAGCGCTCGCCCTCGAGGATCAGGCCCATGGCGATGCCCGCCACCGGACGCTTGATCGGCACGCCCGCATCCATCAGCGCCAGCGAGGCGCCGCAGACGGTGGCCATGGAGGAGGAGCCGTTCGACTCGGTGATCTCCGAGACGACGCGGATCGTGTAGGGGAACTCGTGCTTCTCGGGCAGCATCGGATGGACGGCGCGCCAGGCGAGCTTGCCGTGGCCGATCTCGCGACGGCCGGCGCGGCCCATGCGGCCGGCTTCACCCACCGAGAAGGGGGGGAAGTTGTAGTGAAGGAGGAAGTTCTCCTTGTAGGTGCCGGTCAGCGAGTCGATGAACTGCTCGTCCTCGGCGGTGCCGAGCGTGGTGACGACCATCGCCTGGGTCTCGCCGCGGGTGAACAGCGCCGAGCCGTGGGTGCGCGGCAGGATGCCGACCTCGGAGACGATCGGGCGCACCGTGACGAGGTCACGGCCGTCGATGCGGCTGCCGGTGTCGAGGATGTTCCAGCGGACGACCTTGGCCTCGAGCTCCTTGAAGACGCCGGCGGCGACCTGCTTGTCGTGCTTGCCCTCGCCCTCGCCGGTGAAGGCCTCGAGGGCCTTCTTCTTCACTTCGCCGACGGCGGTGTAGCGGGCGGTCTTCTCGCGGATGGCGTAGGCGGCGCGCAGGTCCTTCTCGACCAGGGCCAGCATTTCCTTCTCGAGCGCCGAGTGATCCGGCGGCGTGAAGTCGCGCGGCTCCTTGGCGGCCTTGTCGGCCAGCGCAATGATGGCGTTGATGATCGGCTGGAAGTACTTGTGGCCGAACATGACGGCGCCGAGCATGACCTCCTCGGAGAGCTCCTGGGCCTCCGACTCGACCATCAGCACGGCGTCGGCGGTGCCGGCGACGACGAGGTCGAGCTTCGACTCCTTCATGTCGTCGACATAGGGGTTCAGCACGTATTCGCCGTCGATGTAGCCGACGCGGGCGGCGCCCACCGGGCCCATGAAGGGCACGCCGGACAGGGTCAGCGCGGCGGACGCGGCGACCATGGCGAGCACGTCGGGGTCGTTCTCCATGTCATGGGAGAGCGTGGTGATGATGACCTGCGTCTCGTTCTTGTAGCCCTCGACAAAGAGGGGGCGGATCGGGCGGTCGATGAGGCGGGAGATCAGCGTCTCGCGCTCGGTCGGCTGGCCCTCGCGCTTGAAGTAGCCGCCGGGGATGCGGCCCGCGGCGAAGTACTTCTCCTGGTAGTTGACGGTCAGCGGGAAGAAGTCGATGCCGGCCTTCGGCTCGTAGTTGGAGACGACGGTGGCGAGCACGGTGGTGTCGCCGTAGGTGGCGAGCACGGCGCCGTGGGCCTGGCGGGCGACCTTGCCGGTCTCGAGCACGAGCTTGCGACCACCCCAGGTGATCTCCTCGCGATGGGTTTCGAACATCTTGTTTCCTTTCTCGGACGGATCGGACGGCAGACGGCCATGCGCAAGACGGCGAGAGGCTCGATCTCAGGATCTAGTGATCCCGAGCCCCTTGCGATCCTGCCATGGCGGTCGACTGGTCCAGTGGATTTGCCTTGTTGGCGCGCAGGTCGCGCGGTTCGCGACCTGCCGGGATAGACGGGCGTTTCGGTGACCTCACGCCCGGAATGCGGCTCGGCCCCGCGCGGTGTCCGCCGGGGCCGGTCCGTTGGGGTCAGCGGCGGATGCCGAGGCGCTCGATGAGCGTCTTGTAGCGCGCCTCGTCCTTGCCCTTGACGTAGTCGAGGAGCGAACGGCGGGCGGAGACCATCTTCAGCAGGCCACGGCGGGAATGGTTGTCCTTGGCGTGGGTCTTGAAGTGCTCGGTCAGGTTGGTGATGCGCTCGGTCAGAATGGCCACCTGCACCTCGGGCGAACCGGTGTCGCCGGCCTTGGTGGCATACTGCTGGATGAGCTCGGTCTTGCGGGCGTCGGAAATCGACATCGGGCGTTCCTTCTGTGGGATGGAAGTGAGGCGGCCGGCGCCGGGATGTCGTCCAGCGCGGTCGGATGGCCGTGGAGCGCCAAGAGCGCAGGCACGGTCCGGCTTCCCCGAGGGAGGCCGAAGGCGCGGCTTATACACGAAAATGGCAGCAAGGGAAGCAGGCGGCGACGTTCCCGTTTCATTCCCCGCCCGGCTGCGGCATGATCGGACGATGTCCGGATTCGCCGCAAGCTCCCTCGTCCCGCCGGTCGACGGCCGCCAGTCGCAGCGGGCGCTCGCCATCGCGCGGGGCACGACGCGGCTTCTCGCGGCGCTGGATTTCGCCGTCGTGCCCGAACTGGCGCTGCCGTCCGGGCGGCGGGCCGACCTCACGGCGCTGTCGCGCAGCGGCACGCTGTGGATCGTCGAGATCAAGTCCTCGGTCGATGATTTCCGCACGGACCGCAAGTGGGGCGACTATCGGGCCCATGCCGACCGGGTGCTCTTCGCGGTGGCGCCGGACTTTCCCGTGGACATGCTGCCCGCGGACGCCGGGCTCATCCTCGCGGACTCCCATGGAGCCGAACTGGTGCGCGAAGGGGATGCCGCCGCGCTGCCGGCGCCAACGCGCAAGGTGATGATGCTGCGCTTCGCCCGCGCCGCGGCCGGCCGCATGACCCTCCTCTGCGACCCGCAGGCGCGGGGGCTGACGGATCTCTAGAGTCAGCGCGGGGCGAGCTGGACCTGGCGCCGCCGCCTGCGCGCCATTCTTCGTCTGGCAATGCCCTGTCCGCGTCATGCCCGGCCTTGCGCCGGGCATCCACGAATTCTCACGGGGCGGTGGTCAAGTCATGGATGCCCGGGATGAACCCGGGCATGACGGGTGAGGGAACCGGGCGGCCGGCAGGAATCCCGCGACACCCGTTCGGCCGAATATCGGCGGTGCCGTTCGACCTCAGCCCCTCAGCGCGGCGCGCGTTTGGCGAGGATGCGCTGCAGGGTGCGGCGGTGCATGCCGAGGCGGCGGGCGGTCTCGGAGACATTGCGGCTGCACAGCTCGTAGATGCGCTGGATGTGCTCCCAGCGGACCCGGTCGGCCGACATCGGGTTCTCCGGCAGGTCGGCGGTCTTGCCGGCGACCGCCAGGAGCGCGGCGAAGACCTCGTCCGCATCAGCGGGCTTGGCGAGATAGTCGACCGCGCCGAGCTTCACCGCGGTCACCGCGGTGGCGATGTTGCCGTAGCCGGTGAGGATGACGCCGCGGGCGTCGGGGCGCGCCTCGTTCAGAGCGGAGATGACGTCGAGGCCGTTGCCGTCGCCGAGGCGCATGTCCACCACCGCGAAGGCGGGCGGACGGGCGGCGACCGCCGCGAGGCCGTCGGCGACGCTCTCCGCGGCCGTGACCTGGAAGCCCCGGGCCTCCATGGCGCGGCAAAGGCGCTGCAGGAAGGGCTTGTCGTCATCGACCACCAGCAAGGTCCGGTCCACGGGCAGGGCGGCCTGCGGCATCTGCGGTGCGGACTCGGTGGGAAGCATCGGGTCACTCCTGGAGGTGGCGAAACGGACGTTGTGCCGCAGATGTAGGGTCGCGGGGGCGTTCCCTCAAGTCATCGGCGCCGGTAACGGCCGCGACGAACCGCCGCCTCCCGCGGTGGCGAAGGCACTGCGCGGCCAGGTGACCTCGACCACGGCGCCGGTCTCGAGGCCCGGCCGGTTGCGGTAGAGGACGCGCGCACCGGAGCGCTGCAGCAGCGTCTTGGCGATGAAGACGCCGAGGCCGAGGCCCGTCTTCTCCTCGCCCGGCTCCTCGATCCGGTCGAGGCGCCTGCTCCGGCCACGGCCCTTGCCGCGGCGGGTCAGGTACGGCTCGCCGACGCGTTCGAGGATATCGGGCGCGAGGCCCGGACCGTCGTCGATGATGGTGACCGTCACCACCTCGGAGTCCCAGCGGGCCGCGATGACGACCGAGGACCGGGCGAAGTCGACGGCGTTCTCGACGATGTTGCCGAGGCCGTAGAGAAGCCCGGGATTGCGGGCGATGAGCGGCTCGCCCTCGCGCTTGTCCGGCAGGTCGACGGTGATGGCGATGCCGAAGAAGCGGTGGGGCTGCGCCACCTCCTCGATCAACTGGGCGAGCGACATGGTGTCGAAGGGCGCGTCGCCGCTCGACAGGCTCTTCAGCTTGGCCAGGATGTCGCGACAGCGCTGCACCTGCTCGCGCAGCAGCGTCATGTCCTCGCCGATCGGGCCGTCCTTGGGCAGCACGCCGGCGAGTTCCTTGGTGACGAGGGCGATGGTGGCCAGCGGTGTGCCGAGCTCGTGGGCGGCGGCGGCGGCGAGGCCGTCGAGCTGGGAGAGGTGCTGCTCGCGGGCGAGCACGAGTTCCGTCGCGGTCAGGGCCTCGGTGAGCTGGCGCTGTTCCTCCGCCACCTGCCAGACGTAGAGGCCGATGAACGAGAGGCAGATCAGCAGGGCCACGTAGACGCCGATGAGATAGAGCGGCGGCAGCCTCAGGTCGTTCGTCCACTCCCAGGGCAGCGGCATGTGGAGGTAGCCGACGAAGGTGGCGCAGACGACGGTGAGGAGGCCGAGCAGCAGCGTCGTGCGCGGTGGCTGCGAGGTGGCGGAGATCAGCACCGGGCCGAGGAAGAGGAAGGAGAAGGGGTTCTCCAGGCCGCCGGTGAGATAGAGCAGGATCGCCAGCTGGATGATGTCCCACGCGAGCGAAAAGCCCGCCTCCAGCGGCGAGAGACGGTGGTTCGCGGGATAGCGCAGCCGCAGGGTGATGTTGATCCAGGCCGAGGCGGCGACCGCGAGCAGGCAGAGGTCGAGCGGCAGCTCGGCGTTGAGCCCCCAGTAGACCGCGACGATCGCGGCCGTCTGGCCGACCACGGCGAACCAGCGCAGGCGGATCAGCGTCTCGAGCCGGAGGCTGCGCAGCGCCGGTGCCGCGTCGAAGAGGGAAGGGGTGAGTGTATTCGCCATGGGGCGAAACTAGGCGGTCCCGCGGCCAAAGGCCATGGAGCGGAACCGCCGTGACCAGCGGCGGCGTGCCGCGCCCCCCTTTCCGGAACAGGGCGGGGCCTCGCCTGTTAGGCTGGCGCATGGCCGCCCGCATCGCCCGCCTCCTCGTCCTGCCGCTGGTCCTCGGCCTGCTCTTCGCGGCGGCGCTGATCGCCTCGGGACAGATCGTCCTGCCGCCGCGCTTCAATCCCTTCGCGCCCTTCGACCTCACCGAAGAGCCGGGGTTCCTGACGCGCTTGAAGTTCGGCCGCGCGCGCGGCGACGGCGACCTCTGCCGCGCGGCGCTCGCCCGTGGCGGGATCGTCTTCGAACCGGTTCCGGACCGCACCACCGGCGAGGGCTGCGGCTTCACCGATGCCGGCCGCACGCCGCTCGCCGGGGCGACGCGCCTGTCCTCGCCCGTCATCCTGACCTGCCGGGCGGCGCTCTCCCTCGCCATGCTCGACCGCCACGCCGTCGGGCCCGCGGCGCGCGCCCATCTCGGCGCCCCGGTGACGCGCGTCGAGCATCTCGGCACCTATGCCTGCCGCAACATCAACCACGCCGCCTCAGGGCGTCGCAGCCGCCACGCCACGGCGGATGCCATCGACATCAGCGGGTTCGTGCTCGCCGACGGCCGCCGCCTGACGCTGACCGCCGACTGGTCGTCTGCGGAGGCCGGCCGGGCCGCCTTCCTGCGCGCTGTGCGCGATGCCGCCTGTCGCTGGTTCGACGTTACCCTGTCGCCGGACTACAACCCGCTGCACTACGACCATTTCCACCTGGACGTCGGCGGCGGGCGCGCCTGCCGCTAGCCGGTCTGCGCGAGGTCGGCCACCACCGCGTTCAGGACGGGAAAGCCCTCGGGCGTCACCTTCAGCCGGCCGCCCGGCAGGCGCCGGACGAAACCCTCTCCCTCCAGGAAGGCGATGCGTTCCGGGTCGAGAGGCCGGCCCGACAACGCCTCGTAGCGGGCGAGGTCGATGCCCTCTGCGAGGCGCAGGCCCATGACGAGGAACTCGTCGGCGTTCTCGATCTGGACGAGGTGCTCTTCCGAGACGATGCCCGAGCCCTGCTCCTCCACCCGCTTCAGCCAGGTCTCCGGATGCTTCTCGGTGGCGGTGGCGATGCGGCCGTTGCCGAGGGTGAGGCGGCCATGGGCGCCCGGGCCGGCGCCGACGAAATCGCCCGAACGCCAGTAGATGAGGTTGTGCCGGCATTCGGCGCCGGGGCGGGCGTGATTCGAGATCTCATAGGCCGGCAGCCCCGCTTCCGTGCAGACCGCCTGCGTCAGGTCGTAGAGCACGCGGCCCATGTCATCGTCCGGCATGGCGAGCTTGCCGGCCCGGTGCAGCGCCTCGAACATGGTGCCGGGCTCGATGGTCAGCTGGTAGAGCGAGAGGTGTTCGGCGGCTTCCGCAATGGCGCGGCGGAGCTCGGCCTCCCAGCCGGCCGTGGTCTGGCCGGGGCGGGCATAGATGAGATCGAACGAGTAGCGGTCGAAATGGCGGCGGGCGACGTCGACGGCGCGCAGGGCCTCATCGGCCGAATGGGTGCGCCCGAGGCTTCTGAGATCGGCATCGTCGAGGGCCTGGACGCCGAGCGAGACGCGGTTGACGCCGGCGGCGCGAAAGCCGCGGAATCGCTCTGCCTCGACGCTGGTGGGGTTTGCCTCCAGCGTCACCTCGCAGTCGGCGGTAACCGTCCAGAGCTTTGCGATCGTCTCGAGGATGGCGCCCACCGTCGCCGGCTCCATGAGCGAGGGCGTGCCGCCGCCGAGGAAGATCGAGGAGACCGTGCGACCGGGGGTGCGCCGCGCTGCGGTCGCCAGTTCACGTCCGAAGGCGGAGACATAGCGCGCCTGGTCGGGCGCGACGTGGCGCACGTGGCTGTTGAAGTCGCAATAGGGGCACTTGGAGGCGCAGAAGGGCCAGTGGACATAGATCCCGAAACCGGGATCGTCCGGGCCCCCGGTGCCGGGCGGGGCGGTGGTCATCGGCTCTGGGTCTCGACGCCGGGCGGAGGGTCCGGCGGCTCATGCCGTGAGGTAGCGGTCGCGGGGCCGGATGGCTAGGGGGAGCTACCCGCCGGCTCGCGCTCAGTCCCCGGCCGGCTCCAGCGCCAGCCATTCGCGCACGCGTGTGTCGGGGTCGTCGGCATGGGCGATGTCGGAGACCACGGCGATGGAGTCGGCGCCCGCCGCATAGACGGCCGGAGCGCGCTCCAGCGTGATGCCGCCAATCGCGACCAGCGGAATGGCGCCGATCTTCTTCTTCCAGACGCCGAGCCTGTCGAGGCCCTGGGGGTCGAAGCGCGTGGTCTTGCTGGTCGTCGGGTAGATGGGGCCGAGCGCGATATAGTCCGGCCGGTGGGTGAGGGCGGTTTCGAGCTCGGCCTCGTCGTGAGTCGAGATGCCGAGGGTCAGGCCAGCGGCGCGGATCGCGCCGACGTCGGCCGTCGCAAGGTCTTCCTGGCCGAGATGGAGATGGCGGGCGCCGCCGGCGATGGCGGCGCGCCAGTAGTCGTTGATGACGAGGCGCACCGGCGAACCCTCGACGGATTCCACGGCCTCGCGCACCAGGGCCGCCGCCTGGGCCTCGCCGAGGTCCTTCACCCGGAGCTGGATGGTGCCGACGCCGAGGGCGACGAGGTCCATCAGGGTGCGGATGCTGTCGACGACGGGATAGAAGCGGTCAGGATAGCGCGTCATGGCTCGTGCTCCTCAAGGGATGGTGCGGCCTCGCAGGCCCCGGGGGCGGGCGGAGAGTGCCTGCCGACCCGGCGTCGTCAAGGCGGCCGCCCGGCTCACCCGATCCGGCGGCGTTCCTCTTCCATCATCCGCTCGGCCCGCTCCATCATCTCGCCGGACTTGAGCCCGGGAGGGAGCGGCGGCAGGCAGGAGACGGTGATGGTGCCGGGTCGCTTGGCCGGCCGGCCGATGCCCCAGAAGCGACCGGAATTGACGACGACGGGAAGGACGGGAACGTCGAGCCGGCCGTAGAGGAGCTCGACGCCGCGCTTGAAGTCGATCGGCGCGTCGGGATCCTTGCGGGTGCCCTCGGGGAAGAGCAGCACCGGCCGTCCCTCCGCCAGCGCCGCCTTGGCGCCTTCCACCATGCGGCGCAGGGCCTGGGTGCCGGACTCCCGGTCGATGGTGATCATCGGCGAATGGCGCAGGTACCAGCCGAAGACCGGAATCTTCAGCAGTTCCTCCTTGGCCACGATGGCGACGTCCGGAAAGAGGCGGATGAAGGCGATGGTCTCCCAGGTCGACTGGTGATTGCAGACGATGAGGCAGGGGCCGGCGGGGCGGTTGTCGCTGCCAATCTCGACGTGGTCGAGGCCGACGACGCGGCGCAGCAGGCCCATGACGCCTGCGACCCAGAGGCGCGAGACGCGGCGCCGGCGGCGGGCGTCGGACCAGAGCAGGGCAGGGATGATGGCGCCGAACAGGGCGGTCCAGCCGCCGAGAAGAACGTCGAATGTCCTGGAGCGGAGTGCGGTCATGGTCTCCGATCGCAGCATCTGTGGCCAAGGCTCCGCGAGCCGGCCCCTGGGCGAGCCATAGGCCGTGTCGTCGCCCCTGTCACCCGCGCAGACCATGACCCTTGATCATGTCGACCTCATGGCGCACGGACGCGATGCTGTTTGGCGCTTTCGCCCCCTCGGCCAAATCGGCTAAGACCCTGCCACCGTCGCGCCGGGTCGCGACACGAACGACGCGATCTGCCGGAGCCGCTCATGTCGCATACGCCCCTCGACGCCCAGGACATCGGTCGCGTCCTCAACGAGGCGCTGCCCTACATGCAGAAATACGACGACGAGATCGTCGTGGTGAAATACGGCGGCCACGCCATGGGCGACGAGGGCGGCGCGCGCTCCTTCGCCCGCGACATCGTCATGCTCGAGCAGTCGGGCATCAATCCTGTGGTGGTCCACGGCGGCGGGCCGCAGATCGGCCAGATGCTGGCGAAGCTCGGCATCAAGAGCGAGTTCGTCGACGGCCTGCGCGTCACCGACAAGCAGACGGTGGAAATCGTCGAGATGATCCTCGCGGGCTCGATCAACAAGCAGATCGTCGGCTTCATCAACGCCGCGGGCGGCAAGGCCATCGGCCTGTGCGGCAAGGACGGCGACATGGTGAAGGCGTCCAAGGTCAGCCGCGTCACGCGCGATCCGGATTCCAACATCGAGAAGGTCGTCGATCTCGGCTTCGTCGGCGAGCCCGACAAGGTCGACACCAAGGTGCTGGACACGGTGCTGGGCAAGGACCTCGTTCCGGTCCTGGCCCCGGTGGCGACCTCGGTGGAGGGCGACACCTACAACGTCAACGCCGACACCTTCGCGGGCGCCATCGCCGGCGCGCTGAAGGCCAAGCGCCTCCTCCTGCTCACCGACGTGCCCGGGGTCCTCGACAAGAACAAGAACCTCATCAAGTCGCTGTCGGTGGAGGATTGCCGTCGCCTGATCGCCGATGGAACGGCGACCGGGGGCATGATCCCCAAGATCGAGACCTGCATCTACGCCATCGAACGGGGAGTCGAGGGCGTCGTCATCCTCGACGGCAAGACCCCGCACGCCGTTCTCGTGGAGCTCCTCACCGATGGCGGCGCCGGCACGCTCATCCATGCGTGAGGCGCTGGCGGGCCTCGCCACGGCGTTCTGCGCGGTGGTGTCGCTCGCCGGTCCGGCCGCGGCCGAGACGCGCCTGTGCAATCGCACGAGCGTGGTCACGGAGGCGGCCATCGGGGTCGTCGTGGCCGATACCGCGGCGACCCGGGGCTGGTTCAGGCTCGATCCCGGCCAGTGTCGGGCGATCCTCCAGTCGGCGGAGGCGCCCGGCCGCCTGTTCCTGCACACCCGCCCGCTCGGCGAGGCGCCGGGCGCGAGCCTCGGCCAGCCGGAACATCTGCAATTGTGCATCGGCGAGGGCGACTTCCTCGTCCCGGCCGCCCAGAGCTGCCGCCAGGCCAACACCCGCCTCGCCGGCTTCGTTGAGGTGAAGCCGACGGTCGCCGAGGGCATCGGCGTGCTCTTCCTCTCGGAAGAAGCCGACTACGATCTGCCGCAGGCCCGCAAGGCCGGCATCCAGCGCCTTCTCACCCGGATGGGCTACGACCCCGGGCCCATCGACGGGCTGGAAGGGCCGAAGACCGACGCGGCGCTGCGCGCCTTCCTCACCGACCTGAACCTGCCGGCGGACGCCGCCGTGCTGCCCGGCATCTTCGACCGGCTGCTGGCGGCTCTACGAGCCGGCGAGGGGCCGGGATTTGCCTGGTGCAACGAGACGGGCCACCGGATCATGGCGGCGCTCGGCACGGAGGATGGGCGGCAGGTCGCGACGCGGGGCTGGTTCCGTCTCGAGCCCGGCGCCTGCCTGAAGCCGCCGGTGGAGGGCCAGCCGGCGCGGGTCCTGTCCTTCGCCGAGGCGGTCGATGCGGAGGGCCGACCGGTTCTGCGTGGCGGGCGCCCCCTCGTCTTCGGCGGCGACATCCAGGCCTGCATCCGCACCAGCGAATTCGAGATCACCGGGACGGCCGACTGCGCCGCCCATGGCGGCACCCTCGCCGGGTTCGCCGCCGTCACCTTCGACGGACGCCGCCGCGCGTCCCTCCGTTTCCGGGAGCCCCGATGACCCGCGCCACCGCTATCCGCGAGGCCTTCTCCCACGTCGAGGCGTGGATCTTCGACCTCGACAACACGCTGTACCCCGCGCACCTGTCGCTGTGGGAGCAGATCGACGGGCGCATCAAGTCCTATGTCGCCAAGCTCCTCGACATCTCGACCGACGAGGCCTTCGTCCTGCAGAAGGACTATTACCGGCGCTACGGCACGTCCATGCGCGGGCTGATGATCGAGCACGGCATGAGCCCGGACGATTTCCTCAGCTATGTGCACGACATCGACCACTCGCCGCTGCAGGCCAATCCCGAGCTTGGCGCGGCCATCGCAGCCCTGCCGGGCCGAAAGTTCGTCTTCACCTCGGGCACCCATTCGCACGTCGCGGCGATCACGCGCCGGCTCGGCATCGAGAACCACTTCGACGGGGTGTTCGACATCGTCGACGCGGGTCTGCTGCCGAAGCCCCACCGCGAGACCTACGAGAAGTTTCTCGCCGACCACGGGGTCGACCCGGCCCGCGCGGCGATGTTCGAGGACCTCGCGCGCAACCTCGAAGCGCCGCACGCGCTCGGCATGAAGACCGTGCTGGTGGTGCCAGAGCGCACGCGGGAGGTGTTCCGCGAGGCGTGGGAGTTCGAGGGGCGCGAGGACGACCACGTCGATTTCGTCACCGACGACCTGACCGCCTTCCTGGTGATGCTGCGGCTGTGAACGGCGCCGCCTAGAAGCGCCCGCCGGTGTCGAAGCCATCGCCACCGCCGGACGACCCGCCTCCGGACGAGCCGCCACCGCTCCATGAGCCGCCGCCGGAGGACCCGCCTCCGCCGCCCCAGGAGCCGCCGGACGATCCACCGCCGCCCCACGAGCCGCCACCGCCCCAGGAG
>NZ_JBQVQL010000112.1:0-12744 GCF_052440005.1 Phreatobacter sp.
GCGGGCGCGTTTCACGCTGGGCGACCTCGCGGCGCTCCAGCCCATCGACGACGTGCGCGCCAGCGCCGCCTACCGCCGCGCCGCCGCCCTCGCGCTGGTGCGCGACGCGCTCGCCGACCTCGCCTCCCCCGCCGCCAGGAGGGCCGCCTGATGCTCGACCGTCCCGCAGAAGCCATCGTCTCCCTCAACGTGAACGGCACCGCGCATCAGGTGCAGGCGAACCCCTTCGCCAGCCTCGCCGACACGCTGCGCGAGGGCCTGGGGCTCACCGGCACCAAGATCGGCTGCGATGCCGGCGACTGCGGCGCCTGCACCGTCCTTCTCGACGGTGAACAGGTCTGCGCCTGTCTCGTCGCCACCGCTCAGGCCGAGGGCCGCGCCATCACCACCATCGAGGCCTCGGACCCTCTCGTGGACAGGCTGCGCGCCGCCTTCCTCGCGCAGGGTGCGGCCCAGTGTGGCATCTGCACGCCCGGCATGATCATGGCCGCGGCGGACCTGCTGGCGCGCAACCCCTCGCCCGGCCGCCAGGAGATCGAGGACGGCATCGGCGGCGTGCTCTGCCGCTGCACCGGCTACGCCAAGATCATCGAGGCGATCGATGCCGTGGCGCGCGGCGCCAATGCCTATGCGCCGGTGGCCGAGGCGGGGGCTGCCGTCGGCGCCCGGATCGCCCGCACCGACGGCCTGCCGAAGGTTCAGGGCACGGACCGCTTCGGTGCCGACTTCGCGCCCGAGGGCGCGCTGTGGCTGCGGGCCGTCCGCTCGCCCCATGCGCGGGCGCGTTTCACGCTGGGCGACCTCGCGGCGGTGAAGGCCGCCCATCCCGGGCTGGAAGCCATCCTCACCGCCTCGGACATTCCCGGTGCCAATTCCTTCGGCATCTTCCCGACCATCAAGGACCAGCCGGTGCTGGCGCCGGGCTTCGTGCGCTACCGGGGCGAGGCCATCCTCGCCCTCGTCGGCACGCGCGAGGCGGTGGAGGCCATCGCCGATGCCGCCCTGCCGATCTCCTGGCAGGTCGAGCCGGCGCTGATCGGGGTCGAGGCGGCGCTCGCCGAGGGTGCGACGCCGCTCCACGCGAACATCCCCGACAACGTGCTGACCCGGGGCTATCTGGAGACCGGCGACGTCGCCGAGGGCCACAAGCTCGGCGCCGCGACGAGCGAGGGCCGCTTCCGCACCGGCTTCGTCGAGCACGCCTATATCGAGCCCGAGGCCGGTTACGCGGTTCGGGTGGGAGACCGGATCGAGGTGACGGCCTGCACCCAGGCCGCCGTGATGGACCAGGAGGAGGTGGCCCGCGTCGTCGGCGTGCCGATGAGCCAGGTCCGCATCGTGCCCACCGCCTGTGGCGGCGGCTTCGGCGGCAAGCTCGACGTCTCCATCCAGCCGCTGATCGCGGTCGCCGCCTGGCTGACGAACAAGCCCGTGCGCATCGTCTATTCGCGCACCGAGAGCATGGCCTCGACCACCAAGCGCCATCCCTCGAAGATCCACGCGCGGATGTCCGCGGATCGCGAAGGCCGCTTCACCGCCTACGAGATGACCGGCGACTTCAACACCGGCGCCTATGCCTCCTGGGGCCCGACGGTCGCCAATCGCGTGCCGGTCCACGCCACCGGGCCCTACAAGGTGCCGCACGTGAGGAACGCCACCCGCGCGGTCCACACCAACGAGGTGCCGGCGGGCGCCTTCCGCGGCTTCGGCGTGCCGCAGGCGGCGATCGCCGGCGAGACGCTGATCGACGATCTCGCGGAGCGTCTCAACATCGACCGCTGGCAGATCCGGCGCATCAACGCCATCGACCACGGCGACAGGACCCCGACCGGCCAGGTGCTGCACGCCTCAGCCGGCCTGCCCGAATGCCTCGACGCGGTGAAGGCGGAGTATGACCAGCTGATGGCCGAGGCGGCCAACCACAACGCGAAGGGCGGCCGCACCGCCCGCGGCGTCGGCGTCGCCTGCATGTGGTACGGCTGCGGCAACACCTCCATGTCCAACCCGTCGAAGATGCGGATCACGCTCACCCGCGACGGGCGGCTGACCTTCCTCAACGGCGCGGTCGATATCGGCCAGGGCTCGTCCACCGTCCTCTTGCAGATCGCGGCGGATGCCCTCGGCCTGCCGCCCCAGGCCTTCGGCTTCGTCATCGGCGACACCGACAGGACCTTCGACGCCGGCAAGACCTCGGCCTCGCGCCAGACCTTCGTCTCGGGGAACGCAGCCAAACTTGCGGGCGCGGACCTGCGCGCCAAGATCCTGGCGCTGGCCAATGCCGGCCCGGCCGCGCGGCTCGCCCTTGAGGGTGACAGGCTGACGGTGGAGGACGGCGAGGCGAGCCGGGTGATCGACCTCGGCGCGCTCGCTGCCGACGGGGCCGGCATCGTGCTGATGGGCGACGGCGAATACGATCCGCCCACCACGGCGCTCGACGCCAAGGGCCAGGGCATTCCCTACGCGACCTACGGCTTCGCCGCGCAGGTCGCCGAGGTGGACGTCGACCGCCTGCTCGGCACGGTGAAGGTGACGCGCATCGTCGCGGCGCACGACGTCGGGCGCGCCATCAACCCGACGCTCACCGAAGGCCAGATCCACGGCGGCATCGCCCAGGGGCTGGGGCTGGCGCTGATGGAGGAGTATCTCCCCGGCCGCACCGAGAACCTGCACGACTACCTGATCCCGACGGCCGGCGACATGCCGGAAATCACCATCCATCTCGTCGAGGACACCGAGCCGGAGGGGCCCTACGGCGCCAAGGGCGTCGGCGAGCCGGCCTTGGTGGCCACCGCCCCGGCCATTCTCGGGGCGATCCGCCACGCGGTCGGCGTGCGCATGACCGAGGTGCCGGTGCTGCCGCACAGGCTGTGGGCGGCGATGCAGGGCCGGGAGGCGGCGGAATGAACGCTCGGTTGGATCAGCATCCGCTCAACCGCCTTGCAAAGCCGAAGTGCGTCCTTCGAGGCTGGCTCCGGACGATGCAGACGCATCGCCGGGGCTCGCACCTCAGGATGAGGAAGGTGGGTGCGTGGCATCGCGGCTGGCCAGAGGGCGCACCGCGCACCGCGGGTTCCCGCTGCTGCATGTCTCCGCCCCCCCTCATCCTGAGGTGCGAGCGCAGCGAGCCTCGAAGGACGCAATTGGCTGTTGCAAAGCGCTCAATTTCCAGGAGGTCGCCATGACCGCCACTGACCATCTGTCCGTCGAGGCACGCTCGAAGAAGTTCGGCGCCGACGAGGGCGACGGCATCCTGCGCTGCGACGCCTGCCCGGTGCTCTGCCGTATCCGGCCGGGGCGCGCAGGCGCCTGTTCGCGCTATGCCAACGAGAACGGCCAGTTGGTGCGCACCGACCCGGTCGTGCTGCTGGCGAAGACCGTCGAGGACGGCGGCAGGCTGGTGGAGTTCGGCAAGAACGATTGGGACGGACAGGTGCTCGACCCTTCTCGCACCTTCGTCACCGCCATCGGCGCAGGGACCACCTATCCCGACTACAAGCCGGCGCCCTTCATCGTCTCGGCCGTGCACGAGGGCGTCGACACGGTCACCGTCGTGACCGAGGGCATCTTCAGCTATTGCGGCGTCAAGGTGAAGATCGACACCGACCGCCACCTCGGCCCGGAAGCCGCGCCCATTCGTGTCGGTGGCGAGCAGGTCGGCCACGTGACGACGGCCGAGTACGGCTCCCAGATGCTCTCCATCGGCGGCGTCCGCCACCTCACAGGCGGCTCCAAGAAGGAGGGCAACATCACCTGCGACACCATGCTCAAGCTCTGCGCGGGCGAGCCGGTGACCATGGTGATCGACGGCGGCCACGAGGTGGTGGTGGCGGCCAACCAGGCGCCCATCGTCGACGGCAAGCCCGAGCAGCGCATGCGCGTCGGCTGCGGGTCGGCGACCGTCGGAATCTTCGCCAAGCAATGGCTCGGCCATGTCGACGAGGTCATCGTCGTCGACGACCACATCACCGGCGTGCTGACGGAGCACCAGGCGGGCAAGGTGCTGGACATGCGGCAGGCCGGTATCCGGGTTCGCGGCCGCAAGTCGACGCCGGGCCGCTATTTCCAGGTGGCCAATCCCGGCATCGGCTGGGGCGGCACGGACATCGAGGACCCGCTGTCGATCATCCAGAAGATCGATCCGGAGACCGCCTGGCCGGGCCTGCGCCTGCTCCTCACCTCCACCACCGGCGAGCATTTCCTCTATTGCGTGCTCGATGAGAACCTCGTGCCGCAGCCCGCGCCGATCCCCGACGCGGTCATGAAGGTGGTCGACCGTATCGGGGAGAACTGCGAGCCCTCGCTCTGCACGGTTCTGTTCATGGCGGGCGCGGGTGGAAGCCTCAGGGCGGGCGTCACCGAGAACCCGGTGCTGCTGACGCGCTCCGTCGCCTCCGGCGAGACGAAGGTCACCATGGGCGGCGCGCCGGTCTATCTGTGGCCGGGCGGCGGCATCACCGTCATGGCGGACGTGACGAAACTGCCGAAGAACGCCTTCGGCTACGTGCCGACCCCTGCCATCGTCGCCCCGATCGAATTCACCCTGCCGCGTGCCCTCTACGAGCGGCTCGGCGGGCACATGGAGGACGTGGTCTCCATCGACGACATCCTGCGCGACGTCGCCCCGCAGGCGCGCATCGACGGCTGGATCGAGGGTAATCCCTGGCCCTTCCCGGAGAAGCGCCCATGACGGCGAAGCGAGCCAAGCGCGCGGGCGAGGCGCCGGGGGAGCGGCCCTATGTGCTCGAGGAGCAGATCGGCTTCCTGATCCGGCGCGCCCACCAGCGCGCCAGCGCCATTTTCGAGCAGGTGATGGAGGGGCTCGACGTGACGCCGGTGCAGTATGCGGCACTCGCCAAGCTGCACGATCTCGGCCCCACCTCGCAAAACCAGCTGGGGCGGCTGGTGGGCATCGATCCCGCCACCATGTTCGGCGTCGCCGGCCGTCTCGCCAAGCGCGGCCTCGTGTCGCCCTCCGTCGACCCGAACGACGCGCGGCTCGTCCTCCTCGAGCTGACCGCGACCGGCCGCGAGATCGTGGAGGCCATGAAGGCGCGTGGGCCGGACGTTTCGGCGCGCACGCTCGAGCCCCTGTCGGCGGAGGAAGCCGAGACGCTGCTCAGCCTGCTCGGCCGGATCGGCTGACCATGTGGGATCCGCCCTCCGTCCAGCGCCTCGACGGCGACCGGCTGCATCTGCAGCACGGGCCTATCGACGTGGTGCTGCGGGCCTGGGGCGCGGCGGGCGCCGTGCGGGACGCCTACGAGGCGGCGATCGCCCGCTTCGGCACCATCCTGCCGGAGCTCGCCGGCGAGCTCGCCGCGCTGCGCAAACCGATGGCGGAGCGCCCCGAGGTGGAGACGCCTGTGGCAAAGCGCATGGTCGCGGCCTGCCGGCCCCATGCAGGGCTGTTCGTCACGCCGATGGCGGCAGTGGCCGGCGCAGTGGCGGACGAACTGATGGAGACGATGGTGCAGGCCGCCCCCCTCGACCGCGCCTTCGTCAATGACGGGGGCGACATCGCCATCCACCTGACCGAAGGCGAGACGATGGAGGTGGCGGTGGCGGCCGACTTTTCCGGCGGCGCCATCCCCGCGATCAACGGGCGCATCACGCTGACCGACCGGGACGGGATCGGTGGCATCGCAACCTCCGGCGCACAGGGGCGCTCATTTTCGCTCGGCGTCGCCGATTCCGTCACGGTGCTCGCACGCGACGCCGCAACCGCCGACGTGGCGGCAACGCTGATCGCCAATGCGGTCGACGTCGGCGATCCGCTGATCCGCCGCAGCCCGGCCCGCGACCTCGATCCCGACAGCGACCTCGGCGACCACCTGGTCACGACGGCGGTGGGGCCGCTGGCGGCGCCGCAGGTGGCGGCCGCGCTGGAAGCAGGCCGCGCGCGGGCCGAGCAGTTCCGCCGGCGCGGCCTCATTTTCGATGCGGCTCTGATGCTCCAGGGCCAGGCCCGCATCCTCGGATCAACACGCAGCCTCAGGGAGTTGAAACCATGACCATCGACGTCCGGAAGATCGTCGTCGGCGTCGAGGAGGTCCGCCACGATGGCGGGCCGAAGCTCGACAAGCCCATCCTCAAGGGCTGGATCGCCGCCGTGTTGAAGAACCCCTATGCCGGCCGCTATGTCGAGGACATCCAGCCGACGATGGAGGCGCTGAAGCCCCTCGGCCTCGAATGCGCGACGAAGCTGCTCAACGCGCTGGGCGGCGACACCGCGGCCATCGAGGCCTATGGCAAGGGCTCGCTGATCGGCTCGGCGGGCGAGCTCGAACATGGCGCCCTCTGGCACGTGCCGGGCGGCTACGCCATGCGCGAACTTCTCGGCGAGGCGCTGGCCATCGTCCCCTCGATGACCAAGGTGGGCCCGCTCGGCGCCATCCTCGACGTGCCGATCCACCACCGCAACGCGGCCTATGTGCGCTCCCATTTCGACGGTGTGACGCTGATGGTGCAGGACTCCCCGCGACCCGACGAGATCCTCTTCGCCCTCGCCATGACCACCGGCGGCCGGCCGCACCCGCGCATGGGGGGGCTGACGCAGGACCAGATTTCGAAGCGCGACGGGCAAAGGTGAACCCTGCGTCCTCTACACGCCATGATTGCGTATCATGCGGGATTTCCGTATGATATGCCATGGCGTCGGCGCTCGACTTCGACTGGCATGACGGCGAGGCGGCGGCGAACGTCGCCAAGCACGGCTTCAGTTTTCCTGAAGCCGTTGACGTGTTCGCCGATCACGCACGGATCGACTTCGACGTCACACGGCCAAGTGATGGCGAGGATCGACGGAAGACGGTCGGCATGCTCGACGGACGCCTGATGACGGTCGTCTACACGCGACGAGGCGCGATCCACTGGATCATCTCGGCGCGGCGGGCCAACCGAACGGAGGCGAAGCGCTATGGTCAAGGCTAGGCTGATCATCGACCCCAACAATCCGCCGAGAATGTCGGCCGAGACGCGCGCCCGTCTCGACGCCATGACGCCGGAGGAAATCGAGCAGAACGCGATCGACGATCCGGACAACCCGCCCTCCACCGAGGAGGAACTCGACCGTGGCGTCGCGGGCCGGCGCGTCCGCCTGCTGCGCCAGTCGATCGGCCTCAGCCAGCCGGAATTCGCCGAGCGCTACCGGATCAATGTCGCGCGCCTGCGGGACATCGAACAGGGCCGCACCATGCCGGACAGCGCCTTCCTCGCCTATATCACCGTCATCGAGACCGAGCGCGAGGCGGTGGACCGGGCGCTGGCCTCCTGACGACGCGGGCAGGACCGCCCTGCGGATCGGCCTCTGGACCGCGGGGCCGGCCTGTCTCTAAGGAGAGGGCTCGCATTGACCCGTGAGCCCTCAGCCCATGTCCTCCCAGACCGATCTCGCCGGCCTCCTCGTCGTCTCCGTCGAACAGGCGGTGGCGGCGCCCTATGCCGCCTCGCGCCTCGCGGATGCGGGCGCGCGCGTCATCAAGATCGAGCGGGACGAGGGTGACTTCGCCCGCCGCTACGACCGCGCGGTTGACGGCGAGAGCGCCTATTTCGTCTGGCTCAACCGGGGCAAGGAATCCGTCGTCCTCGACCTCAAGGATGCCGGCGACCAGGCGGTGCTGGCGGCCATGGTCGCCAGGGCCGACGTCTTCATCCAGAACCTCGCGCCGGGTGCATTGAAGCGCATCGGCTTCGGCATGGAGACGCTTCGCCAGCGCCACCCGCGACTCATCACCTGCTCCATCTCCGGCTATGGCGAGGAAGGGCCCTGGCAGCACCTCAAGGCGTATGACCTTCTGGTGCAGGCCGAATCGGGCCTCTCCGAGATCACCGGCGAAGGCGACAGCCGGGCGCGCGTCGGCGTCTCGGTCTGCGACATCGCCGCCGGCATGACCGCCTACCAGGCCATCCTGCAGGCGCTGATCGGCCGGTCCATCACCGGCCAGGGCCGTCACATCGCGGTGTCGCTCTACCACGCGCTCGCCGACTGGATGAACGTGCCCTATCTCCAGTACGCCTATGGCGGCATCTATCCGCCGCGTTCGGGCCTCAACCACCCGACCATCGCGCCCTACGGCGCCTACCCCTGCGCCGACGGCAAGGCGATCCTCTTCTCCATCCAGAACGAACGGGAATGGGTCTCGCTCTGCGAGAACGTGCTGGGGGACGCGTCCGTCGCCACCGACCCGCGCTTCGACGCCAACGTGAAGCGCGTCGCCAACCGCCCGGCGCTCGACGCCATCATCCTCGCTGCCTTCGCGCAGCATCCGCGCGAGGCGGTGGTGGAGATGCTGGAGAAGGCCAAGGTCGCCTATGGCCGGGTCTCCTCGCTGGACGACCTCAAGGTCCATCCGCAGAACCGCTACATGGAGGTGGAGACCCCAGCCGGCCGCAAGCGCATGCTGGCTCCCGGCGCGCTCCATGACGGGGCCATCCCGCAGTTCGGCCCGGTCCCGGCACTCGGCGCGCACACGGCGAAGGTGAAGGCCGAGTTCGGCTGATCAGCCTGCCGCGGTCGCTTCCCAGCCGCCGGTGGTGCGGGAGAAGAGGATCGGCGTCGCATTGCGGCGCAGTTCGGTGTGCAGGTCGACGCCGGTGAGGGCGGCGAGCACCAGCAGCACGCCGCCGTGGGAGACGATCAGCAGGTCTCCTTCCGGATCCTCCTCCATCGCCATCCAGCGCGACAGGGCGTGGCCTGTGCGGTGAACGAAGGTCGCGAGCGTCTCGCAGGCCGGCGGATCGACCCGCCAGTCGAGCGTGCCGACAGGGGTGCCGAAGAGGCCCATGTACATGCGCTCCTGCAGGGCGGCGTCGGGCTCAGGCACGATGTCGCGACCATCGGTGACGACGGCCGCAGTGCGCCAGGCGCGCATCATCGGGCTCGCGGCGACGCGGCTGATGGAGGCGAGCGCCAGGATGGAGGCGGCCTCGGCGGCCTGGGCCTCGCCGGCCGGGTTCAGCGGCGTGTCGGGAAACTGGTAGATGCCCTTGCGGTTGCCCTCGGTCTCGCCGTGGCGCAGGAAGATCAGCCGGGACAGGCGCGGGCGGAAGGGCACCGCACGGACATAGTCCTGGATCGCGTCGTAACCGAGCGTCGGGGCGACCTGGGTCGGTGTTCCGCTGGCCAAGGGGCATCTCCTCGAAAATCGGGCGTTGGCATGGACCAGCCCGGCGGCGATGTCAAAGGGCGGCACGCCGTCATCCCCCGTTGTCCCTCTCGCCTTCCGGCGGACCTTCGGCTAGCTAGGGACCATGACGACCGCGACGCAGCGCCCTTCCATCCGTGACCGCATCCGCCCGATCCAGACCGGCGAGACCGTGCTGTCGGCGCACTTTCTCGGCGCAGAGGCCGTGCTGGCGCTCGCCTCCGGCGAGATCATCCTCGCCGGCGACGCCGACCGGCGCCTGCAGCTTCACGAGGGCGGCATTCTGGACGCGGTCTGCGACGGCTCGGTCCTGCTGACCGGCGGCGACGACGGTCTGGTGCTGGCGCTCGACCGCAAGGGAGACCTGCGCCGCATCCACGACAGCGGCGGCACCTGGATCGACCGGGTGGCGCTCGGCCCGAACGGGGCGATCGCCTGGAGTGCCGGGCGCAAGGCCTTCGTCGCCCAGGCGAAGGGCGAGCCGATCAGCCTCGCCCTGCCCTCCGCGGCGGGCGGCCTCGCCTTCTTCCCCAAGGGGCTCCGCCTCGCGATCGCGCACTACAACGGCGCGACGCTCTGGTATCCCAACGTCAAGGGCGACCCGGTGAAGCTCGAATGGAAGGGCTCGCATCTCGGCGTCACCGTGAGCGCCGACCAGCGCTTCGTCGTCACCACCATGCAGGATGCCCAGCTCCACGGCTGGCGCCTCGAGGATGGCCAGCACATGCGCATGTCGGGCTATCCCGGCAAGGTGCGCTCCTTCTCCTGGACCCTCGGCGGCAAGTTCCTGGCGACGTCAGGGGCCAGCGAGGCGATCCTCTGGCCCTTCTCGGGCAAGAACGGCCCGATGGGCGCCACCCCCACCATGATCGCGCCGGCGGCCAAGGCCGGCATCAAGGTGACGCAGGTCGCCGCCCACCCGCAGGCCCCCGTGGTCGCGGCGGGCTTCGCCGACGGGCTCATCCTGCTCTGCCGCATCGAGGATGGCGCCGAGATCCTGATGCGTGAGCCGGACGGCGACGCGGTCACCGCGCTCGCATGGCGCGCCGACGGCAAGGCCGTCGCTTTCGGCACCGAGGGCGGCAAGGCGGGCCTCGCCACCCTCTGACGGTTCAGGCCGCCGGTGGGAGTACCGCGGCGCTGCGCGCCTGGGCGATGCCGAGCACGCGCTGGTAGACCCGGCCCACCACCAGCAGCACCAGGCCGAGCCCGATGAAGGACAGGGCGCGCCAGAGCCCTGTCAGCCCCGCCATGTCGACGAGGAAGACCTTCAGCACGGCGAGTGCAACCATGGCCGCTGACGCGAGGCGCAAGGTGCGGCTGCCGAAGGCCGCGCCGGCGCCGAGCAGCGCGATGCCCACCACGAGCCAGACCGCGGAATAGGCGTAGAGCTCGCCGTCACCGATGCCCCAGAAGGACACTTCGCCGCGTGCCAGCATGGCCACGGTGATGTTGAGATAGTTGACCAGCATGGCGAGGCCGACGAGGCCCATGACGCGGCTCTCCATGGCCCGGCCGTCGCGCCGCTCCAGCAGCGCCGAGGCCGCTGCGAGGACGGCACCGAGGCCGTAACCCAGCAGCGCCCAGTTGAAGACCGGATGGGAACCCACATCGGTGCCGGTGACCCAGGGATTGAAGGCGAAACCCATGACCACCGCGATCCAGGCCCAGGAGGCGTAGCGGACGACGAGGACCGCGTTGTCCCAGAAGACCCCACTGCGGAGCGCGCCGAGACGCGACAGGCCGAGGCCGAAGGCGAGCATGGTGACGGTGTGGGTCGCCGCCTCGGGGAAGCGCATGGGCGCGGCGAAGAGCCGGAGGCCGTGCGCGCCGAAGGCGTGGCGAACCTGGACGATCAGCAGCAAGGCCGTGAAGACCAGCGCGAGGGCATCGAGGATGCCGACGGGCGTATCCTCGCCGCGTCGCCGCCGCAGCATCCAGGCCGCCGCGGCGGCGCTGAGTGCAGGCAGCCCGTAGCCCGGCAGCAGCCAGTTGAAGACCACCGCCTCGCCGACGTCGGAGCCGTTGATGGCCGGGTCCCAGACGACGCGCAGGAGCACGCCGCAGCCTGCCAGCGCCGCGACCCAGCGCAGGTGCGGCAGCGGCCGGAACGTATAGACCCAGGCGATGCCGGCAATCATGGCCGCGAGGGCGAGGGTGAGCCAGGCGCGCTCGAGGAGCAGCGTCAGCGCGAAGGCGAGCGCCGCCAGAGCGCCGATGGCATAGAGCGCCGAGGCTGAGGCGAGGCCCGGCCGCCGCCCGGAGCGAAGGCGGTGAGCGGCCTCGGTGGCGGCGCCGAAGCTTGCCGCCAGCACCATGGCCAGCGCCGCGAAGCGCGGCGAGATCACGAAGCCCTCGACCTTGCCGTAGACGATGGCGAGGACGGCGAGCGGCATGAGGACGGAGGTCATGGCGAGGGTCAGCACCACCCAGGCCTCGCGCTGGCGGCGCGCCACGGCGAGCACGGCGGGAACGATGCCGAAGAGGAGCGCCACGGCGAGGCCCGACCAGACGATGCGGGAGAGCACGTCGGGGAAGTCGGGCGGCACCCCGAGCGGATCGACCAGCGTCGAGGGCCGGACGCCGGCCGACCAGCCGAGCAGGATGAGAAGGGCGAAGAGGCCGGTGACCGGCGCGGCGGGGACGACCGACGGCGCGCGCCAGACGAGCGCGAGGACCGCGAGCGCGAGAAGCAGGAACAGCGCGACGGCAGCCAGTCCCTGGCGGCTTTCCAGCACGGCGAGCATGGCGAGGAAGGCGAAGGCGCAGAGGATCACCGTGGCGCCGGCATCGGCGCCGCGCTCGCGATGCGGGGCGAAGCGGATGCCGGGCACCACGAAGAGCGCCGCGGTGGCGATGCCGGCCAGCGCCTGGACGAGGCTCGGATAGGCGCCGCCCGAGGTGGCGACCAGGGTCAGGGCGCTGAGCCCGACGGCGACGCCCGTCGCCGCGAGGCGCAGCCAGAGCCAGTCGCGGATCCAGGCGAGGGTGAAGCAGGCGGCGGTGATGACCGCCGCATAGATCGGGAAGACATAGGGGTTGGGATCGTCGGCGGCGACGAGGAAGGGCGCGGCGAAGGCGGCGACGAGGCCGATAGCGCCGAGCAGCGGCCCGTGGACGCCGGCGAGGACGAGGGTGCCGAGGCCGACCGCGCCGAGGGCGACGAAGGTCGTGGCCGGGCCGATGAAGTCGTAGAGGGCATGGGCGGCATAGATGGTGGCGAAGGCGGCCACCGCGCCGGCACCCGTCAGCGCCGAGGGGATGTCGGCGACGGGAAGGGTCGGCAGGCCCTTGTCATTGCGGCGCAGCCATTCGCCGCCGGCCAGCAGGGCGAGCGAGAAAAGGAAGCCGAGCGCGATGCGCATGCCCGGGCCGACGAGCCCCTGCTCGATGGAATAGCGGACGAGGAAGATGCCGCCGAGACCGAGGGCGATGGCGCCGACCCAGACGGCCCAGCGCGAGCCGATGCTCTCCTCGAAGCCGCCGAGGCCGGCCGGGGCCGATGCGGGCGGCGGAGGCGAAGCGGGCGGGGCCTCGATCGGATCGATGGCTTCGAGCGGCCCGCTGCTGGCGACCGCCGGCACGGAGCGGCGGACGAAGG
>NZ_JBQVQL010000113.1:0-12560 GCF_052440005.1 Phreatobacter sp.
GCGCCGCCGCAGCCGGCCTCGTGCCCTCGCTGAGGCAGCGGCAGGTGGTGCTCGCCGGCCGGCTGTGGGACCGCGCCAAGAACCTTGCGACGTTTGACGCCGCCGCGTCCCGGCTCGACGTGCCGTTCCGGGCCGCCGGCCCTCTCGTCGGGCCCATGGGCGACACCGCCGCCGCCCCCCGCCACGCCGTTGCGCTCGGGCCGCTGGACCCAGCATCGCTCGCCGCCCTTCTGGCCACTACCCCTGTCTATGCCTCACCCGCCCTCTACGAGCCCTTCGGCCTCGCCGTGCTCGAGGCGGCCCAGGCGGGGTGCGCCCTCGTCCTTTCCGATATCCCGACCCACCGCGAAATGTGGGGCGAGGCGGCGGTCTTCGTCTCCCCCGACGATGCCGACGGTGTCGCCGCCGCCATCGCCGGCCTGCTCTTCGATCCGCAGCGGCTCGACGCCCACGGCGCCGCCGCAGCCGGTATGGCCGCTCGCTATGGCCTCGCCGCCATGGTGGCGGGCACCCGCGCCGTCTGGCGGGAGGCTCTGTCCGCCAAGGTGGCCCCGGCGGAGGACGCCGCATGAAAATCGTCTACTTCACCCACTCTCTCGCCTCCTGCTGGAACCACGGCAACGCGCATTTTCTGCGCGGGGTGCTGCGGGAACTCCAGGCGCTCGGCCACGAGGTCGACGTCTGGGAGCCGGCGGACTCCTGGAGCCTCGCCAACCTGCTGCGGGACCATGGCGAAGCGGGACTCGCGCCCTTCCGCACCGCCTATCCCGAACTCACGAGCCGGACCTATGGGCCGGGCGACGATCTCGGCGGTCTGTGCGACGGCACCGACCTCGTCATCGTGCACGAATGGAACGATCCGGCTCTCGTCGCCGCTGCCGGCCTGCTGCGGCGGCGCGGCGGCCGATTCACGCTGCTCTTCCACGACACCCACCACCGGGCGGTCAGCGACCCCGATGCGATCCGGACCTTCGACCTCTCCGGCTATGATGGCGTCCTCGCCTTCGGAGAGGCTTTGGCGGAAGTTTATCGCCGCTGGGGCTGGGGCCGGCGCGTCCATGTCTGGCACGAGGCGGCGGACATCCGCCTGTTCCACCCGCCGGTGGAGGAGGGGGCCCGGGCCGGCCTCGTCTGGATCGGCAACTGGGGCGATGGCGAGCGGACCGCCGAACTCGACGCCTTTCTGCTCAAGCCGGCCGTGGCCGCAGGCCTCCCCCTCGACGTCTACGGGGTGCGTTACCCCGACGAGGCGGTGGAGCGGCTTGCCCGCGCGGGCGCGCGCTATCGCGGCTGGCTCGCCAACGCGCGCGCGCCGGAGATCTATGCGTGTCATCTGATGACGGTGCACGTACCGCGACGCTTCTACGTCGAGCGGCTGCCGGGGATCCCGACCATCCGCGTCTTCGAGGCGCTCGCCTGCGGCATTCCGCTGGTGTCGGCCCCCTGGGAGGACAGCGAAGGGCTGTTCAGCCCGGGAGAGGACTTTCTCGTCGCCGCCGACGGCGCGGCGATGACCCGCCACCTGCGCGACCTTGGCGAGGACCCCGCGCTGCGGGCCTCCCTCGTCGCCGCGGGCCTCGCCGCCATCCGCAGCCGGCACACCTGCGCCCACCGTGCGGGTGAACTCCTCGCCGTCTACCGGGAGCTCGCCGGGAGCCCCGCCGATCATTCCCTGGAGGTCGCCCCGTGAAGATTGCGTTCTACGGCTCCAGCCTCCTCTCCGCCTACTGGAACGGTGCGGCGACCTACTACCGCGGCATGCTGCGCGAGCTGGCAGGCCGCGGCTGGGCGGTCACCTTCTACGAGCCGGACGCCTTCGACCGGCAGAGCCACCGCGACATCGACCCGCCCGACTGGGCCGAAGTGGTGGTCTATCCGGCGACGCCCGAAGCTTGCAACGAGGTAATCGGCCGCGCCGTGGAGGCCGACGTGGTGGTGAAGGCGAGCGGAGTGGGCGTCTTCGACGCCGAGCTTCTCGGAGTCTTCACCGAGGCCCGTCCAGATGCAGTTCGCCTATTCTGGGACGTCGACGCCCCGGCGACGCTGGCCGAACTGCGGACGACCCCGGACCATCCCCTGCTGCGGCATCTGCCGCACCTGGACGCCGTCTTCACCTATGGCGGGGGGCCCCGGGTGGTCGCCGGCTACGAATCCCTGGGGGCGCCGGCCTGCCGGCCGATCTACAACGCCCTCGACCCGACGACGCATCACCCCGTCGCCGCCGACCCGCGCTTTGCCGCCGACGTCGCCCTGCTCGCCAACCGCCTTCCGGATCGTGAGGCGCGCATCGAGGAGTTCTTCCTGCGGGCCGCCGCGCTGCAGCCGGGACGGCGCTTCCTCCTCGGTGGCTCCGGCTGGCACGACAAGCCGATGCCGGCCAATGTTCGCGCCCTTGGCCATGTCGGCACCGCCGACCACAATGCCTTCAACGTCACGCCGCTCGCCGTGCTCAACGTCGCCCGCGACAGCATGGCCGCCGTCGGGTTCTCGCCGGCCACCCGGGTCTTCGAGGCGGCGGGGGCCGGCGCCTGCCTGATCACCGACGCCTGGGAGGGCGTCGAGATGTTCCTCGAGCCGGGCGAGGAGATCCTCGTGGCCCGTGACGGCGCGGACGTGGCGGACCACCTTGCCGCCCTCACCCCCGAGCGGGCCCGGGCCATCGGCGCAGCGGCGCAGCGCCGCGTCCTCGCCGACCACACCTATGCCCGGCGTGCTGTAGAGGCGGACGGGCTGCTGCGTGCCGCCGTCGCGCAGCGGCGGCAGAGGAGCGCGGCATGACCGATCGCCCCCTGCGTCTCGTCGTCCTCGGCCTCAGCCTGTCTTCCTCCTGGGGCAACGGCCACGCCACCACCTACCGGGCCCTGCTCAAGGCCTTCGCCGACCGAGGCCATGACGTGCTCTTCCTCGAGCGCGAACAGCCCTGGTATGCGGACCACCGCGACCTCGGCGAACCCACCTATGCGCGTCTCGCCTTCTATCGCGACCGCGACGACCTCGGCCGCTTCTCCGCGGCGCTGGCGGCAGCCGATGCCGTCCTCGTCGGTTCCTTCGTCCCCGAAGGGGCGGGCGTGCTGGACTGGCTGCGGCAGCGCCGGGAGGGCGTGATCGCCTTCTACGACATCGACACGCCGGTGACGCTGGCGCGCCTCGGCCGCGACGAAAACGACTATCTGCGGCCCGACCAGATCGCCGGCTGCGACGTCTACTTCTCTTTCACCGGCGGTCCGGTCCTGCAGCGGCTGGAACGGGACTTCGGCTCGCCGGCAGCGCGCGCCCTCTACTGCTCCGCTGATCCCGACATCTACAGGCCGCTGGCGCTCGAGCCACGCTGGGACCTCTCCTATCTCGGGACCTACAGCGTCGACCGTCAGCCGGGGCTGGAGGCGCTTCTCATCGAACCGGCCCGGCGCCGCCCGGACCTCAGCTTCTGCGTCGCCGGTGCCCAGTATCCCGCCGGCATCGACTGGCCAACCAATGTCCAGCGTATCGACCATGTCGCCCCGGCCGATCACCCCGCGTTCTATGCGGCGAGCCGTTACGCGCTGAACCTCACCCGTGCCGACATGGTGGCGGCCGGCTACAGCCCGAGCGTCCGGCTCTTCGAGGCGGCGGCCTGCGCTACCCCGGTCATCTCCGATTCCTGGGAGGGCCTGCGGACCGTATTCCAGCCGGGACGCGAGATCGTCACCGCCGCCGGCCCCGAGGCGGTGGAGGCTTTGCTCGCCGCCCCCCGCGGCCGCGACCGCCGGTTGGGCGCGGCCGCCCGCCGGCGCTTTCTCGCCGATCACACGCCCGCCCATCGCGCCGCGGTACTGGAGCGCGAGCTGCGGGCCGCGATGGCACGTAAGGGGCCGCCGGCGATCCTTCGCCGCAAGCCCGTCGGCGCGGCCCGCGGGAGCGGCGATCTGGCCGGACAGCGCGTGCTGGTCGCCGGTGCCGCCGGCTTTCTCGGCTCGCATCTCTGCGACCTGCTTCTCGCCCGCGGCGCCGCCGTGGTCGGTCTCGACAACCTGCAGACCGGAGCGGCGCGGAATCTTGCGGAGGCCGAGGCCCATCCCGATTTCCGCCTTGACGTTGCGGACATCAGCGAAACGCTGCCGCCCCGGCTGAGGGACGGCGGATTCGACCGCATCTATAACCTCGCCTGCGCTGCCTCGCCGCCCCGCTACCAGGCCCGGCCCGTGCACACGCTGCTGACGAGCATTCTCGGCAGCCGCCATCTGCTCGAACTCGCTGAGTCCTGCGGCGCCAGGTTCCTGCTCGCCTCCACCTCCGAGGTTTATGGCGATCCCACCGTGCACCCCCAGCCGGAGGATTACCGCGGCAATGTCAGCACCACCGGCCCCCGCGCCTGCTACGACGAGGGCAAGCGCGCCGCCGAGACCCTCGCTCTCGACACCGAGCGGATGGGCTGCTGCGAAGTGCGCATTGCCCGCATCTTCAACACCTACGGGCCGCGCATGGCCGGGTCCGACGGCCGCGTCGTCTCCTCCATGGTCTCCCAGGCGCTCGCCGGCGAAGACCTGACCATTTTCGGCGACGGCGAGCAGACGCGCTCCTTCTGCTTCGTCTCCGACCTTCTCGACGGGCTCGTCGCTCTGATGGAACACGACGGGCCGCAGCCCGGTCCCGTCAATCTCGGCAATCCCGACGAGATTTCGATCAACGTCCTGGCGCGCGAAGTGGCGCGCCTCACCGGCTCCCGTTCCGCCATCGTGCGCCGACCCCTCCCGGTCGACGACCCGCGCCGGCGGCAGCCCGACATCGCCAAGGCCGGCCGCCTCCTCGGCTGGCGACCCACCACGCCCCTCGAGGACGGCCTGCGCGCCACCATCGCCTGGTTCGAGGCCGAGGCACGGCCCTCTGTTTCCGCAACTCCTTCCCAAGCCGTCGCCTAGGAGCGGTCATGCGCATCGCAGTCATCGGTACTGGTTACGTCGGGCTCGTCACCGGGGCTTGTCTTGCCCACCAGGGACACGTGGTGACCTGTGTCGACACGGACGCTGAGAAGCTCGCGCGCCTGCGCCAGGGCGTTTGCCCGCTCTACGAGCCCGGTCTCGACGCGATGGTCTCCCGCGGCCTCAAGGCGAACCGGTTGCATTTCGTCGGTGACACCGCGGTGGCGGTGGCGGAGGCGGAGGTCGTCTTCATCTGCGTCGGCACGCCGACGCAGGCAGCCGGCGGCGAGGCCGATCTCGGCCAGGTCCGCACCGCCGCGGTGGAGATCGCCGCCGCCCTGCGCCGCTTTACCGTCGTGGCGGTCAAGTCGACCGTGCCGGTCGGCACCGGAGACGAGGTGGAGGCGCTGATCCGCCGCCGCCGACCCGACGCCGATGTTGCGGTGGTCTCCAATCCGGAATTCCTCCGCGAAGGGACGGCCGTCGGTGATTGTCAGAAGCCGGACCGGATCATCGTCGGCACGGGCGACGCGCGGGCCCGCGACGTCATGGCGCGCCTCTATGCGCCGTTGACGTCGACGGGCGCGCCTCTGGTCGTCACCGACCGACGATCGGCGGAGCTGGTGAAATACACCGCCAATGCCCTGCTCGCGATCAAGATCGCCTTCATCAACGAGATCGCCGACCTCAGCGAGGCCGTCGGCGCCGACGTCGAGGACGTGGCGCACGGCGTCGGGCTCGACCCCCGCATCGGCCCGGGGGCGCTGCGGCCTGGACCCGGATATGGTGGCTCGTGCTTCCCCAAGGACAGCGCGGCGTTGCTGACGACGTCGCAGCGGGCTGGCGCGGCCCTGCGGATCCTCGCGGCGGCGGTCGAGGCCAATACCCGGCGCAAGCAGGGCCTGGTCGATCGCATCGCTCGGGCGGCCGGTGGGCTGACTAACAAGACGGTCACGCTGCTTGGCCTCACGTTCAAGGCCGATACCGATGACCTGCGCGAGGCGGCCTCGCTGACGCTCGCCCCCGCCCTCCTGAAGGCTGGTGCCGCGGTGCGTGCCTACGACCCCAAAGGCATGGCCGAGGCCCGTCGTCTCCTGCCGGGCGTCGAGATGTGCACCGACCCCTATGCGGCCTGCTGGGGTTCGGACCTGGCCGTGGTCCTCACGGAATGGCCGCAATTCGCCGCTCTGGACCTCGCCCGGCTGCGCAAGACCATGCGCTCGCCCGCCCTGGTCGACCTCCGCAACCTCATCGACCCCGCGACCGCCGTGCGGTCCGGCTTCAGCTATGCCGGCATCGGGCGTCATCTTCCCGCAGAGTTGGAGAAGGCCCGCGCAGAGACCGGGCGTGGAATTGTCCCGATGGCGACGACGGGAGCCCCCGTCTAGAGGGCGGAAGCCTGCGTGCGGTAGGCCACCATGCCGAAGGCGTGGTAGCTCGGAGCGCTGATGCCGCGGGCGACCAGCCAATGACACCAGGCGTCATACTGCTCCCGGCTCGGTGAGATGACCGGCCGGGCATCCTTCGCGAGGGCGAGGGCCGCCAGCGGCTCGACCCCGCGCGCGGCGAGGACACAGAGCGCGAGCGTCGCCGACCGGCCGATTCCGAAGTGGCAATGGATGAGCACGCGCCGGCCTTGGCGGCGCATCGCCTCGACGAAGTCCACGCCGCGCTCAAGCATGTCAAGGCTGACACCCATCCTGTCGGGGGTCGGCAGGTGCAGGAAGGAAATGCCGCAGGCGTCGAAGGGCCCGGCGTCGCCGCCAGTCTCGGCTCTCAGGTCCACCACGGCACCGATATCGTGCCGGGACGCGAGGCGCGGGACCTCACCGCGCGGGATGCGCCCACCGACGGCAAGGTCGGCTTCGAGCCAGTGAAAGTCGAGAGGGGGGGACACGATAGGCTCCAGGAGCGGCCGCGGTTCGGACGGATGTGGGCTGGCCGCACTCAGACGGGCATGGCCCGTTCTGCGCTCGGCATGGGTCTGCGGGCGAACGCCGACCACCGGTGGCTTGTTCCGATCTGGTCCCCGACAGCCTCGGCAGGTCCGGCGATTCTCGGCCATCTGGCGGTCGTGCCGAGGTGATTTGTGAGTTGGAACAGGTCTCTGCGCCGCTCGGTTGTGTCTCGGACGGCAAGCCGTGACGGCGACCGTCGTGCAAGTCCTGATCGCCGACAGACTGTGAGCGATCGGGCCCTCAAGCATCCCCCCGACCACAGCAGAACGGAGGCCTGCATGTTCTTCCGCACCAACCAGTTCCAGTATAACGCCCGCCCGGAGGCTCCGGACCCCGTCTATGCCCGCAAGCTACAGGAGGTCCTCGGCGGCCAGTGGGGCGAGATCAGCGTCATGATGACCTATCTCTTCCAGGGCTGGAATTGCCGCGCACCGGCCAAGTATCGCGACATGATCCTCGACATCGGCACTGAGGAAATCGCCCATGTGGAGATGCTCGCCACCATGATCGCCCGGCTCCTGGAGAGTTCGCCCGTCGAGGCGGCGGAGGAGGCCGCGAAGAACTCGGCGGTCGGCGCCATTCTCGGCGGATCGCGGCTCGAGGACGTCCTCGTCGCCGGCATGAACCCCCAGCATGCCATCGTCTCCGGCGGAGGCGCGGTACCCGCCGACAGCGTCGGCTATCCCTGGACGGCCCGCTACACGGTCGCTTCCGGCAATCTCCTCGCCGACTTCCGCTTCAACGTTACCGCGGAATCGCAGGGGCGGCTGCAGGTCTGCCGTCTCTACGAACTGACCGACGATCCCGGCATTCGCGACATGCTCTCCTTCCTGATCGCCCGCGACACCATGCACCAGAACCAGTGGCTCGCGGCCATCGCCGAACTGGAGGCCGAAGGGCTCGACGCCACGCCGGTGCCGCAGGCATTCCCGCGCGAGAAGGAGATGGGCGAGGTCGCCTACCAGTTCTGGAACTGCTCGGGCGGCACCGAGAGCCGCGAAGGCCGTTGGGCGAGCGGGCCGACGCCGGACGGAACGGGCGAGTTCGTCTATCTCGGCGAGCCGAGCCCCCTCGGCGAGGTGGTGGAGGGCCTCGGCCCCGTCGACCCGCGGCTCTTCGGCACGCCGAAGGCGCCCCAGCCGCCGACCTCCCGCTAGCAGGCTGGCAGTCCGCCACACCTGTCGGCTGTCGCCCCGCGGCACATGTCGTCAGAAGGTCAGCCATGGCACTTGCCGCCCCGCAATTGTTCGACTGCGTCATCATCGGCGGAGGGCCGGCGGGTTTGACCGCCGCCCTCTATCTTGCCCGCTTCCGTCGCTCGGCGCTGGTGCTGGACCGAGGCGCCAGCCGCGCGAAACTCATCCCGCTCATCCGCAACATGCCGGGCTTCCCGGATGGGATATCGGGTCAGGCGCTTCTGGAGCGGCTGACGCGGCAACTGCTGCCTTACGGGCGGCAGCCGCTATCTGCCGATGTCCTGGCGGTGCAGCGTCATGCCCAGGGCTTCCTCGTCACGAGCACGCATCCGCCGGTGATCGGGCGCACGGTGATTTTCGCCACCGGGGTCGTCGATGTGCGGCCTTCCATCGCGGGGCATGACGACGCCGTGCGGGACGGCCTCATCCGGTATTGTCCCGTCTGCGACGGGTACGAAGTGGCGGGCAAGCATGTCGGCCTGCTCGTACCGCCGGAGAGCGCCGCTTCCAAGGCACAGTATCTGCGGCGGTTCACTGATCGGCTCGACGTTCAGCTCATCGAGCCCCGCGCCTCCGTGGAGGTCGAACGGCGCGGCGCAGGTATCGCCAGGGTAGGGTGCGGGAGGACGTGGGACACCCTCTACGCCGCCATGGGGTCGGAGCCGCAGTCGGCGCTGGCCTCCGCTCTCGCAGTCGCATTGAACAAGTCCGGGTGCATCCTGACGGGTGATCACCAGCAGACGAGCGCGGCCGGTGTCTATGCCGTGGGAGACGTCGCCGCCGGCCTGGACCAGATCACCGTCGCCATGGGGCAGGCGGCCCTGGCGGCAAGCCACATCAACCTTCGTCTTCAGCCCTAGACCGACGGACGGGGGCCTCACGCGACGGGCGTGCGGGTGCTGAAACGTGCGAAGGCGAGAGCCGTGGCTTTGCTGATGCCACTCGATTGCCAGGTGATCACAAGAACGGGGCCTGGTGTGCCAGGCCCCGTTCTTCATCGAACCATTCTGGAACCCTGTGCCTCCGTGACGGAATGCCCAGGCCCCGGCGGTCCCCGCTCACCGCGTCTTGTGCGGCTCCAAGCAGGGGCTCTCGCTCAGATGCGGTTGCGCTCGGCCGCCACCTCTCCGGATTGGGTCGCCTGGACGAGCGGATAGATCTGCCAGGCGGCAGAGGCGCCGACGAGAATGTAGACGAGGCGGGCGAGGGTCGCCTGCTGGCCGCCGAAGATGGCGGCGACCAGATCGAACTGGAACAGCCCGACGAGGCCCCAGTTGATACCGCCGACGATGACCAGGAACAGTGTGAGGAGATTGATTGCCTTCATGAGAACCTCTTTCTGGACTGCGCTCGTGCGCTCGATCAGGCAACGGCAGAGGGTCTCGGAGGGTTCCTATGGTCGCCGCGTCCTCAAGGGGCGCTGAGGACGGCGGGTGAAGCGTCCGGCCGCTTCCCCAAATTGCGAGCCGAGCGCGCCAGTGCCGGTGGACGGAACCGGCGGATGCCTGTGTTGTTGGGCTGGTATGGGGAAAGAGCGCTTGGACCATGATCTTGTCTGATCCTGCCGGAGCCTCCGTCGCTCCAGCCCCTTTGCCGGCGCGCGGCCGACGGGTCGGCCGCATTCTGAGCTTGGCAGCCGGGATAAGCCTGTCCACCACGGTCGTTCTCGCGCTGGTGGCTCGACGGCAGGGTCGACACCCGGTCCGCGTCGTCAACAGCACCAGCCATTGGTGGCACGGAGATGCAGGCGCGCGCACTGCTGCCGTGGACGGCAGGCACACCGCCGCGGGTTTCGCCATCCACTCCGCGGCCTCCTTGCTCTGGGCGGCGGTGTTCGAAGCCGTGCGGGCGACGGGCCCCCGCCGGCTGCTTTGGACGGATGCAGTAGCCCTTTCCGCACTCGCGGCCCTTGTGGACTACGCCCTGGTTCCGCGGCGCCTGACGCCTGGATGGGAGAAAGTGGTCACGCCCGGCGGGATCGCCCTCGCATACGGCGCCATGGCGCTTTCCCTGATCGTCGGCGGCTCGGCGAGGCGCGACGCATAGGCGGGGCCGTCAGCTGATCCATGGCAGGTCGACGGAGGGACGGGCGATCATCAGCCAAAGGATGGCGAGGATTGCGCCGAATGCCGGGAACCCGAACACAAACCAAGTCCAGAACAGTCGGTAATAACGAGGGGGCAGCGGCGCGGCCGCGGCCTCGGCCGCTTCCGCGATGTCACGGATCCTCATCTGGATGACCACCACAGGCAGCCAGAACAGGCCGATGACGACGTAGAGGATGATCGAGAGTACGATCCAGCCCTCGAGGAGGTTGTAGCCCATCTCGCGCGCCAGCAGGACGCCTGTGATCGGCTGGGCGACCACGGCCGTGGCCGTGAACAGGAAGTCCGCCGTCACCACGATCCGGGCGACGCCGGCTATCCGCGACACCTTGCCGGTCGCGTGGGCCATGACCAGGAAGAAGGCGATCCCCGCTCCCGTGCCGATGAGTACGATGGCGCCGAGTACGTGCAGGTACTTGAGGATGAGATAGGTCATGACCTCTCCTCCAGGATGGCGAGAGCGGCGAGCATCAGCGCGACGATCGGGAGCGTCTTGAGAAGTGCGGCCAGGGGGTCCAGCCAGAGCGCTGGGGTGAGGACAGTCCCCGCTACCGCATAGGCGCTGGTGACAGCGATCCCCGCCTGGAGGGCCCGCCGCGTGGTCCGCCGCCAGGCGATTCCGACACCCACCACGAGGTCCGCGATGCCGCCGCCGGCGACGATGAGCGGCGCGAGCCATCCTGTCCCGGCCTCTCTCATCATCGTAACGCCGCCGCCGTAGCCCGGCCCCAGCGAGGCGAGGCCGGAGCCGACCCAGAACAGGACGAGGCTGACGAAGATCACGGGTTTGAGCATATAGAGGCGCGCGAACCACCGGTCCTGCACCGACGGCGGCCTGGCCTGCAGCACCGCCTCGATCCGCCGGGGAATGATGCCGGTCGCTTCGGTCCACACCCGGCTGTCGCCCGCCGCCCCACGGGCGACCTCGAGGCGCGCCGTGGTGCGCACGGCAGGCCGCCATCCGAGCTGGCTTGCCGCATCCCCGAAGCGGTAGGCGAGGGCGGCCAGAACGGCCGGCACCGCCACCTCCCGGGCAGGCGGAAGTCCGAGCCAGCGCCGGTTCAGCCGGACGAGCTCGACGAAGGAGAGGGTCTCGGGGCCGGACATGTCCAGCACGACCCGGCCGGGCCGCCTGGGGTCGATATAGGCCAGGACCGTCTCCAGGATATCATCGAGGGCGACGGGGCGAAGCGGTCCGGTCTCGGGCATGACCGGCAGCAGCGGTAGGCCGGCCAGGCCCCGGATCAGTGCGCTCGCTCCACCAGCGGGATGGCCGAGGATGACCGAGGGACGCAGGATGACGTAGTCGATGCCGCTCGCCATGAGGGCCTCGTCGCCGGCGCTCTTGCTCCGGGAGAATGTGGTGGGGCCTTCACCACCGACTCCCATGGCGGAAAAGTGGATCAGGCGCGCCACGCCGCCGCGCCGGCAGGCGGCGACGAGCTCAGCAAGGCCTTTGGTGTGGACGCCGCCGAGGTCGTCGGCCGGACTGTCTTGCAACGCGCCGGCGCAGTTGACCACCACTTCCGCACCACGAAGGACGCTGTCCCAGTCCGCCGCTCCGGCCTTGGCGAGATCCATCCGCTGCCAGGTGACGACACCGACGGTCCTGGGGACCGACCTGGCGACCCCCGTCACGGCGTGACCGAGCGCGGCTAGCCGCGCGACGACCTTGGTGCCGACCAATCCCGTCGCTCCCACCACAACAATTCGGCTCACTTCGTGCCTCCGCAGGCCACCGGAAGGAAACGCGGTGTCGAAGGTGCGGTGCCTATCGGAAGCACGAGATCTGTCCGCCTCCGCGGTGCCACCCGCCGATTTAGGCCTGAACGAAGGGTCGGAGAGATCACATCTCTCGGGCCATGGCCTGGCGGAAACCGGGTTCCGTCAGCCTCGGGGCCGGTGACGTGATGAAACCCACCTGCGTGCCGAGACACCCACGGTCCACATCCGACGCCCGCGGCCCAGCGCTCCGGATGGCTGCGCAACCCCGATTGGAACCCTGTCGCCGGCGTCTTGTTGCTCCCGCATCAATGGAGGATCCCCATGTCGCAGACCGACGACGACCGCCTGGACCAGTGGCTGCGCGATGCCCATGCCATGGAGCAGCAGGCCGTCAAGATGCTCGACGGCATGGCCGGGCGCATCGAGAACTATCCCGAGCTCAAGGCCCGCATCGCCCGCCACGCGGAGGAGACGCGGCTGCAGGCCGCCACCCTTGAGGATTGCCTGAAGCGGCGCGGCACCGACGTGTCCACGCTCAAGGACGTGGCCGGCAAGGTCATGGGCATGGGCCAGGGGCTGAGCGGTCTGGTCGTCGGCGACGAGATCATCAAGGGGTCGATGGCCGGCTACACGTTCGAGCACATGGAGATCGCTGCCTACAGGGTGCTGGTCGCCACC
>NZ_JBQVQL010000114.1:0-12512 GCF_052440005.1 Phreatobacter sp.
ATGTCCTCGTCGGCGCGGATGACGTCGGAGCTCTTTGCCTCCACCTCCTCGAGCGTGCCGGGCATCCAGCCGTGGATGTGCTGCACCGTGGTGATGCCCGAGCCGATCATTTCGAAGGCCGAGTAGAGCGTGTCGAGATAGAGGTTGAGGTTGCGGATCACCAGCCGGGTGATGAACCACAGCTCCAGTGGCATGTCGGGTGAGCCGAGCTGGACTGGCGTGAGCCCGACGTGGTGGTGGCCGTTGACGAAGCCGGGCAGCACGACCTCCTCGCCGGTCCCGATTACCGGCGTCGTGGGATAGCGGGCCTTGAGGTCGGAATAGGTGCCGATGGCCGCAATCACCCCGTCCTCCTGCAGGACGGCGCCGTCGTCGATCTGGTTCCAGGAGAAGCGGTCGACGACGCCGGTGATCAGCGTGCGGCTGCGGACGAGGGAGGTGGCCATGGCAGGATCCAGGATGGAGACAATGGGACGATAGGCGGCGGAACGGCCGCCGGATGACGTCAGGCGGCCGGGACCAGGCCTTCCTGTTCGGCGAAGGCGCGGTCGACCTCGTCGCGCAGAAGATCGGTCAGGTGGATGCGGAGGGCCTCGCTCTCCCGTGAGAAGAGGTTGCGCGGCCGCGGCAGCGGGTTGGTGACGATCGTCTTGATCCGCCCGGGGCGGGCGGTGAAGACGACGATCCGGTCCGACAGCGCCACCGCCTCGTCGATGGAATGGGTGACGAAGAGAACGGAGGCGCCACTGTCGCGCCAGACGTCGAGCAGGAAGTCCTGCATCTTCTGGCGCGTCTGGACGTCGAGGGCCGCGAAAGGCTCGTCCATCAGCAGGACCTTCGGCCGCATCGAGAGGGCCCGCGCCACCGCGACGCGCTGGCGCATGCCGCCCGAGAGTTCGTCCGGTCGCTTGTTGATGGCCTCGGCAAGGCCGACGCGCTGGAGGGCGTCGGCCGCGATGATCTTTCGCTCGGCTTCCGGCACGCCGCGGATGGCATGGCCGAAGGTGACGTTCTGCCAGACGTTGAGCCAGGGGAAGAGCGAGGTCTCCTGGAAGATCAGGCTGCGCTCGGGGGAGGGCGTCTCCACCCGGTCGCGGAACGACCAGATCTCGCCGGCTGTCGCGGGCTCCAGTCCAGCGATCAGGTAGAGCAGGGTCGACTTGCCGCAGCCCGAGGGTCCGAGGAAGACGACGAACTCGCCCGGGCTGATGTCGAGGTCGATGTCGCGAAGCGCCTCGTGGGCGCGGCGGGTGCCCGCCGCCCAGACCTTCGAGACGTTGCGGCAGACCACGCTGTCCTTCGACGAGTAGGGTGTGGGGGTCTCAGAGGCCACGCAGAACTCCCGTCGTTTCAGGCACCCAGTAGAGGATCCGCTTCTGGATCATGCGCAGGACCCAGTCGGAGGCAAAGCCGAGGAAGCCGATGAGGGCGATGCAGAAGAAGACCAGCGAGGGGTTGAAGGTGTTGCGCGCCAGCATGATCACCTGCCCGAGGCCGTAGCCGACGCCGGTGGTTTCGGCGATCAGCACCACCATCCAGGCCCCGAACATGTTCAGCCTGAGGACCATCAGCAGGCCGGGCAGGATGGCCGGTACGATGACGCGCCAGTAGATCTGCGGCTTGGTCGCGCCCATGGTCCGGGCGACGTTGATCAGGTTCCTGTTCACCCCGTCGATCTGCGCCACAGTACCCAGCACCATGTGGAAGAACAGCGCGATGACGACCATGAAGATGGCCGGCGCGTTGCCGATGCCGAAGATGAAGATGGCGACGGGCAGCCAGGCAATGGGCGAGACCGGCGACAGGAGGGTGATCGTCGGCAGCGTCAGCTTCTCGAAGAGGTGGAAGTAGCGGATCAGAACGCCCACGGCGACCGCGAGGACCGAGGCGATGAGGAGCCCGGAGAAGACGCGGCCCATGGTGGCGCCGACCGTGATGAGCAGCGCCTGGCGGGGTGTCGGGCCATCGGCCGGATTGAGGCCGATGGACCAGCGCGTGGCCGTGTTGAAGAACTTGGCCTGGTCGGCGAAGGCGCCGAGGAAGACGTGCGGCGGCGGCAGAAGCTTCGGGTCGGCGAGGCCCACCGCCCAGAGCAGTTCCCAGATTCCGGCGAAGAGCCCGACCGAGACCAGCGTCCAGCCGATCCGGGGTCCGGATTCGGCCAGCTTCTCCTTCAGGCGCATGCTCCAGGTCTCCGCCGTCCCCTGGGGAACGGCGGAAGCCTTGGCCGTGGCCGGCGCGTGGTTGGCGATGGCGGCGTCTGTCATGATCGCCTCAGGCCGACTTGTATTTCAGCTTGGCATAGAGGTCGGCGTTTTCGGCGATGACCTGTTCGAGCAGCGTCCAGTCGATGGCGTCGCGCGTCGGCTTCTTCTTGATGTAGCCCATCTCCACCAGGCTGTCGGTCCGCTCCAGGATGAACTGGGTCTGGGACCTGGCATCGACGACGGCGGGCTGCTTGCCCATGGCCAGGACGGCGTTCTCCATCGAGGTCTTGTAATAGGTGCCGACGAGCTTGGTCAGCGTCTCCTGCTGCTGGCTTTCGGCCATGGCCTGGGCCTGCATCATCGCCTTGATGATGGCCTTCAGGCCCTTCGGATTCTCGGCGATGAGGCTGGAGCGGGCGGCGAGGACGCAGTCCGTATAGCCCTTGCCGTAGATGTCCGTGCCGTCCGAGAGCTTGTGCGACCCGGGCACGTCGCGCAGCAGGGCGGTGCCATAGGGCTCGATGGTGCAGATCCAGTCGATGGCGCCCGCCTTGAAGGCCTCGACGGCCTCGGGCGTCGAACCCATGTAGCGGACGGTCACGTCGCGGAAGCTGATGCCGTTCTTCTTCAGGTAGTCGTAGGGCATGACCTCCAGCGTATCGAGCTGGAACGTGCCGAGGGTCTTGCCCTTGAGCTTCTGCGGCGTATCGAGGCCCGGCCGCGATACGATCACGCAGCCCTCGACGCCGCCGCCGGCCACCACCTTGACCGGCGCACCCGCGTCGAACAGCGCCATGAAGCTCGTGTAGGGCATCAGCCCGACATCCACCTGTCCCATGCCGAGGAAGGTGACCTGCTCGGCGAAGGTCGGCGTGTTGACGAACTGCAGGTCCGTGCCCTCCGCCCGCGAGAACTGCATGGCGTGGGCGAGAAAGATGTTCAGGTTGCAGAAGCCGGTGCCGTGGGTCGACTTGATCGGCCGGCCCTGGGCGAGAACCACATCGGGGCCCACCGCCATGGTGATGGCGGCGGCCGCCGCGCCGGCGCGGAGAAATCCGCGCCTTGAGAAGTTCATCGCGTGGAGGTTCGGCAGGTGCATGCAGCCATGGCGGTCACACATGGGAGACTCCGCTGAGGATCGGTTGAGGGGGGTGATGCGGACACGAGACGGCCGCGCCTTGCGGCGCATGGCTCGGCAGACGGGCGGGCAAGACCCGTCCGTGCTGCGGCTCTGGACTGTTGCTGTGGGGACGATCAGTCGTCGGCCGGCGTCCGCGTCGTGCGGGGGCCGGTTCCTGCCCTAGATCCACGCTCGTTGACATCGGCCGCGTGCAGCCGATGAGGTCGAGGATTGCGAACATCGCAATCTCCACAACAACAAGGCGGCACGCCAACCTGAAGTCCTCGCCCTGCGGCGGGGGCTGCGCTGATCAGTTACAAGCAAGCGGAATGCCAGACGCGGATCGCGCATATTCGCTCCGATACCGGGGAATCCGCGGGAAATCCTGCATCATCCGCCGCGGGAAGTGCCCCGAAAGCCGGCAGGCGTGCAGCGGAATTCAGCAGTGCGACATTTTGCGATCCAGCGCCATCGCCCTGTCTGCCGCGCGGCTCAGCGGCGGCGGAGGCCGTTGAGGAAGACGTCGAGATAGGTCTGCAGCTTCTCCGGCTCCAGCGGGCGGATGGCGTTGCCGTCGCGGCAGAACATCATCAGGAGATAGGATCTCGCGCCGGTCAGCAGGGCGGCCACGGTCTCCAGTTCGGCGTCGGCGAAGCCGTGCAGGTCGCCCCCGTGGTCGCGGCTGCGCCGGAGGGAGCGCACGTAGCGGGTCTGGATCTCCTTCAGATGCTGGTGGAACGCGGTCGGTGCGTAGAGCTCGGCCTCGTTCATCACCCGGTAGATCTCGGGATGGTCGGCGAGATAGGCGAAGTTCGCCTGCAGGCCCCGCCGCTCGATGTCCTCCAGGGACCGGCTGTCGCGGATGGCCGCGGTGAGGCTGTCGAGCATGGCGCCGCCGAGCTCGGGCAGCAGCACGTCGAAGAGCGCCTGCTGGTTGGCGAAATGCAGGTAGAAGGCGCCGTGGGCGACCCCCGCCTCGGCGGTGATGCGGGCGATGGAGGCGCCGGCATAACCGTGGCGGCCGACGACGATGCCGGCGGCCTCGACGATGCGGCGCCGCGTCTCGGCGTTCTTGGCCACCTGACGCGGGCTCGGCGGGCGGCGCCCGGCGCGGCGCGGGGAGGGGTCGGGGCTCGTCTCGCCATCGTGGCGGAGGGATGCGTCAGCCAAGTGCAGATCCCGTCGGGGTGGCGGCCAGTTGATCGGCGATCATGCGCCGGAGGATGTCCTTCTTCACCTTGCCGGAGGCGGTGCGAGGAAGGTCCTCGACCAGCACCAGATGCTCGGGAAATTTCTGCTTGGCAAGTCCCGCTGCCGCGAGGGACGCCACGAGATCGGCGAGGGTGGGGTTCGCGCCTTCCTGAGGGACGACATAGGCGCAGACGGTCTCGCCGAGCCGCTGATGCGGCATGGACACCGCGACCGCCTCGCGGACGGCGGGATGGCGGTGCAGGGCGTCCTCGATCTCCTTGGCCGAGATGTTCTCGCCGCCCCGGATGATCAGGTCCTTCTTGCGGCCGGTGATCAGGATGGAGGCTTCCTCGCCGATCAGGCCGATGTCCCCCATGCGGAAGAAGCCGTCGGCGGTGAAGGCGGCGGTGGTCTCGGCCGGATCGGCATAGCCGACGAACAGGGCGGGGCCGCGGGCGAGGATTTCCCCTTCCGCGCCGGGCGACACGTCGCCCTCGCGGTCGTCGACAATCCTGACGTCGTAGTCGACGATGCGCCCGTCGGTGACGGCGGCGAGGCGCTCGGTGCCGGGCGCGACGAAGCCGAGCGTGATCATCGGCGCCTCGGTGGAGCCGTAGACGCGCGTGGCGCGGCCATTCGCCAGAAGCCCGTTCGCGCGGGCGACGAGGTCCGGCGGGACGGCCGCCCCGCCGCAGGCAAAGATCTTGAGGGAGGGCAGGCGCGACTGCGCCTGCTCGGCGGCATCGACCAGTTCCTGCAGGAAGGGCGTGGCCCCGACCGTGACCGCGACGCCGTGGCGGTCGATGAGCCTCACCGCCTCGGTCGCGTCCCAGCGCTCCATCAGCACGGAGACGAGGCCATGCTGGAAGGGCTGTTCCAACCCCCAGGCGAAGCCGGTCACATGGGTCACGGGCGAGGGCATGAGCACGACGTCGCCGGTATCGAGGCCCCAGTAGGCGACGCAGCTCGCCATGGAATGGGCCATGGTCTCATGGGTATGCAGGACGCCCTTCGGCATGCCGGTGGTGCCGGAGGTGTACATCACCATCTTGATCGCTTCCGGCACCTGGCGCGGCCAGGGGACGGCGCCGCCGGATGCACCGACGTCCTCGAGGCGCAGCATGCCCCGCCGCGGGGTGGAGGCCCGGGCGACGACGACATGGGCGAGGTCGGGAAGCTGCGGGCGAAGCCTCTCCAGCATGGCCGCATAGTCGAAGCCGCGGAAGGTCTCGGGGACGATGATGGCCTTCGCCCGGCAGTGCCTCAGGATGAGGCCGAACTCGGCGTCGCGGTAGATCGGCACGATGGGGTTGATCACCAGACCGAGGAGCCCTGCGGCAAGGTCGACCGACAGGGCCTCCAGCCAGTTCGGCAGGGCGAAGGAGAGGACGTCGCCCGGGCGCAGGCCGAGTTCCCAGAGGCCCGCCGCGAGGTGCTCTGCCCGCGTCAGGGCCTCGGCGAAGGTGAGGGTTTCCTCGCCGAGCTGCAGGCAGACCGTGTCGGGCGTCGCGGCGGCCCGCTCGCGGGCATCGTCGGCGATCGTCCGGTTGCGCCAGGCGCCGGCCGCGCGATGCCGCGCGACGTCGGCGGCAGCGAGGCGCGAGGACCAGCCGCTGGGGTCCCGCCAGGGAGGGCAAGCGTTCATCTCCATCCTCTCGTCCACCACTGCCGTCCTTCAGACCGCGAGGAATCGCGCCTCGAGGTCGGGCGCGGCATCATAGGCGTTCCAGTCGCCCGAAAAGACGATCGCGCCGGAATCGATGATGAGCAGCCGGTCGGTGCAGGCCCGGGCGAAGTCGATGTTCTGCTCGGTGACGAGCAGCGCGAGGTTCTCGCGCTTCCGCACGGCCGCGATCTCGCGCGCCATGTCCTCAACGATCACGGGGGCGAGGCCCTCGGCCGGCTCGTCGAGCATCAGCAGCTTCGGCCGGGCCATGAGCCCGCGACCCACCGCCACCATCTGCTGCTGGCCGCCCGATAGCCGGTCGCCCCGCCGGTCGAGAATGGGCTGGAGCAGCGTGAACTGCGCCGCGACCTCCTGCGGCGTCGGCGGGGTCACACCCGGCGGGCAGGCGTGGCGGGCAAGTTCCAGGTTCTCGGTGACCGAGACGTGCGGGAAGATCCGCCGGTCCTCCGGCACCAGGGCGATGCCGCGCCGGGCTCTCCGGTGCGTCGGCTCGCCCCCGAGATCCTGGCCCTCGAAGCGGATGGTTCCGCGGACGCGCGGCCCCGCGTCCATGAGCGCCTTCAGAAGCGTCGACTTGCCGGCGCCGTTTCGTCCGAGCAGGGCGACGCCCTCGCCCGGGGCGATCGCGAACGAAATGTCGTGCAGGATGTGGCTGTCGCCGTAGAAGGCGTCGATGCCGCTGACCTCAAGCATGATGGCCTCCGCGACCGAGATAGATCTCCTTGACGAAGCTGTTGGCGCGGATCTCCTCCGGCGTCCCCGTCGTGACGATCTCGCCGTAGTGGAGGACGCTGATCCGGGTCCCGAGATGGAAGACCACATCCATGTCGTGTTCGGTGAGGATCAGGGTGGCGCCGGTCTCCGCGACGATGCGCTGGACCAGCCGGACCGCGGCCATGCGGTCGGCCGAGGCCATGCCCGCCGTCGGCTCGTCGAGGAGCAGGAGGCGTGGTTTCAGCGCCAGCATCATGGCGAGTTCCAGGCGCTTCTTGTCGCCGTGGCTGAGAATGGAGGCGGGTTCGTCGCCGCGGCCTGCAAGGCCGAGATCGGTGAGGATCGCTTCCGCCTCGCGCCGCAGAGACGCCTTGGGTGCGGTGGCGAAGCGCCAGCTCGCCGTGCCGTTCGAGACCTCCCCGGCCTCCAGCGCGACGACGACGTTCTCGGCCGGCGTCATGTCGGCGAAGATGCGGGCGACCTGGAACGAGCGCCCCATGCCGGCGCGCACCCGGCGGAAACCGTCGAGGCGCGTCACGTCGCGTCCCTCGAAGAGGATCGTGCCGGCGGCGGGCAGGATCTCGCCGCAGAGGGCGCGGAAGAAGGTGGTCTTGCCGGCGCCGTTCGGCCCGATGACCACGTGGCGCTCACCCGGCGCGACGGTGAGGGAGACGTCCTTGAGGACGGGGGTGCGGCCGTAGCCGGCGAAGAGGCCCTGCACGGCGAGGGAGGCGGCGCTCATCGTGCTGCTCCCTCAGCTGCGCCCGCCACGGGAACGGCGGGTGGTGACGGCTGGTCGCTCGCGCGGTTCGGCCGGAGGCGGGCCACGAGCAGGGCGGCAAGGCCGAGGAGCCCCCCGGGAATGGCCAGAACGACGGCGAGCAGGAGGCCGCCGGTGATGAGGTCGGAGGCGCCCGCGAGGCTGCGCGTGCCGTATTCGACCGCGGAGAAGACGACGGCGCCCACGAGCGGGCCCCAGAAGTGGCCGGCTCCGCCGAGGAGGGTGAAGAGGATGGGCTTGGTCGATTCTCCCCAATGGGCGAGGTCGGGGCTGACGATGGAGGTGAGGGGGCCCATCAGGCCGCCGGCGGTGGCGGCACATGCACCGGAGATGGCGAAGGCCTCGAGCTGGCGGCGGCGCACGTCGATGCCGAGGAAGGCCGCCCGCATGGGGTCGAGCCTCACCGCGCGGAACGAGCGCCCGAGCCGGGAATGGGTCACCCACCACAGGCATGCGATGAGCAGGGCCGTCACAAGGATGACGAAGACGTAGTAGGCCTGTCCCTGGGCGAGATCGATCGGCCCGAGTCGCGGGCGTGGAATGCCGGTGAGGCCGTCGTTCCGGCCGAAGAACGAGGTCTTGGCGATGACGACGTGGACCAGTTCCGCGAAGGCGAGCGTCAGCACCGCGAAATAGACGCCCTCCGTCCGGCGCAGGGCGACGAAGCCGATGACGACGGCGGCGAGGGCGCCGGCTGCCGCCGCAAGGGCGAGGGTAATGAGGAACGGGATGTCAGGCAGCCTCAGGAGGAGCAGCGCCACCGCATAGGCGCCGGTGGCGGAGAAGGTCGCCTGACCGAAACTGAGGAGCCCGGCGGTCGAGAAGAGCAGGTTGAAGGCCATGCCCAGCACGACGTTGATGGCGACGACCCCGGCGAGGAAGACGAGGCCGCGGTTGGCGACGAAGGGCAGGAGCAGTGCCGCCGCGGTCAGGACTGCGAGCACCAGGAGGAAACGGGCGGCGGGCGACAGGGTCATGACAGCCTCCCCGAGGCGATGAGGCCGCGCGGGCGGACGAGGAGGATGGCGGCGAGGGCCACGAAGAACAGCACGCCGGGCATCTGCGGCAGCAGGGCAGTGCCGAAACTGTCGACCAGACCGAGCAGGATCGCGGCGAGGAAGGCGCCGCGGATGGACCCCATGCCGCCGACGATGACGACGCCGAAGGCCTGAATGATGAAGATGCCGGCGAGGTCGGGCGACAGGCTCTGGTTGGCAACGAGGAGGCCGCCGGCGAGGCCGGCGAGAGCGAAGCCGATGACGACCGTTGCCGAATAGATGAGGCCGACATTGACGCCGAGGAGGCGCGCCATCCACGGGTCGATGGCGATGGCCTGGATGAGGCGGCCGACGGAGGTCATGTTGATGAGCCATTCCAGGGCGAGAAAGACGACGACCCCGGCGACCACCACGAAGATCGAATAGTGCGGCAGGACGAGGTTGCCGATGAAGGAGACCTCGAAGAGTTCGGGCGGCGGCGAGGCGCTGACGACGTTGAGGCCCCAGACCAGCTTGACGAAGCCGTTGCAGACGAGGAGCAGGGCGTAGGTCGCGACCAGCACGTAGGCGCCGTCCACGTGGGCGAGCCGTCTGAAGACCGCGCGGTCGACGATCAGCCCGACGACGCCGATCACCGCGCCGGCGAGAACGCTCGCGGCGAGGAACCCCCAGATGTTCGCCATGGCCGCCGACCAGTTGGTCAGCGAATGCGCCACATAGGCGCCGATCATGAAGAAGCCGCCGTGCGAGAAGTTCAGCACGTGCAGGATGCCGAAGATCATGGTCAGGCCGGCGGCGACGAGGAAGGTCGCCATGCCCCAGACCAGGGCGTTGAACAGAAGCGAGGGCAGGTCGGCGATCATCCGGCGCAATCCCTTGGAGGAAAAAGAGCGGGAAAGCGGCGAACCGCCTTCCCAAGTTCCAGAGGGACCCTCAGGAGGGCTTGCGGAGAACCATGGCCTTGCCCGGAGTGGCCGGCTCGATGACGCCGGCGCCCGGAATCTTGACGTAGTCCGAAACCTTGAAGCCGACATCGGAGCCCGCGTCGGGCTCGATCTGGATCATCTCCAGGTCCTTGATGGCCTGGTTGTCCTCGGCGCGGATGGTGCGGGAGCCGGTGACCGTGTCGAAGGTCAGGCCCTTGAGAGCGTCGATGATTGCCTTGGTCTCAGTCGACCCCGTTTTGGCGATCGCGGCGGCATAGGCGGCCACCGCCGCCTGCGCCTCGCCCGCCCAGCCCATCGGCATCTTCTGGCCGGTCTTGGCGACATAGGCCTCGTAGAAGGTCTTGCTGACCGGCGAGGAGTTGGCGGCGTAGTACCAGTGGGTGCCGGTCCAGTGCTTCGGCACCTGCGCTTTCAGCGCGTTGGCGACGATGAACTCGTTGGCCGCGTCCATCAGGATGCGGTTGTTGAAGAGCCCGAAGGGGCGGGCCTGCTGGAAGAACGTCGCCGCGTCGCCGCCATAGGTGGCGTTGACGATGCCGCGGGCCGGCGTGCGCGCCGCCTGGGTGATGAAGTTGCGGTAGTCGCCGCTGCCGTAGGGCACGATGATCGGATCGACGATCTGCGGCTGCTTGCCCGTGATCTTCGGATAGAACTCGAGCAGGCCGTCGACATAGATCGCCCAGACGGTTCGGCCATATTCGTGGTCGGGGATGATGCCGGTCCAGCTCGTCACGTCGGGGAACTTCTCCGCCATCATGCGCGCCTGCGCGCGCATGCGGTAGGTGCCGTCACCGATGCGGAAGACGTGCGGGCTGTAGTTCTCGTGGTTGATCTTCTCGGAACCCGCGCCGCAGGTGAGGTTGACGCCGTTCTCGGCCTGCATCAGCGGCCCATAGGCGAGGGCGACCGTCGAGGCGATAGTGCCGAACTGCAGGTTGATGCCCATGCCGAGGAGTTCGCGCGCCACGGTGGTAGCGGCGGCCGGATTGGCCTTCTCGTCGCGGAACTCCAGCGCCAGGGGCCTGCCGCGAACGCCGCCGGCCTTGTTGATGAGCTCGACCGCGACCTCGGCGCCGTTCTTGACGAAGCTGCCGATGAATTCCTGCGGGCCCGACAGCGGCGTGACCACGCCGAGCCGGATCGGCTCGTTGGTCTGGCCGACGACGATCCGCGGGTTGGCGGAGAGGGCAAGGGCGGTGCCGGCGCCGGAGGCCAGCAATGCACGGCGGGTCAGCTTGGTCATGGTGGTTTCCTCGTGAGGGGGCGGTTGTTCTTGTTGTTGGGGTCGTGCGGCGCTCAGCGGCCGGTGAAGACGGGCTTGCGCTTCTCCCGGAAGGCGTTGACCGCTTCCTGGTGGTCGGCGGTCAGGTTCGACATGGTCTCGTAAGCGAGGCCGGCATCGAAATGGGCGTGGAACAGGGCCTTGAGCGGCAGGTTTGCGGTGATCTTGGTCCAGTTGATCGCCTTCAGCGCGCCACCGGCCAGCCGCTCGGCGAGGCCATAGACCTCGGCGTCGAGCTCGTCAGGCGACACCACCTTGGTGACGAGGCCGAGCCGCTCAGCTTCCGTCGCGCTCATCAGGTCGCCGGTCAGGAGGTAGTGCTTGGCCTTGGCGTAGCCGACGAGCTGCGGCCAGATGAAGGCGCCGCCGTCGCCGGCGACGAGGCCTACGGAGACGTGGGGATCGCCGATCTTCGCCCGGTCGGAGGCGATGACGATGTCGCAGAGCAGGGCGAGGGAGGCGCCGAGCCCCGTCGCGTGGCCGTTCAGCCGGCAGATCAGCGGCTTGTCGAGGTCGAGCTGGCTGAAGACGATGTCCTTGGCCTCGCGGCCCGTCGCCTCAAACTCCTCCGGGCGGTCGATGGTCGACTGCATCCAGTCGATGTCGCCGCCGGCGCAGAAGGCGCGGCCCTCGCCGGTGAGCACGACGATGTCGGCCTCCGAGTCGTCGCGGGCGTCCCGGAAGATCCGCGACAGTTCGCGATGGAGTTGCGCATTGACGGCGTTCAGCTCGTCCGGCCGGTTGAGGGAAATCGTCAGGATCCGACCGCGGCGCTCGGCCTTGATCGTTTCGTAGGTGTCATAGCGGCTCACGGGCGGTGCTCCTTGACGGGTGCAGGGTCCGAAGGCGTCAGCGCCGCGAAGCGCGCGCGATAGGTGTCGTCGTCGCCATAGCGGCTCTCGGCGGCGGTGAGGCTGCGGAAATGGTGGCTGACTCGCAGCTCCTCGGTGATGCCGATGCCGCCGTGCATCTGCACCGCCTCGCGGGCGATGAGCCGGGCGGAGCGGCAGCCGACCACCTTGGCGACGGCCACGGCCCGGCCGAAATCCGCCGTGCCGTCGGCGTCGCAGGCGGCGTCGACGACGGCCTCGGCCTCCTCGAGGGCGATGGTCAGGTCGACGGCGCGGTGCTGCAGCGCCTGGAAGCGGCCGATCGGCTGGCCGAACTGCCGGCGGGTCTTGAGATAGGCGAGGGTGTCCGCGAGCAGCACCCGCATGGAGCCGACCGCTTCCGCCATGGCGAGGAGCGCGCCGCGGTCCAGCGCGGCGTCGAGGGCGGCCTCCGCGTCGGGGAGGGCGATGCGGTGGTCCGGCGGGACGACCGCCTCGAGTGACACGTCCAGCAGCAGGCGCCCGTCGAGCGCGGTGAAGCGCCGCGCCTCGACGCCGGCCTGGTCGAGCGGCACGAGGGCGAGGGCGAGCGATCCATCGGCCTCGCGCGCGGTAACGAGGAGATGGTCGGCGAGCGCCGCACCCTCGACGGCCGCCTTGCGGCCGCGCAGCCGCCAGCCGCCGGCTGCCTGCACGAGGCTCGTCTCCACATGGTCGCGACGATGGCCGGACGACGGCTCCGCATGGGCCAGGAC
>NZ_JBQVQL010000115.1:0-12268 GCF_052440005.1 Phreatobacter sp.
CCGCCGCTGCGGCCGCCGCCCGCCAGGCTCCCCGACAGCAGCGCCCGCGCGAGCGCAGGTGACCCTCTCCCCCGTCGCCTTCGGCATCGCGGCGGCGCTCGCCTCGGCGACCGCCTACGGCATCAACATCGTCTATGCGCGCATGGCGACCCAGCAGGGCGTCTCGGCCGCCGACCTCGTGTTCCTGCGCGTCTTCCTCATGCTCGGCGCCGTCGGCGTCGTGGTGGCGCTGCGCGGCCGCAGCCTCGCCATCGCTCCCGCCGGGAGGCCTGCGATCCTCGCCCTCGGCGTCGCCTCGGCAGGCGTCGGCCTCGCCTATTTCTTCGCGGTCTCCTTCGTACCCATCGGCATCGCGGCGATCATCTTCTACACCTTCCCCCTGCTGATCCTGCTGGCGAGCCCCTTCGTCGAGGGCGGACGGCTGACCCTCCAGCGTCTCGGGGTCTTCGCCCTCGCCTTTGCCGGCCTCGCCATCGCCCTCGGTCCGGGCCTCGGCGGCATCGACATCCGCGGCATCGCGCTCGCCGCCCTCGCCAGCACGCTGGCCGCCTGGCAGTTCTTCATGGCGGCACGCGCCGGGCGGCAGGCCCCGCCCGCCCTGCTGATGTTCTGGTCCCACGTCGTCATCATGCCCATCGCCGGGACCGCAGCCCTCCTCCTCGGCGGCATCGGCTGGGGCGCCATCGGCACCGCCTGGTTCGCCAGCGCCATGACGGTCGCCGGCTATCTCCTCGGCTTCGCCCTGCAGATGGTGGCGGCAAGGCGCGCCCCCGCAGCCCTCATCGGCCTCGTCTTCTGCCTCGAACCGGTCGTCGCCATCCTCTTCGCCGGCCTGATCCTTGGCGAAACGCTCGGTGGTGCCCAGATGGTGGGGAGCCTCCTCGTCCTCGCCGCCCTCGTCGCCTCCTCCCTGTCGGAGCTGAGGCGCGAGAGCCCGCCAACGATCGCCGCCGCACCCTCCGATGTCCGCTGAACCTGCCCCCCGCCGTCCCCGCCCGCCCGTTCCCGTCACCGTGCTGACCGGGTTCCTCGGCGCCGGCAAGACGACCCTTCTCAACCGGCTCCTCGCCGACGAGGGGATGAAGGACACGGCCGTCCTCATCAACGAGTTCGGCGAGATCGGCCTCGACCACCTCCTGGTGCGCACGGTCGAGGACGGCATCGTCATGCTGTCCTCGGGCTGTGTCTGCTGCTCGGTGCGCGGCGACCTGGTGGCGGCGCTGGAGGATCTCCTGCGCGCCGTCGACAACGGCCGGATCGAGCCCTTCGGCCGCGTCGTCATCGAGACGACCGGCCTCGCAGACCCGATCCCCGTCATCCATACGATGATGGCGCACCCCTATCTCGTGCTGCGCTACCGGCTGGACGCGGTGATCACCGTCGTCGACGCGATCAACGGCCTCGCCACCCTCGACGCCCACCCGGAAGCGGTGCGGCAGGCGGCGGTGGCCGACCGCATCGTCGTCACCAAGACCGACCTCCTGACGGATGGCCCGGCCCGCGAGACCTTCGACCGGCTCATGACCCGCCTGTCGCAGCTCGCACCGGCCGCCCACAGGCTCGATGCCGCGAAAGGCGAGGCGACGGCGGCCGAAGTGCTCGCCGCCGGTCTCACCGACCCCGTCACCAAGATCGCCGACGTCTCCCGCTGGCTCAACGAGGAGGCCCTCGCCGGCGCCGACGGCTCGCATACCCACGACGACGGCATCCGCGCCTTCGCCCTCACCAGCGACCAGGCCATGGGCTCCGCCGCCTTCGACATGTTTCTCGAACTGCTGCGCGGCGCCCATGGGCCGCACCTGCTCCGCGTCAAGGGCGTGGTGAAGATCGCCGAGTTTCCCGACCGCCCGGTGGTCGTGCATGGCGCCCAGCACGTCTTCCACCCCACGACCGTGCTCGATTCCTGGCCGGACGGCGACGCCCGCACCCGCCTCGTCTTCATCCTGAAGGACATGGACCCCGCGGTGATCCAGGCCCTGCACGACGCCTTTCTCGGCATCGCCCGGCCTGACCAGCCGGATCGCGCGGCGCTGACCGACAACCCGCTCGCCATTCCCGGCATGCGTTTCTGACGCGCCCCCGCTCTTGCCCGCCGCCCGGTCCGGTGATCGACTGGAGCAGGAGGCCGTGATCATGGACTGGTCGGCGAAGCAATACGTCAAGTTCGAGGACGAGCGAACGCGCCCCGCCCGCGACCTCCTGGCGGCGGTTCCGACACGCGAGCCACGGCGCGTCGTCGATCTCGGCTGCGGCCCCGGCAACACCACCGAACTGCTGCTGAAGACCTATCCGAAGGCTGAGATCATCGGGATCGATTCCTCACCCGACATGATCACCAATGCCCGCGCGCGCCTCAGCGGCATCTCCTTCGCCGTGGCGGATCTCACGACCTGGCGGCCCGACCCTGCCGAGCACGTCGACATCATCTATTCCAACGCCGTCTTCCAGTGGATCGGCGGCCACGAGACTATCCTGCCGCGTCTCGTCCATTTGCTGCCCGAAGGGGGCAGCCTCGCCATCCAGATGCCCGACAACCTGGACGAACCGAGCCACGTCGCCATGCGGGCAGCCGCCGTCGCCGGACCCTGGGCGGGCAAGCTCTCGGGCGCCGAGGAATCGCACACACCCATCGCCTCGGCCGGCGACTATTACCGGCTCCTCAAGCCCCACGCGGCGCGGGTGGACGTCTGGCGCACGGTCTATCACCACCCCCTGGAGGGCATCGAGGGCATCGTCGAGTGGTTCAAGGGCTCGCGCCTGCGCAGCTATCTGGGGCCGCTCGACCCGGCCGAGCGCGAGGCCTATCTCGCCGCCTACCGCGAGGCCCTCGCCCCGCACTATCCCGTCGACGCCGAGGGCAAGGTGCTGCTCGCCTTCCCGCGCCTTTTCATCGTCGTCACGCGCTGACCAGCCTCCAACGAAAAAACACTCCCGAGGAAACATCCATGAACCGCATCGATCTCGCCGGCCGCACGGCCGTCATCACCGGAGGCGCGCGTGGCATCGGCTTCGCCGCCGCCGAGCGCATGCTCGACTCGGGCGCGGCCGTCGCGCTCTGGGACGTCGACGCGGCGAAGCTCGCGGAGGCGGAGGGCAAGCTCAAGGCGAAGGGCCGCGTCTCCACCCATGTCGTCGAGCTCACCGACGAGGGCTCCGTCCAGGCCGCGACCGATGCCACCGTCGCCGCTCACGGCGGCATCGCCATCCTCGTCAACAATGCCGGCATCACCGGCGGCAACGGCAAGACCTGGGAACTCGCCCCCGACGTCTGGCGCCGCGTGGTCGAGGTCAATCTCGTCGGCCCCTACCTCACCTGCCGCGCGGTCGTCCCCGTCATGCTGAAGGCCGGCTACGGGCGCATCGTCAACATCGCCTCCATCGCCGGCAAGGACGGCAACCCCAACGCCTCGCACTACTCGGCCTCCAAGGCGGGCCTGATCGGCCTCACCAAGTCGCTGGCCAAGGAGCTCGCCACCTCCGGCATTCTCGTCAACTGCATCACCCCGGCAGCGGCCAAGACCGAGATCTTCGACCAGATGAAGCAGGAGCACATCGACTTCATGCTCTCGAAGATCCCGATGAGCCGCTTCCTCCAGGTCGAGGAAGCCGCCGCCATGATCGCCTGGCTCTCCTCCGAGGACTGCGCCTTCTCCACCGGCGCCGTCTTCGACATTTCGGGAGGCCGCGCCGTCTACTGAGGCCTTGCCGGCTCTCCTTGTGCGGTGCACCATGAGCGAAGTCCGCCGACGGAGTTCCGCCCCTGAGTGACCTCAGTCTGACCATCGCCATCGTCGACGAGAGCCGCTCCCGGGCCGCCATCATCGAGGAGGGGCTGCGCGATGCGGGCTATTCCCGCATCGTGCACATTGACGAGATGACCAATCTCCTCGCCCGCCTCTACGCCACCGACCCCGACGTCGTGGTCATCGACCTCGAGAATCCCTCGCGCGATGTGCTCGAGCAGCTGTTCCAGGTCTCGCGGCTGGTCAAGCGGCCCGTCGCCATGTTCGTCGACCAGTCCGACACCGGCATGATCAACAAGGCGATCGAGGCCGGCGTCTCCGCCTATGTGGTCGACGGACTGAAGAAGGAGCGGGTGAAGTCGATCCTCGACATGTGCGTCGCCCGCTTCCAGGCCTTCGCGCGGCTGCAGAACGAGCTCGACCAGGCGCGCTCCGCCCTCGAGGAGCGCAAGATCGTCGAGAAGGCCAAGGGCCTGCTGATGCGGCACAAGGGCATCTCGGAGGACGAGGCCTACACGCTGCTGCGCCGCCGGGCGATGAACGAGAAGAAGAAGCTGGGGGACATCGCCCAGGCGGTGGTCACCGGACTGGAGATGCTCGGATGAAACGGATCACCATCGGCTTCATCCCGCTCACCGACGCAGCGCCCCTCATCGCCGCCCACGAGCGAGGTTTTGCCGCCGAGGAGGGCCTGTCCTTCGATCTCGTTCGCGAGGTCTCCTGGGCCAACATCCGCGACAAGCTCTCCATCGGCCTGTTCGACGCCGCCCACATGCTCACCCCCCTGGCGCTGGCGAGCGCGCTCGGCATCGGCCACGTCAAGGTTCCGATGATCGCGCCGGTGACGCTCGCCCTCAACGGCAACGCCATCACCCTCTCGGCCGCCTTCGTGCGCGAGCTGGGCGATCTCCCGGAGGATCCGGTCGCGGCCCTGCCGCTCATCGCCGCCGCCATCAAGCGCCGCGAGAGCGCCGGCCTCAGCCCCCCGGTCTTCGCCTCCACCTTTCCCTTCTCGACCCACAACTACATTCTGCGCGCCTATCTCGCCGCCGGCGGCATCGATCCCGACCGCGACGTCCAGCTCGTCGTCATCCCGCCGCCGCTCATGGCGGGGTCGCTGGAGAAGGGACTGATCGACGGCTTCTGCGTCGGCTCGCCGTGGAACTCGGTGGCGGTCGACCGCGGCGCCGGCCACATCCTGACGCCGAGCTCCGCCCTGTTCTCGCGGATCCCCGAGAAGACGCTGGTGATCGGCGACACGCTGGCGGCCGGCGACGGCGAGACGCTGCGCGCCATCATCGCCGCCACCGCCAGGGGGGCGGCCTGGTGCGCCGACCCGGGCAATGCCCTCGAACTCGCCGCCATGCTTTCCGCGCCGCATTATCTCAGCGTCGCCGCGCCGCTCGTCCTGCGCACCATCGAGGGCCGGCTGATCTTCACCCCAGGCGGCCCCTCCCGCTCCGTGCCGGACTTCATCCGCTACGACGTTCCAGGCGCCGCCCGCCCCGATGCCGGCCGCTACGCCTGGCTCTACGCCCAGATGGTGCGCTGGGGGCAGACGCGCTTCGATCCCGCGGCGGCGGCCCGCATCGCCGCGCTGATCCGCACCGACCTGTTCGACGCGGCCGTGGGGGCGGAGGGTGCGACCGGGGACGACGACCCCATCGGCAGCATCCTCGAACCGGCCTTCGATCCCGGCGATCTCGCCGGCTATCTCGCCCGCTTCGACGTCCGCGGGCTGCCGAAGGCGCGCGGCTGAGCGAAGTTTGCGCTGCACAACGAAACGGCAGCCGGCACGCCGTCTGCCACCGTTTCGAACGTTTCCAGCCTCCACGCCCGCGCTGAGCCCCCGCCGAACCCGCGCCAGACCTCGCTTTGCGGGCAGCGCGCCACTTGGCACGGCGCTTGAATGCAATGAAGGCGAGGAGCGGCCGCGAGGCTGCCGCCCGGGCCCAATGCTGGGCCCTCATCAGCAACGCCGCTGACAAATGTCCGACGTGCCGGCTTCCCCTGCGGGAAGGAATGGTGACGACGGAACTTTGTCGGCGGTTTTTTTGTGCCCGGAACCAGCCGGGCGGCCTTCGAGGAACGAACAGAGCCGCGGCCCGCGCGGCCGATCACGAACCTGCCCCTTGACCGTAACCGGGACCCGACGATGACAACGACCTTCCAGGCAAAGTCCCTCTCCGCCGGCCGCACGAGCCGCCGCGCCTTCCTGAAGCAGACGGCCGCGACCGCCGCGCTCCTCGCCGCCGCCAAGGCCGCGCTGCCCGCCGGCGCCTTCGCGCAAGGGGCGGGCCCCGAGGTGAAGGGCACCAAGCTCGGCTACATCGCGCTCACCGACGCCGCGCCGCTCATCATCGCCAAGGAGAAGGGCTTCTACGCCAAGCACGGCGTGCCCGACATGGACATCTCCAAACAGGCCTCGTGGGGCGCGACGCGCGACAACATGGCCCTCGGCACCAAGGCCAACGGCATCGACGGCGGTCATATCCTCCGGCCCAAGACCCACCTCTACACCACCGGCAAGGTGATGCAGAACAGCCAGCCGCTGCCGATGTACACGCTCCTCAACCTGAACGAGGACGGCCAGTCGATCTCGATCTCCAACGAGTACAAGGATCTCGCGATTCAGAAGGATGCCTCGCCGCTGAAGGCCGCCTTCGAGCGCAAGAAGGCCCAGGGCAAGGAGCTGACGGCCGCCATGACCTTCCCGGGCGGCACCCACGACCTGTGGATCCGCTACTGGCTCGCCGCCGGCGGGATCGACCCCGACAGCGACATCAAGGTGATCGTTGTGCCGCCGCCGCAGATGGTCGCGAACATGAAGGTCGGCACCATGGACTGCTTCTGCGTCGGCGAGCCCTGGAACGAGCAGCTCGTCAACCAGAACATCGGCTACACCGCCATCACCACGGGCGAGCTCTGGTTCAAGCACCCGGAGAAGATCCTCGGCATGCGCGCCGACTGGGTCGACGCCAACCCGAAGGCGACCCAGGCCATCCTGATGGCGGTGATGGAAGCGCAGCAGTGGTGCGACAAGATGGAGAACAAGGAGGAGCTGGCGCAGATCGTCGGCCGCCGCCAGTGGTTCAACGTTCCCGTCAACGACATCAACGGCCGCCTCAAGGGCAACATCAACTACGGCCACGGCCGTCGCGTGGCCGATTCGCCCCTGCGCATGAAGTTCTGGGGCGAGGGCGGCGCCGTCTCCTATCCCTGGAAGAGCCTCGACACCTGGTTCGTCACCGAGAACATCCGCTGGGGCAAGTTCGAGCCGAACACCGACATCAAGGCGCTGGTCGACAGGACCAACCGCTCGGACCTCTGGCTCGCTGCCGCCAAGACCCTCGGCGTCGCAGGCGTGCCGACCTCGGATTCCCGCGGCGTCGAGACCTTCTTCGACGGCGTGAAGTTCGACCCCGCCGATCCGCAGGCCTATCTGCGCGCCCTCAAGATCAAGCGCGCCCAGGTCTGAGGTCCAGCCGTCCGCCCGTCAGGGCCGGTCACCACCCCGCCGCCCGGTCTCCGGGCGGCCTTCTCACCTCCGGCAAGAGAGCGCTCATGTCCCGTCCCGCATTGAGAGCCGTCGACACCATGCCCGATCCGTCGGCCGCCGCCCCGCCTCCCCCGGTCCCGGTGGCGACCCCGGCCCCGGCTGCCGCGCCCGCGCCGGAGAGGTTCGACCGCCTGACGTCGAAGGCCGTCGCCACCGCCAGCGCCGTGGTGCCGCCCCTCCTCACCCTGGCGCTCATTCTGCTCGTCTGGGAGATCCTGTGCTCGGGCGCCGGCGCCACCCTGCCCTCGCCGAGCCAGGTCTGGCGCGACTCCAGCGACCTGATCCTCGATCCCTTCTTCGTCAACGGCAGCCAGGACATCGGCCTCGGCTGGCGCGTGCTGACCTCGCTGCAGCGCGTCGCCATCGGCTTCGGCCTCGCGGCGCTGGTCGGCATCCTCGTCGGCACCATCGTCGGCCAGTCGACCTGGGCCACGCGCGGCCTCGACCCCATCTTCCAGGTGCTGCGCACCGTGCCGCCGCTCGCCTGGCTGCCGATCTCGCTCGCCGCCTTCCGCGACGCCAATCCGAGCGCCATCTTCGTCATCTTCATCACGGCGATCTGGCCGATCCTGATCAACACCTCGGTCGGCATCCGCAACATCCCGCAGGATTACCGCAACGTCGCCGCCGTGCTGCGGCTCAACCAGATCGAGTTCTTCTGGAAGATCATGCTGCCCTCCGCGGCGCCCTACATCTTCACGGGCCTCAGGATCGGCGTCGGCCTCGCCTGGCTCGCCATCGTCGCCGCCGAAATGCTCACCGGCGGCATCGGCATCGGCTTCTTCATCTGGGACGCGTGGAACTCCTCCAAGCTCTCCGACATCATCGTCGCGCTCGTCTATATCGGCTCCGTCGGCTTCATCCTCGACCGGCTGATTGCGGGGCTCGCGACCATCGTCACCCGCGGCACCGCGGCCAATTGAGGACACAGGCGATGAAACAGGCCCCCTATCTGCGGATCGACGGCGTCGACAAGACCTTCACCCGCGGCAACACGTCGAACAACGTGCTCTCGAACATCCATGTCGGCATCGACAAGGGCGAGTTCGTCTCCATCATCGGCCATTCCGGCTGCGGCAAGTCCACGCTGCTCAACATCATCGCCGGCCTCACGCCGGCGACCTCCGGCGGCGTGCTACTCGACAACAAGGAGGTGAACGCGCCCGGCCCGGACCGCGCCGTCGTCTTCCAGAACCACTCCCTGCTGCCCTGGCTGACCGTCTACGACAATGTCCGCATGGCGGTGGACAAGGTCTTCGGCTCGACCAAGTCGCGGGCCGAGCGGCACGAGTGGACGCTGCACAAGCTCGACCTCGTGCACATGACCCCCGCCAAGGACCGCCGCCCTGCCGAAATCTCCGGCGGCATGAAGCAGCGCGTCGGCATCGCCCGGGCGCTGGCCATGGAGCCGAAGGTGCTGCTGCTCGACGAGCCCTTCGGCGCCCTCGACGCGCTCACCCGCGCCCATCTCCAGGACTCGGTGATGCAGATCCACGCCACCCTGCAGAACACCATGATCATGATCACCCACGACGTGGACGAGGCCGTCCTCCTGTCGGACCGGATCATCATGATGACCAATGGTCCCTCCGCCACCATCGGCGAGATCCTCGAGGTCTCGCTGCCACGCCCGCGCAAGCGGCTCGATCTCGTCACCAACAGCACCTACATCAAGGCTCGCGAGGCGGTGCTGAAGTTCCTCTACGAACGCCACGCCTTCGTCGAAGCGGCCTGACGGACGCGGCCATGTCCGAACCGCTCGTCGTCATCGGCAACGGCATGGCCGCTGCGCGCCTCGTCGAGGAGCTCGGGCGGGTGGCGCTCGGCCGCTATTCGGTCCTCGTGGTGGGGGCCGAACCCCACCTCGCCTACAACCGCGTCCTGCTCTCCGCGGTCCTGGCCGGCGAGATGGGCCGCGACGAGACCGAGCTGAAGCCTCTGGGTTGGTGGCAGCACCAGGGCGTGACCCTCGTCTATGGCCGCAAGGCGGTCTCCATCGACCGCGACCGGCGCGAGGTCCGGCTGGACGACGGCCGGACCCTTCCCTATGCGCAGCTCGTGCTCGCCACAGGCTCCGACCCGATCCGCCTGCCGAAGCCCGGCATGGACCTGCGCGGCGTCGTCACCTTCCGCGACCATGCCGACGTCGACGCCATGCTGGCGGCAGCCGGACCCGCGCGCCGGGCCGTGGTGATCGGCGGCGGCCTTCTCGGCATCGAGGCGGCTTCGGGCCTGGCGGCAACGGGTGCGCGGGTCACCCTCGTCCACCTGATGGACCGGCTGATGGAGCGCCAGCTGGACGCCGAGGCGGCGGGCCTCCTGAAGGCGGGGCTGGAGGCGCGCGGCATCGCCATCGAACTCGGCGCCGACACCGCGGCCGTCGCCGGCGAGGGCCGCGCCACGGGCCTTCGCCTCGCCGACGGCCGGGTTCTTCCCGCCGATCTCGTGGTCTGCGCCGTCGGCATCCGGCCGAGCGCCGCCCTCGCGCGCGAGGCGGGCCTCGCCACCGGTCGCGGCATCCTCGTCGACGACCGGCTCGCCACTTCCGATCCCGCCATCCACGCCATCGGCGAATGCGCCGAGCATCGCGGCATCTGCTACGGGCTGGTCGAGCCGGCGCTCCAGCAGGCGGGCGTCCTCGCCAGCAACCTCGCCGGCCGCCCGGCGACCTACGAGGGCACGGTTCTGGCGACCAACCTCAAGGTCTCCGGCATTCCGGTCTTCTCCGCCGGCGATTTCGAGGGCGGCGTGGGGACAGAGACCGTTCTCTGGCGCGATCCGGCACTCGCCACCTATCGCAAGCTGGTGCTGCGCGACGGCGCCCTCGTCGGCGCCCTTCTCTACGGCGAGACGGGCGACGGGCCCTGGTATCTCGACCTCATCCGCTCCGGCCGCCCGCTCGGCCTCCTGCGCAACGACCTGATTTTCGGGCGCGCCCTGGCGGAGGCCGCCTGACATGGCCCTTCACGGCGCGCTTCCCTCTCCCGTGGCCACCGCCTGCCCCTATTGCGGTGTCGGCTGCGGCGTCCTCGCCGGAGCCGGCGCAGACGGTCGTCCGACCTTTTCAGGCGATCCCGCCCACCCCGCCAACCGCGGCCGCCTCTGCGTCAAGGGCTCCGCACTCGGCGAGACGCTGGGCCTCGAGGGCCGCCTCCTCCACCCGATGATGCGTACGCGCGCCGGCAGCATGGAGCGGGTGTCGTGGGACGACGCCCTAGACGCCGTCGCTGGCGGGTTCCAGCGCGCCATCCGGGACGGGGGGCCGGACGCGACTGCGCTCTACCTCTCGGGCCAACTCCTCACCGAAGACTATTACGTCGCCAACAAGCTCATGAAGGGCTTCGTCGGCACCGCCAATGTCGACACCAATTCGCGCCTGTGCATGGCCTCTTCCGTCGCCGGCCACCGCCGCGCCTTCGGCTCCGATACCGTGCCGGGCACCTATGAGGACCTCGACGAGGCCGACCTCCTCGTCCTCGTCGGCTCCAATGCCGCCTGGTGCCACCCCATCCTCTGGCAGCGCATGGTGGCGAACCAGCAGGCGCGCGGCGCCCGCATCGTCGTCGTCGATCCGCGCCGCACGGCGACGGCGGCAGAGGCCGATCTCGTCCTGCAGATCCGGCCGGGCACCGACGGCGTGCTCTTCGCGGGGTTGCTGGTCCATCTCGCCGACGGCGGCCGGCTGGACGAGGCCTATCTCGCCGTCCACACCACGGGTTTCGAGGAGGCCCTGGTCCGCGCCCGCGCGATCGCGCCGACGCTCGCCGCCACGGCCGCAGCCACCGGCCTGCCGGCGGAGGAGGTGGGGCGCCTCTTCGCCTGGTTCGCCGCGACGGACAGGGCCGTCACCCTCTACAGCCAGGGCGTCAACCAGTCGGCGCAGGGCACCGACAAGGTCTCCGCCATCCTCAACGTCCATCTCGCCACCGGCCGCATCGGCAGGCCGGGCATGGGCCCCTTCTCCCTCACCGGCCAGCCCAACGCCATGGGCGGCCGCGAGGTCGGGGGCCTCGCCAACATGCTGGCGGCCCATATGGGCTTCACCGCCACCGACATCGACCGCGTCCGCCGCTTCTGGGGCGCGCCGCGCATGGCCGAGCGCGAGGGCCTGAAAGCCGTGCAGATGTTCGACGCCGTGGCCCGTGGCACCGTCAGGGCCCTCTGGGTCATGGGCACCAACCCGGCCGCCAGCATGCCGCGCGCCGACCATGTCCGCCGCGGCCTCGAAGAACTCGACCTGCTCGTCGTCTCCGAGAACGTCCTGTCCAACGACACCGTCAACTCCGGCGCCCATATCCTCCTGCCCGCTGCGGCCTGGGGCGAGAAGGACGGCACCGTCACCAACTCCGAGCGCCGCATCACCCGCCAGCGCCCCTTCCTCGCCCTGCCCGGAGAAGCCCGACCCGACTGGTGGATCGTTGCCGAGGTCGGCCGGCGGCTCGGTTTCGGCGAGGCCTTCTCCTGGACCGGACCCGCCGCCATCTTCCGCGAGCATGCCGCGCTTTCGGCCTTCGAGAACCGCGGCACGCGCGACTTCGACCTTTCCGGCCTCGCAGCCCTCTCCGAGGCCGACTACCAAGCTCTCCAGCCGGTCCAGTGGCCGGTGCGCACGCCGGGGGACCGCACCGACAAGCGCTTCTTCGCTGCCGGCGGCTTCTTCACCGCCGACCGCCGCGCCCGGCTCGTCGCCATCGCGCCGCCGGCCCTCGCCGAAGGCCCCGATGCGGCGCGGCCCTTCCTGCTCAACACCGGCCGCCTGCGCGACCAGTGGCACACCATGACGCGGACCGGACGGGCGCCGACCCTCGGCCGCCACAGCCCTGAGCCGCTGGTCGGCATCCACCCGGACGATGCGGGGGCGCTGGGACTGGCGGAGGGTGACGTCGCCCGCCTTGAGACTGCCCACGGCGCGGCGCGGCTGCGCGTCGCCCTCGACGCCGGCCAGGCGCGCGGCGAGGTCTTCGCC
>NZ_JBQVQL010000116.1:0-12251 GCF_052440005.1 Phreatobacter sp.
GCAGGGCGCGCCGCAGCCGGCGGGCCGGCCCGTGACCGACGAGGCCGCAGCCTGGCACGTCGGCGACATCCTCACCGAGGCGCCCGCCCCGGACGCGGCGCTGACCGGGCGCCTCGCCTACAAGACCGGCACGTCCTACGGCTTCCGCGACGCCTGGGCGGTCGGCTTCGACGGCCGGCGCACGGTGGCGGTCTGGGTCGGGCGGCCGGACGGGTCCTCCGTTCCTGGCATCACCGGCCGCACGGCGGCAGCTCCCATCCTCTTCGACGCCTTCGCGCGGCTGGGGCCGCCCGCCGCCATGCCGCCGCGGCCTGCCGCCGCAACGCCGATGAGCCATGTCCAGCTCCCCGCGCCGCTGCGCCGCTTCGGGCCGGCGCGCGAAGAGGCGAGCGACACGCGCGACCTGAAGATCGCCTTCCCCCCGGACGGCGTTCGCGTCGATCTCGGCGCGGCGCGGGGCGAGATGGAGCAGCTCGTGGTGCGCACCACCGGCGGACGCCCGCCGTTCACCGTGCTGGTGGACGGGCGGCCTGCCGGCCGCTTCGGCGCGCAGCGACAGGCCAACGTCCTGCCGGATGGTCCCGGCTTCACGACACTGTCGGTGGTGGATGGCGAGGGGCGCAGCGCCTCGGTGACCGTCAGGGTCGAGTAGCGACGCCGACGGCGCCCGGCAGGCCGAGAACCCAGCTGCGCGTCATCACCACCAGCGCGCCGGCGATGACCTCGTCGGGGGCGGGGCCAAGCTTTTCCTCAAGACCCAGCGAGACGATGCCGTGGGTGGCCGAGAACAGCGTGCGGGCGAGGCCCGCGCGCGTCTCCGGCGTCGAGCCCGGCAGCAACTCGGCAAGTGGCGCCTCGATGTGCCGGAAGAGGCGGCCGACGACGCCGAGATACCAGTCCGGCGGCGTCGACCCGTCCGGGATCTGGTGGGCGAAGACCGCCGTCCAGCGCCGGCGCTCGGACCGCGAGAAGCCGTGATAGGCAAGCGCCAGGCGGCGCATGGCGGTTTCCGGATCGGTGCCGGGCCGGACGGTCGAGGCCAGCACCTCGTCGAGACGCTCCAGGGTACGGGCGTTGACCGTGAAGATCAGGGCGTCGAGGTCGGGAAAGACGTTGTAGATGGCGCCGACCGCGCAACCTGCGGCCTCCGCCAGGGCGCGGGCCTTGAGGGCGGAGAGACCACCCGTCGCGATGGCGGCTTCGGCGGCGGCGATCAGGTCGTCCCGCAACTTCGCGCGCCGTGCCGGCAGGTCCGTCGTCATGAAGATACCGCCTCCAGCAAGAATCTTGAACGACGTTCAAAAAAGTACTTGAACATCGTTCACGGGGTCGCTACACAGGACTCGTGAACAACGTTCATAGCGGAGGGGTCGCCGATGTTCAAGTCGATGTTCAGGCTCATGCACGGCCAGCTTCCCGTCGGCGCCGGATGCGTCGACGACCGCAACGCGCTGGCGCTGATCGACCATCAGGCGCGGGTCGCGACGCGCGATCTCGCCCTGGCGCGCCGTGAACTGGCGGCCGCGGTCGCTTCCGAAAGGTCGGAGGCGCACCGGCTCCGCAACCTGAGGAGCCGGATGGCGACGCTCGACGGCCGCGCCGTCGCGGCGGTGAGGGCGGGCTTCGCCGACATGGCGGAAGAGGCCGCCGGTGATATCGCGGCCATCGCCACCGACGTCCTCGTAGGCAGCCAGTGCCTGAAGGTGCTCGCGGCGGAGATCGAGCGGCAGAAGCAGCGCATCGCCGACGCCGAGGCGCGGCTGGCGCGCTGCGACCGCGGCCGCCGGATCGTCATGGCCGAGAAGGCGGTGCGGGCGCTCCGCGAGCGGACCACGGGCCGCGCCGAGGCTGACGGCCAGTTGCTGGCGGAGGCGGAGGCGACGCTCGCCTGCCTGAGGCGAAGCCAGATGCAGGGGCTCCAGGCGCGCTCTCCCGCGCAGCGGCAGCCGGCCGTGCTAGCGGGCGTCTTCGCCGGTCCTCCGAACCAGCGGCGCAGCCCGAGCGCCGCCGAGGTGCTCGTCGGCATCCGCAACCGCGCGATGATGGCGAGCCGGGTGGCCTGAACGGGTCAGGCGCCCGGGTGATACTGGTAGAGCCAGCTCTCGGATGCCACCTGGTCACCGACCCGGAGATAGCAGCGCATCTCCACGGGATCGTTGCCCTCGACCCTGAGGTCGAACTGGGTACGCCAGTGGCCCGGCACGTCGTTCGGGACGGCTTCCGTGTACTGGTACTCCCCGAAGGTACCGCGCGAGGCCCAGAGCACCGGCTTCGGGATCGTGCCCTTCGGCAGGTTCACCAGCGGCCCGCCCTTGAACTCCACGAGGAACTTGCGCACGCCCTGCGGGCGCGGCTGGCCCGGCTGGCCGCCACGACCGAGGCGGGTGGCGACGACGCGGGCGAGCGGGGTCGGATAGGGCTCGTCGGCGAGCCAGTGCAGCCGATAGCGGTATTCGCGGGGCTGGCCGGGCTCGGCCGGCGCCTCCGGCACCCACATGGCGACGATGTTGTCGTGGATCTCGTCGTCGGTGTTGAGCTCGACGAGCTGCACCGCGCCGCGGCCCCAGTCGCCCTGCGGCTCGACCCAGGCCGAGGGACGTTTCTCGTATTTCACGCCGTCGAGATAGTGCAGGAACTCGCGGTCGCGCTGCAGGAGGCCGAAGCCGCGCGGGGTCTGGTCGACGAAGCTCGAGGTCATGGTGCGCGGCGGGTTGTTGAGCGGGCGCCAGATGCGCTCGCCGCCGCCGGTCCAGATGGCGAGGCCGTCGGAATCGTGCACCTCCGGCCGCCAGTCGATGGTGCGGGACGAGGCCGTCTCCGAATACCAGTACATGGAGGTCAGCGGGGCGATGCCGACATGGGAGACGCGACGGCGGAAATGCAGCGTCGCCTCGATGTCCATGACGACGCCGGAGGTGCGCCGGCACAGGAAGCGGTAGGCGCCGGAGAGGGAGGGCGAATCCATCAGCGCATAGAGCGTGACGGGATCGGTCTCGCTCGCCGCCGGGGCGATCCAGAAGCCGACGAAATCGGGGAACTCCTCGGGACCTGGACCCTGGCCGGGGGAGAGGGCGATGCCGCGGGCCGACAGGCCGACCTGGCCGAGCTCGCCGACGCCGCGGAAATAGGAGGCACCCAGCCAGGTCGCCCAGGGCTCCTGCGTCTTCCAGGGGCCGGACTTCGCCTCCTGCAGCCAGAGGCCGGCGAAGGCCGAGGGCTCGGCGGGCAGGGCGGCGGCCGGATGATCGGACGAGATCGTGAAGTAGCGCGGGTCGTAGACGATCTCGCGCGCCGTCTCGCCCTCCACCACATGCATGTGGACGGTCTTGGGGAAGTACTGGCCGACGTGCTGGAATGTGACGGGATAGGCGCCGGGCCCCTCGGCGAAGAGCGCCACGTCCTTGTCGAAGCGCAGCTTGCCGTGGTTGTCGTAGTCGATGCGGCTGACGATCTCGGGCTTCGGCCGCTCCGGCGGCACATAGGGCTTGCCCGCCCGCTCGGCGGCCATCCGCTTCAGCACGTTGTAGGAAAAGGGCGCGGGCGGCCCGTAGCGCAGCGCGGTCGCGGCCTTCGCGCCGCCGGTGAGGGTCGGGGCGAGGCCCGCCGCCGCAGCGATGGTCAGGAGATTGCGACGGGAAAGGGTATGGATCATCGGGCTCTCGGGCAGGCGGTGGGGCATCCCTGATGCCATGGCATTCCCGGCGAATGTTGGGCGGGGGCCCGCCATAGCCAGCCACAGGGCCTTAGCGCGATTGACATTTCGCCGCACCTGGTGTTTTTCGCTGCCCTCACGGCACTTTCGCCGAGGACACCTCTCCGCGCCATGGCTTTCGCTCGGTTCAAAACGACGACGAAAACCACGCCGGCCGCCAAAGGCGGTACGGCAGGCTGACGCTTCGTCCTCGCAACCGGGTGCTCCCCCGACGGGGAGATGGGCGCCACGGGACCCGGTGACGGGCCCGATCCCGGGGGAGAGTTGCAAGCCAAAGAGGCTGGAATCATGGGTTACAAGGTCGCCGTCGTCGGTGCCACGGGCAATGTGGGCCGCGAGATGCTCGCCATCCTCGCCGAGCGGGGCTTTCCCGTTTCCGAGGTGATTCCGCTGGCCTCGCGCCGCTCGGTCGGCCAGGAGGTCTCCTTCGGCGACAAGGTGCTGAAGGTGAAGGCCCTCGAGCACTTCGACTTCTCCGACACCGATATCTGCCTGATGTCGGCGGGCGGCACGGTGTCGAAGGAATGGTCGCCGAAGATCGGCGCGGCCGGCTGCGTCGTGATCGATAACTCCTCCGCCTTCCGCTACGATTCCGACGTGCCGCTGATCGTGCCTGAAGTGAATGCCGACGCCGTCGCGGGCTTCACCAAGCGCAACATCATCGCCAATCCGAACTGCTCCACCGCCCAGCTCGTGGTGGCGCTGAAGCCGCTGCACGACCGCTTCGGCATCAAGCGCGTCGTCGTCTCGACCTACCAGTCGGTCTCCGGCGCCGGCAAGGAGGGCATGGACGAGCTCGACCGCCAGACCAAGGCGCTCTACTCGATGAAGGACCCGGAGACGAAGAAGTTCCCCGCCCGCATCGCCTTCAACCTCATTCCCCACATCGACGTCTTCATGGAGGACGGCTACACGAAGGAGGAATGGAAGATGACGGTCGAGACCAAGAAGATCCTCGACCCGAAGATCAAGCTGACGGCGACCTGCGTGCGCGTGCCCGTCTTCATCGCCCATTCGGAAGCCGTCAACATCGAGTGCGAGCAGCCGATCACCGCTGAGGAGGCCCGCGAGATCCTGCGGGCGGCCCCGGGCGTGCTCGTCATCGACAAGCAGGAGAACGGCGGCTACGCCACCCCGCTCGACGCCGCCGGCGAGGATGCGACCTACGTCTCGCGCATCCGCGAGGACGCGACGGTCGAGAACGGCCTCGCCTTCTGGTGCGTCTCGGACAACCTGCGCAAGGGTGCGGCGCTGAACGCGGTGCAGATCGCCGAGGTGCTGATCAACCGCAAGCTGATCCAGCCGCGGGCGAAAGCGGCGGCCTGATCGCCGCCCTTTCCTTCGCACCCTTTCCCATCTCGTGCGACGGCGGGCCCCCGGGCCCGCCGTTTCTGTTTGGAGCGCCGTCATGGCCCGCTGGATCGTTCTCTTCGACGACAATTCCGATGCCGCCTGGGTGAGGCAGAATCACGCCCAGGCCCATTTCGACTATCTCGCCGCCCATGCCGACCGCATCCTGATCGGCGGCGGCCTGCGGTCCGAGCCGGACGCCTGGTGGGAGGGCGGGCTCTGGGTCCTGGAGGTGGAGAGCCGTGAGGAGGCCGTGGGCCTCGTCGAGGCCGACCCCTATTTCACCCTCGGCCTGCGCAAGGGCTACCGGCTCGCGCTGTGGGGCAAGGCGCCGTGCTACGGCGACGTGAGGCTGTAGCTCACCCCACCGCGCTGCAGGAGAAGACCCGGCCCGGTTTGTCCATCACGGGCCTGAACTCGCCCGTCGCCTCGTCCAGCACGCTCAGCACGCCGGTGGCCACGCCGAAGAAGGCGCCGTGCAGCTTGAGCTTGCCGCGCTCCTCGAGGATGCGCACGCAGGGGAACGTGCGCAGGTTGTTCAGGGTGGTGGCGACGGAGGCGAATTCGAGCTGGCGCAGATAGTCGGCCATGGACCTGTCGCCGCGCGGCCCCACCTTCTCGATGGCGGGGGCGACGAGGCCCATCCAGCGGCCGATGAAGTCGCCGGGCGACAGGGGTTCGGCATCCTCGGCCACGGAGGCGCGGATGCCGCCGCACTGGGCATGGCCGAGCACGACGATGTCGGTGACGCGCAGCGCCTGGACGGCGAATTCGAGGGCGGCCGAGGTGCCGTGATAGTTCTCGTCCGGCGCATAGGGCGGCACCAGATTGGCCACGTTGCGGACGATGAAGAGCTCGCCCGGGCCGACGTCGAAGATCACCTCGGGCGAGACGCGGCTGTCGCAGCAGGAGACGACCATGGTCTTCGGGCTCTGCCCGGACTGGGCGAGCCGGCGATAGCGCTCGGATTCGTCGGGAAAGCGGGCCTCGAGGAAGGACGCGTAGCCGTCGACCAGACGTTGCGGCAGCATGGTGGGGCTCCTGCACGGGGGTGGAGCCCGCGCATGAAGACCCTCGCGGCCCTCAGGTCAATCCCGCTTTTGGCGGTGCAGCAGCTACAGCCAGGCCGGCAGGCGGTCCATGGCGATGATGGCCTCGACCTCGAGACGCGGGCGCACGACGGCAAAATCGCCACCCTTCACCAGCACTTCCGGCGACAGCGGCCGGGTGTTGTAAGTGCCGGCCTGGACCGCGCCATAGGCGCCGGCCGTCATCACCGCCAGGAGATCGCCGGGGCCGACTTTGGGCAGCTTGCGGCCGAGGGCGAGATAGTCGCCGCTCTCGCAGATGGGTCCGACCACGTCGACCTTCGGCTTCGGCGCGCCGGGAACGGGCTCCTTCACCGGGCGGATTTCGTGGTGGGCGTCGTAGAGGGTCGGCCGGATCAGGTCGTTCATGGCCCCGTCGACGATGACGAAGGTGTGGCCCTCGGTCTCCTTCACGTAGATGACGCGGGTGACGAGGATGCCGGCATTGCCGACCATCATGCGGCCGGGCTCCATGATCACCCGGGCGCCGAGGTTCGCCGTGTGGCGCTTCACCACCTCGGCATAGCGCACCGGCTCGGGCGGCGGCTCGTTGTCGTCGCGATAGGGGATGCCGAGGCCGCCGCCGACGTCGACGTGCTCGACGGCGTGGCCGTCGGACCGGAGGGTCCCCACGAACTCGGCGAGCAGCGCATAGGCGTCGTCGTAGGGCTGCAGGTCGGTGATCTGCGAGCCGATGTGCATGTCGACGCCGGCAATGTGAATGCCGGGGAGCTTCGCGGCGCGGGCATAGGCCTCGCGTGCGGTGGAGATGGGGATGCCGAACTTGTCGCCCTTCTTGCCCGTGGAGATCTTGGCGTGGGTGCGGGCGTCGACGTCCGGATTGACGCGGAAGGAGACGTGGGCGGTGCGCCCGAGCGAGGTGGCGACGCGCGAGAGCTGCTCCACCTCCGGCTCGCTCTCGACGTTGATGCAGAAGACGCCGGCCTCGAGGGCGGCGGCGTGCTCGGCCTCTGTCTTGCCGACGCCGGAGAACATGATGCGCTCGCCGGGGACGCCGGCGGCGATGGCGCGCTTCAGCTCGCCGCCGGAGACCACGTCCATGCCGGCGCCGAGGCGGGCCAACGTCGAGATGACCGCCTGGTTGGAATTGGCCTTCATGGCGTAGCAGACGAGGAAATCGAGGCCGGCGAAGGCTTCGGAGAAGACGCGGTAGTGCCGCTCCAGCGTGGCGGTGGAATAGCAGTAGAACGGCGTGCCCACCGCGGCGGCGATGGTCTCCAGTGGCACGTCCTCGGCGTGGAGGTGGCCGTCGCGATAGGCGAAATGGTGCATGGGGCGGGTGTTCGCTGGGATGCCTGAGGCCCTGCGGCCGGCAGGACTAGAGAAGCGGATCGAGGACGAACTGGCCGGAGGGCAGCAGCTGGCCGCCACCGGCGGGCCGGTTGCGGTCGTAGTCGCGGCGCGCCGGCTGGGCCTGGCGCTGGGCGGGGCTGGCGGGATCGGCGGGAACTTCGGTCCGGGGCGGCAGATTCGGCGGCGTCGGGCCGCCGATGGGCGAGGGCGTCTCACCGGGAAGTTCGAGGCCACCCCTGCGGCCGCAGCCGCCGAGCGCCACCGCGCCCGCGAGGACAGCAAGAAGGGCAGAGCGGCGGGACATGGATGGGCTCAAGTGAGGGTCCTCGGCGAACGGGCGGGCGAACCATAACGGAAGCCGCCGCGGACTGCGAGAGGGGGCGCACCGGCATTTGTCCGGTCGTCCCGCCGCCCGTGTCCGCGGCGCTCCGCTCAGCGCTCGCGCCTGAAGACCATGCCGCCGTGATGCAGCGTGTCCGCATCGACGAACGTTCCGTCGGCGCTGAAGCCGGTGTCGTCCACATAGGCGATCCGGTTGCCGCTCACGGTGTAGCGGCCGCGATAGGCGCTGCGGCGCGCGCCTCTCGCCTCGTCGTAACGGCCGTTCGGCAGCAGTTCCTGGCGGATGTGGCCGTCGGCCGTCACCCACATGCCGACATAGGGGTGGGCGGACGCCGGGGTCGCATCGCGTGCGGGGCTGGTCGTCATCTGCGCTGCGGCTTCCGGGGCCGGAGCGAGGATGAGGGCGGCGGCGAGCAGGGCTGCGCTTTCGACGTGGCGGGTCATGGGCGCCTCCTCACCGGCTGGCGGTGGGGCGCACCACGATCTCGCCGACGTCGACGTCATCGGGCTGCTCGATGGCGTAGCGCACGGCCGGGCCGATGGCATCGGGCGTCAGCGCGACGGCGCGGAAGGCCTTCATCGCGGCCGCCGCCGCCGGGTCCGTGATGGTATCGGCGAGTTCGCTCTCCACGACGCCGGGATGGATGCAGGTGACGCGGATGCGGTCGTGCTCCTGGCGAAGACCCTCGGAGATGGCCCGCACAGCATATTTCGTTGCGCAGTAGACACCGGCCATCGGGAAGACCTGAAGGGCCCCGATGGACGCGACGTTGACGACGTGCCCGGAGCCGCGCTCCATCATCTCCGGGAGCACGGCGGCAATGCCGTTGAGCACGCCCCGGACGTTCACGTCGATCATCCGGTCCCATTCCTCCACCTTCAGGGCGGCGAAGGGAGACAGCGGCATCACGCCGGCATTGTTGACGATGGCGTCGACACGGCCGAAGCGCTCGCGCGCTGCCGCGGCGAAGGCGGCGACGTCCGCCCGGTCGGTGACGTCGAGGCGCCGGACGAGCGTCCTTCCCCCGATATCGGCGGCGAGCTGTTCGAGCCGGTCCGTGCGGCGGGCACCGAGCACGAGCGTCGCGCCGGCGCGTCCCAGTTCCCGGGCGATGCCGGCGCCGATCCCGCTGGAGGCACCGGTGATGAGGATGACCTTGTCGAGAGCCATGGGGTGGTCCTTTCGCTGTGAGCCCGGCGCTTGCCGGGGTTGGCAGGACCCTATCCACCGGGCATTGTCGCCATAAGCCGTCCAAATCTGTTCACGCTGGAAAGAGATTCTAACCAATGGTGCCGGATCTCAACGCCCTCGCCGTTTTCGCGCTGGTCGCCGAGGAGCGGAGCTTCCGCGCCGCGGCGGACCGGCTGGGGGTGACGCGGTCGGCGGTGAGCCAGACGATCCGGCGGCTGGAGGAGGGGCTTGGCATCGCCCTCGTGCTGCGCACCACCCGCAGTGTGGGGCTGACGGAGGCGGGCGAGGCGCTGCGGGCGGAGATCGCGCCAGGCCTCGCGGAAATGGGCGCGGCGCTCGCGCGCGCGGCGCAGCTGACGGGCCGGCCGCGGGGGCGCCTGAGGCTCGCCGTTTCATCCATCGCCGAGCGGTTCCTGGCGGGGCCTTTCCTCGCCGCCTTCACGGCGGCCCATCCCGATGTCGAACTCGACGTCACCGTGACCGACGACGACGTGGACATCGTGGCCGACGGCTATGATGCCGGTGTCAGGCTGGGCGAGGTGATCGAGCAGGACATGATCGCCGTGCCGGTCGCCGGCGACGAACGGCAGATCGCGGTCTGCGCACCGTCCTATCTCGAGCGCCACGGTGCGCCGTCCCACCCGGCCCATCTCGCCGCCCATCGCTGCATCGGCTGGCGCCCTGCTCCCGGCAGCGCCCCCTATCGATGGGAATTCAGCGAGGAGGGAAAGGACTTCCGCGTCACCGTGCCGCCGACCGTCACCACCAACAACATGGCGCTGATGATCAAGCTCGCCGTAGCGGGCGCGGGCATCACCTTCGGCATGGAGGAGAGCTTCCGGCCCCACCTCGTCCGCGGCGAACTGGTGCCGGTCCTCGAGGCCTATTCGCCCTATTTCGCCGGCTTCTATCTCTACTACCCGAGCCGCCGGAACCTCGCGCCGAAGCTGCGCGCGCTCGTCGACCATCTGCAGGCGAGCCGCGCCGCCTGGACGGCGCCGAAGCCCTGACCGGCCGTCGTCCGACCGCGACCCGAACCGCTCTCCCCGTTCCGCCTCCGTCGTTCGCCGCACCTGTCGAAAGGCCGGTCCCGGCGGCCGCGGACACCTGCCATCCGGCGTCTTGACAAGCGACGGCCGGAGGTCGAATTATGGATTACAGAATAAGGTTCTATAATATAGAACGCATGGGAGGATGATCTGATGGCCGACAGCCCGGCTCGGGTCCTTGCACGTGAAGGCCACCCCGCCCCGTCGGAGACGCGTGGCGCCGCAGCGCCCGTCCCCGCCACGATCGGCTCTCGGATTTCCGTCAGGGAGGTCGTCAAGGCCTATGGCCCGTTCCTCGCGGCCAACCGGATCTCCCTCGACATCGAGCCCGGCGAGTTCATCACGCTGCTCGGCCCCTCGGGCAGCGGCAAGACCACGCTCCTCAACCTGATCGCGGGGTTCCAGGGCCTCGACAGCGGCTCGATCGAGGTGGATGGCCGGCCGATCCAGCACGTGCCGACCCACCGGCGCGGCTTCGGCATGGTGTTCCAGAGCTATGCGCTGTTCCCCAACATGACGGTGAGCCAGAACGTCGGCTTTCCGCTGCGCATGGCCGGGGTGGACCGCGCCACCGCCGCGCGGCGCGTGGCCGAGACGCTGGAGATCATGCGGCTCTCCGACCACGCGGAGAAGACGCCGTCGCAGATGTCGGGCGGCCAGCAGCAGCGCGTCGCCATCGCCCGCGCCATCGTCATGCGCCCGCGCGTGGTGCTCATGGACGAGCCGCTGAGCGCCCTTGACCGGCGCCTGAGGGAATCCATCCAGATCGAGATCCGCGACCTGCACCGGACCATCGGCAGCACCATCCTGTTCGTCACCCACGACCAGGGCGAGGCGCTGACCATGAGCGACCGGATCGCCGTGATGGATGCCGGGCAGATTATCCAGATCGGCACGCCCAGTGAGATCTATCGCCACCCGCAGAACCGCTTCGTCGCGTCCTTCGTCGGCGAGAGCAACATCGTCGACGCCGAGATCGTCCAGAAGCGCGGCTCGACCATGACGCTGAAGAGCCGGTCCGGCCACGTCTTCACCGCGGAGAGCCGCAACGCCATCGACGTCGGCCGGGCCAGCGTGCTGGTGCGCCCGGAACGGATCGCGCTGAGCCGCGACCCCGTGCCCGGCAGCCAGCCGGTGACCGTCGCCTCGGCGCTGTTCCTGGGCGAGCTCCTGCGCATCGAGGCAACGACGGACAGCGGCGAGACCATCCTCGTGCGCTGCACCGACCGGGCGGACCTTGCCCTGCCGGCGGTCGGCGACCGGCTGCACGCCCGCTGGGACGCGGAAGACTGCTGGGTGCTGTCGTGACGGCGGCGACGCTGCAGGCGCCTGCGGGCGGCAGCCGCCTCGGCGAGGCGCTGAAGAGCCCGGCCATGCTGCTCGTGCCGGCGCTCGGCTTCCTCGCGGTCGTCTACCTGCTGCCGGTCATCGACCTCGTCCACATCAGCCTCAGCGGCCCGACGCTCCTCGGCTATTTCGAGCGCGTCTTCTCGGTGCCGCTCTATTGGGACTCGCTCGTCCGCACGATGCAGATCTCGCTGACGGTGAGCTGCCTCTGCCTCGTGCTCGGCTACCCCACGGCGCTGCTGATCCATCGCAGCACAGGCATCGTCAAGGTGCTGATCTCGGCCGCGATCGTGCTGCCCTACTTCATCGCCATCCTCATCCGCACCTATGCCTGGATGGTGCTGCTCGGCCGCAACGGCCCGATCAACAAGATGCTGGTCGCCCTCGGCATCGTCAGCGAGCCGGCCCAGCTCCTGTTCAACCGCGGCAGCGTGCTCGTCGCCATGACGGCCGTGCTGCTGCCGCTGATGGTGCTGACGCTCTATTCCAGCATCTCCCGCCTCGACCCGGGCCTGGTGCGCGCCGGCCGGGCCTGCGGCGCGGGACCGGTTGCGGTGTTCTGGCGCGTGCTGCTGCCGCTGACCTTCCCCGGCATCGGCGCCGGCTTCCTGCTGGTCTTCGTCAGCGCCCTCGGCTTCTTCATCACGCCGACCCTGCTCGGCGGACCGGGCGACCAGATGTTCGCCATGCACATCACCCAGCAGGCGGATTTCGCCACGTCGGAGGGCTTCCTCCAGGCGCTCGCCGTGGTGCTTTTGATCATCACCCTGGCGGTGGTCGCGGTCGCCGGCCGGTTCCTCGGCTTCTCCTTCATCTGGGGCGGCGGCAAGCTGACCGAAGCGGCGGCGCCCTCGTCC
>NZ_JBQVQL010000117.1:0-11939 GCF_052440005.1 Phreatobacter sp.
CGATGATCCTGCCACCCCGGCCGCCGCCCTCGATGAAGCGTCCGCCCCGGCCACCGCCGTCCATGAAGCCCCCGCGGCCGGAAGGCCCGCGCTGCACGGAGCCGCGCGACAGGCCTTCAGAGCGCGAACCGCGGCCGCGGAACCCGCCGCCGCCGACGCCGAAGCCGCCGATGGAAATGCCGAACTGCGCCTGGGCGGGACGCACGTCGACGGTCATGAGGAAGGTCGATGCCGCGAGCAGACCGAGGAACCCGGCCACGATGCCCGACCCCATCCGCAGAACCCCGGGACGACCGTCTCGCTCGCACATGGTTGCACCTCATGGACCGGATGGCATGAACTGCCCGGAACGCTAGGCCGGCATTGTTTCTGTTTGGCGGCGCTGCCCCGGGCCGCGCGGCGCGCGCGGCGTCAGGAGGCCGGGCCGACGAAACGGACGAGGCTCGTCTGGCCGCGAAGCGTGCCGACCACCCGGTCGAGATCGGCAGGGCTCATGGCGCCCTCGCCGATGCGGACCCGGTAGAAGCCGCCGGGCCGCGGGCCCTCGACGATGGAGCCCTTCACCTGTTCGAGCAGGCGGGCCATGTCGCCGGCGGTGGCGTCGGCGGCGAAGCCGATGAGGATGTAGGTGCCTTCGGCCCGCGGCGCTCCAGGCGCCGGGCTGTGGGAGGCGGTCTGGAACTGGGTGGGCCCGGAGATGAAGGACGAGCCGATGACGCCCGCCTGGATGACCAGGGCGAGGGCAGCTGCGCCCGCCGCATAAGCAAGGGTGCGCGGCGAGAGGAGGGCGAGCTTCTCGCCCAGCCAGTCGGCGAAACCGGCGCGGGCGCGGGCCGCGACGTGGCCGAATTTCGCCGGCTCGGCCTCGACGCGCTTCATCAGGTCGTCGAGGACGCGGGCGGAGGGCCGCGGCGAGGCCTCGGCCAGGGCGAAGGTCGCGTCCTGGTCCTCGCGGACGATCTCCAGCTCGTCGCGCAGGGTTTCGTCGGCGGCGAGCGCCGCCTCGACACGGGCGGTGTCGGCGGCGGAGAGCGTGCCGGCCGCATACCAGGGGAGCAGTTCGGAAACCGCCCGGCGCTCGGTCATCTCCATGGTGCTGCGCGTCGTCATGGCCAACCTCGATCGACTCCGGCGCTCTGCATGAGCTCCTGGAGTCTTTTGCGCGCATAGAACATGCGCGTCTTGACGGTGTTCTCCGGTATTCCGACGATTTCGGCCACTTCGGAGATCGATTTCTCCTGATAGTAGACCAGATCGACGATTTCCCGGTGCTCGGGCGAGAGCTGGTCGATGCAGCGGCGAATGGCCTTTGCCTTGTCCAGCTTCTGAGACACCGTCTCGGGCGTGTCCGCGTCGTCCGCGATGGCGGCGGCCTGTTCCTCGTCCAGCTCCGCTTCGGTCGTCTTCCTCAGCGAGGACAACGCCTTGAAACGGGCCATTCCGAGGATCCAGGTCGAGACGCTCGATCGCGCCTCGAACCTGTCGGCTTGCCGCCACACGTCCAGGAAGACTTCGCCGATCAGGTCCTCCGCCCGCCCCTCGTCCTTGATGAACCGGAGAAGAAACCGGAACACGCGGACATTGTGGCGGGCATAGAGGGCCCGGAAGGCGAGGCGATCGCCCTTGGCAACCCGGAGGATGAGATCCTGGTCGCTGTCAGACTGCATCGCCACTCCCGAGCCGGTGGGCTCGTAGCATCAGTCGCGGCAGCCGGCGAAAAGGTTCATGCACCATGGAAGAATCTGTCGGGGGACGCTGGATCGGCCCTGCTCCGTAACATGACGAAACGGGAGGCGAGGTCAACCTCGCGCGCCGCAACGGCGCGCCTCAGGTGGCGTCGAGGCCCATCTGCCAGAAATCCGCCTCGAGCCGGGAGGCCTTGGCGAAAAGCCCTGCCAGTTCGGCAAAGCGCCGCTCCGTCATCGACCGCGCCGCGAGGTCGTCGAGGTGGCGACGCGCGGCGGCCGCGACCTCCTGATAGCCGTCGCTGGCATATTCACGGATCCACTCGCCATAGGGATTGGCGCCGAGTGCCGCAGGCCCCTGCGCGGCCAGGGCCCTTCCGATCTCCGCATAACCCACGACGCAGGGCGCGAGGGCCACATGCAGGTCGAGAAGATCGCCGGCGGCACCGCAATCGAGAACGAAGCGGGTGTAGGCGACGGTCGCCTGATGCTCCGGCGCCGCCTCGATCTCGGCGGGCGTCAGACCCCAGCGACCGCAGAGCCGGACGTGGAGGTCCGTCTCCGCGAGAATGGCGGCAAGGCCTGCCTGGGAGGCGCGGATATCGGCGAGCGTGCGGCTCTTGTAGCTCGCCAGGGCATAGGCGCGGGCGAACTGGATGAGGAACAGGTAGTCCTGGACCAGATAGGTCCGGAACGCGGCCTCAGGGAGTGTTCCCGCGCCGAGCCTGCGGACGAAATCATGGTCCACATAGGCGTGCCAGTCGGCGACCGCGGCGGCCTTCAGTCGTTCGAAGATATCCATGGTGCAGCAAGCCTGACGCTCGGGGTCCGTCCTGTTTCTAGGCCAGGCCCGCCCACCCTGTCACCGAGGGCGGGTCGTCTTCCCCGTGACGGGCGAGGACCGCCGAACTCTAGCGCGGGATCAGCGCCCAGTAGTCGAGATCGAGGATGACGGCAGGGTCGTAGTCGTCGCCGGCCTTCAGCGGATAGTCGGTGCAGGGCCGGTCCTTGGTGGCGATGGTGCGGATGCGCAGGGCGCCGACGTCGTCGCGGCCGGGCAGCTCCTCGACGCCGAGGATCTGGGACCAGGCGAAGACGGTGTTGCCGGCAAAGAGCGGCGCGACATGCCGGCCACCGTTGATCGCGGCGATCTGGAAGCAGTTGGCGAGCCCGTTGAAGGAGAGCGCACGGGCGATGGAGATGACATGGCCGCCATAGATGAGCCGGCGGCCGAAGCGGCCCTGGCCCTCGGTGAACTGGTTGAAATGGACCTTGGCCGTGTTCTGGTAGAGGCGCGTCGCCATCATGTGCTCGGCCTCCTCCACGGTCGTGCCGTCGACATGGTCGATGGTCTCGCCGACCACGTAGTCGGAGAGCCGGTGACGCTGGCCCGAGAGCGCCGTGTCCCAGTCCTCCGGGTCGATGAGCGGGCAGGCGTCGCCGAGCTGGTCGGGCTCCAGCGCCTTCGGCAGGGCCGGCACGTGCTCGGGCGGGGCGGCGGCGGCCTCGTCGCGCTTGCGCACCATCACCCAGCGCACATAGTCGAGCACATCGTCGCCGTGCTGGTTGGTGCCGACCGAGCGGACATAGACGACGCCGGTCTTGCGGTTGGAGTTCTCCTTCAGTCCGATGACCTCGGACACCGTGGAGAGCGTGTCGCCGGGATAGACGGGGGCAAGGAAGCGGCAGCCGGCATAGCCGAGATTGGCGACGGCGTTGAGCGAGACGTCGGGCACGGTCTTGCCGAAGACGACGTGGAAGACGAGGAGGTCGTCGATGGGGCTTTTCGGATAGCCGATGGCCCTGGCGAAGGCGTCGGAGGACTGGACCGCAAAGCGGGTGCCGTAGAGCGCGGTGTAGAGGGCGGCGTCGCCCGTGGTGACGGTGCGCGGCGTCGCGTGGACCAGCCTGTCGCCGAGGCGGAAGTCCTCGAAGAATCGTCCCGGATTGGTCTTGGGCATGGCGCGGCTCCCCTGGCTCCGGCGGCAGTCTATGCCGTGCTGCGGCGCGAAATCCAACAGGACGAAGGAGGGGGTGGGAGGGCGCCGGACGCGCCTCTTGGGTACCTGCGAGTTCACAAGCCCCGTCGCATGGGCTAAGCGAACGGGCCGATCCTCCCGCGCACGCACCTCCTCATCAAGGCGCCCATGGCCCCCACACCCGTCCCCGGCCGCCCGAAACTGATCCTCGCCTCGGCCTCGCCGCGGCGGCTCGCGCTGCTGCAACAGGCCGGCATCGAGCCGGACACGCTGGTGCCCGCCGAGATCGACGAGACGCCCTGGCCGCGCGAGAGCCCGCGCAAGCTCGCCCTGCGCCTCGCGCGCGAGAAGGCCTCGGAGGCCGCCCGCCGTATCCGCGACGACGCGGACTGGGCGGGATCGGTGATCCTCGCCGCCGATACCGTCGTCTGCGTCGGCCGGCGCATCCTGCCGAAGGCGGAGACGATCGAGGAGGCCGCCGCCTGCATCCGCCTGCTCTCGGGCCGCGCCCACCGGGTCTATACTGGCCTCTGCCGCGTCGACCAGGCGGGCCGCGTCACCACCAAGCTGGTGGAGACGCGGGTGCGCTTCAAGCGTCTGTCGAAGGACGAGATCGACGCCTATCTCGGCGCCGGCGAATGGCGCGGCAAGGCGGGCGGCTACGCCATCCAGGGCATTGCCGGGGCCTTCGTCGTATCGCTGGTCGGCTCCTACACCAATGTGGTGGGCCTGCCGCTGGCCGAGGCGGTCGGGCTGATCGGGGCGACCGGCTATCCCGTCACCCTCGGCTGGATCGCCAAGGGCTGAGGGGTGTTCTGGGGGAGAACGCCACCCTTCCCTCGCAGCCCCGTCCCGTGCCATGACCCCGCCCATGAACGCCGAGAACGACAACGACCGCCTGGTCGATCCGCCGAAGCCCTGCCGCATCTGCGGCAAGCCCGCCCTGGTGCGATTCAAGCCCTTCTGCTCGAAGCGCTGCGCCGACGTCGACCTCAACCGCTGGCTGAAGGGCGCCTACGCCATTCCGGTCGTGGAGAACGAGGGCGAGGACGAGGACGAACCCGGCCGGGGGTAAGGCCCGTCAGAGCATGTCCAGCGGTCGCTTGCGTGCGGGCGGCGGGAAGGCGCGGTCGATCTCGGCGAGATCGTCAGCCGTCAGCAGGAGGTCGGCGGCCGGGCGGTTCTCCGCCACGTGGGCCGGCGTGCTCATCTGCGGAATGGCGACGACGCCCCCGCGGCGGAGCGTGAAGGCCAGCGCCACCTGCGCCGCCGTGGCGCCGGGGTGACGTGCGGCGATGGCGGCGAGCGCGGGATGGCGCGGCAGCCGGCCCTGCTCGATGGGCGAATAGGCCATGACCGGGATGCCGCGCGCGGCCTGCCAGGGGATGAGGTCGAACTCGATGCCGCGGCGGCCGCAATTGTAGAGCACCTGGTTGACGGCGACCGCCTCGCCGCCGGCGGCGAGGAGCTCCTCCATGTCGTCCACGTCGAAGTTCGACACGCCCCAGCGGCGGATCTTGCCCGCCGCCACCAGCCGCTCGAAGACCTCGACCGTCTCGGCGAGCGGAATCCCGCCGCGCCAGTGGAGGAGATAGAGGTCGAGCCGGTCGGTGCCGAGCCGGCGGAGCGAGGCCTCGCAGGCCGCGACCGCGCTGCGGCGCCCGGCATTGTGCGGATAGACCTTGGAGACGAGGAACACCTCGTCGCGCCGGCCGGCGATCGCCTCGCCGATCAGCTCCTCCGAGGCGCCCTCGCCGTACATCTCGGCCGTGTCGACGAGGGTCATGCCGGCGTCGAGGCCGGCCTGCAGCGCCGCGACGGCGGCCGCGCGCCGCGCGGGGCGGTCGGCGATGGTCCACGTCCCCTGCCCGAGCGCGGGCAGGGCCACGCCGCCGGGAAGTGTCGTCGTCGCGATGGGCTGCGTCATGGCCGGCTCCGTCTCGCCGGAACCGGCGCTGGGGCGTTTCAGGTCTTCGGGATCTTAGCGTCGGCGACGACCTTTGCCCATTTCTCCGTCTCGGCTTTCAGGAAGGCGCCGAACTGGGCGACGGTCTGCGGCGCCGGCTGGGCCCCGAACTTCTCGAACTTCTCGATGGTCTCCGGCTCTCTCAGCGCCCGCGTCATGGCGCTGTTCAGCGCCGCGACGGCGTCGGCCGGCGTGCCCTTCGGCGCCACGATGCCCGACCAGGAATAGGCCTCGTAACCGGGAAGCCCCGCCTCCGGCATGGTCGGGATGTCGGGGAGGATGGACAGCCGGGCCGGGCTGATGCCGAGCGCCTTGACCGTCTTCGCCTGAACCTGCGGCACGGCGGTCGGTCCGTCCGCGAACATCAGCTGGACGTGGTTGCCGAGGAGGCTGCTCATGGCCGGGGCACTGCCGCGGTGGGCGACGTGCAGCATGTCCGCGCCGGTCATGCTCTTGAACAGCTCGCCGGCGAGGTGGGTGCCGCCGCCGACACCGGCCGAGCCATAGGCGAGCTTGCCGGGATTGGCCTTGGCATAGGCGGCGAGCTCGCCGACCGTCTGCACCGGCAGGGACGGATGGGCGCAGACGATGATCGGGAAGATGCCCGCCCCGCTCACCGGCACGAACTCCTCGAGGAAATTGTAGGGCAGGCTCGCCTTCAGGCTCGGATGGACCGAGTGGTGGATGGCGCAGACCAGAAGCGTGTGGCCGTCGGGATCGGCACGCTGCACCGCCTGGGCGCCGATCACCGCGTCGGCGCCGGGCCGGTTCTCGATGATGACGGTCTGGTTCCAGTATTCCGAGATCTTCTGGCCGATCTGGCGAGCCGTCAGGTCCACCGGGCCACCCGGGGGAAAGGGCACCACGAGCGTGACGCGCTTGGAGGGGAAGGCCTGGGCCCTCGCCGGCAGGATGGAGGCTGCCGCGACGCCCCCGAGGCTTGCGAGGACGGTACGGCGGCTGGCGCGGGTCATGGGCAGGTTTCCTCCGGAATGCTCTTTCCGGAATGAAACGCCATTTCATCTGTCGCTGCAACTTGGCCGGTCGGGAGGGGCGCGCCATGAGGCCACCCATCTCGGCCGCCAAAACAATCATGGCCGGGACGATGCCCGGCCATGGAAGTCTCCACCCAACGGGCCGAGGTTTCGGCCGTCACTCCACCTTGGCGCCGGCGGCGCGCACCACCTCGGCCCAGCGCGGGATTTCCGTCGCCATGCGGGCCTTCAGCACGTCCGGGCCCTTCATGGTGGCGAGGGCGCCGAGCTCCTGGAAGCGCTTCACGAAGGCCGGGTCCTGGCCGATCTTGATGTGGGCATCGACCAGCTTCTTGGTGATGGCGTCCGGCAGCCCCTTCGGCGCGATCATGCCGGACCACGAGGTCACGTCGAAATCGGCGACGCCACCCTCGATCATGGTCGGGACCTCGGGCAGGCCCGGCCAGCGCTTGGCGGTGGAGACGGCGATCGCCTTGATCGTCTTGCCCTGGATCTGCCCGATGATGGTCGGCAGGTTGTCGAACATGAAGTCGATGCGGCCGGCGATGAGGTCCTGCACGGCGACGGCGCCGGTGCGATAGGGCACGTGGAGCGGCTGCATGCCGACCTTTCGCGACAGGAACTCGGTCGACAGATGAGCCGTCGTGCCGAGGCCCGGCGTGCCGTAGGAGGCCTTGCCCTCACCCTTGGCCTTCACCCAGGCGATGAACTCCTGGACGGTCGAGACCGGCGTCTGCGGATTGACCACGAGGACGTTCGGGATCTCGTAGATGTCCGCGATGTAGGTGAAGTCGGTCAGCGGATTGAAGGGCAGGTTGCGGTAGAGCTCGATGTGGGCCGACAGCGGCCCGATGGTCGAGACGCCGATCGTGTAGCCGTCGGGCTCGGCCTTGGCCACGGCGTTGACGCCGACATTGCCCGCCGATCCCGGCCGGTTCTCGATGACGACGGTCTGGCCGAGCTCCTTCGACAGGTTCTCGGCGATGACGCGGGAGAGCACGTCGGTGGAGCCACCCGGCGGGAAGGGCACGATCATGCGCACCGGCCGCGTCGGCCAGGCGCCCTGCGCGGAGGCGGTGCGGATGGCGGGGGCGGCCAGGACTCCGGCGAGACCGGCGAGCGTCGTACGGCGGGTGATCATCTGATGCATTTCCTCATGTGTTCTCGACATCTCCGGTGGTCCGTGACGCCGCCTGATGTCCAGGACAGCGCGCGTCGGCCGACCGTGTCAGTTGCAGCGATGCTAGCGGCTCGCCATGCCCGGCCGCAAGCCGGCGCGTCTCCGGGATGCTGCATCACAGCAAAATCAATAGTGCCGTCGCATGACACGTACTAGGTCAGGGACTCACTCCCGATTGCCGTCGTCGTCGCATCGCGGCGATGTCCCGTATCGCAGAAGCAGCCATGACCGCCATGTCCCCGCCCGCCACGACACCCTATCCGGGGCTGGGCTTCCGCCAGTTCGTCGCCATGATCGCGGCCCTCATGGCGACCAATGCCCTCGCCATCGATTCCATGCTGCCGGCGCTGCCGGAGATCGGCGAGACGCTCGGCATCGTCTCGCCCAACGACCGGCAGTGGGTCGTCACCTCCTACCTGCTCGGCTTCGGCGCGGCGCAGATCATCTACGGCACGCTCGCCGACCGCTTCGGCCGCCGGCGCGTGCTGCTCATCGGGCTGGCGATCTACGTCCTCGGCAGCCTGGGCGCGACCTTCGCCACCAGCTTCGAGGCGATGATGACGGCCCGCGTGGTGCAGGGCATCGGGGCGGCCGCCTCGCGCGTGCTCGCCGTCTCCATCGTCCGCGACACGTTCTCCGGGCGGCAGATGGCGCGGGTCATGTCGCTCGCCTTCATCGTCTTCCTCGCCGTGCCGATCCTCGCCCCGTCGATCGGCCAAGTCATCATTCTCGTCGCGCCGTGGCGCTGGATCTTCGCGCTGTTGGGGCTGTTCGGTGTGGTCGTGGCGCTGTGGGTGGCGCGCAAGCTGCCCGAGACGCTGCATCCCGACGACCGCACGCCCATCGCCATCGGTCCCATCCTCAACGCGTTCCGGATCTGCCTGACCACCCGCCAGTCGGTCGGCTACATGCTCGCCATGACCTTCGTCATCGGCAGCCTGTTCGGCTTCATCAACGCCTCGCAGCAGCTCTTCGAGGACGTGTTCCGCGCCAGCGACATCTTCACCATCGTCTTCGCGGTGATCGCCGGCTTCATGGCGATCGCCTCCTTCCTCAATTCCCGCATCGTCGAGCGCTTCGGCATGCGGCGGGTGTCGCACACCGCACTCATCGGCTATCTCGCCGCGACGCTCATCCACGGCTCGGTGGCGCTGGCGGGCTACGAGACGCTGTGGACCTTCACCCTGTTCCAGTGCGTGACGATGTTCTTCTTCGGACTGATGGCGTCGAACTTCGGCGCGCTCGCCATGGATCCACTCGGCCACGTCGCGGGAACCGCCTCCTCCGTCCAGGGCTTCGTGTCGACGGTGGGCGGGGCCCTCATCGGATTCTGGATCGGCCAGCACTTCAACGGAACGGCGCTGCCCATCGTGCTCGGCTTCGGCGCCTGCGGCCTCGGGGCGCTCGCCATGGTGCTGCTCGCCGAGAAAGGCCGGCTTTTCCGGCCGCAGACGGGACGGTAGCCTCATCCGGAGCGCCCAAAGGCCGCGTGGCGCTGCACAATAAATGACAATTTAACATTCATTCGCAGACAATTTAACGGCATGGAAACGGGATAGGCGTAACCCAGGGTCAAAGTCCCAGGAGGCCGCCTTGTCCTTTCTCGCCAATCTGCGCATCACCCCCAAGATCATGGCGCTCGTGCTCACGCTGAACGTGCTCGCACTAGCCATCGCAGGCATCGGCATGTACGCGCTGTCGAGCGTCGCCCACGACGCCGACCGCGGCATCCTGGCGGGCGAACGCGCGACGGCCTCCTCACGCATCACCTCGGCCGTGTCCTACATCGCCCGCGCGGAAGCGGCGATCGCCATCAATCCGACCCCCGAGGTCATTCGCGACAACAGCGCGACCGTCGCTGCCCAGCGTCGCGCCATCGCCGACAACCTCGCCATCATTCGCGGCAGTACCGCGCCCGAGGTGATCAGCGCTTCCAACGCGGCGGAAGCAGCGCTCGGCCGTTACTTTGCCCTCGAAGAGAAGACACTGCAGTTCGCGGGCTCCATTCAGGGCGAGGCGACGCAGGACCAGCAGCGGACGCTGGCCCGCATGGTGACCGAGGGCCGTCCGACCTTCATGGAAGCCCGCCGCGAGGCGCAGAAGCTCACGGCGCTGATGCTGGAGCGCGCCGGCAACCTCAAGAAGTCCCTGAAGGCGACCGAGACCTCCATGTCTTGGCTCCTGATGATCCTCGCGGGCACCGGCCTGGTCCTCGGCGTCGGCGCCGGCTTCCTCATCGGCCGCACGGGTATCGCCGTGCCGGTTAAGACGCTGGCCGGCCAGCTCGAAGAGCTTTCCCGCGGTCGTTTCGAGATCGCCATCGCCGGCGCGGACCGGAAGGACGAGGTGGGCGACATCGCCCGCTCGGCCGAGATCTTCAAGGCCAACGGCCTCGAGGCCGAGCGCCTGCGGCGCGAGCAGGCCGAGCAGGAGGCGCGTGCGGAAGCCGAGAAGCGGGCTCTCCTCGACCGCCTCGCCGGCGAGTTCGAGCGCGCCGTGGGGTCCGTCGTCCAGGCGGTCTCGTCCTCCGCCGAGCAGCTGAAGTCGGCGGCCACCACCCTGTCGAGTTCCGCCGCCGAGTCGGGAGCCCAGTCCAACGCCGTCGCGGCGGCTTCCGAGCAGAGCGCCGGCAACATCCAGACCGTGGCTTCCGCCACCGAGGAGCTCGCCGCTTCGGTCCGGGAGATCGCGACGCAGGTCTCGCAGTCGGCCCAGATGTCGGCCATCGCCGTCGAGGGCGCCAACGAGTCGGCCAGCCAGGTGCAGGACCTCGCCGTGAAGGTCCAGAAGATCGGCGAGATCGTCGAGCTGATCAGCGGTGTCGCGGCCCAGACCAACCTCCTCGCCCTCAACGCCACCATCGAGGCGGCGCGGGCCGGCGAGGCCGGCAAGGGCTTCGCGGTCGTCGCGGCCGAGGTGAAGGGCCTTGCCGACCAGACGGCCAAGGCCACCACAGAGATCTCCAAGCAGATCGCCGCCATCCAGGACGCCACCAGCACCTCGGCCGCCTCGATCGACGCCATCGCCGGGACGATCCGCCGGATGGACTCTGTCGCGACCGAGATCGCCGCCGCCGTCGAGCAGCAGACGGCCGCGACGGGGGAGATCGCCCGCAACGTGCAGCAGGCCTCGGCCGGCGCTGCGGAGATCACCTCCAACATCAGCGGCGTCTCCGCGGCCGTCGGCGATACCGGCGCGGCCGCCAGCCAGGTCCTGTCCTCCGCCCAGCAGCTGTCCACGCAGGCCGGACAGCTCCGCACCGAGCTCAACGACTTCCTAGTGCGCTTCCGCGCCGCCTGAGGACCTCCGGAAGGACGGGGGTCGTCGTGCCCCCGTCGCTCCACCCCGGCAGGTGACCGCCAAAGCTGATTGACGCCGTCAGGAATTCTCGACAGAAGCCGTCGATCTCGCATGGTGAGTTCGATGGCCCTCCACCACCCCCACCCGCGCGCCACATGGTGCGATCCCGCTTCCGGCACGATCCTCGACGGACGGGCGCTGATGCAGGCGATGGCGGGGCGGCAGGCCGTGCTGCTCGGCGAGACCCACGACGTCGCGGAAATCCATCGCTGGCAGATGCACGTGGTCGCGGCGCTGCACCAGCTCCAGCCGCGCCTCGCCGTCGGCTTCGAGATGTTCCCCCGCCGCTTGCAGCCTGTGCTCGACCGCTGGGTGGACGGGCAGCTGTCGACCGCCGCCTTCCTCGCGCAGAGCGAGTGGGAGAGGGTCTGGGGCTTTCCGGCCGAGATCTACCTGCCGTTGTTCCATTTCTGCCGGCAGGCGCGCGTGCCCATGCTGGCGCTCAACTGCCACCGCCCGCTCGTCACGCGCGTGGGCAAGGAGGGCTGGGACGCGATCCCGGAGGCGGAGCGCGACGGGCTGACGCCGGCGGCTCCCGCCACGCCGGCCTATCGCCGCTGGCTGTTCGCGCTGACAGGCGCGGGCGGCCGCGCGCGCGACCCCGTGACCTCGCCCGAGGATCCCGCCTTCGACCGCTTCGTGCGCGCGCAGCAGACCTGGGACCGCGCCTTCGCCTGCAACATCGCCCGCGCGCTCGGCGACGGCACCGCCGCCCTCGTCGTCGGCATCATCGGCCGCGGACACCTGGAATACGGCCACGGCACGCCCTACCAG
>NZ_JBQVQL010000118.1:0-11901 GCF_052440005.1 Phreatobacter sp.
CCCGGGCGGCAGGCGGCGCGGCGGCGGCAGCGGGAGCGGCGGAGGCCGGTTCGGCGGACGACATGACCTCGGCCCGCACCGGACGCGGCAGCGAGAACAGAGCGCCCTGGGCGAGCTTCACGTCGTAATCGAGAAGGTCGACCACCACCGCCTCGGTCTCCACGTCCTCCACCACGATATCGATGCCGTAGCGCAGGAAGAGGCCCGACAGGTCGGCGACGTGGATGGCGGCGCCGGTCTCGGCGGAGCGGGCGATCATCAGGGAGGCTGGCACCTTGACGAGGCGGAAACCCTTGTCGGCGAGGTCGCGCGGCTCGATGCGCAGGTCGCGCACGCCGTCCATGGCGAATCGGAAGCCCTTGTCGCTGAGGCTGCGAAGGGTCTCGACGTCGAGGGCGCTCATGGCGCGCACGGTCGCCTGGGTGAAGCCGAGGACGAGCGAGCCGGCGATGGCGCGCGAGGCCTCCAGCGAGGCGATCAGCTCGGTGGCGAAGGCGGCGTCCGCCAAGGCCGATCCGGAGACGTCGCAGACGAGGCCGACGTCGCGGTTGCGGGCGGTCAGGCGGCGGACGATCTGCACGCAGCGGCCGAGCACCTCCGCGTCAAGGCCAGGCATCAGGCCGGCGTCGTCGGCGAGGGCGCGGTAGTCATGCGGCAGCAGGACCTGGCCCTCGGCGGTACGCAGGCGCACCGAGGCCTGATAGGAGCGCACCTTGCGCTGCGGCAGGGTGACGATGGGCTGCAGGAAGAGCTCGTAGCGCTTGGCCGAGATCGCCTCGTCGATCGCGGCGATGGCGTCGGCCCGGGTCATGCCCTCGAAGATCTCCGGCAGGTCGGCGGCCGCCTGGCGCGGCTCGGCCTGGCGGCGAAGCTGGGCGGCCTGCCGCTGCAGCACCTGGACGGGCGGCGGCGGGGGCGGCGCCTCGCGCTGGACAGGCGCGGCGACGGCGGGCCCGGCCAAGGGCATCGCCACCGAAGGCTGCGACGCGACGGCGGCAACGGGGCTCGTCACCTGGAGGATCGCGGCCTCATGGATCTCGAGGGTTTCGGCGAACTGCTTGACGAGGGCGCCGAGCTCGCCGACCTCCTCGGCCAGGGGATCGGCGAGGGCGCGCGCCCGCTCCAGCGCCAGGGCCTCGAAGCGCTCGATGCGCTGGGTCAGCTCGGCGAGGCTGCGCGCGGCCTCACCGCTCGTGCGGGTGAGCTCGGCGAGACGCGCCTCCGTCGCGGTCCGGTCAGCGCCGATCTGGCCGCCGAAATGGCCGATGACCATGGCGAGGAGCGCGCCCAGCCCGACGGCCGCGGCCGTCCCCGCCTCGACCGCGGCTACGGTGAAGGCGAGGACGGAGGCCGATGCGGCGATCGCCACCATGCAGAGTGCGATGAAGTAGGAACCCGGTCGGGCCATGTTGAGCCGAATGTGATCCGCTGGCTGTTGCTCCACCGCGAGAATGCAATGCGGCATGCTGATTCGTCTCGCATTTCCATGGCGCGGAAGCGCTCCTCGGCGCTTGCCCACAGGGACTTCTCCCCCCACCGGGGAACCACCGCGCCGTCAGCAGATTGTCCTATTGCGCTGCATCATAACCGTGGTGAAGGTTGCGCCCCCCGCAGGAGGTGTCCCCCCATGCCGATCCGCTCCATCCGGTCCCTGGCCTACGAGGATCTGACCGTCGGACAGTCCGAACTGGTCATGAAGACCGTCACCGACCAGGACATCGTCGGCTTTGCCGACATTTCGGGCGACCAGAACCCCATCCACCTCTGCGACGTCTATGCCTCGAAGACGCGCTTCGGCCAGCGCATCGCCCACGGTCTCTACACCGCCAGCCTGATCTCGGCGGTGATCGGCACCCGCCTGCCCGGCCCGGGCGCCGTCTATCTCTCGCAGACCCTGAACTTCAAGGCGCCGGTGAAGATCGGCGACGTGGTGCGGGTCCATGTCGAGGTGGCGGAGCTGATCCCGGAGCGCCAGCGGGCGCGGCTCGCCTGCGAATGCGCAGTGGACGCGGCGGTGGTCCTCGAGGGGGAGGCCTGGGTGCGCGTTCCCTCGCGCACGGAGCTGGAGGCGGCGGCCTGAGGCCGAAGAGGCTGCTTGACGGGCCGTGCCGCCGTCGGCAGGGTCCGCCCCGCCATTGCCCACCCCGTCGAAGCCTGCTCGCACCATGCCCCTGATCCTGCCGCCGCCAAGGCCGGCCGCCTCCTTTCCGGTCCTGGCCCGCGACACGGCGGTGCCCGCAGCCCTGCGCGGCGCAGTCGTTGCGATCGGCAATTTCGACGGCGTGCACCTGGGTCACAAGCACGTGGTCGCGGCGGCGCGCACGCGCGCGGCCGCGGCCGGTCGCCCGGTCGTCGCCATGACCTTCGAGCCCCATCCGCGCGCCTATTTCCAGCCGGACGTGCCGTTGTTTCGCCTGAGCAGCGCCAGCGGAAAGGCGCGGCTGCTGGCGGGCCTCGGGATCGACGCCCTCGCCGTCCTCCCCTTCGACCGCACCCTCGCGGAGACGTCGGCGGACGCCTTCGAGGACGACTTGCTGGTCGACTGGCTCGGCGCGTCCGACGTCGTCGTCGGCCGTGACTTCCATTACGGGGCGCGGCGCGCCGGCAGCGCGGAGACCCTCCGGCAGGCCGGCGCTGCCAAGGGCTTCGGCGTGACGCAGGTGGCGGCGCTCGACAGCGGCGGCACGACGATCTCGTCATCCGCCATCCGCGACGCGCTCGCGGCCGGTGAGGTCGAGGCTGCCAATGCGCAGCTCGGGCACGCCTGGTTCGTCACCTCGACCGTCATCCACGGCGAGAAGCGCGGACGGGAGCTGGGCTATCCCACCGCCAACCTGAAGCTCGACCCGGCCTGCGGCCTGAAGCACGGCATCTACGCCGTCAAGGTCGGCCTCGACGGGCGCTGGCTGGACGGTGTCGCGAGCTTCGGCCGCCGCCCGACCTTCGACAACGGCGCGCCTCTGCTGGAGGTCCATGTCTTCGATCTCGCCGAAAGCCTCTACGACCGCGACCTCGACATCGTCTTCGCAGGTTTCATCCGGCCGGAGGCCAAATTTGACTCCCTCGACGCGTTGATCGTCCAGATGGACCAGGACAGCCGCGACGCCCGCGCCATGCTACACAGGGCCTGACCGGCGACTATTCGCGGCCCGAGCGTGCGAAATTGAACCACATCGCGGGGATGTTGATCCTATTTTAACCGCGGGGCCGCCTACTCTGGAACCAGTCAATCCAGAGGACAGCTCCCCCATGTCTGCCCGCATTCCCAGCCTCAAGATCGGCGGCAAGTCGGTCGGTTTCGTCATCTTCCTGCTCGCCGTCACCGCGATCGTGACGGTCGTCGCCGGCTGGTCCCTGATCCAATCACGGAACGAGGCGACCGCGCTGCGCGACGCGCAGACCAACCTGCGCACGCTGGCGGTCCTCTTCGCCTCGAACCACGCCGACAGCCGCTTCACCGTCGCCGGAGAGCGGGTTTCCGACATGCGCGCCGGCACCATGCCCACCTTCGCGGACCACAGCATCGTCGACCGGACGATCCAGGCGGTGGGGGGTGTCGCCACCATCTTCGTCACCGACGACAGGGGCGTCTTCGTGCGCCGCACCACCAACGTTAAGAAGGAGAACGGCGACCGGGCGGTCGGCACGGCGCTCGCCCCCGATCATCCGGCGCAGACCCCGCTGAAGGCCAGCCAGCCCTACTACGGTCCGGCGACGCTGTTCGGCCGTTCATTCTACACCGCCTATCAGCCCATCCTCGACTCGGCCGGCAAGGTGATCGGCGTGCTGTTCGTGGGCATTCCCACCGAGCAGCTCCACGCCCAGGCGCGCCAGACCCTCTACGGCATGATCGGTTCGCTGCTGGCAATCGTCGTGGTGCTCGGCGGGCTCGCCGCCTTCGTGGTGCGCCGGGCGGTGAAGCCGCTGGTGGCCGCGACAGCATCGCTCGAGCGGGTGGCCGCAGGCGACCTCGACGCCCCCATCGCAGCCCCGACGCGCGCCGACGAGATCGGTGACCTGACCCGCGCCCTGATCGTGCTGCGCGACAACGCACGCCAGGCAAAGGCTGCGGAGGCCGACCGGCTGGCCGAGGTCGAGGCCCGCGCCGACCGTGGCCGCCGCCTGGAAGCCGCCATCGTCAGCTACGAAAAGACCATGGCCGCCCGCATCACCGATGCGGACGCCGCGGTGAGCGGGCTCGACACCAGCGCCGCGACCCTGACCTCGACCTCCGAGGCCATGGCCGGCCGGGTGAGCAACGCCTCCGACGCCACGGACCGGGCGACCGCCAACATGAACGCCGTGGCGAGCGCCGCCCATCAGCTCGCGGCCTCCATCACCGAGATCGGCCGACAGGTGTCGGCTTCTTCCGAGGTGGCCGGACGGGCGGTGAAGGAAGCCGGCGAGACCGGCTCGCGGGTCGCCGAGCTGGACGGCGCCGCACGCAAGATCGGCGAGGTCATCAGCCTCATCAACGCCGTCGCCGAACAGACCAACCTGCTCGCCCTCAACGCCACGATCGAAGCCGCCCGCGCCGGCGAGGCCGGCAAGGGCTTCGCCGTCGTCGCCGCGGAGGTGAAGCAGCTCGCCGGCCAGACCGCCAAGGCCACCGACGAGATCGCCTCGCAGGTCGGCCGCATGCAGGCCGCCACCAATGCGACGGTCCAGGCCATCGGCGTCATCACCGAGACCATCGGCTCCATGGACCACATCACCACGGCCATTGCCGCCGCGGTCGACCAGCAGCAGTCCTCGACCTCCGAGATCTCGCGGGCGATCGCGGAGGCGAACAGCCAGGCGGACCTCGCGCGCCGCTCCATCCTGGACGTCAGCGGCGCCGCCGCCGGCACCGGGCGGTCGGCGGCGGAGGTCACCGAGGCGAGCCGCCGCCTCGCCGGCTGCTCCTCCAGCATCGACCAGGCGCTGAAGGCCTTCGTCACCGAGGTGCGCGCCGCCTGATCATCGGGGCACATGCGCCCCATGAGCACCGTTGATTGGACCGGCCGGGACGATGACCCTATCGTCCCGGCCGTTCTCGTTCCGCCCCGAGGGTTCCGCGATGTACGTGCCGCCCCTGTTCCGGATGGGCGAGGAGGCCGAGGTCATGGCCTTCTGCCGGGCCCACCCCTTCGCTCTCCTGGTGACCCACGGCCGCGACGGCCTGTTCGCCACGCACCTGCCGGTGATCCTGAAGCAGGACGGCGAGGGCGGCGCCGCCTTCTTCGGCCATATCGCCAGGGCCAATCCGCACTGGCAGAACACGGAAGCGGGGTCTGAAGCCCTGCTCGTCTTCAGCGGGCCGCAGGCCTACGTGACGCCATCGTGGTATGCGACGAAGAAGGAGACGGCCAAGGTCGTCCCGACGTGGAACTATGCCAGCGTCCATGTGCGCGGCCGGGTGACCTGGCCGGCGGAGCCGGATTTCCTGCGGCAGAACCTTGCCGACCTGACCGACCGCCACGAGGCCGGACGCGACCATCCGTGGGCGATGAGCGACGCGCCGGACGATTTCCTCGCCATGCAGATGCGGGCGATCGTCGGCATGCAGTTCGCGGTGTCGTCCTTCGACGCCAAGCTGAAGATGAGTCAGAACCGCCCGTCCGCCGACGTGGAGGGCGTGATCGCCGGCCTGTCGGCCTCCGGCGACCCCGCCGACGCTGTGGTGGCGGAGATCGTCGGGTCCCTGCACGGCAAGGTCAGCTGAGGGCGCGAAGGAGCGCAGCCGCCATCAGCCCGGCGAGGAAAAGGAGCCCCGCGTCGCGGTTCGACTTGAACAGGCGGAGGCAGAGGTCGGGATCGGCTATGTCGAGCGAGCGGACCTGCCAGGCGAGGTGGGCGGCGAAGAGGGCGAGGCCGAGCCAGGCGAGCGGTGGGGCCGCGAGGCTCCACAGCGCCGCGCCGAAGAGCGCCACCGCCGCGACATAGAACAGCGACAGGTAGAGCGGAGTTTTCTCGCCGAAGAGCAGCGCCGTCGATCTGACACCGACGATGGCGTCGTCCTCGCGGTCCTGGTGCGCGTAGATCGTGTCGTAGCCGATCACCCAGAGGATGGAGCCGGCGTAGAGCAGGAGCGCGGGAGCGTCGAGCCGGCCGAAGGCCGCCGCCCAGCCCATCAGCGCGCCCCATGAGAAGGCGAGGCCGAGCACCGACTGCGGCCACGAGGTGATGCGCTTCATGAAGGGGTAGATGGCGACCACCGCCAGCGAGGCGATGCCGACCGCCCAGGCGAAGGGCTGCCAGAGCGCCAGCAACACGCAAGCGCCGAGCCCGATCTGCGCGGCGAGGAAGATCTTGGCCTGACGGCTGGTGACCTGGCCGGAGGGCAGCGGCCGGGAGCGGGTGCGCTCGACGAGGGCGTCGATGTCGCGGTCGACGAGGTCGTTGTAGGTGCAACCCGCGCCGCGCATCGCCACGGCGCCGACGGCGAAGAGCAGCATGTGCCAGAGGTTCGGCAGGGGCTGGCCCGCCGCGAGCGCGGCGAAGGCCGCCGACCACCAGCAGGGGAGGAGCAGGAGCCAGGAGCCGATCGGACGGTCGGCGCGGGCGAGCCTCAGATAGGGCCGCCAGGCGAGGGGCGCGTGGGTGTCGACCCAGGAGCCCCGAACGGCGTCGGCGACGCGTCCGTCCGCGGCGGTCATCGCCGGATCAGAGCGCGCCGGGGGTGCGCAGGTCGAGCTGCGGGCGGCGGCCCGCATTGGGCGCGAAGGGATTGCCGCCACCGGCCTCCGCCTGGCGACGCTGGCGCTCGAGCTGGGCGACGCCGTTGCAGGCCTGGGTGCGGTTGCGGGTGATGTTGGCGACGCCGGTGTTGACGTCATTCATGATCTGCTCGGGCAAGCGGCAGAATTCGGCGTTCGTGGTCATCCACTGCTGAAGCCGGCGGAACGAGGCCTGGGCCGTGGTGAGCGCGGCGCAGGCGCGCTGGGCATTGGCCTTGGCCTGCTCGAAGCTCGATGGACGGCCGCGCGGGATCGCCGCCTGGGTCTGCTTCATGACTTCCTGGTGCGCCGTGATCAGCGGCTGGAACTCGGCCTGGCAGATCTCGTTGGCGCGCACCTCGCCGCCCGCCACGACGGCGGTGAGAGCCAGGGCTGCCAGGGCAGTCTTCATCGCGTAAGGACGGTACATCGTTCGGCCCCTGAACACGTCCGCAGAGCGAGCGAGGTTGAGTGAAATCGCTTGGTTACATATCAATCGGTCAGCATCGTGGCAATGTGACCGACGGTCGGGACGGGTCTTCCTCCACCGCCGGCGCGCAGCCCATGCCGGGCCGCCGGCCCGGCCGAGGAGGAAACACGCGACATGGCGGCCTATGATTTCAAGGCGATACGGCTTTTCGTGGCCGGTCCCCTCGCCGAGGGCGCGGTTCTCGCCTGCGACGCCGACCAGACCAATTATCTCCTCAACGTCATGCGGCTGGACGACGGGACGCGCATCGCCGCCTTCGACGGGGCGAACGGCGAATGGGCCGCGCGGCTGAGGCGCAGCGGCAAGAGGTCGCTGTCGCTCACGGTCGAGGAGCGCCTCAGGCCGCAGCCGGACGCCTGCGACCTCTGGCTGCTCTTCGCCCCCCTGAAGCACGCCCGCCTCGACTATATGGTTCAAAAGGCGGTAGAAATGGGCGTCGCGCGCCTGGTCCCGGTCATCACCCGCCATACCCAGGCCTCCCGTGTGAACCTCGAGCGGATGCGGGCGAACGCCGTGGAGGCCGCGGAACAATGCGGCATCCTGACGGTTGCCGGATGCGATGACGCACAACCCCTTACCAGCGCACTGGCCGCCATGCCCCCGGACCGGCTCCTCGTCTTCTGCGACGAGGACGCCGTCATCGCCAATCCCGTCGAGGCCCTGCGGGCCAACGGGGCGGTGGGAGATGGAATCGCCGTGCTCATCGGACCGGAAGGCGGCTTTTCCGAGGAGGAGCGCGCTTTCATCGCCAGGCGCCCGCGGACCCTCGCCCTGTCGCTCGGACCGCGAATCCTCCGGGCCGACACGGCGGCGGTCGCCGCTCTCTCGGTGGTGCAGGCCAGCCTCGGCGACTGGCGCTGACGCCGGCACGCTGCCGGCGAGGACGCCGGACGGGCCCGAAGTCAACGAATTTAAGTTCACGCCATCTTTCAATACGTTACGAAATCGTGGCGATCCGTGACCGGATCGGGCCACATTTTCGCCCCGCGACGCGCCAGCCTTCTGGCGCACCGGACGCCGCCCCGGACTGGGAGGGGCGCGCCGGCGAGCGGCCGCTTTCCGGCCCGCTCCAAGCATAAATCCTGACGTCCATTCGATTTCTGACGTCCATTCATGGAGACGAACATGTCGGACACCCGCCGCTTCGGCATCGAGGAAGAATTCTTCGTCGTGGATGCCGAGACCAAGGCCGTGATGCGCCGCATGCCGCAGGGCTTCCTCGATGCCGCCAAGGTCAGGCTCGGCGACCGGGTCGGCAGCGAGATGCTGCAGTCGCAGATCGAGCTGACGAGCTCGGTCCACAACAGCGCCACCGCCGCCCGGAACGAGCTGCAGGCCATGCGGGGCATGCTGGGCGAGGTCGCGGCGAAGCACGGCCTCGCCATTCTCGCCTCCGGCACCCATCCCACCGCCATGTGGGCGACGCAGCGCGCCAGCGACGCGCCGCGCTACGACAGCGTGATGCACGACCTGCAGATGATCGGCCAGCGCAACATCGTCTGCGGCCTGCATGTCCATGCCGAGTTCGACGACCTGTCGCGGCGCATCGACGTGATGGGCCGGCTGATGCCGACCATCCCGCTGATCATCGCCCTGTCGACCTCCTCGCCATTCTGGCAGTCGCGGGCGACCGGGCTGATGGGCTACCGCCTCGCGGCCTATGACGAGTTGCCGCGCACGGGCCTGCCCGAGATGTTCAAGACGCAGGCGGAGTACGACGACTATGTCGCGCTGCTGGTGGAGGCGCGGGTCATCGAGGATTCGAGCTATGTCTGGTGGGCGGTCAGGCCCTCGCGGCGCTTTCCGACCCTGGAGCTTCGGGCGCCCGATTCCTGCACCAGCCTCGACGATTCGCTGGCCATCGCCGCTCTCTACCGATCCATGGTGCGCTACCTCATCCGCCACCCGGATTTCCGCTCGGACCTCTCGCCGCTGTCGCGGGCCGTGGCGCAGGAGAACAAGTGGCGAGCACAGCGCTACGGCATCCACGGCTCCTTCGTCGACGAGGAGCGCCGCACCACCGTCTCCATCGCCGATCTGGTGCAGGAGACCGTGACCCTGCTGGAGGAGGACGCGGAAGCGCTCGGCTGCGCCGAGGACCTCGCCCGCTGCCTCGACATCTGCGTGCGCGGCACCAGCGCCGACGGACAGCTCACCGTGTGGAAATCGGCCCTCGGGCTCGCGGAAACGCCGCATGATGCGCTCAGGGCGGTGAAGACCTGGATCGCCACGCAGACGCTGCAGTAGGATCCGTCAGCGGTCCACCGCCGCCGCCCGTGACCATCGCTCAGGCGACGCCGGCCTCCGCCAGAAGCCGGCGTCCGCGACGGCTGACAGGCAGATCGCCCGCCTCGGCGACGTGGAGCCCGACGCGCCCGAGCCGGGTTTCCGGCAAAGCAAGGGCCGTCCACGACACCCAATGAGAGCGGTGGACCCGCAGCCCCGCCGTGTCGCCGAGAAGTCCGATCGCCTCCGACAGCGCGCAGAGGATTAGCGCTTCGCCGCGCGCCGTCCGGACGCGGAGGTAGTGATCCTCGGCGCTCAGCGACAGGATCAGCGCCCCCCGCAGGCGGAACGGCAGGCGGGCGTCGAACGGGTTGTCCGGCTGCGCGACGACCGGGGCGGGTGTCGGGGGCGAAGACGGAGCTTCAGGCCGGGAGTGGCTTCCCCCGATGGACCGGGTGGCGACACCGGTCCGCATCCGCCGCTCCAGGAACCAGCCCGCCGCACCGATCAGGAGGTTGACGACCGCCGTCTGGGCAATGAGCTCGGTGAAGGTGACGAAGGCCAGGCTCGCAGGCGCCAGCAAGGACAGGTGCCACTGGACCACGACGGCGCCGGGAAGGGCCGCAGCAAGCGCCACGCCGAGGGCGGCCCAGAGTGGGGCCTCACCTGCGAAGACGAAACGGCGCAGGGCCATGTTGCCGAGGACGATCAGGGCGCCGATGACCAGCACGTTGGCGGAAAAGTGCAGCAGGCGGATCGGCAGCGGCATGCCGAGATAGGTGCCGAAGGGGCCGAGCACGCCGAGCAGGAGGCTCGCACCTGCCAGCCGCAGGGCCAGGTGAGACCGTCCGGTGGAGGTCGAGCGCGTCGACCGGGCTGCCTGAGGGGATGTCATTGGCGAAGAAATCGAACCGTTCGCGAAGGACCGAGAGACTAGGAGCCGGGGCCGCCCTAGGCAACCGGCTGTCGCTCCGGAGACCCTCATGAAGCTCGCCCTGATCACCGCTCTCTCGCTCGCAGCCGCCCTCGTCGCCGCTCTCGCCCTCGTGCTTGCCATGTCCGGCGTCAAGGAGCCGCCGCAGCTCGAGTCCATGTCGGCAGCCGACCAGCGGCTGGGCAGCGGGGCGCCCGTGCCGCCCTACGAGCGCTTCCCCGCGCGCGACGGCGCGCAGCTCGCCTACCGGTTCTACCCGGGGGAACCCGGCAAGGGCGTCGCCATCGCGATCCACGGTTCCAGCGGCGTATCGGTGGCCGTGCACGGCGTCTCGAGCGGCTTCGCCGCGGCGGGAATCGCGACCTACGCCCTGGACCTGCGGGGGCACGGCGAGAGCGGCACCCTCGGGGATCTTGCTTATCGCGGGCAGTCCGAGAACGACCTCGCGGACCTCGTGGCCTTCGTCTCGGCGCGCCATCCGCAGGAGAAGCTGCTGCTCTTCGGCCACTCTCTCGGCGGCGCCTTCGTGCTCCGGGTGGCCGGCAGCCCCCTCGCCTCGCGCTTCGCCGGGATCATCGCGAGTGCGCCCATCCTGTCGAGCAGCGGCCCGACGAGCCGGCCGGACACGGGAGGCTGGACCCACGTATCGATCCCGCGGATCGCGGTGCTGACGATCCTCAACCGCCTCGGCATCTCGGCTCTCGACGGCCTGCCGGTCATCGCCTACGCCGTGCCGCCTGCTGCGACGGGCAAGCGTGCGCGGATCTATTCGCACCGCCTCCTCGCCAGCCTGATGCTTCCGCGGGACTGGCAGCCAACCGTCGCATCCATCGCCCGGCCGACCGTCGTGATGATCGGTGCCGATGATGCCCTCTTCGTCGCCGGCGCCTATCCGGCGGCCATCGGCGCGGTCAATAACCGGATCCCGGTGGATGTCCTCGCCGGCATCGACCACATGGGAATGGTCTACACCCCCGCTGCGGTGGCCGCAACGACAGCCCGGGCGACCCAGCTGATGGACGGGCGCTGAAGCGGAGCCGCGGGACGCCTAGAACAGGCTTCCCTGCTCTTCCCCGCCCTTGCGGGCCTTGGGCTCGGCAGCCCTGGCTGTCTTCGGTGCGGGGGGCGGCGCCTCGCCCCCCGCGGTGGCGCCGACGCGGCCGTCGGCGAATTCGATGGCGAGCGCCGTTCCGGGCGTAACGGCGGCCGCCGACCGCAGCGGCCGGCCCTCGGCGTCACGGACGAGGGCAAAGCCGCGGGCCAGAACGCCCTGGTAGGAGAGCGCGGCGAGGAGCTTCGCCGCTCCCTCCAGTCGCTCGCTGCCACGGCCGAGGACGAGTGCGAGGGCGCGCGGAGCGCGGGCGTGCAGCGCCTGAAGCCGGTCACGGGCGCGCCCGATGCCGTCCGACTGGGTCCTCGCATAGACGCCGAGCGAGCGCGAGAGGCGGTCCGACAGGGTCGAGAAGCCCTGGCGGCGCAGTTCGGTGCGCCGCTCCAAAGCCGCCACCGCGCGGTCCGACAGCGTCGCGACGCGGTCCTGGCTGCGTTCGATC
>NZ_JBQVQL010000119.1:0-11843 GCF_052440005.1 Phreatobacter sp.
GCCGCAGGCGCAGCGGGAGCCGTCGTCGCCGGCCGGTCGAGCAGGGAGCGGGGGCCGCGCGCCTGGGTCGCCAGCAGGGCAAGCGTGATGGAGGTCAGGAAGAAGCCGGTCGCAAGGATCGCGGTCGCCCGCGTCAGCACGTTGGCCGTGCCGCGGGAGGACATGAAGTTGCCGCCGCCGCCCATGCCGAGGCCGCCGCCTTCGGAGCGCTGGAGGAGGACCACGACGATCAGCGCGAGCACGATCATCAGGTGGACGACGAGAATGACGGACTGCATGGCCGCGCGACGGTCCCTGGCTGGAAGAATGGGCGTCTCTACACGATCGGGCCGGCCTTGCCTACCCCGATGCGCCGGAGCGGATATGGGGTGCCGGCCTGGCCTCAGCCAGTCTCGTCCGAAGCGACCCCCCTGCCCCCGCCCGTGACGCCGGGATCGAGGTGCCAGAAGATCCAGGCCGAGGCCGTGGTGATGAGGCCGATCGTCACGAAGGTTGCCTGGAACGCCGGCACGGCGGACCCGAGCGCGCCTGCGGCGAAATGCGCCGTATAGGTGGCGAGCAGCGCCCCCGCCACGGTCACGCCGAGGCTCATGGACAGCATCTGCACCATCGAGAACAGGCTGTTGCCGCTCCCCGCCCCGGCCGGATCGAGATCGCGCAGGGTCACCGTGTTCATCGCCGTGAACTGGAACGAGTTGATCGCCCCGTAGCAGCCGAGAAGGACGAGCATCGCCGGCAGCGGCAGCAGCGGCATGAAGGCGAAGCTTGCCTGCAGCGTGCCCAGCACCAGCGTGTTGACGACCAGGAACCGGCGATAGCCGTAGCGGGTGATAAGTCGCGTGACGGCGCGCTTGGCCGTCATCGCCATGGCGGCGACGGGCAGCATCATCATGCCGGCCTCCGCCGGGCTGCGGGCGAGACCCACCTGCAGCAGCAGCGGGATGAGGAAGGGCATGGCGCCCGACCCGATGCGGGCGAAGAGGTTGCCGATGAGGCCGACCGTGTAGGTCGGGATGCGGAAGAGGCTCAGCGGAAACAGCGGGTCGGGTTTCCGCCGCGCATGCAGGAAATAGCCGATGATGAGGGCGAAGGCGAAGACGAGCAGCACGAGCACGGTCGCCCGCTCGAAGCCGAAGTCGGTGAGGCCGTCCAGCGAGAAGGACAGCGCCACCATGCCGAGGGACAGCATGAGATAGCCGACGACGTCGAAGCGCCCGACACCCTCGTTGCGGCCATCCGGCATGTAGATCGCGGTGAGGACGACGCCGGCGAGGCCGACAGGCAGGTTGATGAGGAAGATCCAGTGCCAGGACGCCGCCTGCACCAGCCAGCCGCCGAGCGTCGGGCCGATCAGCGGGCCGATGAGGCCGGGAATGGCGACGAAGCTCATGGCGGGCAGGAACTGGTCGCGCGGCACGTTGCGCAGCACGACGAGGCGGCCGACCGGCAGCAGCATGGCGCCACCCGCCCCCTGCACGATCCGCGACAGGACGAGCTGTGTCAGCGAGGTCGAGGCGGCGCAGGCGACCGAGCCCGCCGTGAACAGCACGATGGCGGCGAGGAACACCTTGCGGCTGCCGAAACGGTCGGCGAGCCAGCCCGAGGCCGGGATCAGCATGGCCATGGTGAGCGAATAGGCGATCACCACCGAGTGCATGCTGAGCGGGCTCTCGCCCAGCGCCCGCGCCATGGACGGCAGGGCCGTGTTGACGATGGTGGAATCCAGCGTCTGCATGAAGAAGCCGACGGCGACGATCCAGAGCAGGATCCTGAAGCTTCCGCCACCGGCCGTGGTCATGCCCGTCTGTCCTCAGCGATAGGCGGCGGCGATCGCCAGGAAGTCGGCCGCCTTGAGGCTCGCGCCGCCGACGAGGGCGCCGTCGACATTCGCCACCGACATCAGCTCCTTCGCGTTGGCGGGCTTCACCGAGCCGCCGTAGAGAATGCGGATGCCGGCGGCCTGCTTGCCGTGGCGGGAGACGAGTTTCCTGCGGATGAGGGCATGGACCTCGGCGACGTCCGCCGCCGTCGGCGTCAGGCCCGTGCCGATGGCCCAGACCGGCTCATAGGCGACGATCACCGTCTCGGGGCTCGCATTCTCGGGGACCGAGCGCGCCACCTGCCGGCCGACCACGGCCAGCGCCTTGCCCGCCTCGCGCTCCTCGCGCGTCTCGCCGACGCAGACGATGGCGGTGAGCCCGGCCCGGTTGGCGGCGGCGGCCTTGGCGCAGACCAGCGCATCGGTCTCCTTGAAGTACTGACGCCGCTCGGAATGGCCGACGATGACGGCGCTGGCGCCGGAATCGGCCAGCATCTCGGCGGAGACCTCGCCGGTGAAGGCGCCGGTGGCCTCGGTGTGGCAGTCCTGGCCGCCGATGGCGATGCGCGTGCCGATGGCCGCGACCGCCGCAAGGTAGGCGAGCGGCGCCGGCGGGCAGATCATCAGGTCGACCTTGGCCTTGAGGCCGGCGTCGTAGCCCTCGGCCATGGCCGCGATTTCCTTCAGCGCGGCGCGGCTGCCGTTCATTTTCCAGTTGCCGGCGACGAGCGGACGCACGCCCATGACGATCTCCTTGGATGGGTTGAAGATGGGGTGGGCGGGTGCCTAGCAGAACATGCGGGAGGGTACCACCTGCCATGCTTGCCCCTCCGGGGCGCCGTCACTATGCTCCGCCGACTTTTTCAGCCCCTCGCGGCCACCGTTTGCCGCCCTCAGGAGACCCGACCGGCATGTTGACCGGCCTTCGCAGCGCCTTCGAGAAGGGCTTCGCCCGCTTCATCCTGATCGCCCTCATGGGCATCCTCGTGCTGTCCTTCGCCGTCTGGGGCATCGGCGACATCTTCCGCGGCGGCACGGCGACGACGGTCGCCAGCGTCGGCAGCACACAGATCTCGGTGCAGAACTTCCAGAACGCCTACAACCGCGAGGTGCAGAACCTCGGCCGCATGGTCGGCCGCGGCATCACGCCCGACCAGGCTCGCCAGTTCGGCATCGACCAGCGCGTCCTCAACCAGCTCGTCACCGAGGCGACGCTGGACGAGCGCGGCCGTCAGCTCGGCCTCGGCGTCGATGACGACACGATCCGCAGCCGCATCCTCGCGACCCCCGCCTTCCGCGGGCCCACCGGCCAGTTCGACCGCACCGCCTTCGCCGAGGTCCTGCGCCAGTACGGCTTTACCGAGCAGAGCTTCATCGAGCAGGAGCGCCGCCTCGCCGTGCGCCAGCAGATCGCCGGCGCCGTGTCCGACCGCCTGGGGACGCCCCAGGTGCTCATCGACGCCATGACGCGCTTCCAGAACGAGACGCGCCAGGCCCAGTTCGTGGTGCTCGGCGCCGCCCAGGCCGGCGACGTCCCCGCCCCTGACGCGGCGACGCTGCAGGCCTATTTCGACGCCAACAAGCAGAGCTTCCGCGCCCCCGAATACCGCAAGCTCGTGGTCCTCACCCTGTCGCCGCAGGAGCAGGCCGGCTTCCAGCAGGTGCCTGACGCGCAGGTCGCGGAAGAGGTCGCCCGGCTGCGCGAGACGAACGAACGCCGCACCATCCAGCAGCTGACCTTCCCGACGCCGGAGGAGGCCCAGGCGGCCGCAGAGCGGCTCAAGGGCGGGCTCTCCTTCGACGACCTCGCCAAGGAGCGCAACGTCAGCCCTGCCGACCTCACCATCGGCAACCTGTCGCGCGCCCAGGTCGCCGACCCCGCCGTGCGCGACGCCGCCTTCGCCCTCGCCGAGGGCGCGATCAGCGAGCCGGTGCGTGGCCGCTTCGGCACGGTGCTGCTGCGCGTCACCGCCGTCGCGCCGTTCAACGAGGGCCAGGCGACCGAACAGGCGCGCATGACCATCGCCACGACCATGGCCCGCAACGCCGTCAACGACCTGCATGACCGCATCGAGAAGGAGCGCTCCTCCGGCCTGCCCCTCACCGACATCGCCTCCAGGGTCGGCCTGACGGTCAACTCCGTGGACGCGGTGGACGTGCAGGGCCGCGACCCCTCGGAGGTACAGCTGAACCTGCCAGGCGCCTCCGACTTCCTCCCCGCCGCCTTCCGCGCCGAGGTCGGCCTCGAAAACGAGCCGGTCAACAACCGCGAGAGCGGCCTGTGGGTCTGGTACGAGGTCGCCGCCGTCACGCCGGCCCGCGACCGCACCCTCGACGAGGTGCGCCCGCAGGTCGAGGCCCGCTGGCGCGAGGACGAGGTGAAGATCCGCATCGGCAAGGCTGCCGACGTCATGGCCACCGCGCTCCGCGAGGGCAAGACGCTGGCCGAGCTCGCTCAGGCCGCCGGCGTCGAGGTGCGCACCAACCCTGCCCTCAAGCGCACGGCCACGGACGGCGTCTGGGGCGCGAGCGCAGTCCAGATGCTGTTCGCCACGGCGAAAGGCCAGAGCGCCAATGCCCCCGCCGTCGACGGCATCGACCGCATCGTCTTCGTGACGACGGAAGTGGCGCTGCCGGCCGATGCGACCCTCGACCAGCGCACCCGCGACCAGCTCTCGCAGTCCATCGAGGACGATGTCCTCGCCCAGTATATCGCCCGCCTGCAGAGGGACTTCGGCTCGTCCGTCAACCGCACCCTGCTCAACCGGGCGGTCGGCGGCACGGTCGAGACCCGCTGAGCCGGCAGCGACGACGAGGATGTCATGCAGATCGAGCCGGCCTTCGAGGCCTTCCAGCCCCTCCACGCCGCGGGTCAGCCCCAGGTGGTGTGGACGACGCTGGTGTCGGATCTGGAGACGCCGGTCTCGGCCTATCTGAAGATCGCGGGGTCGAAGACCAACGCCTTCCTGCTCGAATCCGTCGAGGGCGGCGCCATCAAGGGCCGCTACTCCATCCTCGGCATGGAGCCCGACCTGATTTGGCGCTGCCGCGGCCAGGTCGCGGAGATCAACCGCCGCCCGGCGGCCGACCGCAACGCCTTCGTGCCACTGCCCGACGCGCCGCTGGCCGAGCTGCGCAAGCTCCTCGCCGACAGCCGCATCGCCGTGCCCGATACCCTGCCCCCCATGGCGGCGGGCGTCTTCGGCTATCTCGGCTACGACATGGTGCGGCAGATGGAGCATCTGCCGAACGTGCCGCCGGATCCCCTCGGCCTCGCCGATGCCCTCTTCATCCGCCCGACCGTCGTCCTCGTCTTCGACGCCGTGAAGGACCAGATCACCGTCGTGACACCGGTGCGGCCGCAGCCCGGCCAGGGCGCGAAGCAGGCCTATGACCAGGCGGTGAACCGGCTCGGCGCCGTCATCGACGCCCTCGACGGACCGCTGGAGCGGCAGACGCCCCTGCCCGACCACGCCGAGATCATGGCGGGCCTCGTCTCCAACACCTCGGAGGCCGCTTACTCCGCCATGGTCGACCGGGCGAAGGAGTACATCGCCGCCGGCGACATCTTCCAGGTGGTGCTGTCCCAGCGCTTCTCGACGCCCTTCACCCTGCCGCCCTTCTCGCTCTACCGTGCGCTCCGGCGGGTCAATCCCTCGCCTTTCCTCTACTATCTGGCCTTCGACGGCTTCTCGGTCGCCGGCTCCTCGCCGGAGATCCTCGTGCGCGTGCGCGACGGCCGAGTCACCATCAAGCCGATCGCCGGCACCCGCCCGCGCGGGGCGACGCCGGCAGAGGACAAGCGCCTCGGCGAGGAGCTGCTCGCCGACCCGAAGGAGCGCTCGGAGCACCTCATGCTGCTCGACCTCGGCCGCAACGACGTCGGCCGCGTCGCGAAGATCGGCACGGTGGAGGTCACCGACCGCTTCTTCCTCGAGCATTATTCCCACGTCATGCACATCGTCTCGAACGTCGAGGGCGAGCTCGATCCGAAGCACGACCTGATCGACGCCCTCGCCGCCGGCTTCCCGGCCGGCACGGTCTCCGGCGCGCCCAAGGTGCGCGCCATGCAGATCATCGACGAGCTGGAGAAGGAGAAGCGCGGCCTCTATGCCGGCTGCGTCGGCTATTTCTCCGCAACCGGCGCCATGGACACCTGCATCGTGCTGCGCACCGCCGTGGTGAAGGACGGGCAGATGTACGTCCAGGCCGGCGCCGGCATCGTCGCCGACAGCGTCAACGCCATGGAACAGGCCGAGTGCGTCAACAAGGCCAAGGCCCTCGTCCATGCCGCCGACGAGGCGGTGAAGACGGCGGCCCGGGTCGGGAGGGGCCAGTGAAGATCACCCTCATCGACAATTACGACAGCTTCACCTGGAACCTCGTCCACTATATCGGCGGCCAGGAGATCGGCGGCGCGAGGCCCGAGGTGGAGGTCGTCCGCAACGACAAGACGACCGCCGACGCCGTGATCGCCGCCGACCCCGACGCCATCGTGCTCTCCCCCGGCCCCTGCACGCCGAACGAGGCGGGCATCTGCCTCGACCTCATCGCGAAAGCCTCCGACCGCATCCCGATGTTCGGCGTCTGCCTCGGCCACCAGGCCATGGGTCAGGTCTTCGGCGGCCAGGTGGTGCGGGCGCCGAGGCCCATGCACGGCAAGATGTCGACCATTTCGCACGAGGGCCGCAGCGTCTTCCGCGGCATCAACGGCCCCTTCCAGGCGACGCGCTACCACTCGCTCACCGTCGACCGCACCGGCTGGCCGGATGACCTCGAGATCACCGCGGAGTCCGAGGACGGCGTCGTCCAGGGCCTGATGCACCGATCGCGGCCCGTGCACGGCGTGCAGTTCCACCCCGAGAGCATCGCCTCCGAGCACGGGCACCGCATGATCGCCACCTTCCTCGACCTCGCGGCCGCTTGGAACCGCAGCCAGGGACGCCGCTGATGGACCAGTTCAAGACCCTGATCGCCAAGGCGGCGACCGGCGCCCCGCTGACGCGCGAGGAGGCGGCCTCCGCCTTCGACCAGATCATGTCGGGCAATGCGACGCCGTCGCAGATCGGCGGCTTCCTCATGGCCCTGCGCGTGCGCGGGGAGACCGTCGACGAGATCACCGCGGCGGTGGAGACCATGCGCGCCAAGATGGTGCGGGTGGAGGCCCCGGCCGACGCCGTGGACGTGGTGGGCACCGGGGGCGATGCCTCCCACTCGCTCAACATCTCGACGTGCGCCGCCTTCATCGTCGCGGGCGCGGGCGTGCCCGTCGCCAAGCACGGCAACCGTGCCCTCTCCTCCCGGTCGGGTGCCGCAGACTGCCTGATGGCCCTCGGCGTCAAGATCGACCTCTCCCCCGCCGGCATTTCGCGCTGCATCCGCGAGGCCGGCATCGGCTTCATGTTCGCGCCGGCCCACCACCCCGCCATGAAGCATGTCGGCCCCACCCGCGTGGAGCTCGGCACCCGCACCATCTTCAACCTGCTCGGCCCGCTGTCGAACCCGGCCGGCGTGAAGCGCCAGATGGTCGGCGTCTTCTCCGGCCAATGGGTCGACCCGCTGGCGGCGGTGCTCGCCAATCTCGGCTCCAGCCACGCCTGGGTCGTCCACGGCTCCGACGGGCTCGACGAGGTGACCGGCACCGGCCCCAGCGCCGTCGCCGAGCTGAAGGGCGGACGCATCACCAGCTTCACCGTCCAGCCCTCGGACGTCGGCCTCGGTCTCTGCCAGCCTGGCGACCTGAAGGGGGGCGATGCCGCCCACAACGCCACCCAGCTCCGTGCGGTGCTGACGGGAGCCCGCAACGCCTATCGCGACGTCTCAGCCCTCAACGCGGCCGCCGCGCTCGTCGTCTCCGGCCGCGCCGCTACCCTGCCCGACGGCTTCGCCATGGCCACCGCCGCCCTCGACACCGGCGCCGCGGCGAAAACCCTCGACCGGCTCGTCGCCGTCTCCGGCGCGGCGTGATCCCATGGCCGACATCCTCAGGAAAATCGAAGCCTACAAGCTGGAGGAGATCGCCGCCGCCAAGCGCGAGCGCCCCTTCGCCGCGGTCGACGCAGCCGCGCGCGCGGCATCGCCCGTTCGCCCGTTCGCCGGCGGCATCGACAGGGCCATCGCCGCAGGCCGCACCGCGCTGATCGCCGAAATCAAGAAGGCGAGCCCCTCCAAGGGCCTCATCCGGGCCGATTTCGACCCGCCGGCCCTCGCGCGCGCCTACGAGGCGGGCGGCGCCAGCTGCCTCTCCGTACTGACCGACGCCCCCTCCTTCCAGGGCGCGCCGGAGTTCCTGACGGCGGCCCGCGACGCCTGCTCCCTGCCGGCCCTGCGCAAGGACTTCATGCACGACACCTACCAGGTGGCCGAAGCGCGGGCGTGGGGCGCGGACTGCATCCTGGTCATCATGGCCTCGGTCGACGACGCCCTCGCGGCCGACCTCGTCGCCGCGGCGGCCGACTACGGCATGGATGCGCTGGTCGAGGTCCACGACGAGGCCGAGCTCGACCGGGCCCTCGCCCTGCCCTCCCGGCTGATCGGCATCAACAACCGCAACCTGCGCACCTTCGAGGTGACGCTGGAGACCGCGGAGCGTCTCGCCCCCCGCATTCCGGGCGACCGCATCGTCGTCGGCGAGAGCGGGATTTTTGTCTCATCGGATGTATCAAGGCTGCGACAGGTGGGTATCAGGACACTGCTCGTCGGAGAAAGTTTGATGCGGCAGGATGACGTTACGGAAGCGACAAGGCGTCTCCTCACCTAACGCGACCCCTTGCGGAAGGTCATGTTCCCTTGGGCCGCCTCGCGAATCCGCCCTTTCTCGGTTAACGACCGGTCAACGTCGCGCGGCAAACACTAAAACAATTGAATCGCGTGCGATTCCAAAAGCTTATTTGGTGCCCCGTAATCTCGGCCGCGGTCGCAGATTGGGGGGTCGCCACGCCATGTGGAACAAAATCCTGAGGTTCACGAGAGATCGACGCGGCACGCTCGCCGTGCTCTTCGCCGTCTCGCTCTATCCCATCATGATGATGATATGCGCGGCGGTGGACCTCAGCCGCCAGAGCCAGCAGCAAGCCCGCCTTCAGGCGGCCCTCGACGCCGCCGCCCTCTTCGTCGCCCGCCTCGTCGCCGACGGAAAGACCCCCGCAGATTTGAGCGCCGCGGCGCGCGCCTTCGTGCTGGGCAACGTCAACCCGTCGGAGATGACCAACGTCACGGTCGTCGCCACCATGGACAACACCAATGTGCAGGTCCGCGGCACCGGGCAGATCAACCCGGCCATGCCGAACATCCTCAGCGCCAACGATCTCACCGTCCGCGGCGTCGCCGGCGCCACCTGGCGCACCAAGAAGATCGAGCTGGTCCTCGTCCTCGACAACACCGGCTCCATGTCGAGTTCGGGCAAGATGTCGGCGCTCAAGACCGCCGCGAAGAACCTGATCGATACCATGGCGATCGTGTCCAACAAGCCGGACGCCGTCCGGATCGGCATTGTGCCCTTCGACGTCCAGGTCCGCCTCGGCACGAGCTACAGGAACGAGAGCTGGCTCACCTATGCCGGGACGAGCATCACGTCCTCCTCTTGGACGGGTTGCGTCGCCGACCGCGACCAGAGCCACGACGTCGCCGACACGACGCCGAACACCGGCGTGCCCGCCACGCTGTTCCCGGCGCGCAATTGCACCAACTCGAACCTCACCAGCATCATGCCGCTGTCGACCGACTGGACGGCGCTGAAGGCGAAGGTCGACGCCATGTCCCCGGCCGGCAACACCAACGTGACCATCGGCCTCGTCTGGGGCCTCCACATGCTGACGGCCAATCAGCCGCTCACCACGGCCCGCACGCTGGTCCAGGAACCGGATCTCGAGCGGATCATCATCCTGCTCACCGACGGCGACAACACGCAGAACCGCTGGACCACCAACGGCACCTCCATCGACGCCCGCACGGAGCTCGCCTGCACCAACACCAAGGCCAACGGCATCCGGCTCTACACGATCCGCGTCATCAACGGAGACGCCGCCCTGCTGCGCCGCTGCGCGAGCGAGACCTCGATGTACTACGACGTCCGCGCCGCTTCGGAACTCGTGCCCGTCTTCCAGCGCATCGCGGCCGAGATCGGGCAGTTGCGGCTCACGCAGTGACGTCGCAGCCATAAAAAAGGCCCGGCGCACGGCGCCGGGCCTGTTGCATCCGGACGGGGCCGGAGCCTCTCACTTCGCCGGGGTGAACTTGGCCATCACGGCTTCGTAGGGCTTGAAGACCTCCTTGAAGAGGTCGGTATAAAGCTCGCCGATCTTGGTGGCGCGGGCCACGGCCGCCTCGTAGGCGGTCTTGGCGTAGTCCGACTGAACCTCGATCGCCTTGTCGAGGCTCTTCACCGCAGCGATCTTCTCGATCGAGGCCGAGCCGTCCTCGAAGGACTTCTTGGTGTAGTCGACGATCTCGGCGGCGATCGCCTGGTAGCCCTTGGTCAGGGCCGTCATCGCCTTGACGGCGTTGTCGAGGCCGTCCTTGCCGAGCTTCTGCACGTCTTCGAAATTCTGGGCCATGGCCGCACTCCTCGCGATGGATCCACCGATGGGAACACCCGGCCGGGGTCGCCGAGCACACGCACTCACCGGGTCCTGATACCCCCGATGCTGCACTGCGTCAATTAACCTTTTTGCACTGCAACATAGGCCGAACGGACGAGCCCTCGCCCGTCCGGGCGAACCATCTGCGACGACGAATCGCCGCTTAACCAACTGGCAACCGCGAACGCTTACCGTGCTTGTCAACGGCCGCTGGGTTTCAGGGGCTGCAGTGCCGAGTACGGCTGCGTATCGCCGATTGTGGTGTCGCGTCGCCGGCGGTCCCCAGGGACCGCCGGTTGTGATGAACCGATCGAACCGCAGCTCTGCCCGGTGCGCCAGGGACAGGATTGCGGACCGGTCGCCAGAAGGCTCCCGGCCCCGCGCGTAAAGAGTTCAGGGGTGGCGGAAATGGCGACGATCAACGGCGCCGGCCGGGCGGTGTGGAACCGCACGACCTTCTTTCTGGCGGCTGGCATGGCCGCCACTCTGTCGCTGACCGCCGCCACCCAGGCGGAGGCGAGGCCGCGGCGCTACGCCGGTTATGCGCCCGCCTATTCGGCCATCGTCATCGACGCCAAGACCGGCGAGACGATCCACGCCGAGGCGGCCGACGCCCACCGCTTCCCGGCCTCCGTCACCAAGGTGATGACCCTCTACCTGCTGTTCGAGCAGATCGATTCCGGCCGCTTCTCGCTACAGTCGCCGCTGCGCGTCTCGGCCGAGGCGGCACGTCAGCCGCCGTCGAAGATCGGCGTGCGCGCCGGCTCCACCATCACCGTCGAGGAGGCGATCCGCGCGCTCGTCACCAAGTCGGCCAACGACGTCGCCGTCGTGGTCGCCGAGAACATCTCCGGCTCGGAAGAGGCCTTCGGACAGCTCATGACCCGCAAGGCGCGGTCGCTCGGCATGAGCCGTACCACCTTCCGCAACGCCTCCGGCCTGCCCGACGCCACCCAGGTCACCACGGCCCGCGACCTCGCCACCCTCGGCCGCGCCATCCAGGACCACTTCCCGACCTACTACCGCTACTTCCAGACCTATTCCTTCGCCTATCGCGGCGTGAACCACCGCAACCACAACCGGCTGCTCGGCCGCGTCGAGGGCGTGGACGGCATCAAGACCGGCTATACCCGCGCCTCCGGCTTCAACCTCCTGACCTCCGCCCGCCGCGGCCAGCGCCAGATCGTCGCCGTCGTCATGGGTGGCCGCACCGGCGGCGCCCGCGACGCCCGCATGAACCAGCTTGTCGAGGCCACCTTCCCGCGCGCCTATGCCGGTGCCCGCACGGCTCCGCTGATCGCCCGCGCCACCGAGCCGGCCCGTCCGCAGACCCGCATCGCCGTGGCGGCCCAGGTGCCGATGCCCGGCCGTCGCCAGCCGGTGGCAGAGCCCATGCCGATCACGCCCATGGCCGCCGCGGTCATCACCGCCGGCCAGACCCGCGG
>NZ_JBQVQL010000120.1:0-11514 GCF_052440005.1 Phreatobacter sp.
GGTCCAGCGTGCCGAACTCGCGGGCGAAGGCCTCGTCGGACGCGTCCACCAGCGCCAGGCCGCCGCCGTCGCGGCGGACGAGGCGCACCGGCGGCCCGCCATTGGCCGCCTCGACCTGGAAGCGGTCGGCGAGGCGGACGAGGAAGGGCGTCGTCCAGCCCGGCAGGCGGGCATCGGCGGAGAGGCCGCCGAAGGCGACGGTGACGGAGGGCTTCATGGGGCGATCTCCTCGCAGTGGAGCGACATCAGGCGGCGCGCCGGCACGTCCTCGCGGATGGCGCGGATCTCGAAGATCCGGGCGCCCTTGCGGAGGCGGTGGGCGGCGGTGAGGCCGGTGAAGGCGCGAATAGTGATGCGGTGGGTGAGGCGCTGGGCGAGGCGCTCCTCGCGCATCGCCTCGGTGCCGCCGAGGGGCTCGATCAGCCCCCAGACCAGGGCGAGAGTTTCGTAGGCGCGGGCGACGCCACCGGCGCCGTCCGGCACCTCGTAGGGCGCCTCGACATAAAGGCGGTGGCGGAAGTCTCCGGGATTCATGCCACCCTCCGCGCGAGGAAGGGGGCGACGAGGTCCTGGACCATGCGCGGCATGACCGCCACCTCGTGGCCGACGGTGACCAGCGAACGGTTCTCGAACCAGTAGGCGGCCAGCAGCCGCAGCGCCTGGACGAGCGGCGCCGGCACGTCCTCCGGCGGACCGAAGCCGGCGGTGACGTCGATGGCGATGCCGGCGAGCCGCGGGGCGGGCTGCGGCACCTCCCCCACCCGCCAGGCGAGACGCGGGGGGACGGCGGTGCCGTCGAGGCGGAAGCGTTCTGCGGGAACGGCGACCGCGCCCTCCGCGGTGGTGACGGTGACCGCGTCGAGGCTCTGCACCGGCCCCAGCGGCAGGGTGAGGAGCCCGGTCGGCGGCCAGGCGTCGCGGAGGATGCGCCAGCCCTGGGTGACGAAGGCCCGCCCGGTCATCGCCTCGAGATGAGCGCGGGCGGCGGTGGCGACCGAGCCGATCAGGGCGTCCTCCTCCGTGCCGTCGACGCGCAGGAAGGCCTTGAGTTCGGCGAGGGTGAGCGGCTCGGCGGCCGGGGGTGAGGTCAGGATCAGGCTCATCGGGGCCTCGCGGGTGTGTCGCTGATGCGTGGCGGTGGCGGGCGTCGTGGTTCACGACGCCGTGTGACGGCGACGGATCGCCTTCGTGTTGACACGGGCGGCGGGCACGGGCCTTCTCGGACCGATCCGAACCGAGGTGACGACGTGCATTGGACCTTCCGGGCGCTGGCGGCGCTCGCTCTCGCCGGCACGACGCCGGCTGCGGCGGTGATCGGCGGCGCTCCCGTCCCCGACGGCGATCCCGTCGCCGCGCAGACGGTGATCATCACCGGCGGCCAGGGCTTCTGCACCGGCGCCGTGCTGGGCGATCGGCTGGTGCTGACCGCCGCCCATTGCGTCGCCGGCAACGGCCGCATCGCCGTCCTCATCTTCGGGCCGGGGCGGCAGCCGCTGATCAACGAGATCGTCGACCGCCGCGTCCATCCCGAATACCGGCAGGCCGACTGGCAGGCGCGGCGCACGGCGGTGGACCTGGCGGTCATCCGCACCGCCCAGCCGATCGGCCATGGCCGCCGGGCGGCGACACTCGCCGCGGGCGGACTACCGGCGGCCGGCGCATCGGCGCGCCTGGTCGGCTTCGGCCCTTCCGCCGAGGGTGACGGGCGCAGCGCCGGGACGCTGCGATCCGCCGCCTTGACGGTCACGGGGCGCCCCTCGTCCTATCAGGTCCGGCTCACCGGGCCGGCCGGCGCGACGCTCGGCGCCTGCACCGGCGATTCCGGCGGACCGGTCTATGCATCCGAATCGGGCCGTTCCGTCGTATCGGGTGTCGTGAGCTGGACGACCGGCCGCGGTTCGGCCCGCTGCGGCGTCCTGACGGGCACGGTGCCCGTCGCCCCCCACCGGCGTTGGATCGAGCAAGCCGTTCGCGGCCTCGGAGGTTCCTGATGCATCTCGTGTCCCCCGCACGTTCCCTTCTGGCCGGTGCCGCGCTGGCAGCGGGTCTCGCGACGACGCCGGCGCAGGCCATCATCGGCGGCAGCGCCGTCGGGCCCGGCGATGCCCTCGCCCGCTCGTCCGTGCTCATCGTCACCGGTGACGCCAACGGCTGCACCGGCACGCTGATCGGCCGTCGCAGCGTGCTCACCGCGGCCCATTGCGTCGCCGGCGCCCGGCTCGCCGTGGTCGCCTTCATCCGCGAGGGCCGCATCATAGCGCTGACCCCCGTCGTCGCGGCCTCGGGCCATCCCGGCGTGCGCAGCCCGACGGGCGGCACGGCGCCGATCGACGTCGCGGTCCTCACCATGCGCGACCTGCCGCCGGCCGGCTTCGGCCCGGCGCGGATCGGCGGGCGCGATCCCGCCCCCGGCAGCCGTGTCACCATCGCCGGCTTCGGCCGCCAGCAGCTCGACAGCATGAGGAGCGCCGGCCAGCTCAGGCGCGTCACGCTGCCGGTGCTGCAGCGCTCGCCCTCCGGCTATACCGCCCTCGGCGACATGCAGATGATCGCCCGAGGCTTCGGCCCCTCGGCCTGCCAGGGCGATTCCGGCGGACCGGCGCTCGCCGGCGGCAGCGTCGTCGGCGTCGTCAGCCTGGTGTCGGGACCGCCGGAGACGCGCGGCTGCGGCTCGCTCACCGTCGCCATGCCGGTGGTGCCCATCGCGCCATGGATCCGCGGGGCCGTGGCGACCGGCGAGAGCCAGGCGCCCGCCAATCCCCGTGTCGCGACGCTTCCGCCGCCCCGCGCTCCCGAGCGGGCGGGCCTGCCGCCCTGGGCGCGGATCGACCGCGGCGGGAACTGAGGGCGAACGGCGGGGACTGCCGTCGCCGCGCCGAAACCCGCACGGTCCCAAGGACTGCCCCACCCGCAGCCTCCGCGCGCTGCCGCGCGGAGAGGGTAAGGGTGGGCCCATTCCAAGGACGCCTCCGGCCTTGCTTTCCGTCATGGCCGGAGACCGAAGCGACGGCGGCGGCATCCCGCCCCTTACCCGTCGAACTCCTTGTCACATCCGACCAGAAGGTCGCGGCCGCTTTTGGGCATCGGGAAGCCGTAGCCGGCGCCCTGCCCGGGCCAGGAAAGCCGTCCCTCGCGATGGGCATCGCTCCCGTAGAGATCGACAGCGATCTTCTGCATCGCGAGGTGCAGCGCCTGCAGTGCGTCGGCGCCCCAGGCGGCGCTCTCCCGAAGCGCATCCGGCCAGCCGATTTCGTAGCGGCACCGCCAGGCGTCCTCCTCATCGATGGGCTGGAACAGCCGCACCGCCACCGGCACGTCGCCCGTGTCGGTCCTCAGCGTCAGAACCCGCATCCCGATGAGCATGGCAGCCTCCGGCAGGCCGAGGCCCTAAAGCCTAGCCGGCCTGCCGGGCCTGGTCAGTCCGTCCGATGCCGGATCAGCTCGCCGCCACCTTCAGGAGCTTGATGGCGTCGTAGTCCGCCACGCCGCCGCCGACGCGCTTGGTCGTGTAGAAGAGCACGTAGGGCTTGGCGGAATAGGGGTCGCGCAGGATGCGCAGGCCGAGCCGGTCGACCACGAGATAGCCGCGGCGGAAGTCGCCGAAGGCGATGGGCGTGGTGCCGGCGCCGATATCCGGCATGTCCTCGGCCTCGGTGACCGGGAAGGTGAACAGCCCGGCGGCACCGCCCGCCTGGGCCGGCGGCGACCAGATATAGGCGCCCGAGCCGTCCTTCATCTTGCGCACCACCGCCTGGGTCTTGCGGTTCATGACGAAGCGGCCGTTCTGCCGGAACCCCGCCTTCAGCGCGTAGATCAGGTCGAAGAGCACGTCGGCCGGATCGTCCTCGGGAAAGGCCGCCGCCTCGCCGGTGACGGTGAAGCCGATCTTGCCCCATTCCCAGGCGCCGTTGGCGACGAGGGTCTGGGTGAGGAAGCCGGTCGGCTTGTTGACGCCGTTGCCGGAGACGAAGGCGGCGCCCTCCTGCTCGGCGAAGACGGTCTCGACCTCGCCGGCGATCCAGCTCTCGAGATCCACCGCCGCGTCGTCGATGAGGGTCTGGGTCGCCGCCGGCATGGCGTAGAGCTCCATGGCCGGGAAGACCTGCTCGGCCAGCACCGGGCTGTCGGTCTGCGCCCGCGCCGCCGCCTCGCCGACCCAGCCGGTGGCCGGGCCGGTCCTGGCGAAGGGCCGCTTGAAGGTGGCGCCGGAGACCTGGCGGACGCCGGCGATGGCGCGGATTGGCGAGAGGGCCGAGAGGCGCTGCGTCACCGTCGTCTCGATTTCCGTCGGGGCGAGATAGCCGCCGTCCGGGCCGGAGCCGACCGACATGGCGCGGGTCTCGAGGCTGCGCAGGCCGGAGGTCTCGCCGGAGCGGATATAGGCCTCGAAGGCGGCCTTGTGCTCGCCGGCGCCGGCCCTCACGTCACGGCGCTCGGGGGCGAGGCCCGGCCGGCGCGCCTCCAGCGCCAGGCGGTCGAGGCGGGCGAGCCGCTCGTCGAGCGCCCGGTCGATGCGGGCGAGCTTCTCCTCGGTGACGACGTCGGCGGAGCGCCGCTCGATCTCGGCGAGGCGGGCGTCGTTCGCCTCCTTGAAGGCCTCGAAGATGCGCATGACCTCGGTGTGGGTCACCTGCGCCTCATGCGGCAGGATCGTCTTGGTCTCGGGGGAGGCGTCGGCGTGGATCTCGGGCATGGGGTCCTCGGGGTCTTGGGGGTGGAAACGCAAAAAGCCCCGCGATGGCGGGGCTTTTGGGAAACGAAGCTCGGCGGCAGGTCGGGATCAGGCGCGACGGCGGCGCCACTCACCTCTCCCCGGCCGTGCAGGACGAGGCTCTCCTTTCACCTCTCCCCGCCGGGGAGAGGTGAGCGGAGGGGTCGGCGCGCGGAATCAGGGTTTCAGCGCATGCAGTCGCAAGGCAACGCGCTGTGCCCGATCGGGTTCGCCAACAAGACCCATACGGTCGATCTCGACGGCGAGCAGGTCATCGGCAATTCGGTCGGGGGCGGCCCCGTTTCTCACAAGCACCGCGAGAGGACCGACATAGTCGTCGTATTCGTCCTGCGCCTGCGCCACGCCGCGGACGCCGATCGGATCCCATTCACTCATCAGGATGGCGCGGATGCGGCTTTCGAGCAAAGTCATGCCGGCATCCTGCCTCACGCCGCGACCCGCGTCACCCGCGCCCCGGCCAGCGCCGGGAAGGTGACGACGGAGACCTCCCAGAGATCGACCTCGATGAGGCGGCGGGGCCCGTCGCGGCGGCGGCGCTCGGCGCGCACCGCCTTGAAGCCGATGGAGAGGCCGTCGACGGCGCCGGCCGCGAGGAGGTCGCGGGCCTCGCGCCCCCGCGCGGTGAGCGTCACCAGCCGCCCGGTGACGCGCAGCCCGACGGGGTCTTCGGCGAGGCTCAGCCAGGTGCCGATGGGTTCGGCCGGGTCGTGCTGCCACAGCATGCGGATGCCGGCGGTGCCGCGGCGCAGCAGCGAGGCCGAGAAGGCGCCGCGCTCTACCACGTCGTTCTGCGCGTCGGGAATGCCGAAGAGCGAGGCATAGCCGGTGAAGATGCCGGTCACCGGGTCGAGCCGCGCCGGGGGATAGGCCGCGGCCGGACTCATGACGGGCTCCGGGGGTTGCGGGCAAAGGGGGCGGCGACAAGATCGAGGGCGCTGATCCGCCCTCCCCCGCCACGCGGCGGCGGCGGGCGGCGCTCCTCCAGGGTGGCGAGGGTCTCGACGAAGCGGCGGATCGGGTCGCTCGCAGGCATCGGCCGGCGTTCCGGCCGGAGCCGGTGGAGAAGGGTCTGGATCATGGCGATGTCCCGCGGATGGGCCCTCCCGCGGGAGGGCGGCTATTGCTCCAGAAGCAGGGTGTTCTGGGCGAACTCGAAGCGGCGCAGCTTCGACAGGTAGCTCATGCCGAGAAGGTTGACGGTGAGCGCCCCTTGCGGGAGCACCACCGCGTCGACGGAGGCGACGGCGAGGCCCTCCACCTCGAGGCGGGGGATGGTGACGCGCTTGCCCATGACGCGGCCGTTGGCCGTCTGCATGGGCGCGTCCATGGTCGTGCCCGGCCGGACGAGGCCGAGGCCGGTCGACCAGGTCAGCGCGACGATGGTGGCGCCGGTGTCGACCAGCACGTCGAAACCGCGGCCGTCGGCCCGGGCGCGGGCCCGGACGTGGCCGTCGCGGTCGGCATAGAGGCGCCTGGCCGGATAGCCGCCGTTGCCGCCGGCCGGGACGGCGGCGGGGGTGGCGGTGGCGACCTGCGGCGCGCGATGGCCGGCAAGGCCGAGCAGTGCCTCGAAGGCGTCGGGCCGCAGCACGGCGAGGCCGGCGATCGGCACCATGAAGAGAAGGAAGGCTCTCGGCAGCATGACGGCGGGCTCCGTGCGCTGGACCCATGCTGGCGGGATCCTCCTTGGCGAGGGGTTAAGGGCGGCTCGCGCATTGCGCGCAGCGTCAACGGGCGGTCAACGGCATCGGAGACACGAGGGGTCATTCCTCCTCCCCGCCATGCGGCCGGCGGCGGCCGGCGCGCTCGTTGAAGCGGGCGAGCTCGCGCACGAAGGCGTCGAAGCGGCGGTTGGCGGCGGCGAGCTCCTTCAGCGTCCAGACGAGCAGGCCGGTGGTGACGGCGGCCCACATGAACAGGGCCAGGGCGGCGATGTCGGCGCGCTCGACGAAGGCGCGCACGACCGGTTCGGCACCCTGGGGCAGCATGGCGGTCCTTTCGGGGGGTGGCGATGGGCAATTGGCCGTCTGGGGAGTGCCGCCCGTGACGCCGTCACCTCTCCCCGGCGGGAGAGGTCGACCGGAGCGACAGCGACGGTCGGGTGAGGGGGAGAATGCTTGCCTGGATAGCTGGGGCCCCCTCACCCGGCCTTCGGCCGACCTCTCCCCGCCGGGGAGAGGTGACGAGCGTCACCGGCGACGCTCAGCCGGACCTCGACTGCCGATTGCGGACTGCCGACTGCCGTCCCCCTCACACCGCCGGCTTCTCCCGCGGGTAACCCAGCGCCTCGCGCTTCTCGCCGTCCGACAGGAACCCCGCCGCGCCGATCCGCCGCCAGAGGCTCTCCCGCTCGGCATGGAGGGCGCCGATGGCGTCCTCGTCCGGGGTGGCGTGAAGCGTTCCCTCCGGCACCAGCCAGCCGGCGAGCGCCCCGATGATCCGCCGCGCCAGCGGCAGGGCGGTGTCGCGGTGGAAGGCGCGGTTGGCCTCTTGGTAATTGGCGTAGGTGGCGTCGCCGGGAATGCCGAGGACGAGCGGCGGCACGCCGAAGGCGAGTGCGATCTCGCGGGCGGCGCCGTGCTTGGCCTCCATGAAGTCCATGTCCTTCGGCGACAGCGACAGCGCCTTCCAGTCGAGCCCGCCCTCCAGCAGCAGCGGCCGGCCGGCATTGCGGCTGCCTGAAAAGCTCTCGGCGAGCTCGGCCTTCAGCCGCTCGTACTGGTCCTCGGAGAGGGTGCCGTCGCCGCCGGAATAGACGAGCGCGCCCGAGGGCCGGGCGGCATTGTCGAGCAACGCCTTGGTCCAGGCGGTGGCGGCATTGTGGATGTCGACGGCGCTGGCGGCGGCGGCGAGCGGGGCGAGGCCGAAATGGTCGTCGAAGGGATGCGGCAGGGTGAGGTGCAGGACCGGCGGCACCGCGCCCTCCTGCACGAAGCGCAGCGACCGGCCGTCGAGCTCGTAGTCATAAGCCGCGGGCCGGCCGTCGGCGCCGGGCACGAGGCGCATTCGGTCGGGCCTGAGAACGTGCAGCTCGCGCACCCGGCCCTCGACGCTCACCGCCTCGGCATAGGCATTGCCGGTGAGGAGGAGATGCGTCGCCAGCATCTCGGCCAGCCCGACGCGGTCCTGGGTCTCGTTCGGCCGCTCGATGAGGAGCGCGGCCGGGTGGGCGGAGGCATCCGCGACGCCCTCCGTGAACTGGAAGGGGATCTCGGCCGCGGCGCGGGCGACGCGGGCGACGGCGCGGGCGGCGACCGGGTTCTTCGCCAGCGCCTCGGCATGGAAGCGCTTCGGTTCGGGCGAGGACCAGTGCGGGCGGCCGAGCGGCGACAGCGCGATGAGCGCGGCCGTGCGCGACCGCTTCGCCTCGGGGGCGCCGAGGAGACGGGAGAGGAAGGACATGGGGGGCTCCGCGAGGGGCGGGGTGAAGGCGTCAGTCGAGGCCGATGATGACCTTGTCGGGCCATTCGGGATGGCTCAGCCAGATCGAGATGCGGGTCAGGTCCCTGGCCGACGGCATGGTGACGACCACCTCATCCAGGACGTCTCTGACAAGAACGCGACCACCGGGGGTCCGGAGCACCGACGTGAAGTCCGGCGGCCGGCCCGGATCAACATCGGTGTGGTCACCGAGGAGCACGTCGGTCGGGCCATCCTGTTCGGGATAGGCCTTGACGATGATGCAGTCGGGCGTGGCCCAGGCCGGTGCGGTCGGCGGGTCGACCGCCGGAATATTGGCGGTGGGGCGGTCCTCGATGAAGAGGATCGAGTTGATGGGGTTCGTCGAGACTCTGTGCTTCATTCCGGTTCCCTCATTCGCGAACCGCTCGGCCTCCAGTCCATATCGAGCCGCCGGCGGCGAATTCAGCCGAGCCCTATTATCACCTTGTCCGACCAAACAGGCCGGCTGAACCAGAGACTGACCCGCGTCGTCGCGTCCGGGACAGCAACAGCGAAGACCTCGGTGTCGTCGACTTCAACGACGCGGATGAGGCGTGACGGAGTGGGGATCTCCTTGACAAATTTCGGCTCACGACCGGGATCGACCTCGGCGCGAGAGCCGATGACGACTTCCGTCTCAAATTCCGGGTCTCCACTGAGCAGGAAACTAATGGTGGTGGCCGTGGCGCAGGCCTGGCGGGCGAAGTCGTCAGGCTGGAAGATCGGCGGCTCGCCGCCGGCGGCGTCTTCGAGGAACAGGACGGGATTGGGCGGGCATACTCTTGCGGTCTGCATCAGAAGCCTCCGCGACGTTGGATCCCTCGGACATAGCCACCTTGAGCCGCACTACATGCCGCACATTGGGGGAAAATATCCTGCGGCTGGCCTGGCGGATTCAGAGCCGTATTGCGTTGGTGATCCGCCAGCCAGCGCTCGAAAATTCCTCCAGGGTGCCTAACTCCGCAAGTGTGACACCCATCACGATCACCGAGAAACTGTAACCGTTCGCGTTCGGAGCGATTGAGCGCCCGATCCACGGGTGCAGGAAACGATTCCACGGCAAAGCGCCCTGGGCCGTTAACGCCGTATCGGATCAACTCAGCTTCTCGGGCTTCAGCTCTCGCCGCGACGTCCCTCCAATGCTCGATCTGCCCCTCAACGGTAGCTGTGAGGCTCTTCGGACCGGGCCAAGTGGGGTCGCGCTGCCTGACTCTTGCTACGATAGCATCTGCTCTTGCCTGCAGAACCGCGATTACTGCGAGTTGCGCCGGCGTCGCCTGAGACAACGGCGTGCCGCGGCGCATCGTCATTTCGCGCGGCGATGAGCCGTCGCCGCTCGTCCATTGACCGCCCTCGGCACTCCCGGCCGGGACACGCGGCTGGTTCGGGTCGTAGCGCCGGTGCAGCCGCAGCGCTGTCTTGAGGACGAGGATGTCCCAGCGCAGATCGGCGATGGCACGCCACAGGCGCACGGGAGCGATCGCGCTGCGGGGGTCCCCCGCGGCACGCCATGAAGGCTGCGGTGTCATGAGGCCTCCGAAGCGGGCCGAATGAACGGGTGATGGCGAAGCGACCGGCAGGGAGGCCAATCTCAAAGCGCTGTCGCTGGCGGACTCTTGGAGGGGCAAGCCGCCATGGCCCCGGGCGGGGCGTCTGTATAGCCCCACCCGCACCCTCCCCTCTGGCGAGGGGAGGGAGACCATGGCGTCGCGTCCGCATCAGTGGCGGCGGCGCCAGGCCCAACCGCTTGAAGGGTAGTGCCAGCGCCCCTCTGCGCAGGACGGCGGTGCCCGATCCCCCTCCCCTCGCCAGAGGGGAGGGTCGGGGTGGGGCATTCCTGGACAAACTCAACAAGCAGAGGCGAAACCGCCTCCTAAAGCCCCCGCACCCGCGCCTCGGCCCGAGGCCGCAGCGCCAGATGCGTCACCGCCCAGACCAGCGCGTCCAGCCGGTCGGGGCTGCGGCCGTTCGACAGGCCGTCGGGCCCGAAATCGGCGAGCTCGTCCTCCAGCGCCGGAAAGCGCCCGGCATGGCGGACGCGGCCCTGCGCGTAGAGGGCTGCGACCGGCTCGGCGCGCAGGTGCTTGGAGCGCGCCGCGCGCACCGGCGTCACCGGCACGTCGGGCGCCACCTCCCCGATCACGGCGGCCACCATGTCGCCGCCCTGGTTGACCTCGACGACGAGCGCGTCGGCGTCGAGGCGGCGGTAGAGCGTCGCCGCCCTCCCCGCCCATTCGTGGGGCTTCAGCCCCTCGGCGCTCACATCCGCCAGCACGAAGACCGTGCCCTCCGCGTCCATGCCGCAGGCGACGATGCCGCAGGCATCAGCCCCCTTGCGGTGGGAGGCGGGCGGATCCACCGCCACGGCGATGCGTTTGAGCGCCGGGCTCGCCGTCACCCGCGCGGCCTCGATGGCCTCGCGGGAGAACAGCGCGCCCTCGCGGTCGTCGATCAGTTCGCCGTCGAGCTCCTGCCGGCCGAGCCGGGTGCCGCCATAGCGGGCCACCAGCGCCTTGACGACGCCGGGGGCGAGGTTGGCGGCATTGGCCGCGGTGGCCGAGCGCGTCACCACCGTGTCGGCATCGGCGAGCAGGCGGCGCATGAGCGCTGTGGCCCGCGGCGTCGTCGTCACCATGGCGCGCGGCCGCTCGCCGAGCCGGAGCGCGAAGCTCAGCATGTCCCAGGTCGCCTCCGCCTGCACCCATTTGCCGGTTTCGTCGGCCCAGGCGGCATCGAATTGCGGCCCGCGCAGCGCCTCCGGGTCCTCCGAGGAGAAGCCGTGGGCGACCGCCCCGTTCGGCCAGACCAGCCGGCGGCGCGAGGGCTCGAAGCGGGGCCGCTCGGCCGGAAAGCCCGAGGCTCTCAGCCCCGAGACCCCCTCCACCATGACCTCGCGGACCTGGTCGATGGTCTCGCCGACGAGGGCGATGCGGCCGGCCGTCGGGCCGAAGCCGTCGCGGCCGTGGACGATGCCGTGGACCCATTCGGCGCCGGCGCGGGTCTTGCCGGCCCCGCGCCCGCCGACGAAGGCCCAGACGCGCCAGCGGCCGCGGGGCGGCATCTGTTCGGGCCGGGCGAAGGCGGGCCAGAAGGCGCGGAGGCGGGCGATCTGCTCAGGCGTCAGTTCCGCGATTGTCTCGGGCCTTGCCCGGATCAAGTTGCGCCGCAAGCGCCTCAGCCCAGGCGTCGGCGTCCACAGGCGCGGTGACGGCGGCGGCATCGGCATCTCCGGCTTGGTCGCGGCCGGCGAGGGCCTTGCGGTCGAGGGTCGCGAGACGGTCGAGGGTGGCGGCCAGGGCGCCGAGGCGGCGGGCGGCGGTGGCGGAGGGGCCGCCGAGGCT
>NZ_JBQVQL010000121.1:0-11474 GCF_052440005.1 Phreatobacter sp.
GCACAGCCGGTCTCCCCGGCTCCTGCTCCTGTCGCCGAGGCACCCGCGGCAGCTGAGGCTCCGGCCCGCGCGGCGTCGGCCGAACCGCAGTTCCGCTGGCCGGTGCGCGGCCGCGTGGTGACCGGCTTCCGTGCCGGCTCCAGCGACGGGATCAAGCTGTCGGTGCCGCAGGGCACGCCGATCAAGGCCGCCGAGGACGGCGTGGTCGCCTATGCGGGCAACGAGCTGCGCGGCTACGGCAACCTCGTGCTGGTCCGCCACGCCAACGGTTACGTCACCGCCTATGCGCACAACTCGACGATTGCGGTCAGGCGCGGCGAGCAGGTGCGGCGCGGCCAGACCATCGCGGCGGCCGGCCAGACCGGCAACGTCTCCTCGCCCCAGCTCCACTTCGAGATCCGCCGCGGCGCGACCCCGGTCGATCCGATGGCCTTCCTCGGAGCGAACTGAATTCCGGAATTTCCGGCGCGCGCCGGGCACGGGTAGTCGATCGGTCCTCTCCTGCGACCTCCAAAGGGACCGGTCTTTTCGGGGCGGCACGGCAGTGCCGCCCCATCTCTTTTCTTGGGGTCAGGCCTCCAGCCTGAGGCCGGCGCGCCCGGCATGGTCCTGGACGAACTGCCAGGCGACGCGACCCGAGCGCGAACCGCGGGTGGTGGCCCATTCGAGCGCCTCGGCGCGCAGCTGCTCCTCGTCGGTCGCGATGCCGAAATGGGCGGCGTAGCCGAAGACCATGGCGAGGTACTCGTCCTGACTGCACTTGTGGAAGCCGAGCCAGAGGCCGAACCGGTCCGACAGCGAGACCTTTTCCTCCACCGCCTCGCCGGGGTTGATCGAGGTCGAGCGCTCATTCTCCATCATGTCCCGTGGCAGCAGGTGGCGGCGGTTCGACGTGGCGTAGAAGATGACGTTGTCGGGTCGCCCCTCGATGCCGCCTTCCAGCACCGCCTTCAGCGACTTGTACGACGTGTCGTCGTGGTCGAAGGACAGGTCGTCGCAAAACACGATGAAGCGATAGGTGGTGCCGCGCACCATCGCCATGAGCTGCGGCAGGCTCTCGATGTCCTCGCGGTGGATCTCGACGAGCTTCAGCACAGCCTCCCGGCCGGCCTGCGAAAGGTCGCCGTTGACCGTGGCATGGGCCGCCTTCACGAGGGAGGACTTGCCCATGCCGCGCGCGCCCCACAACAGCGCGTTGTTGGCCGGCAGACCCTCGGCGAAACGGCGCGTGTTCTCGATCAGCGTGTCGCGGGCCCGGTCGATGCCGCGCAGCAGCACCATCTCGACGCGGTTCACCTTGGGAACCGGGTCGAGCTTCGGCCCCTGCGGGTTCCAGACGTAGGCGTCGGCCGCGGCGAGGTCGGGGGGCCTGGGGGCGGGGGGCGCGAGCCGCTCCAGCGCGGCCGCGATGCGGTGGAGCGCATCGAGGGTGAGGGGATCGGACAAGGGCATACCTCCGGGAGCGATTTTCCCGTCCCATGCACCAGCGCCGCAGATGAGGCAATGAGCCCTACTGGAAAGAATGCCGCGGGCGGCTTACATGGCGGTTCGCCCGGTATCGCGACCGGCGCGACGGCATCGTTGCAATCGACGGCTTGCTGGCTATAGTCCGCGCCAAAATCCCGTCCAGCCGCGCTTCCGCGGCGGGAAATCCCCAAGAGGATCCCACATGTTCATCACCCCGGCCTACGCGCAGACCGGTGCGGGCGGCACCAACGACATCCTGATGTCGATGCTGCCCTTCATTCTGATCTTCATCATCATGTATTTCCTGATCCTGCGTCCGCAGCAGCGCAAGGTGAAGGCGCATCAGGAGATGATCGGAAGCCTGCGTCGCGGCGACCAGGTGACGCTCTCGGGCGGCGTCATCGGCCGGATCACCAAGGTGATCGACGATTCGACCATCGAGCTCGAGATCGCCGACAACGTGCGCATCCGGGCCGCCAAGCAGTTCGTCTCGGACCTGCGCTCGAAGAGCGAACCCGCAGACGAGAAGTGACGCATCAGGCCGCTGCCAGCGGCCGCCGCCGAGGATGACTGATCGATGCTGAGCTTCACGCGCTGGAAGGCGACCCTGATCCTGGTGGCGGTTTTCGCCACGATGCTGCTGGCGGCGCCCAACGTCATGCCGCAGTCCTGGGTCGACAAGCTCCCGCGCGCGTTGCGCACCCACATGACCCTCGGTCTCGACCTGCAGGGCGGCGTCCACCTGATGCTGCAGGTCGATTCGGACGAGGTCCGCCGCTCCATGCTGGAGAATCTGCGCGACGACGTGCGGCGCGTGCTGCGCGACAACCGTCTGCAGGTGCAGAACCTCGGCTTCCAGGGCAATGCCGTGGTGGCGCGCCTGCGCGAGGGCCAGAACGGCGATCTCGCCCTGACGGAACTGCGCAAGATTCCGCAGCTCATCGGCGGCGCCTTCTCCACCTCCGGCCAGTACGACTTCGACGTCTCCCGCTCCGGCGACAGCTTCACGGTGACGGCCACCGATGCCGGCATCCGCGACAAGATCTCGCGCGCCGTCACCCAGTCCATCGAGGTGGTTCGCCGCCGTATCGACCAGCTCGGCACCACCGAGCCGGTGATCCAGCGCCAGGGTATCGACCGCATTCTCCTGCAGGTGCCGGGCGAGCGCGACCCGCAGCGCCTGAAGACGATCATCGGCCAGACCGCCAAGCTCGAATTCCGCATGGTCGACCAGTCGGTGACGGCCGAACAGGCGCTCGCCGGCCGGCCGCCCGCCGATAGCGTGATCCTCTATGAGGAAGTCAAGGAGGGGAATCGCGTCGTCCAGCAGGTTCCCTACGTCATCCAGCGCCGCGTGATCGTCTCCGGCGAGGAACTGGTGGATGCGCAGGCCGCCTTCAACGCGCAGCAGGCTGAGTGGGTGGTCAACTTCCGCTTCAACTCGTCCGGTGGCCGCAAGTTCGCCCAGGCGACGACCGAGAACGTCAACCGCCCCTTCGCCATCATCCTCGACAACAAGGTGGTCTCGGCGCCGGTGATCCGCGAGCCCATTCTCGGTGGTTCGGGGCAGATTTCCGGCCGTTTCACCGCCGAGAGTTCGGCCAACCTCGCCCTGCTGCTGCGCGCCGGCGCGCTCCCCGCGCCCTTGACCGTGGTCGAGGAGCGCACCGTCGGCGCCTCGCTCGGCCAGGACTCCATCACCTCGGGCACCCGGGCCGCCATCATCGGCTCGATTTTCGTGCTGATCTACATCTTCGCGACCTATGGGCTCTTCGGCCTGTTCGCCAACATCGCCGTCATCGTCAACGTGGTCATGATGTTCGGGCTCCTCAGCCTGATCGGCGCGACGCTGACCCTGCCGGGAATTGCCGGCATCGTGCTCACCGTCGGCATGGCGGTCGATTCGAACGTGCTGATCTTCGAGCGCATCCGCGAGGAGGTGCGATCGGGCCGCAGCGTGATCGCCTCCATCGACGGCGGTTTCACCAAGGCGATGGGCACCATCATGGACGCCAACATCACCCAGCTCATCACCTGTATCATCCTGTTCTATCTCGGGACCGGTCCAGTGAAGGGCTTTGCGCTCACCCTCGGCCTCGGCATCCTCACCACGATGTTCACCGCCATCACCTTCACACGCTATCTGGTCGTCATCTGGCTGCGCTTGTTCAAGCCGGCTCGGGTTCCGATGTGATCCGGGCGACTGGGAGACTTCCGCCGTGCGCCTGCTGAGACTGATTCCGGACGACACGTCCTTCCCGTTCATGAAGTTCCGGCCCTTCGCCTTCGGGCTATCGGCGCTGATCTCGATCGCCACCATCGTCGGCTTCCTGACGATCGGCCTGAACATCGGCATCGACTTCAAGGGCGGCACGCTGGTCGAATTGCAGACCAAGCAGGGCAACGCCAACATCGGCGAGCTGCGGACCCGTCTGCAGGGTGCCAATGTCGGCGACGTCCAGTTGCAGGAGTTCGGCGGACCGAACCTGGTAATGGTCCGCTACGGCGAGCAGCCGGGCGGCGAACCGGGCCAGCAGGCGGCGTTGAGGCGTGTGCGCGCCCTCATCGACGCGGATTACGACGTCCGCCGCACCGAGGTGGTCGGCCCGACCGTCTCCTCCGAGCTCGTCCAGATGTCGGTGATCGGCGTGATCCTGTCGATCCTCGCCGTGCTGGTCTACCTTTGGTTCCGCTTCGAGTGGCAGTTTGCCGTAGCGGCGATGATCGCGACGCTGCACGACGTCACGGCGATCATGGCCTTCTACATCTTCACGCAAGCCGATTTCGACATCACGTCCATCGCATCCGTGCTGACGATCATCGGCTATTCGCTCAACGACACGGTCGTCGTGTTCGACCGCATCCGCGAGATGTTGCGCAAGCACAAGAAGCTGCCGGTGGCCGAACTGCTGGACGTCGCCATCAACTCCACCCTGTCGCGCACCACCATCACCGCCACGACCACCTTCCTCGCCCTGCTCGGCCTGTTCTTCTTCGGCGGCGAGGTGATCCAGGGCTTTACCGCCTCGATGCTGGTGGGCGTCATCATCGGCACCTACTCCTCCATCTTCATCGCCGCGCCGATCCTCATCTATCTTGGCCTGCGCCAGGGCGGCTTCGGCACGGCCCGCGCCGAGGCCGAGGACGGCGAGGGAGCTGCGGTGAAGGCCAAGGCCTGACGTGCCGCGCGGCGAACCGCTCAGGGTCCTGCACGAGGGGTTCGTTCCCGGGCGCTTCGCCATCGACGCCTATGGCCGCGGTGGCTTCCGATTCGCCGACATGAGCCATCGCGGCTCCATCCTGGCGCTGCCCTCGGGCGTCCACGCCTGGCCGCCTGAGGACGGTGCGCTGCTCGCTCCCGCCGATTTCGACGCCATCGTCGCGGAACGCGCTGATATCGACGTGCTGCTCCTCGGCACGGGCGTCGATCCCCGGCCCGTCGACGACGCCGTGCGCTGGGTGCTGCGGGAGGCAGGCATCAGTCTCGACGTGATGGCGACGGGCGCTGCCGCCCGCACCTACAACATCATGCTGGGCGAGAACCGCAGGGTCGCGGCGGCCCTTCTCGCGGTCGGGTAACGGGCCAAACGATGGCGCCGCTCCCGCCCCCGGAGGCTCTCGCCCCCGCCTACGCGCACTGCGACCAGCTGGTGCGCGACGGCGACAAGGACCGCTGGCTCGCCGCCCTCTTCGCCCCGGCCGAGTGCCGCGGCGACCTCCTGGCGCTCGCGGCCTTCAACCTCGAGATCGCTTCGGTGCGGGACCGCGTCTCCGAGCCCTTGCCGGGCGAGGTGCGCCTGCAGTGGTGGCGCGACGTGCTCACCGGCGAGGGCAGGGGCGACGTCTCCTCCCATCCGGTGGCGGCGGCGGTGCTCGACGTGGTCGGTCGCCACAACCTGCCGATCAAGCCGCTCATGGACCTCATTGAGGCGCGGGTCTTCGACCTCTACGACGACCCGATGCCGTCAGTGGCGGATCTGGAGGGCTATGGCGGGGAGACGAGCGGGGCGCTGATGCAGATGGGGGCGCTGGTGCTTGCCGGCGGCGACGATCCGCGCACCGGCGAACTCGCCGGCCATGCCGGCATGGCCTATGCCCTGACGGGCCTTCTGCGCTCGCTGGGCCTCCACGCCTCGCGCGGCCAGGTCTTCATTCCGGCCGAGATGCTCGCCGCCGAAGGGATCGCCCGCGACGACGTGGTGGCGGGAAGGTCTTCGACCGCGATCCTGAGGGTGCGCGACGCCATGGTCGCCATGGCGACCCGACATGCCGCGGCGGCCGAGACCCTCGCCCGGTCCGCCGACCGGCGCACGGTCGCGGCCTTCGTGCCGCTCGCGACCGTCATGCCGCGCCTGAAGCGGCTCGGCGCCGTCGAGAACCCGTTCGTGCCGCCACCGGACGTGTCGCAGTGGCGGCTTCAATGGGCGATGTGGCGCTTCGCGCGGCGGTTCGGCCGCGCCTGAGCCTCAGCGGGCGTCTGCAACCTGGCGGGCGATGTACTCGATCTCGCCGCGCTGGAAGCCGAGGTCGGCGAGCGCGCGGTCGTCGAGCTGGGTCAGCTCCTCGCGGGTGCGCAGATAGACGAGATGAGCCTTGAAGCGGGCGATGAGGGCGTTGAGGAGGTACAGCATGGCGATCGGTCCTGATCCGGACGGGGGTGTTCGTGACCCGTCCCGTGCCTGCTAGATAGTCATTATGCTGCAGTTGCGAGATCAGAAATTGTGCACCGCAGCTATGCGATAGGCACATGCGATCGTTAAGGAATTCTCATCAGCCAAGGAGCCGCATCCCGAAATAGGCGGCGGCGCCCGCCGCGAGCGCTGCGGCCGAGACCGCGGCGAAGACGAGGCCGAACCGCCAGGCACCGAGCATCAGCGCGTAGGCCGCCTTGGCGATCGTGTTGCTGGTCACGGCGACGATCATCGCGAGGGCGGCGGTCTCCGCGCTGAGGCCGCCGCCGAGCAGGCCGGCGGCGGTGATGACCGGAGCGTCGACGTCGGCGAGGCCGGTGATGGCGGAAACGGCGATGGCGCCGGTGTCGCCAAACCAGGCGGCTGCCGCGCGCGTGGCGAAGGCGATGGCGGTGAGCAGAAGCGCCATCTGGAAGACCTTCCACAGGTCGAAGGGGTTGGCTGTCTCGCTGGCTCCGTGACCCTCCGTGTCGCGGCGCGCCAGCCATAAGGCGGCCGCCGCCATCACGAGACCGGCGGCGGCGAGAGGAGGCGCCACCGTCGTCAGGACCGAGGGCGCGAGCACCAGGACCAGGAGGCTGGTGCGGCCGTAGGACACGAGGCCGGCGCCGAGGGCTCCCGCCGCCAGCTTGTCGGCCTCGCCGCCGTCGACCGAACGGCGCGCGTTGGTCACGGTCGTTGCGGTGGACGAGAGGAGGCCGCCGACGGCCCCGGCCACCAGTTCGCCGTTGCGCTCGCCGAGCAGCTTCACCGCCACGTATCCGGCGAAGGAAATGGCCGCGACCAGAATGGCGAGGGTCCAGATCCGCGACGGCGAGACGCCGCCGAAGGGACCGATGGGATCGTCCGGCACCAGCGGCAGGATGACGAAGGTCATCGCCAGCAGGACGATGGCCGAGCGCAGTTCGGTGAAGGTGAGCGCCTCGACGAAACGGTGCAGCGCCTCCCGCGACGCGAGGATCGCGACCAGCACGACGCCGGCGGCCCCCGCGAGGCGCATGTCGCCGAGAACGGCGAGTGCGCCCAGCGCGAACGTCACCATGCCGGCGATGACGGAGGTGACGCTGTAGGACTGCTCCGCCCGCTGCTCGCGGTACTGGAACAGGCCGAAGACGAGCGAGAAGGCGACGAAGACGCCGACCACCAACAGGCCGGGCGGTCCGCCGCCCGTGCCGCGCAGGGCGAACTCGAGGGCGCCCGTGATGCCGCCGAGCATGCCGATCAGGGTGTAGGTGCGCAGGCCCGCGGTGCGCTGCCCGTCCTCTTCCGCCCTGTCGCGCCAGTGGCGCTCGGCGCCGACCAGCGCGCCGACGGCGAGCGCGACACCGAGCCGCTGGGCAAGTTCGAGTTCCGTCATGCCCTCACACGCGCCTCGCGGCCCCCGTCGGGGGCGGCTCTATTCGGCGGCCTCGCTCTTCACCTTGAGTGGCCTGCGGGCGAGCACCTCGGCGAGGAACCGGCCGGTGTGACTACGCTTTTCCTTGGCGATGAGTTCCGGCGGCCCCTCCGCGACAACTTCGCCGCCCCCGTCGCCGCCCTCGGGCCCCATGTCGATGACCCAGTCGGCCGTCTTGATGACCTCGAGATTGTGCTCGATGACGATGACCGAATTGCCCTGGTTGACCAGTTCGTGCAGCACTTCGAGCAGCTTCGCGACGTCGTGGAAATGCAGGCCCGTCGTCGGCTCGTCGAGGATGTAGAGGGTGCGCCCGGTGGATCTGCGGGAGAGTTCCTTCGACAGCTTGACGCGCTGCGCCTCGCCGCCCGACAGGGTGTTCGCCTGCTGCCCCACATGGATATAGCCGAGCCCGACCTCGGAGAGCGTCTTCAGGATGTCGCGCACCCGCGGCACCGCCTTGAAGAACTCGACGCCCTCGTCGACCGTCATGTCGAGCACGTCGGCGATGGACTTGCCCTTGAAGACGACCTCCAGGGTCTCGCGGTTGTAGCGCTTGCCCTTGCAGACGTCGCAGGTGACGTACACGTCCGGCAGGAAGTGCATCTCGATCTTGATGACGCCGTCGCCCTGGCAGGCCTCGCAGCGCCCGCCCTTGACGTTGAAGGAGAAGCGGCCGGGCTCGTAGCCGCGTGCCTTCGCCTCCGGCAGGCCGGCGAACCACTCGCGGATCGGCGTGAAGGCGCCCGTATAGGTCGCCGGGTTCGACCTTGGCGTGCGGCCGATGGGCGACTGGTCGATGTCGATGACCTTGTCGAGATGCTCGATGCCCTCGATCCGGTCGTGTGGGGCAGGGGCCTCGCTCGCCCCGTTCAGCTTGCGCGCCACCGCCTGGTAGAGCGTGTCGATCAGGAGCGTCGACTTGCCGCCGCCGGAGACGCCGGTGATGCAGGTGAAGAGCCCCAGCGGGATATCCACCGTGACGTTCTTCAGGTTGTTGCCGCGGGCGCCGACGATCTTCATCGACCGGCCCTTTTGGGGCTTGCGCCGCTTCGGCAGGGGCACGCCGAGCTCGCCCGTCAGGTACTTGCCGGTCAGCGAGGCCGGATTGGCCATGATCTCCGCCGGCGTGCCCTCGGCGATGATGCGCCCGCCATGGATGCCGGCACCGGGGCCGACATCGACCACGTGGTCGGCCTGCAGGATGGCGTCCTCGTCGTGCTCGACGACGATCACGGTATTGCCGAGGTCGCGCAGCCGCTTCAGCGTACCGAGCAGGCGCTCGTTGTCGCGCTGGTGCAGGCCGATGGAGGGTTCGTCCAGAACGTAGAGGACGCCGGTCAGCCCCGAGCCGATCTGGCTGGCGAGGCGGATCCGCTGGCTCTCGCCGCCTGACAGGGTCCCGGAGTTGCGCCCGAGGGTGAGATAATCGAGGCCGACGTCGATGAGGAAGTGCAGGCGCTCGCGGATTTCCTTGAGGATACGGACGGCGATCTCGTTCTGCTTGGCGTTCAGCTTCTCCGGCAAGGCGGCGAACCAGGCGCCCGCGCCGCGCACCGACATCTGCGAGACCTCGCCGATGTGGACGCCGCCGACCCGCACCGCGAGCGCCTCCGGCTTCAGGCGGAAGCCCGAGCAGACCTTGCAGGGCGTGTCGGAAACGTAGCGGGAGATTTCCTCCCGCGCCCAGTCGCTCTCGGTCTCCTTCAGCCGCCGCTCGAGGTTGCGCACCACGCCCTCGAAGGTCTTGGTTGTCTCATACGACCTCAGGCCGTCGTCGTATTTGAAGGTGACGGTTTCGCTGCCCGTGCCGAACAGGATGGCATTGCGCGCCTTCTCCGGCAGTTTCGACCACGGTGTCGTCAGCGAGAAGCCGTAGTGCTTCGACAGGGCGTCGAGCGTCTGGGTGTAGAAGGGCGAGGTGGAGCGCGCCCAGGGACCGATGGCGCCCTTGCGCAGCGACAGATCCTTGTCGGGAATGACGAGGTCGGGGTCGATCGTCTGCTCGACGCCGAGGCCATCGCAGGCCGGGCAGGCGCCGAAGGGGTTGTTGAAGGAGAAGAGCCGGGGCTCGATCTCCGAAATGGTGAAGCCCGAGACCGGGCAGGCGAACTTTTCCGAGAAGAGCACCCGCATGGGTTCGCCGCCCTCGGTCTTCGCATCGGCGAACTCGATGACGGCGATGCCGTCGGCGAGCTTCAGCGCCGTCTCGAAGCTGTCGGCGAGCCGGGTCGCCATGTCCGGCCTGACGACGATGCGGTCCACCACCACGTCGATGTCGTGCTTCAGCTTCTTGTCGAGGGCGGGCGCGTCGGCGATCTCGTAGAAGGCGCCGTCGATCTTGACGCGCTGGAACCCCTTCTTCTGCCAGTCCGCCAGTTCCTTGCGGTACTCGCCCTTGCGGCCGCGAACGGCGGGCGCGAGCAGGTAGAGGCGCGACCCCTCGGGAAGGGCCAGGGTCTTGTCGACCATCTGGCTGACCGTCTGGCTCTCGATCGGCAGGCCCGTGGCCGGCGAGTAGGGCACGCCGACCCGCGCCCAGAGCAGGCGCATGTAGTCGTAGATCTCGGTGACCGTGCCCACGGTGGAGCGCGGGTTCTTCGAGGTCGTCTTCTGCTCGATGGAAATGGCCGGCGACAGGCCGTCGATCTGGTCGACGTCCGGCTTCTGCATCATCTCCAGGAACTGGCGTGCATAGGCCGACAGGCTTTCGACGTAGCGCCGCTGCCCCTCGGCATAGATCGTGTCGAAGGCGAGCGACGACTTGCCCGATCCCGACAAGCCGGTGAACACCACCAGCGAGTCGCGCGGGATCGTCAGGTCGACGTTCTTGAGATTGTGCTCGCGCGCCCCTCGCACCGAGATATAGCGGGAATCCGGGCGGCGGACGTCGTCGCTGAACTTGTCGAACAGATCGCTCATCTCAACAGGCCTTCGGGTGCCCGGGCGGGCACGCTGCGCGGTTTCAGGCTGGGCATGGCTTCAAGGCTAGGCAGGCTGTCGGCAGGAACATGGCAGCAGAAAGCCGGCCGCCCGTTCCCCAAGGTAGAAACGCCCGAGAGCCCGCGCCAGACCTTCGCGTTGCGGGATGGCAGCCGTGCACAGGATGCCTCCGGATGCGCGTGATTCCGCGATGACCATAGCGCCTCTTGCCATCGGGCGAAAGAACAAATAAGGAACATGTCAGCGAGGCTGCGTCCGTCAAAAACGGGGGATAGCCGCAAAAAGTTGGGCGGGCGAGCCGTGACGCGCGCCGGCGAACGTGGGAAGTCTCGCACCGATGCAAGCGCAAGGCGCCCCGGGCGAGAGGCTGCGGGGAAGGGGAGAGCGACGATGGCAGGCAGCGTCAACAAGGTCATCCTGATCGGCAATCTGGGCCGCGATCCCGAAATCCGTCGGCTGAACAACGGCGAGCAGGTCTGCAACCTGCGCCTCGCCACCACGGAAACCTGGCGCGACAAGGCCTCGGGTGAGCGCAAGGAGCGCACTGAGTGGCATCAGGTCGTCATCTTCAACGATAACCTGACCAAGGTCGCCGAGCAGTACCTGAAAAAGGGCTCCAAGGTCTACGTCGAGGGTCAGCTCCAGACCCGCAAATGGACCGACCAGTCCGGCGTCGAAAAATATTCCACCGAGGTTGTGCTCCAGCGCTTCCGCGGCGAGATGGTCCTTCTCGACAGCCGCGGTGGTGGCGGTGGCGGCGGTGGCGGCGCCGACTACGGTGACGACAGCTTCGGCGGCGGGGGCGGCTTCGGCGGCGGCGCCATCGAGGGCCGCTCCGGCGGGGGGCGATCGGAAGCGCCGCGGCGGTCCGCTGCGCCTGCGGGTGGCCGTCCGATGGACGATGACGAGATTCCGTTCTGACGGACGGAGCCCGGAGGATGGGCGTGGCGGCCGGCGCGACCGGGCCCTCCACGGCG
>NZ_JBQVQL010000122.1:0-11194 GCF_052440005.1 Phreatobacter sp.
GGGGTAGGGCCCGTCAACGCGTCATGCCCGGGCTTGTCCCGGGCATCCACGCATTCTCTTCAAGCTGCGGTGTTCAAGTCGTGGATGTGCGGGACAAGCCCGGCCATGACGACGAGGGCTGTTTCCACCCTCTCCGAGGAATCACACGTCGAAGAACACCGTCTCCCCCTCGCCCTGCAGGCGGATGTCGAGGGTGAAGCTGTGGCCGTCCCGCTTCGCGATCAGCGTTCCGCGCCGCGCCTCCGGCACCAGCGCCAGGATCGCGTCCTCGGCGTTGGAGGCCTCGTCCTCGAAATAGACGCGGGTAAAGAGCTGTTTCAGCATGCCGCGTCCGAACACCGCGACGAGGATGTGCGGCGCCTGCTCCCGTCCGCCCGGTCCCGGCACGCGGCCGGGCTTGACGGTGGCGAAGCGGTAGGTGCCCTCCGCGTCGGTGTCGGACCGGCCGAAGCCCATGAAGCTGTTGCTCTGCCGCGCCCGGCCATCGTTCGGATGGGCGTAGCGTCCGTCCGCATCCGCCTGCCAGATCTCCAGCATGGCGTCTGGCACGGGATCTCCGGCGCCGTCGAAGACACGTCCGGTGAGGACGATCTTCTCGCCCGGCGTGCCCGGCGCCGCCACCTGGCCGTCGGCGGAGACGGGCACGTGCGCATAGGCTTTGCCCGGCGTCAGGCCGTAATGGAAGAAGGGCCCGACCGTCTGCGACGGCGATATGCCCTCGGGGCGCTGTTCGGCCTCAGTGCTCATGCGGTTCCTCCATGGGCGTCGCCTCGCGGCCGCGCAGCACGATGTCGAACTGGTAGCCCAGCGCCCATTCCGGCTTCGTCGTCTCGAGGTCGAAGCGGGCGATCAGCCGCTCGCGTGCCCTGTCGTCGGGAATGCCGTTGAAGATCGGGTCGAAGGGGAAGAGCGGGTCGCCGGGGAAATACATCTGGGTGACCAGCCGCGACAGGAAGCTCGGCCCGAAGACCGAGAAATGGATGTGTGCGGGCCGCCAGGCATTGTGGTGGTTGCGCCAGGGATAGGCGCCGGGCCGCACCGTGGTGAAGCTGTAGCGGCCGTCCTCAGCCGTGAGATAGCGGCCGGCGCCGGTGAAGTTCGGATCGAGCGGGGCGGGATGCTGGTCGCGCACATGGACGTAGCGGCCGGCTGAATTGGCCTGCCACAGCTCGACCAGGGCGTTCGGCACCGGGCGCCCGTCCTCGTCCAGCACCCGGCCGGAGACGATGATGCGCTCGCCGAGCGGTTCGCCGGCGTGCTGGGTGGTGAGGTCGGCGTCGCTGTCGCGCACCTTGCCGTGGCCGTAGACCGGTCCGGTCAGTTCGGTGAGCGTATGCGGCACCAGGATCAGCGGTTGCTGCGGGGCGCGCAGCACGGTGCTCGTATAGGCGGGATGCAGGCTCGGCGGATGGGCCGCCGTGGAGCTGCGGGGCAGAACCAGAGCCATCGACAGTGTTCCTCTCGGGTGGGGCGGGCCTGCTGCGCGCAGGTCTTCGTCGGGTCTTGGCCGCCGGGGGTCGGCGGTCGCGGCCCGGTCGCGCCGGGCCGCGCAGAGGTCGGTTACTGCACGCGCTCGACGGCGAGGGCGACGCCCTGGCCGACGCCGACGCACATGGTCGCGAGGCCGTAGCGCCCGCCGGTCTTCTCGAGCTGGTGGACGGCGGTGGCCGCGATGCGGGCGCCCGACATGCCGAGCGGATGTCCGAGCGCGATCGCGCCGCCGTTGGGGTTCACGTGGTCCGCGTCCTCGGGCACGCCGATGCCGCGCAGCACGGCGATGCCCTGGCTGGCGAAGGCCTCGTTGAGCTCGATGACGTCGAAGTCCGACACCTTGATGCCGAGCCGCTCCACCAGCTTCTTCACCGCCGGGATCGGGCCGATTCCCATGATCCGCGGCGGGACGCCGGCGGAGGCAGCGCCCAGGATGCGCGCCCGCGGGGTGAGACCGTACTTCTCGACTGCCGCGGCCGAGGCGATGATCATGGCGCAGGCGCCGTCGTTGACGCCCGAGGCGTTGCCGGCGGTGACCGTGCCCGGCTGGCGGACGAAGGCCTTCAGCTTGGCGAGGCCTTCCGCGGTGGTCTCCGGACGCGGATGCTCGTCCCTGTCGACGATGGTGGGGCCGGCCTTGCCGCCGGGGATCTCGACGGGGACGATCTCCTCGGCGAAATAGCCGGAGGCGATGGCGCGGCCGGCCTTCGCTTGAGACGCCAGCGCGAAGGCGTCCTGCGCCTCGCGCGACACCTGGAACTCCTCGGCGACGTTCTCGCCGGTCTCCGGCATCGAATCGACGCCGTACTGCGCCTTCATCAGCGGATTGATGAAGCGCCAGCCGATGGTGGTGTCGAAGATGTCGGCCGAGCGCGAGAAGGCCTCCGTCGCCTTGCCCATGACGAAGGGCGCGCGCGTCATGCTCTCGACGCCGCCGGCAATCGCGAGGTCGATGTCGCCGGCCTTCACGGCCCTGGCTGCGGCTCCCACCGCATCGAGACCCGAGGCGCAGAGCCGGTTGACGGTCATGGCTGGAACGCTGTCGGGCAGGCCGGCGAGGAGCGAGGCCATGCGGGCGACGTTGCGGTTGTCCTCGCCGGCCTGATTGGCGCAGCCGAAGATGATCTCGTCGATGGCGCCTGCGATCCCCGGATGGCGGGCGAGGAGCGCCCTCAGCGGCACCGCCGCGAGGTCGTCGGCGCGCACCTTGGCCAGCGCCCCGCCGTAGCGGCCGATCGGCGTGCGCACCGCGTCGCAGATGAAGACATCGGCCATGATCTCAATTCCCCGTTCCGGCGATTGGTTCGAATATAGTGCCTTCAGCAGGGCACCGCAGCCCGTGGGTCGCAGTGTGCGTGAAGGCCCCACCCATAACCCTCCCCGTGCGTAGCGCGGAGAGGGGACTTTGACCGACGGCCCTGTCAAGAACCCTCGTGCCTGGCGCTGCGGTCACAACGAGGCGCTCTCGTCGTGGTCCCCCTCTCCGCGCCAAGCGCGGGGAGGGTCAAGTGGGGCCATTCTTGCCCCTGCCTTCAAGCCGACGGGTTCTGCTCGCGGGCGCAGGTCTCCTCGTGGTTCAGGCCGCGTGGGCGGCCTTGGTGCGGGCGTGGAGGTCGCGCAGCACCGAGAGTTCGGTGGCGTCGGGCGCGCGCGTCTCGCGGACCTCGGCGGCGAACTTCACCGGCCAGCCACAATTGGCCTGGATCTGCTCGCGCGTCACGCCCGGATGGATCGAGGTCACCGTCAGCTCGCTCGTCTCCGCGTCAGGCTCGAAGATGCAGAGGTCGGTGATGAGCTGCGTCGGGCCGCGGGTCTTCACCCCCAGCGCCTCGCGCGAGCCCTTGCCCGTGCCGTGTCCGAGGGAGGTGATGAAGGGCAGCTTGTCCATGAAGGCGCGCTGGCCCATCGCCATGATGATGAAGATCTGCCCGCAATGGATGGCGATCTCCGGGGCGCCGCCGCCGCCGGGCAGGCGCACCTTCGGCGCGTCGTAGGGGCCGACCACGGTGGTGTTGAGGTTGGCGAAGCGGTCGATCTGCGCGCCGCCGAGGAAGCCCGTCGTGATGCGCCCGCCCTGCAGCCAGTAGCGGAACATCTCCGGCACGGACACGGTGGTCAGCGCGGTGTCGCAGAGTTCGCCGTCGCCGATGGATAGCGGCAGGACGGTCGGCCGGGTCGACAGCGTGCCGCTCTCGTAGATCAGCGTGATCTTCGGCGCATGGGTCAGGCGGGCGAGGTTGCAGGCGGCTGACGGCGCGCCGATGCCGACGAAGCAGACGTCCTCGTTGGTCAGGAGCCGCGCCGCGGCGATCGTCATGATCTCGTTGGGCTGGTAGTCGCTCATGACGCTCTCCCTACTCGGCCGCGACGGCGAAGTGGCGCGCATGGGCCGCGAAGGACTCGGGCCCCGAGGACAGCACGTTCTCCTCCATCCACTTGAGGAACACCGCCTTGTCGCGGGCGATCTTGTCCCAGGCGATGTAGAAGGCGTTGTCGCGCTTGTAGTAGCCCTGGGCATAGGAGGGATGGGCGCCGCCGGGCACCTTGACGATGGCGGTCACCGTCCAGGCCGGCAGGATCACCGCATTGGCGCTGCGCGGGCCGAAATCGTCGACGATCTCCTCGACGGTCACCACCGAGCGCTTTGCCGCCAGCACCGCCTCCTTCTGCACGCCGACGATGCCCTCGAGCATCACGTTGCCCTCGCGGTCGGCCTTCAGGGCGTGGATGATGGCGACGTCCGGCCTGACAGCCGGGACGGTCGCCAGAACCTCGCCCGTATAGGGGCAGGTGACGGAGCGGATATTGGAATTGACCTTCGGCAGGTCGACGCCCTTGTAGCCGCGGAAGACCGCGAAGGGCAGGTTCGCCGCGCCCGCCTCGAAGGCGTTGGCCATGGCGGCGTGCGAATGTTCCTCGATGGCGAGGCGCCCCGCCTCGATCTCCTCGCGCACCCGGTGCAGCGACCCGACGCCGGGATTGCCGGCCCAGGAGAAGACGAGCTTCCGCGCCTGGCCCATGCCGACGATCTGGTCGTAGATGATGTCGGGCGTCATGCGGATCAGCGTCAGGTCCTTCTGGCCCTGGCGGATCACCTCGTGCCCGGCGGCATAGGGGATGAGGTGGGTGAACCCCTCCATCGCCACGCTGTCGCCGTCCTTCAGGTTGGCGGCGATGGCATCGCGCAGGGGCATGAACTCGGCCATGGCCCGATCGTCTCCACCTCTGGTGTTTCCTCAGCGCCGACTCCTCAACCCTGACCGGCGGACTGTCAAGTGCGATATGCGGACGAGTGGGCGATAAACGAACATTAGCCCAGGTCTTTTGACCCGTGATGCCCTTTGCATCGCCTCAGCCCCCGTCCTGAGAACAAAATTGTCGCACCTCCGTCGCGCTCCGAAAAAAGTTTGCAAGGCCGGAACGCAGGCCAATCCTGCCGAAATGGTCGCCCTGGCAACAAAATGGGCAGCGGACGGGGCGGAATGCCCTGACGTACGCTGCGACGCACGGCAGCGTCCTAGGAAAAGCCCCTATGGCACGCCCCTTGCCAAGCGCTAGGCTGCCCTCGTCCGGGACCCGGGATCTCCAATCCGGGCCGCCCTCGGGCGGGCATGCGCCATCCCGTCCGCCTTCGCCTCGGGATCGGATTTTTGAGGGGAGTACCATCACGATGGACCGCAGAACATTCATCAAGACCGGCGCCGGGGCCGGCATCGTCGCGGCCTCGGGCGCCTTGTCCGCACCGGCCCTGTCACAGGGGGCGGCGGCGCGGACGCTGCGCTTCGTGCCGCAGGCGAACCTCGCCAATTTCGATCCGATCTGGGGCACGCAATACGTGGTCCGCAACGCCGCGGCCCTGGTCTGGGATACGCTCTACGGCGTCGATGCGACGCTGACGCCCCAGCGCCAGATGGCGGAATCGGAGGAAGTCTCCGCCGACGGCCTCACCTGGACCTTCAAGCTGCGCCCGGGCCTGAAGTTCCATGACGGCACCCCGGTGCTGGCCAAGGACTGCGTCGCCTCGCTGATCCGCTGGTCGGCCCGCGACCCCATGGGCCTGATGATCAAGGCGATCCAGGAGGAGCTCGTCGCCGTCGACGACCGCACCTTCCGCTGGAAGCTGACCAAGCCCTATCCGAAGATGCTGCTGGCGCTCGGCAAGAACAACTCGCCCTGCTCCTTCATCATGCCGGAGCGCATCGCCAAGACCGATCCGTTCCAGCAGATCAGCGAATATATCGGCTCCGGCCCGATGAAGTTCGTCCGCGGCGACTGGGTGCCCGGCGCCCGCGCCGTCTTCGAGAAGTTCGCCGACTACGTGCCGCGCTCGGAGGCGGCCTCCTGGCTCGCCGGCGGCAAGCGCATGCTGGTCGACCGCATCGAGTGGGTCATCATGCCCGACCCGGCCACGGCTTCCGCGGCGCTCCAGAACGGCGAGATCGACTGGTGGGAGAACCCGATCGCCGATCTCGTGCCGGTCCTCAGGCGCAACCGCAACATCCGCGTCGACATCGGCGATCCCCTCGGCAACATCGGCGCCTTCCGTCTCAACCACCTGCATCCGCCCTTCAATGACGTGCGCGCCCGCCGCGCCATCCTGATGGCGCTGGACCAGGAGGAGTTCATGCGGGCGATCGTCGGCTCCGACGACAGCCTGTGGAAGCCGCTGCCGGGCTATTTCACCCCCGGCACACCCCTCTACACCGAGGCCGGCGGCGAGATCCTGAAGGGCCGTCGCGACATCGAGGGCGCCAAGCGGCTCCTCGCCGAGAGCGGCTACAAGGGCGAGCCGGTGACCATGGTGGTCGCCCAGGACCAGCCGGTGACCAAGGCGCAGGGCGACGTCGCCAACGAGCTCCTGAAGCGCATCGGCATGAACGTCGACTTCGTCGCCACCGACTGGGGCACGACCGGCCAGCGCCGCGCGCTGAAGACCCCGCCGTCCCAGGGCGGCTGGAACATCTTCTTCTCGTGGCATGCCGGCGCCGATTGCACCAACCCGGCCGGCTACACCGCCATCCGGGCCAACGGCGACCGCGCCTGGTTCGGCTGGCCGGACGTTCCCGCCGTCGAGACCGAGGTCACCGCCTGGTTCGAGGCGAAGAACCTCGACGAGGAGAAGGCGGCCATCGCCCGGCTCAACAAGGCGGCGCTGGACAACGTCGTCTTCGTGCCGCCGGGCTTCTTCCTCACCTACACGGCCTGGCGGTCCAACGTGACAGGCATCACCAAGGGCCCGCTGCCCTTCTTCTGGAACGTCGCCAAGGGCTGACGACCTCCCATGTCCGGGGGGCGGTTGCCGCCCCCCGGCCTCTCATGAAAAGAACTGTTCATGTTCGTTTATGTTGTCCGCCGCATCCTTGCGACGATCCCGGTCATGGCCGTGGTGGCGCTGTTCGTCTTTTCGCTGCTCTACATCGCGCCGGGCGATCCTGCCGCCGTCATCGCGGGCGATCAGGCGACGCCGGCGGACGTGGAGAAGATCCGCCAGAGCCTCGGGCTCGACCGGCCCTTCCTGATCCGCTTCGGCGAGTGGGTCTGGCAGATCGCCCGCTTCGACCTCGGGACCTCCATCTTCACCGGCCTGCCGGTGACCCAGCTCATCGCCCAGCGCATCGAGCCGACCCTGTCGCTGATGATCGTGACCCTGATCCTCGCGGTCTCGGTGGCGGTTCCCATGGGCGTGCTGGCGGCCTGGAAGGCCGGCACCTTCATCGACCGCACCATCATGGCCTTCGCCGTCTTCGGCTTCTCCGTGCCGGTCTTCGTCGTCGGCTACATCCTCGCCTACATCTTCGCCCTCGAGCTCGACTGGCTCCCCGTCCAGGGCTACACGCCGATCGCCCGGGGGGTCTGGCCCTGGTTCCAGAACCTCATCCTGCCGGCCGTCGCGCTGGGCATGGTCTATGTGGCGCTGATCGCCCGCATCACCCGCGCCACCATGATGGAGGTCCTGCAGCAGGACTACATCCGCACGGCCCGCGCCAAGGGTATCGGCCAGCGCGGCGTCCTCTTCCTGCATGCCCTGAAGAACGCGGCCGTGCCGATCATCACCGTCATCGGCATCGGCGTGGCGCTGCTCATCGGCGGCGCCGTGGTCACCGAGAGCGTCTTCGCCATTCCCGGCCTCGGCCGCCTGACGGTGGATGCCATCCTCAGGCGCGACTACCCCGTGATCCAGGGCCTCGTGCTGCTGTTCTCCTTCGTCTACGTCCTGGTCAACCTCTGCGTTGACCTCGTCTACACGCTCGTCGATCCGAGGATCCGCTATTGACCGCGCATAGCCCCGACACGACCGCACCCCTCGGCGCCGACGGCGGCGCCGTCGACGGCGGCAAGCGCCGCGTGGGCCTCTGGCGCCTCATCCGCCGCTACCCGACCATCGCCATCGGCGGTTTCCTGGTGTCGGCCGTCATTCTCATGGCGATCTTCGCGCCCTTCCTCGGCACCACCGATCCGACGGCGATCTCGACCCGCCTGCGCACCCGCGAGCCCTCGGCGCAGTTCTGGTTCGGCACCGACATGCTCGGCCGCGACATCTATTCCCGCGTCCTCTACGGCGCCCGCGTCTCGCTGGTGGTCGGCTTCTCGGTGGCCATCCTCGCCTCCGTCCTCGGCCTGATGGTCGGCCTCATCGCCGGCTTCGTGCGCGCCGCCGACGCCGTCATCATGCGCGTCATGGACGGCATCATGTCGATCCCCTCGATCCTGCTCGCCGTGGCCCTGATGGCGCTGACCCGCGGCTCGGTCGGCAACGTCATCCTCGCCATCACCATCGCCGAGATCCCGCGCGTCTCGCGTCTCGTCCGCGGCGTGGTGCTGTCGCTCCGCGAGCAGCCCTATGTCGACGCGGCGGTGGCCGCCGGCACGCGCACGCCGATGATCATCCTCAAGCACATCCTGCCGAACACGCTCGCCCCCATCATCGTCCAGGCGACCTATATCTGCGCCTCCGCCATGATCACCGAGGCGATCCTGTCCTTCATCGGCGCCGGCACCCCGCCCATCATCCCGTCCTGGGGCAACATCATGGCCGAGGGCCGCGCCCTCTGGCAGGTCAAGTTCTACATCGTGCTGATCCCGGCCATCTTCCTCTCCATCACCGTCCTCGCGGTGAACCTCCTCGGCGACGGCCTGCGCGACGCCCTCGACCCCCGTCTCGCCAAGCAGTTCTGACGGGAGGGGGAACCGCGCTTCGGAAAACCGCGTTGCGCTTCCGTCAGCATCGGCGGGCCGCCCGGGCGACCCGTTGCGGCATGACCGCACGGCGGGGCTGGCAAACCGAAAAAAATGCCTTATTTGCGTCTCCGAAAGTGCTTACACTGAGCATTGGTTCGCGGCATCCGGGGATGCGGCGGGTGGGTCCCTCTCAACGGCGATCATGAGCAACGTGTTCGACATCTACACGATCATCTTCCTCGCCCTTGCGGTGTTCATCTTCTTCCGCCTGCGCAGCGTGCTCGGGACGAAGACAGGGCAGGAGCGTGACCCGTTCCAGCCGCGCGATACCAACCTGCCGCCCGCCGGCCGCCCTCCCGCCCCCGGCGGCGAGGTCATCCCCATGCCGGCGCGCAACGGCGCCCCGCCCGTCGCCATGCCGGCCGATCCCGCCGCGCCGCGCTGGGGCGACATGGCGCCCGTCGGCACCCCGCTGGCCCGCGGCTTCGACGCCATCGCGTCCCGTGATCCTTCTTTCGAGCCCGCCGGCTTCGTCGGCGGCGCCAAGGCCGCCTACGAGATGATCGTGCTCGGTTTTGCCGGCGGCGACCGCAAGATGCTGCGCGACCTCCTCGCCAAGGACGTCTTCGAGGGCTTCGAGGCCGCCATCCGCGACCGCGAGACCCGCGGCGAGCAGGTCGAGACCCGCTTCGTCGGCATCGAGAAGGCCGAAATCGTCGACGCCCAGGTGCGCGGCGATCAGGCGCAGGTGACGATGAAGTTCGTCTCCCAGCTGGTGACCGCCACGCGTGACCGCGCAGGCACCGTCATCGACGGGTCGCCCGATCGCGTCACCGACGTGACGGACGTGTGGACCTTCGCCCGCAACGTCACCGATCGCGATCCCAACTGGCGCCTGATCGCGACCGAAGCCGGCGGCTGAGCCGCCCGTCCTCCCCGGGGCAGACCATGAGGCATCGCCCGCTCTCCGCCATGGCCACCCCGGTTCTGGCCGCGGCGGCGCTCGCAGCTGCGATGTGCCTGCCGCTCGCCCCCGCCCGCGCCGGCTCCACCGATCTTCTGCTCCTCCTCCCGCCCGCCGCTCCCGTGGTGCCGGTCTCGCCCGTTCCCGAGGCGCCGGCACCCGAGGCCGCCCCGCCCGTCGCCGAGGCACCGGCCGTACCGCCCGCGCAGGGCCCGGCCCAGGACACGCCGGCGACCCCGCCGGTCGCCGAAGGCGCGCTCGAGACGCCAGCGCCCCACGCCTCCGGCTTTCCCTTCGTCTTCCCCGAGACCTGGAGCGAGGCTGCCCGCTTCGACACCCTTCCGGGCTGGGCCGAGGACCGTCAGGACCTGACGCTCGCCGCCTTCCGCCGCTCCTGCCGTCCGGTCCTCGCGGCCCGCAGCCCGCCGCGCTCGGCCCCCGACGTCTGGCGCGCGCTCCGCGACATCTGTCCGCGGGCGCTGGCTCTCCCGGTTCCCGTCGACGTCGCAGCAGCCCGCACGTTCTTCGAGACGGAGTTCCGTCCCGTCCGCATCGCCCGTTTCGGCGACAGGATCGAGGAGGACGGCTTCCTCACCGGTTATTACGAGCCGGAGGTGCTGGCCTCCCGCGAGAAGACCGAGGCCTTCTCCGCCCCGTTCCTGACCAAGCCCGACGACCTCTCTTCCGCCCGCGGCCGCGCCGCCGGATTCGACGCCCGCTCCGGCGCCGGCCGCTGGGTCGGAGGGCGGTTCCTGCCCTATTTCGACCGGTCGGAGATCGAGCAGGGCGCGCTCGACGGCCGCGGCCTCGAGATCGCCTGGGCCCGCGACCAGACCGACGTCATGTTCACCCAGATCCAGGGCTCGGCGCGCCTGCGCTTTCCCGACGGCGGCACGCTGCGCATCGGCTATGCCGCCCACAACGGCCATCGCTACGTTCCCGTCGGCCGCGTCATGATCGAGCGGGGCCTCGCCACCCGCGAGCAGATGTCGATGGACTTCATCCGCACCTGGATGGCCGAGAACCCCGAGGCCGCCCGCGACGTGCGCTGGCAGAACCGCTCCTACGTCTTTTTCCATGTGAAGGGAGACCTCTCCGCCGAGGAGGGGCCCGTCGGCGCCCAGGGCGTGCCGGTGACCGACTGGCGCACCATCGCGGTGGACCGCAACGTCCACGCCTACGGCACGCCCGTCTTCATCAGCGCCCTGCTGCCGACGGGGCCGGCGGAGACCGGCGAGCCCTTCCGCCGCCTCATGGTGATGCAGGACACCGGCTCGGCCATCGTCGGCCCGGCCCGCGGCGACCTCTATCTCGGCACCGGAACCGAAGCCGGATCCACCGCCGGGCGCATCCGCCACCGGGCGGACTGGTACGTGCTGCTGCCGAAGGCGCTGGCGCCCGAGGCGGCCGTGGTGCCCGTGCCCGAGCCGCGCCCGGGGACGGCGCCGTGAGCCGCCGCCCGCGCACCCTCTCGGCGGAAGACCGCCGGCTCTGGACCCATGTGGCGGCGGGCGTGAAGCCGCTCGACCCCGCCCGCGCCCTGGCGCTGCCGGAGGAGCC
>NZ_JBQVQL010000123.1:0-10725 GCF_052440005.1 Phreatobacter sp.
GGCCCGCACTGAGGCGCCGAAGGCGGCCGACCGCTCCGGCGGCTGGCTGTCGGACCTCCTCGCCCGCGCCTCGACCGAGGAGCAGACCGACCAGCCCATGCGGCCCGCCCAGCGACGGACGCCAGCCCCGACGGCCCTCGACAATCTCGACGCCCTGTCCTCGGACATCGCGCGGATGGTCGACCACGAGGCGGTTGCAGACCTGTGGGATCGCTGGCGCCGCGGCGAGCGGAACGTCTTCTCGCGCCGCCTCTACACGACGCAGGGCCAGCAGACCTTCGACGAGCTGCGGCGGCGCTACCGCCGCGACGTCGAGTTCCGCGCGACCGTCGACCGCTATGTCGACGAGTTCCAGCGGCTCCTGGCGGATGTCGATCGCAACGACCGCGACGGCTCGCTGGCCAAGTCCTACCTGACCTCCGAGACGGGCAAGGTCTTCACCTTGCTCGCCCATGCGAGCGGCCGCTTCGACTGAAGCGGCCCTCCGGGCTGACACGCAAAAAGGGCGCCGCGCGGCGCCCTTTTTCGTTGCCGCCAAAGGGCGGAATGGGAAGCGGTGGGGTCAGACCTGGCCGGTGGACCAGAGCACGATCTCGCGCATGACGCTCTGGACCGCGCCGTTGAAGGCGGTCGACACGTTCACCGCGTCGGTGCCGGCCGCAGGGGCGCGGGCGGAAAAGACGCGACCGGCGAGGATCCGACCGGAGCGATCGTTGACGATCTTCACCGACATCTCCACCACCACCTCGGTCGCGCCCGATGCGACGACCTCGAAGGAGCGGATCTCGGCGAGCAGCTGCCAGTCGGACGCGAGGCGATCGCCCGGGCGGCCGACGGAGCGCAGACGGTTGGCGTTCTCGAAGGACTGGATGAGGCGCGCCTGCAGAAGCTTCGGCAGGCGGTCGGCCCAGGCGCCGTCGGTCAGGTAGGAATAGGCGCCGCCGGGGCCGCGCACGGCGATGCGCTCGGTGTCGAGGCTGGCGATGGCCTTCGGCTCGACCACCAGCAGCTGGCCGCGGACCGAGCCGGCGCGGGCGGGAAAAGTCGTCGGCGCGGTGATGTCGAAACCGCGCGGCACGTTGGAGGAGGATGAACACCCCGCGAGCGCCAGAGCCATCAGCCCGGCCAACGCCAGTCTGCCGCTGCGCCCTGCCCGCTTCGATCCCTTGTCGGCCACCGTGGTGTGCTGCACGCCCGAACCTTCAGTTCCGCCTATCGGCGATTGTATTCGGGCACGCCCGAGCCGCCGAATATGAACCTCTGCGGGTTGCGCTCCAGAGAGCGCAGGGTCCGTTCGAGTTCGGTCAGCGTTCGCCGACCATCGGTCGACAGGGATTGGATATCGCGGATCGTCCGATCCGTGAAGCCGGAGATGGAGGTCGTCAGCTGCGCCGTGCGGGTATCGAGCCGCTCGGCGAGAGTGCGGACGGACCGCGCCGTGGCAGTGAACTCGGCGAACATGTTGTTGGTTCCATCGCCCGAGAAGCTCTTCAGCAGCCCGTCGATTCGGTCGGCCATGGCGTTGAGCTTGCCCGACACCTCGCCGGCGTTCTTCAGCAGCAGGTCGACATTGGCGGAGTTGTCGCCGAGCGCCTGGGTGAACCGGTCGATATTGGCCATGGCCCGGCCGATCCGCTCGCTGTCGAGCGACTGGATGACGCGGTCGGCGCCGGCCATCGTGCGGTTCAGCGCCCGAACGTCGAAGCTCGCGGCCACCTCGTTGACGGTGCCGAGCGTCTGCGTCAGCGAACTCGCCGCCGTGCGGGCGTCGCGCAAGAGGTCGGCGAAGGTCTCGCGCTGGGCGTTCAGACCGCCGGTCAGCTCGTCGATGTTGCGCAGGATGGAGGTGATGCGGCCGGGCTGGGCGCCCTCCATCATCCCCTCGATCTGGGTGGTGACGCGGTCGAGCCGCTGGGCGAGGGCCGCGATCTGCTTGGCGGCCTCGCCTGTCTGGCCGAGAAACTCGCGGACGCCGTCGGAATTGTCGCCGAGGGCGGCCGTGAACTTCTCGACGTTGCGCAGGCTCTGCTGGAACGAACCCTGGCCCTCGGCGATCACCGCGTCGAGGCGATTCACCAGGCCGTTCAGGGTGTTCATCGTCTGCTGGGCGCCGGACATGATGTCCGAGCCACCGGGCACGTCCGGCCCTATCTGGGGCGGCTGACCGCCGGCCGCGCGCTGCAGCGGCTGGGCCGGGTCCGGGCCGTTGACCAGGCCGAGGGAGGCGATTCCCGACAGGAGCTGCACGTTCAGGTTGGCGCGGGTCGCGGTTGAGATGGGCGTTCCCGGCTGCAGGGCGATGATGGCGACGACCTTGCGCGGATCGCTCGGGTCAATGTCGATGCGCCGCACCTCACCCTTGCGGATGCCGTTAAAGAAGACCGCCGAACCCGTGCGCAGGCCGCTCACGGGACCGGTGAAGACGACGCGGAAATCCTCGCGGTTGCTGCTGTCGCCGACGCGCAGGAACCACCAGAGGAACAGGCCGAAGGCTCCCAGCACCCCGAGGGTGAAGAGGCCGATCAGCGTCGTGTTGGCTTTGGTCTCCATGCGTTTGGGCTCACATCCTTCACGCCTTGACCCGGGCGGCACGGGCACGTTCGCCGCCGAAATACTGCTTCAGCCAGGGATGGGGATGGCGGAGCATGTCCTCCATCGTTCCCGTGGCGATGACCTTGCCTTCGGCGAGGGCTGCGATGCGATCGCAGATTCGCGCCAGGCTATCGAGGTCGTGGGTGACCATATACACGGTCAGGCCCAGAGTGTCGCGTAACGTCCTGATGAGCGTGTCGAATTCCTCGGCGCCGATGGGATCGAGGCCGGAGGTCGGCTCGTCGAGGAAGACGATTTCGGGGTCGAGGGCGAGCGCGCGGGCAAGCGCGGCGCGCTTGATCATGCCGCCCGACAGCTCCGAGGGGTACCTGTCGGCGGCCTCCGGCTTGAGGCCGACCATGGCGATCTTCAGCCGGGCGATCTCGTCCATCAGCGGCTCGGAGAGCTTGAGATATTCGCGCAGCGGCACCTGGATGTTCTGCTTCACCGTCAACGAGGAGAACAGGGCACCGTGCTGGAACAGCACGCCCCATCGGCGCTCGATGGCCTTGTGCTCGGCGCGCGACAGGCCGTCGAGGTCCTGGCCGAAGACGGTGATCTTGCCACGGCGCTTCGGGACGAGCCCGATGATGCAACGGGTCAGCACGGACTTGCCGGTGCCGGAGCCGCCGACGACGCCAAGGACCTCGCCCGCGCGAACGTCGAGGTCGAGGCCGTCGATGATCATCCGTTCGCCGAAGCCGATGGCGACGTCGCGGACGGAGATGATGACGTCGCCTGTCTCGTATTCTCCCACGGGCGATCCTTCCGTCAGTAGCCGAGGCTGGCGAAGAGGATGGCGAAGATGCCGTCCAGGACGATGACGAGGAAGATCGCCTTGACCACCGAGGCGGTGGTCTGCTGGCCGAGGCTCTCCGCCGAACCCTTGACCCGCATGCCCTCGATACAGGCGACGAGGCCGATGATCAGCGCCATGAAGGGCGCCTTGAAGAGGCCGACCCAGATATGGCGCTGGGCGACCTCCTCCTGCATGCGGGTGAAGAAGATGTCGATGGGGATCTGCCCGTAGAACTGCGCGACCATGGCGCCGCCCATGATGGCGGAAATGTTGCCGATGAAGGTCAGCAGCGGCAGGCCGATGACGAGGGCGGTGAGGCGCGGCAGGACCAGCACCTCGACCGGATTGAGGCCCATGACCTTCAGCGCGTCGATCTCCTCGCGCATCTTCATCGAGCCGATCTCGGCGGTGAAGGCCGAGCCGGTACGACCCGCCACCATGATGGAGACGATGAGCACGCCGATCTCGCGCAGGGTCAGGATCGAGACGAGGTCGACCACGTAGGTGTCGGCGCCGAAGTCGCGGAAGAAGAAGATGCCCTGCTGGGCGATGATCCCGCCGATGAGGAAGGTGATCAGCGCCATGATCGGCACGGCCCGGAAGGCAACCCGGTCGAGCTGGGTCACCACGGCGGCGAGGCGGAAGCGGCCGACCCCGGTGAACAGCGAACCCGCGGCGGCGACCACCTCGCCGAAGAAGGAGACGAGCGCCACCATGTCGCGGCCGGCGTCGACCATCTGCTCGCCGACCTTGTCGAGGGCCTGGACGATCGCGGGCTTCTCCTTCGACGGGACCGGCGCGGGCTCCGACAGCCCCTCGGCGATCTCGCCGTAGATGGTGGCGGCGGCCTTCGACAGGCCGGAGCGCTCGACGGGGATGCCGCGCGCGCCGAAGGCCATCTCGATGCCGCGCACCAGCGTGCCGCCCAGGGTGTCGAGGCGCTGGACGCGGGAGAAATCGAGCAGGACGGACTGCGGCGAGCCCCCCTCGGCGATGAGGCTGGCGACCTGCGGCTCCATGTCGCCGGCCGTCTCGGCCGTCCACATCCCGCCGAAGGCCACCGTCAGCCGGCTGCCGTCCACTCTGCTCGCCAGTTGGGCTTCAGGCACGAGGCTCTTCCCGCTCACGGCCGCGAATAAGTCGCATGCGCGGGTCCGGCTTGGCACGCGCGCTCGGTCTCTCCATAAAGGAGCCGTCCGGCGCCGTCGAGGTCGCCGCCCCTCTCATTCTCCGCGCAGGCCCCTCATGGAACTCGCCAAGCCCTATCTCCTCTTCCTCGGGGACGTCCACGACCAGCTCGCCGCCAAGACGGCCCAGGGTATCGTCGACTGGCGCCGCGACTGGTGCGTCGGCCAGGTGCGCCTCGAGGGTTGCAAGGCCGATACGGGCCTCGACGACCTCTCGATCACCGAAGGTGCCAAGGCCGGCGCCAAGACCCTGGTCGTCGGCGTCGTCAATGCCGGCGGCGTGCTGCCCGACCACTGGATCGCCAGCATCGTCGAGGCGATCGAGGCGGGCATGGACATCGCCACCGGCCTGCACGCGAAGCTCTCGGACATTCCGAAGATCGCCGCCGCCGCCAAGAAGCACGGCCGCCAGCTCCACGACGTGCGCCATCCCACCCAGACCTTCGCGACCGGCAAGGGCGGCCTGCGCTCCGGCAAGCGGCTGCTGATGGTCGGCACCGACTGCTCCGTCGGCAAGAAGTACACGGCGCTGGCCATGGAGAAGGGCATGCGGGATCGCGGCTTCGACGCCGATTTCCGCGCCACCGGCCAGACCGGCATCTTCATCTCCGGGCGCGGCGTCGCCGTGGACGCGGTGGTGGCGGACTTCATCGCGGGTGCGGCCGAGTGGCTCACCCCTGCCGCCGACCCGCTGCACTGGGACGTGGTGGAGGGCCAGGGCTCGCTCTTCCACCCCTCCTTCGCCGGCGTGACGCTCGGCCTGCTGCATGGCGCCCAGCCGGACGCCTTCATCGTCTGCCACGAGCCGACCCGGCGCACCATGCGCGGCGTGCAGACGCCGCTCCCCTCGATCGACGAGGTCATCGAGCAGACGGTCAATCTCGGGCGCCTGACCAATCCGGCGATCATCTGCACCGGCCTCTCGATCAACACCGAGCACCTCTCCGAGGACCAGGCCTTCACCTATCTGGACCGGCTGTCGCGTGAGTACGAGCTCCCGGCGACCGACCCAGTGCGCTTCGGGGTCGAGCCGCTGGTCGATGCCCTCGCCGAGCTCTACGGCGAGCCGGAGCCGCGGCCGAAGAAGGCCAAGACCTCCGCCCGCCGGGCGAACTGAGGCGTCCCGCACCATGGCCTCCCGTGAACTGACCGTCCGCACCGAGCGCTGGCCGATCGCCGGCACCTTCACCATCTCGCGCGGCTCGCGCACCGAGGCGGTGGTGGTGGTCTGCGAAATCCGCGAAGGCTCGGCCATCGGCCGCGCCGAATGCGTGCCCTATCCCCGCTACGGCGAATCCGTGGACGGGGTCGCCGCCGACATCGAGGCCATGGTCGACGCGCTCGACAACGGCCTCGACCGGCAGGGCCTGCTCACCGCGATGAAGCCGGGCGCGGCGCGCAATGCGGTGGACTGCGCGCTGTGGGACCTGGAATCGAAGCTCGCCGGAAAGCGCGCCTGGGACCTGGCGGGCCTGCCGACGCCGAAGCCGCTGACGACGGTCTATACGATCTCGCTGTCCTCGCCCGAGGAGATGGCCGAGCAGGCGGCCCGGTGCGGCCGCCCGCATCTCAAGATCAAGCTCGGCGGCGAGGGCGACGCCGAGCGGCTCGCCGCCATCCGCGCCGCCGTGCCGGATGCGACCCTCGTCATCGATGCCAACGAAGGCTGGACCCCGGCCAATCTCGAGGCGAACCTCGCGGTCTGCGAGCGCTTCCGCATCGCGCTGGTGGAACAGCCCCTGCCCGCCTCCGACGACGAGGCGCTGCGCCACGTGCGCCGTCCGATCCCGATCTGCGCCGACGAGAGCGTCCACGACCGCCCGTCGCTGGCGAAGCTCGCCGGCAAGTACGACGCCATCAACGTCAAGCTCGACAAGACCGGCGGCCTCACCGAGGCCTTCCTGCTCGTCGCCGAGGCGGAGAAGCTGGGTCTCAAGATCATGACCGGGTGCATGCTCGGCACGTCGCTGTCGATGGCGCCGGCCACCCTGATCGCGCAGAAGGCGTTTCTCGTCGATCTCGACGGCCCGCTCCTCCTGCGCGAGGACCGGCCGGAGGGCCTGCGCTACGAAGGCGCCACCGTCTATCCGCCGACGCCCTCGCTCTGGGGCTGAACGGGGGCTGTGGGGCGCGGCACCGGCATGGCCCTCGCCACCACGGTGACGATGAGCCCGGCGACGCAGAGCGACCCCATGGCGAGATAGGCCGAGGCACCGACCCGCGCATAGAGATAGCCGGCGATCAGCGTCGACAGGGCCATGGCTCCGCCGATGGCGACAGAGACAGTGCCCTGCCCGCTGGCGCGCTGGTGGGCCGGCAGGCGCGCGGCGAGATAAGACATCGTGCCGAGATGGACGAGGCCGAAGCCGGCGGCATGGAGAAGCTGCAGCGGCCCGTTGATCCAGAGCGGCGGGTCGAGCGCCATCAGCACCCAGCGCAAGAGGCCCCCCGCCCCGCCGATCAGCAGGAAGGTGGTGGGCCGCCAGTCCCGCGTGAAGCGGGTCGCCAGCCAGAACATGGCAATCTCGGCGAGAACCGCGATGGCCCAGAGCATGCCCACGGTGAAGCCGGAATAGCCCAGAGCCTTCCAGTGGATGGAGGCGAAGCCGTAATAGACCGCGTGGCTCGCCTGCAGCAGGGCGGCGGCGATCATGATGAGCACGAAGCGCTGGTTGAAGAAGCCGGGGCCTGAGGGCGCCACCGAGCGGTCGCGCCGGTCGTGCACCAGCATCAGCGAGGCGACGACCAGGGGGATCATGCTCGCCCAGATCATCCAGACGATCCAGTCGGGGGCGACCAGGGTGAGGGCAAGGCCGCCGACGATGTTGGTCACCATGAAGGCGATGGAGCCCCAGACGCGGATGCGGCCGTAGTCGAGGGTGCGCTTGGCGACGCCGGCGAGGCCATAGGCGTCGACCAGCGGCACGAGCGGGCTCCAGACGAGGCCGGTGATGACGACGCCGATGAGGATCATGGTGAAGCTGTCGGCAAGGCCGACGCCGATGAAAGCAACGGCCGTGGCACAGCAGCAGATGACGATGGCGTAGGACAGGATGCCCGCCTTGTCGGCGAGATAGGTGACGACCGGCGTGGCGATGAGGCGGATGAGCTGGCCGCCGGCGAGCACGATGCCGATCTGGCCGTCGGCGAGACCCTTGGCCTTCAGCCAGACCGGGAAGAAGGGCTGGTGGAGCCCGAAGCCGATGAAGAGGGCGGCGTAAAACAACGCCAGTCGTGACGCAAAATGCTTCGAATCGTCCGATTTTGCGGAAAGGTCACGGACCATTAAGATTTCATCAGAGAATCGTTTCCTCGTTCCGTTCTAGACCGGGACGATTGATCCTGCGAGAGCGGACCGACGGATGACCGACGACATCACGCCCCCGTCACGGCTGGCGCCCGTGTCCCTCGCCGAGGCCGATTACGGGGCGATCGAGCAGGCCGTCATGGAAACCGCCCGCGGGCGCTGGTTCCTCGCCGAGTACGCCCGGCGCAACCGCCATTCCGATACCGTCGCCGTGCTCGACGCCATCGGCAAGCTGGAGAGCGCGGTATCCGTTCCCCGCTCCACCCCGGACGTCGACCGGGTCCGCATGGAGATCCGCGAGATGGCCCATGCCATCGCCCGCACCAAGGCCGAGATCGCCGCGATCAAGCCCGAGGGGGTGGATGCCGGCACCGGCCATTTCGAGGACGCCTCCGTCGAGCTCGACGCCATCGTGCAGGCGACGGCGACCGCGACCGGCGACATCCTCAGCGCCGCCGAGACCATCCAGGAGATCGCCTGGACGCTGCGCGAGATGGGCGCCGAAGGCGAGGTCTGCGACCTCATCGACACCAAGACCACCGACATCTACACGGCCTGCTCGTTCCAGGACATCACCGGCCAGCGCACCCGCAAGGTGATCGGCGTGCTGCGCTTCCTCGAGGACCGCATCGATTCGATGATGGCGATCTGGGGCGAGGGTCGCGCTCCGGCCGGGCCGGCACCGCGCCCCGTCTCGGAGGAGGCATCGCTCCTCAACGGTCCGGCGAAGCCCGGCGAGGGCCTGGTGCAGTCCGACGTCGACATGATGCTGGACGACGGGCTCTTCGCCGATGCGGCGCCCGTCGCCGCGGCGCCCGTACCGGCCATCACGGCGCCGAAGCCTGCCGCTCCGCCGGTCCGCGAGCCCGCCCCGCTGGCTGCGGCCGCCGAGGATGTTCCCGCCACCGCCCGCGCCACGGCGGCGGCCGCGCTCTCCACGTCGGGGATGCCGCTGGCCGAGACGCCGCGTGCGCCCCGTGAGACGGAGGCGCCGCTCGTCCCCGGCCTGCCGCGGATCGAGGACATCGAGAAGCTGAGCTTCGTCGAGAAGGTGGCGCTGACGAGCTGAGGCGCCCGCCGCGCCTCCCTCAGGCGATGAGCTCGGCAAAGAGCGCCGGATCGATGTTGCCGCCGGAGACGATGGCGGCGACGACCTTGCCCTTCACGTCGATGCGGCCGGCGAGCAGCGCCGCCAGGGGAACTGCGCCCGAGGGCTCGACCACCAGCTTCAGCTCGCGGAAGGCGAAGGCCACGGCGCGCCGAACCTCGTCTTCGGAGACGACGAGGCCGCCGGCCACCAGCGGCTTGTTGACGGCAAAGGTGAGCTCGCCCGGCGTCGCGGCGAGGAGGCCGTCGCAGAGCGAGCCGGTGCGCCGCTCGTTCGAGACCCGCTCACCGCCGGCAAAGGAGCGCGCGTGGTCGTCGAAGCCCTCGGGCTCGACCGAATAGATCTTCGCCGTCGGCGCCTTCTCGCTCACCGCCAGGGCAATGCCCGCCAGCAACCCGCCACCCGAGCAGCAAACGAGCACCGTGTCGGGCGCCAGGTTCTTCGCGCCGAGATCCTCCATGATCTCGCGGCCGACCGTGCCTTGCCCCGCCATGATGTGGAAGTCGTCATAGGGCGGCACGACGATGGCCCCGCGCGAGGCGGCGATGTCGCGGGCCATGGCCTCGCGGTCGTCCTTGGCCCGGTCGAAGAGCACGACCTCGGCGCCGGCCGCGGCGGTGCGCTCCCGCTTCAGGACGGGCGAATCCTTGGGCATGAGGATGGTGGCGCGGATGCCGAGGAGCTGGGCGGCGGTGGCGACGCCCTGGGCGTGGTTGCCGGAGGACATGGCGACGACGCCGACGGCCTTGCGGTCCTCGGGGATGCGGGCGAGGCGGTTGTAGGCGCCGCGAAACTTGAAGGAGCCGGTGCGCTGGAACGGCTCGGCCTTGAGGAAGACGCGGCCGCCGGTGATGGCGTCGAGTTCGTGCGAGGTGACGAGCGGCGTGCGCCGGGCCACGCCCTCGATGAGACGGGCGGCGTCGGCGACGTCGGCGGCGGTGGGCAGCACGGGCATGGCGGGTCTCCTCGCGGTCGGCGCCGCCTTATGCGTGAGACTGCGGGCCTGTCGCAAGTGAGCGCTTGTGGGACCGGCGATCAAGCGGCGTGATGAATGCGGCGATGGACCGCCGCGGGCGGCCTCGCCTTCCCGCGGGACTGCCGCTAGACACGCGGGCGGAGACTTTCGCGTGACCGACGCCCCTGCCCGCCTCAACGCCGCCGACGGCCCGGCCCCGCGCCCGCTCGCGGTGCTCATCCTGATGAGCCGCACCGGCGGCGGGCATCTCGCCAGCGCGCGGGCGCTGGAGGCCGAATTTCGCGCCAGGCGGCCGGACTGCCGGGTCACCATCGTCGACCTCCTGACCGACCACACCGCCTTTCCCTTCTCGCGCATGCCGGCGACCTACGATTCGGTCGTCAACCGGACGCCGCGTCTATGGCACGCCATGTGGCGCGTCACGGCGCTCAGCCCCGTCGGCCGGTCCTCCGCGGCGATCGTGCGGCGGCTGTCGCGGAGCCGCATCGAGGCGCTGCTGCGCAGCGAGCGGCCCGACCTCGTCATCTCTGTCCACCCGCTGGTCAACCACCTCGTCCTGCCCGTGCTGGAGCGGGTGGCGCCGCTGACACCCTTCGTGACGGTGGTGACCGACCTCGGCGGCATCCATCCGCTGTGGCTCCATCCGCGCAACGCCGCCGTCTACCTGCCGACGGACCGGGCGGTGGAGCTTGCGGTGTCGCGCGGGCTGCCGCGCGGGCGGCTCCACGCCCACGGCCTGCCGGTGCGGGCCGACTT
>NZ_JBQVQL010000124.1:0-10589 GCF_052440005.1 Phreatobacter sp.
ATCCCGACCCGTCCCGAGGGTGCCGGCCCGATGCGGTCCGGTCCGCCCTCCGCCGGCCGTCCCCGCACCGCGGGAGACGACGATGACGGTCCGCGCGGCGTTCGCCGCGGTCCCGGTGGCAAGGTCGCGGCACCCGCGACCCGCCCCGAGCGCCCGGCCGCTGACGCCCCGAGCCGCACCCGTCTGACGCTGACCAACGCGCTCGAGGATTCCTCCGACCGCATGCGCTCGGAAGCCTCGTTCCGTCGTCGCGTCCAGCGCATGACCGGACGCCGGCCGACCGAGCAGAAGGAAAAGATTTTGCGCGAGGTGACGATCCCCGAGACGATCACCATCGCCGATCTCGCCAACCGCATGTCCGAGCGGGCGGTCGACATCATCCGCATGCTGATGAAGCAGGGCGCGATGCACAAGATCACCGACGTGATCGATGCCGACACCGCCCAGCTCATCGCCGAGGAGCTCGGCCACACGGTCCGCCGTGTCGCCGAATCCGACGTCGAGGAAGGCCTGTTCGACAGTCCGGATCCGGAGGAGATGCTGGAGGGTCGCGCTCCCGTCGTGACCATCATGGGCCACGTCGACCACGGCAAGACCTCGCTGCTCGACGCCCTGCGCAAGACCAACGTCGTCTCCGGCGAGGCCGGCGGCATCACCCAGCACATCGGCGCCTATCAGGTGATGACGCCGCTCGGCGGCCTCGTCACCTTCATCGACACGCCGGGCCACGCGGCCTTCACCGCCATGCGCGCCCGCGGCGCCAAGGTGACGGACATCGTCGTCCTGGTGGTCGCCGCCAACGACTCGGTCATGCCGCAGACGGTGGAAGCCATCAATCACGCCAAGGCCGCCAAGGTCCCGCTGATCGTGGCGATCAACAAGATCGACCTGCCCGACGCCCGTCCCGAGAAGGTCAAGACCGACCTCCTCCAGTACGAGGTGCAGCTCGAAAGCCTCGGCGGCGACGTGCTCGAGGTCGAGCTCTCGGCCAAGACCGGCCAGGGCCTCGACAAGCTGCTGGAGCTCATCCAGCTGCAGGCCGAGGTGCTCGAGCTCAAGGCGAACCCCTTCCGCCTCGCCGAGGGCACGGTCATCGAGGCCAAGCTCGACCGCGGCCGCGGCCCCGTCGCCACCGTGCTGATCCAGCGCGGCACGATGCATCCCGGCGACATCATCGTCGCCGGCGCCGAGTGGGGACGCGTGCGCGCCCTCATCAACGACAAGGGCGAGTCGACCGACGGTGCCGGTCCCTCCGTTCCGGTCGAGGTCCTCGGCTTCAACGGCACTCCGGAGGCGGGTGACCGTGTCGCGGTGGTCGAAAACGAGGCCCGCGCCCGCGAGATCACCGACTACCGCTCCAACCTGAAGCGGGAGAAGGCGGCAGCGCGCCTCGGCGCCGGTCGTTCGTCCCTCGCCGACATGATGAGCCAGCTCAAGGCCGGCGCGGGCAAGAAGGAATTCCCGCTGATCATCAAGGGCGACGTGCAGGGTTCGGTGGAGGCCATCGTCGGCGCTCTCGCCAAGCTCGGCAACGACGAGGTGGCGGCCCGCGTCATCCTCTCCGGCGTCGGCGGCATCACCGAAAGCGATGTCGGCCTCGCCCAGACGGCCGGCTCGGTCATCATCGGCTTCAACACGCGCGCCCACAAGGAAGCGCGTGCCGCCGCCGAGCAGGCCGGGATCGAGATCCGCTACTACAACATCATCTACGACCTGGTGGACGACATCAAAGCCGCCATGTCCGGCCTGCTCGCGCCCGAACTGCGCGAGACCATGCTGGGCAACGCCGAGATCCTGGAGGTGTTCAACATCACCAAGGTCGGCAAGGTGGCCGGCTGCCGCGTCACCGACGGCCGTGTGGAGCGTGGCGCCAATGTCCGCCTCATCCGCGACAGCGTGGTGGTGCACGAGGGCAAGCTCTCGACGCTCAAGCGCTTCAAGGACGAGGTCAAGGAGGTCCAGGTCGGCCAGGAATGCGGCATGGCCTTCGAGAGCTACCAGGACATGCGCGCCGGCGACATCATCGAGTGCTACCGCGTCGAGGAGATCAAGCGCTCGCTGTGATGCCCTCGCATCCCGTGATCGGAAAGGGCGGCCCTCGGGCCGCCTTTTCTTTGCCGGGTGGTTGAACCCATCGGGGCCCCCGGCGCGACAGAGACCCAAGTGATCCACCAGGCCGGCCGCGACACGGGCCGCAGCAAGCATCGGACGGGAGCATGACCGGCCAGGACCCCGTGTTCCGTCTCGCCTATGACGGCACCTTCGCCGACTACCGCGCCCTGCTGCGCGCCCGCGAGCGGCTGGGCTGGCTCAGGGGCCATGGCCGCTGGCTGCGCTATCCCTTCGTCACCGGGCTCTTCATGGCGACGCTGTGGTGGCTCGGCGCACTGTCGGCGTCCCGGCAAGCCGTGGCGACGACCGACATCGTCCAGTGGGTCTTCGTGCTGATCGTGATCGTCGCGCTGGTCGACATTCTCTTCGAGCACGGCATCGGCCGCTGGGTCTATTCGCGCTATGCCGCCGCCGACCGCCCGGTCGCGGTGAGCGTCGATGCCGAGGGCGTCTCCTGGAACGTCGATGCCTGGAGCGGCCGCTTCGCCTGGAGCGCCGTCAGGAACAGCGTCGTCACCGACGACTGTCTCTTCATCTTCATCGGCAAGCTGGAGGCCATCACGCTGCCGAGGCGCGGTCTCGCAGGCGGAGACTGGGACGGGCTCCTCGCCTTCGTTACCGAACGATTGCCGGCGCCGCCGGTGCGCGGATAGGAAAGGGCGCGGCAGCCTTCCGGCCACCGCGCCCCTCGAACGTCAGGTCTGACGCGTCAGACGACCTTGAGGCTGATCTCGCCGAGGCCGTCCACCGCCGCCACCATGGTCTGGCCGCGGGTCACCGCGCCGACGCCGTCCGGCGTGCCGGTGAAGATGACGTCGCCGGGGCAGACCTCGAAATAGGTCGACAGGAAGGAGATCTGCTCGGCCACCGACCAGATCATGTCGGAAAGGTCCGCCTTCTGCTTCACCACGCCGTCCACCGTCAGCGAGATCGGGCCCTTCAGCTTCTGGCCGACCTGCGAAACCGGGTAGAGCGGGCCGACGGGGCCGGAGAGGTCGGAGGACTTGCCGAGCTCCCACGGGCGCTTCAGCGCCTTCGCCTCGTCCTGCAGGTCGCGGCGGGTCATGTCGAGGCCGACGGCATAGCCGAAGACGCAATCGAGCGCCTTGTCGACCGGGATGTCCTTGCCGCCCTTGGCGAGGGCCACGACCATCTCGAGCTCGAAGTGATAGTTGGCGGTCTTCGGCGGATAGGGATGGTCCACCGTCGCGCCGTGGGGCACCGGCTGCAGCGCGTCGGCCGCCTTGTTGAAGAAGAACGGCGGCTCGCGGGTCGGGTCACCGCCCATCTCGCGGGCGTGGGCAGCGTAGTTGCGGCCGACGCAATAGACGCGGCGCACCGGGAACACCTTGTCGGTGCCGACGATGGGGAGGGCGGGGCGGGCGGCGGGTTCGAAGACGTAGGACAAATTGGCGCTCCAGCACGGTCGCGTCGGATCACGGTGGTCTCGACGCCGCGCGCAAGCTAAACTCGCGCGACGATTTGTCCATGGCTTGAAGGCTGATGACGCATACCGAAAAACGCGAACTCGCCCCCCTCGCCAAGCTCGCCCTGGAAATGGGCCCGCTGGTGATCTTCTTCCTGGTCAACTCCTATGGCGACCGCTGGTTCGGCTTCGCTCCCGACCGTCGCCTGTTCCTCGCCACCGGCATCTTCGTCGTCGCGGTCCTCGCCTCGCTCGCCGTCACCTGGACGCTGATCCGCAAGCTGCCGGTCATGCCGCTGGTCTCGGCCGTCGTGGTCACCGTCTTCGGCGGGCTGACGCTCATCCTCCACGACGACCTGTTCATCAAGCTGAAGCCCACCATCGTCAACACGATGTTCGGCGCCGTGCTGGTCTGGGCCGGGCTCACCGGCCGCAACGTCCTGAAGCTGGTGCTGGACTCGGTCTTCACCCTCACCGACGAGGGCTGGCGCCTGCTCACCTGGCGCTGGGCCTTCTTCTTCTTCGTCCTCGCGGCGCTCAACGAGATCGTCTGGCGCACCCAGACCACCGATTTCTGGGTCGCCTTCAAGGTCTGGGGCATCATGCCGCTGACCATGATCTTCGCCATGGCGCAGATGCCGCTGATCATGCGCCACGACGCCGGTGCCGAGGCCGGCAAGGCGCCCTGATCCCCGTCCCCGCGCTTTGCCCCGGGGCGCCGCCCCGCTAGAAGCTTGGCTCCCGCCTTCGCCCGGAAGACCCCGTGGTCCGCACGCTGTTCATCGCCGTCCTCCTCGTCCTCGCCGTGGCCATCGCCGCCATCGCGATCTTTCCCGGCGCCGACCTCGCGGTGGCGCGCTGGTTCTGGACGCCGGCCGAAGGCTTCTGGCTCGGCCAGAACGGCACCGCCGCCTTCCTGCGGCGGGTCAGCATGTGGCCGACCATCGCGCTCGGCATCGCCGCGCTCGTCTCGCTGATCCAGCACATCCTCCTGCCGGCCTCGCGGCAGTTCATGTCGGCCCGCGCCGCCGCCTTCCTGTTCCTGACCGTGACCGCGGCCCCGGTGCTGCTCGTCAACGGCGTCTTCAAGGAGGTCTGGGACCGCTCGCGCCCCGTCCACGTCACCGAACTCGGCGGCCCCTGGCGGTTCACGCCCTGGTGGCAGCCCGGCGACGGCACCGGCTGCCGCACCAACTGCTCCTTCGTCTCCGGCGAGTCCTCGGGCGCCGCCTGGCTCGTGGCTCCCGCCCTCCTCGCCCCGCCGCCGGCCCGGCTGCCGCTGCTGGCGGCGGCGGGCGCCTATACGGTCGTCGTATCGGGCCTGCGCATCGGCTTCGGCGGCCACTTCCTCTCCGACACGCTGATCGCGACGCTCCTCACCCTCCTCGTCGTCGCCTTCGGCTACCGCTGGTTCTACCGCAGGCCGGGGGCACCGACCGAGGAGGCCTTCGCCGCCCGCCTCGCAGCCCTCGGCGCGCCTGTCCGGCGGCTCTTCGGCACGCGCGCCTGATACCGGTGCGGCTTGCCTCTTGCCCGCGGCTTCTTTAAGCCGACGCAACCCCCTCCGACCGCCCTGGAAACCCACTCATGGCCGCGCAGAAGTCCGTCAAGAAAGTCGTCCTCGCCTATTCCGGCGGCCTCGACACCTCGATCATCCTGAAATGGCTGCAGACGACCTATGGCTGCGAGGTGGTCACCTTCACCGCCGATCTCGGCCAGGGCGAGGAATTGGGCCCGGCGCGCGACAAGGCGCTGCTCCTCGGTATCAAGCCCGAGAACATCTTCATGGACGACCTGCGCGAGACCTTCGTGAAGGACTACGTCTTCCCGATGTTCCGGGCGAACGCGATGTACGAGGGCCTCTACCTCCTCGGCACCTCCATCGCCCGCCCGCTCATCGCCAAGCGCCAGATCGAGATCGCCGAGGCCGTCGGCGCCGACGCCGTCTCCCACGGCGCCACCGGCAAGGGCAACGACCAGGTGCGCTTCGAGCTCTCCTACTATGCCCTGAAGCCCGATGTGACCGTCATCGCCCCCTGGCGCGAGTGGGACTTGTCGAGCCGCACGAAGCTCATCGAGTTCGCCGAACAGCACCAGATCCCGATCGCCAAGAACAAGCGCGGCGAGGCGCCCTTCTCGGTCGACGCCAACCTGCTGCACGCCTCCTCCGAGGGCATGGTGCTGGAGGACCCGGCCGTCGAGGTGCCGGACTACGTCTATTCGCGCACCGACGGCCCGGAGAGCGCGCCGGACAAGGCGACCTACATCACCATCGACTTCAAGGAGGGCGACGCCGTCGGCATCGACGGTCAGGCCCTGTCCCCGGCCACCATCCTCACCAAGCTCAACGAGCTCGGCAAGGTCAACGGCATCGGCCGCCTCGACCTCGTCGAGAACCGCTTCGTCGGCATGAAGTCCCGCGGGATGTACGAGACCCCCGGCGGCACGATCCTCTACATGGCCCACCGCGCCATCGAGAGCATCACGCTCGACCGCGGTGCGGCGCACCTGAAGGACGAGCTCATGCCGAAATATGCCGAGCTCATCTACAACGGCTTCTGGTTCTCGCCCGAGCGCGAGCTGCTCCAGGGCCTCATCGACAAGTCGCAGCAGTACGTGACGGGCACGGTGCGGCTGAAGCTCTACAAGGGCAACGTCATCGTGGTCGGCCGCGAGAGCCCCTATTCGCTCTACGACAAGGAGCTGGTGACCTTCGAGGAGGGCGCCGTCGCCTACGACCATCGCGACGCCCAGGGCTTCATCAAGCTGAACGCGCTGCGTCTGCGCACCCTCGCCCAGCGCAAGAAGAAGATGGGACTCTGAGGGCGGAAGGTCGTCATGCCCGGCCCTGTGCCGGGCATCCACGACTTGTCTTCTGCACCCTCGTGTTCAAGTCGTGGATGGCCGGGTCAAGCCCGGCCATGACGGCGCGGGGTGGGCTGCACGTGCGAGGCCGGGGCGACCCGGCCTTTTTCATGTCCGGAACGGGACAGGGCTCACGGACCCTGGTGCGTGCCCGTGGTCGGGCCCGGCGTGCCGACGAAGCCGTGGAAGCGGTTGGCCGGCCGGGTGAGGCGGTGGCCGGTGCCGGCGGCGTCCTCGTGCGTGCCGTATTCGCTCTGCGCGGAGAGCGCCGGGCCGGCGAGGCGGGCGCTCGCGGCGAGCGAGGAGGCATGAGCGGAGGAGGCGATCCCTGCGACCGTCGAGATGGCTGCGGCAGCAAGGAGCGTGAGAGCCGACTTTCGAATCTCGAACTGGTTGAACATGGATCGCCTCCCCCGTTTCACGGCCGCGGCGTGTCGCGGCGGCATGACCATGGGTGTCGGGAGGCGGGAAAAAGGTTCGACGGGGTTTCGGGTTTTTTTGGCGGGCGCCGCACCAGGCAACCATGCCCCACCCGCATCCTCCGCTTGCTCAAGCAAGGGGAGGGGACTTCCACCTCGCGCTGGGCTTTCGACCTTCGCGCCTGGCTCGACCGTGACGAGACAATGATACGTCGAAGTCCCCCTCTCCTCGCGCAAGCGAGGGGAGGGTGCGGGTGGGGCCCTCGTCCTTAAAGTGCCGGACTTGGGCCGGCCTGGTCGCTCACCCCAGCTTTTTCAGCCAGCGCTTCGCCTGCGCGCGCACGTTCTTCGGCGCGGTGCCGCCGTAGCTCACCCGGCTCGCCACCGACTTCGCCACCGACAGCACCGAGAACACGTCCGCCGTGATGCGCTGGTCCACCGCCTGCATGTCGGCGAGCGTCAGCTTGTGCAGCGGCACGCCCTTGGCCGAGGCGGCCCCGACCGCCCGGGCGGCGATGTGGTGGCTCTCGCGGAAGGGGATGCCGAGGGCCCGCACGCACCAGTCCGCGAGGTCGGTGGCGGTGGAATAGCCGAGGCCGGCGGCCCGCTTCATCACCGGCGCGTTGGCCTCGAGGTCGCGCACCATGCCGGCGGTCGCGGCGATCGCCAGCGACAGCGAGGCGAGCGCGTCCATGGTCGGCTCCTTATCCTCCTGCATGTCCTTCTGATAGGTCAGCGGCAGGCCCTTCAGCACCACGACGATGGCGTTGAAGGCACCGAGGATGCGGCCGACCTTGGCGCGCACCAGCTCCGCCGCGTCCGGGTTGCGCTTCTGCGGCATGATCGAGGAGCCGGTGGAGAAGGCGTCCGACAGCCGCACGAAGGAGAAGGGCGAGGAGCACCAGATGACGATCTCCTCGGCGAGGCGGGAGAGGTGCACCGCCGTGATCGTCGCCGCCGCCAGAACCTCCATGACGAAGTCGCGGTCGGCGACCGAGTCGAGCGAGTTGGCGGTGGGCCGGTCGAAGCCGAGGGCAGCCGCCGTCATGTGCCGGTCGATGGGGAAGGAGGTGCCGCAGAGCGCCGCGGCCCCGAGCGGGCTCTCGTTGAGCCGCCGGCGGGCGTCGGTGATGCGTCCGCGGTCGCGCCCGACCATCTCCACATAGGCCATCAGGTGGTGGCCGAAGGTGGTCGGCTGGGCCACCTGCAGGTGGGTGAAGCCCGGCATGACGGTTGAGGCCTCGGCGAGGGCCTTCTCCGCCAGCGCCTTCTGCAGGTCCTTCAGCTGGGCGTCGAGGCCGTCGGCGGCGTCGCGCACCCACAGGCGGAAATCGGTCGCCACCTGGTCGTTGCGCGAACGGGCGGTGTGCAGGCGCCCGGCCGGCGCGCCGATGATCTCGGCGAGCCGCGCCTCCACGTTCATGTGGATGTCCTCGAGGCTGCGCTTGAAGGTGAAGGTGCCGCCCTCGATCTCGGCGAGAACCTGGTCGAGGCCCTTGGTGATCGCGGCTTCGTCATCGCGGCTCACGATGCCTTGTTCGGCCAGCATCGCCACATGGGCTTTCGAGCCGGCGATGTCCTGCCTATACAGACGCTTGTCGAAGTCGATCGAGACGTTGATGTCCTCCATCACGGCGGCCGGACCCGAGGCGTAGCGGCCGCCCCACATGGAATTGCCGGCTTTGTCGGCTTCGGTCATCGTCTCGTCCCCGAAGGAAGAAGGAAGTCGCTTTGTCCCGCGCCAGAATGACCATCCTCGCGGCAGGACTGATCGGACTGTGCGCCGGCGCTGTGGCCTTCTACTGGACAGGCGGGCCGGCACGCAATGCGTCCGCGCAGGCCTGCAACGCGGCGCGCACGGTGGCCGGCAGCCTCATGCCGCTGGCGCGCGGCGAACTGGCCGCCTTCAAGGTCACCGAGGCGCCGATGATCGCGCCGAACCTTGCGTTCAAGGCGCCCGACGGGCGCGAGCTCCGGCTCGCCGACTTCCGCGGCCGCGCCGTGCTCCTCAACCTCTGGGCCACCTGGTGCGCGCCGTGCCGCCACGAGATGCCGGCCCTCGATCGCCTGCAGCAGACCCTCGGCGGCGAGAAGTTCGAGGTCGTCGCCGTCAACATCGATACCCGCAACCCCGACCGCGCCGCCACCTGGCTCACCGAGAACGGCATTCGCCACATGGCGAACTATTCCGATCATTCCGCCCGCATCTTCCAGGACCTGAAGGCCGCCGGCCGAGCCTTCGGCATGCCGACCACGCTCCTCATCGACGCCAACGGGTGCGAGCTCGGTTTCCTTGCCGGTCCCGCCGAATGGGCCAGCGAGGACGCCATGCGCCTCATCCGCGCCGCCCTCGGCACCTGACTGCAGACCCCGCGAAGATCCGCCAAAGACCCACCATGACCGACATTGCCGCGCGCCGCGCCGCCCTCTTCGCCCTGTTCGACCGGCTCGGCATCGCCACCACGACCCACGAGCACGAGGCGGTGTTCACGGTGGCAGAGAGCCGCCACGTCAAGGAGCAGATCCCCGGCGGCCACACCAAGAATCTCTTCCTCAAGGACAAGAAGGGCCGGCTCTTCCTCGTGGTCGCGCTGGGCGACGCGGTGATCGACCTGAAGCGCCTGCACGAGGTCATCGGCGCCTCGGGCCGCCTGTCCTTCGGCTCCGGCGAGCTGCTGGAGGAGGTCTGGGGCGTGAAACCGGGCTCGGTCACGCCCTTCGGCGCCATCGCTGACACCGCGGGCCGCGTCACCGTGATCCTCGACGCGGCGATGATGCAGCACGAGATCCTCAACTATCACCCGCTCGAGAACACGGCGACCACCTCCATCGCCCGCGGCGACCTCGTCGCCTTCCTCTCCGCTACCGGGCACGAGCCCCTGATCCTGCCGTGCAGCGCGCCCGCCTGACGGACGAGCCGGCGATCACGCGGCGGTGAGACATGCCATGGTACCGCCCCATTTCGGCCCCTCTGGGGTCAAGAGGCGGGACGAGCTTCAACCCGTTGCCTCGACGTGGTCGGCGCTGCCCCGGACTTTTCAGCCCCCCAGCCCCCCGGGGCCGTCCGATCCGTCGAGCGCCATCGGCCCTGCCGATGGAAACGTTCGGTCATCCCCTCCGACGCGAACGTGCGGGCCGGCGCTTTTGCGCCGGCCCGTTTTTTTGGCCCGGCGGGACCTGCGGGGGCGCGACGACGAGCGGGAGAACGGCATGACCGGCAGGCTGACCGAGGACGAGCGACGCGAGGCCATGGCCTCCCTTCCCGGCTGGATCGCCGTGGAGGGACGTGACGCCATCACCCGCCGCTTCGCCTTCCGCGACTTCTCCGAGGCCTGGGGCTTCATGAGCCGCGCCGCGCTCGCGGCCGAGGCGATGGACCACCACCCCGAATGGTTCAACGTCTACAAGACGGTCGAGGTGACGCTCTCCACCCACGACGCCGGCGGCCTGACGCAGAAGGACATCCGGCTCGCCCGGGCCATGGACCAGATCGCCGGGATCTGACGGGTCTTCAGCGGTCGCAGGACCAGGTCATCGGCGGCAGGCGGGCCTCCCGCTCGCCGAGGAAGCCCCGGGCCGAGCGTGCCGGCACCTCGACCTCCAGGAGCCGGGTGGGCCCCATGTCGATTACCTGGCGCAACTGGACCTTTTCCCCCGCCTCCAGGCGCACGACCGGCTGGCCCCCGAGCGGCGCGTCGACCAGCGTCGCCCCTTCCGGCGCGACCTCCATGTCGAGCGTGCGGCACGTGGCCGCGGCGGCCGCAGGC
>NZ_JBQVQL010000125.1:0-10568 GCF_052440005.1 Phreatobacter sp.
GGCGAGGGCCGCCTTCACGCCGGGATCGTCCATGTCCTCCAGCGCCACCAGCGCGGCGAGGCCGATGTCCTCGCGCTCGGCCACGGCCAGCGCCTTCTCCGGGTCTCCGGAACGGACGGCGAGGAAGAGGTCGTCGTCGGACAGCGCGCGGCAATGGGTCAGCACCGGCCGCGCCACGGCGCCGACGTCGGCGGCGAGCCGCCGCGCGACGATGGCCGGTGTCTGCCTGTGCCGGGCGAGCTTGGCGGCGACGAGGGCGCGGTCCGCCTCGCTCGCCTTCGGCAGGAGGTTCACCACGAGCTCGCCGAACCGCGTCACTTCCGCGGCGGGATGGGTGGTTTCGGCAACGAACTGGTCGACGATGACGCGCAGCAGGGTCGGCCTGACGTCGATGCCGTTCGACCGGGCGAGGCCGATCAATCGCTGGACGCTGGGAAGGCTCTGGGACGACATGAAGGGCGGCGACCGGAGGCGGATGGACGGTGGCCGACAATACGAACGAACTCGTTAGCGTTCCGTTAGTGGAAAGACCGCGTTAACGATTGGGGCCGTCCTGCAGCGCCGCATCGTCCGGCCAGGGATAGAGCCGGCTGCCGGTGAAATGCGGTCCGGGCGCATGGCGGAGCACGGCCGGCGCGCCGCCGGGAAGCCCGTCGCCGGGGTCGCGGCGGCTCTCCAGAAGCAGGGCGGCGGAGGGATGGGCGGAGGTGCCGGTCGGCGCCGGTCGGGTGCGGGTAAGGAGCCGCGCCCGCTCGATGCCCCAGCCCGCGAGCAGCGGCTGCCCGCCGCCCTGGAGCCAGGCGGCGACGGCCTCGAGCGCGCCGTCCGCTCCCTCGAAGCGCAGCACCGTCAGCCAGTCGGCGGCGAGCGGTTCGGCGGCGCCGCCGCCGGGAACGCCGACATAGGGCGTGCGGATGCTGGCAAGCCCCACCATGAACGGCGGCAGGTGCGGATCGGCGGCCGCGACGCGCCGGTAGCGGGCGAAGGCCGGGCTCTCGAACACCGACCAGCCCGGTGCCTGGTAGACGTCGACGATCCCGAGCCTCCCGCGCACCGCCCGGTAGGAGGTGCAGGTGGTGAAGCCCGCCTCGTAGAGATGGGGCGCGTGGACGTTGGCGTACCAGTCGCGGAAGGTCGGAAGCCCGCCGTCCGGCAGATCGATCTCGACCACGTAGGTCATCGGCTCTTCGGCGGGCGGCTGCGCGGTCATGGCGGGGTCCGGGGTGCGGGGCTCCGTCCGATCGGGCCTGCCCGGGGACGGCCGGTCAAGCGGGCAGGGGGCGGGGCAGCCGTGCCGGACGGGAAGGCGGCGGCGGGTAACCGGTCGTTAACCATGAGCGCTGTTAAGTCGGGCTTGCGCGTCGGCGGATTGTCGCCGGGCATGGCCGCATTGGAGGGCAGCGCAAAGGGAGGTTTCGATGGGTGCAGTGCTTCGCTTTCCGCTCGAACGACGGCGCATGCTGCGCCCGGCAGACGACGTACCGGGGGCAAGCGGCCAGATCCTGTTGCTGCCGGTGGTGCGCGTCGAGCGCCACGACCTTCCCGCGCCGCCGGTCCTGACCGTCGATCCGCCCCTGCGTGGCGGCGACCGGCCGAAGCGCGGGCGCAGGAGCGCCTGACCCGATCCCGAGAACGGGCCGCCCCATCAGACGGAAGGCTCGGCATGCCCCTGGCGCGCCCGCACCGACAGCCGGCCATCGCCGGGCTCGCCCTCGCCGCGGCGGCGCTCCTCCTCGCCGCCTGCGCGCCGCAGGGCGACCTCGGCCGACCCGCGCCCAACGTCCTCAACGACGAGATCATGCCCTGGGCCGGCGCCCATGCCGCCCGCTACCGCGAGGAGCCGGTCTCCGGCTACGCCTTCACCGACGCCGAGCGCGAGATGCGGCAGATGGGCTACGGCCTGATGATGCCGACCCATCCCCTCGACCGCTGGAACCAGTTCTGGGCCGAGCTCCGGCGCACCCGCATCGGCGATCCCGTCAGCTACGATCCCGATCCGCGCGGCTATTGCCGCACCCTCGAACGCGAGGCCTACCGCTCCTCGAAGGCGCGCTTCATCCGCATGACCGACGACATGCGCGCCGACCGCCAGCGCATCCGCCCCTTCTGCGAGAAGGCGCGCGAGGTGATGGAGGCCGACCGGGTCCGCGAGGGGGCGCTCGGCCATATCCCGACGCTGACGCCGGTGCAGGTGCGCTCGGCCCGCGACCGCATCGCCGAGAACCGCACCATCGTCGCCTGGGTGCGCCACGGCCTGCGCCAGCACGCGGACGCCTATCGCTGCGCCCTCAACACCCAGATCGTCGCGACCCCCGAGCACGAGGCGGTCATGGCCGAGCGCGAGCTGCGCGGCCTCGAGGAGGACATCCGCGACTTCGAGCGGCTCTGCGCCGGGGCGCCGGCACGCGGGTCGGTCGGGGTCGAACAGGCCCCGCCCCGCTTCTTTCCACGCTCGCCGCCGCCGGAAGAGGTCATCATCAGCAAGTAGGGGCGGCCGTCACTGCGTCGCGGGCGCCTGTTCCGGCGTCAGGATCTCGCACAGGGACTGCGCCGCGAGCTGCTCCCGGACGATCGGCGCGAGGCTCGGCTGCACCGCCAGCGCCCGGATCAGCACGAAGCCCTCGGTGGTCGGCGAGACGAGGATGAGGTTGTCGGCCGCCGTCTCGTCCTCGTCGGTGGAGAGTTCGCGCCGTTGCGCCTGCGTCACCACGAAGAGGTCGAGGGTGCGCCGGGTCGCAGCCCGGTCGTTGATGGCGCCGAAGGCGATGCCGGTGGCGGTGTACAGGGCGATGGCGGTGTAATGCGGCGTCACCGGCGCCCGGACGTGCAGCGGCCCGGCCGAGAGGTCGAAACGGCAGATCGCCGTCTCGAAGGCGGGGTCGGCGAGCGGCAGCGCCACCGAGCCGCGCCCCGACAGCGTCGTCAGTCTGTTCACCTCTGTGACGCCGGACAGGCGGGCGCGGGCATCGTCGGGGGCAAGGCGGGGCAGGGCAAAGACCGAGAGGATGTGCACCGCAACGCCGAGCAGCAGCCCGGCAACGAGCCATGGCAGGACCCCGAGGAGGCGGCGCAGCGGCCGCGCGGCGATGCCGGCGAGGCGCATCATGGGCAGCTCACCCGGCTGATGGACGGCAGCACCGTGGCGGCGGAAATGGTGGTGGCCACCGGCGTATCGTAGAGCCGGAGGATCAGGCGCATGTCCGGCACGCCGCCTGACGGCAGCCAATTGCCGGCCCGCGCCTCCGGCGCCACGACGACGTCGGTCGGCGCGTCGGCCTGCCGCACGATCTCGTAGCTGGTGAAGCCCTGGCGCAGGCCCTCTTCCACCACCGGTGCGAAATCGGCCCGTGCCGCCGACAGCGTCCAGAACCGGGCCGGCGGCACGCTGCCGGTGATGCGATAGGTGCAGCGCCCGTCGATGGCGGCGCCGCTGCTGTCCTGATCGGCGACGAGGGCGAGGCCGTCGGCGAGCGCCAGCGGCAGCGTGCCGAGCCTGGCCGTCACCGCCCGGGCATAGGGATCGGCCTCGGGCGTGCCGGCCTTGGGGGTCGCGAGCCAGGGACCGATGCGCAGCGTGCCCGCGCCTGTGCTGCGGCCGACTGACAGGGCGGTGAGCCCCAGGCCCGTCACCGCCCCGATGCCGAGCGCCAGGAGGAGGCCGGGGAGCGCGCGCATGTCAGCGATGATCCTTCACCACGGGCCCGCCGGTCAGCGCAGCACCGATCCCGCCGGCCGCGCCGACAGGGGACCGGTGCGCAGGGTGTCGGCGGCATCCCGCAGGAGGCCGTCGATCCGGCCGAGGACCTCGACCGAGGACCGCGACAGGATCTGCGGCCGGTCCGGCACGCCGGCGAGCGGCACCTGCGTGCCGGCGGGAACGCCCGGCACCGGCTGCGGAGCGCCGGTGAGGCCGAAGATCGGCTTGCGGTCGAGGCCCTGGTGGGCTGCCGTCATGATCTGCGAGAAGGTCATGGCCGGCAGCGAGCCGCCCGTCATGCGGTTGGTGGAGGAATAGTCGTCGTTGCCGTACCAGACGCCCGTGACGAACTGGCCCGAATAGCCGACGAACAGCGCATCGCGATAGGAGTTGGTGGTGCCGGTCTTGCCGCCCACCTGCACACCCTGCACCTGCGCCCGCCGGCCGGTGCCCGATTCGACGACGCCGACCATGATGGCGTTCATGTCCACCGCGACGGTCTGGGGGAAGACCCGGCGGCGCTGTGGCATGTCGCGGTCGGCGCGCCAGACGAGCTCGCCGGAGGAGTTGCGGATCTCGACGGCGGCGTGGGGCTGCACGCTGAGGCCTCCCGAGGCGAAGGTGGCGTAGGACGTGGTGAGCTCGACCAGCGTCACCTCGGCCGCGCCGATGGGCAGCGGGGCGGAATCCGTCAGCGGGCGGGTGATGCCCATCTCCCGCGCCGTGGCGATGATCTTCTGTCGGCCGACGCGGCTGTCGCCGCGGCCCATCTGCTGGGTGAGGATGACCGGGATCGAGTTGATCGAGCGCACCAGCGCCGAGGTGACCGTGGTCGCGCCCGAGAAGCTGCGGCCGTAGTTCTGCGGGCACCAGTTGCCGAGACAGATGGGACGGTCGACCACCACGGAGCGGCCGTTGATCAGCCCCTCGCGCATCGCCGTGCCGTAGACGATCGGCTTGAAGGACGAGCCCGGCTGGCGCATGGCCTCGGTGGCGCGGTTGAACTGGCTGGCGCCATAGTCGCGTCCGCCGACGATGGCGCGCACCGTGCCGTCCACCTCCATCACCACCGCCGCCGCCTGGCTGGCCCCGTAGTCCGAGCCGTACTGGCGGATGATCGATTCCACCGAGAGCTCGGCCTGCTTCTGGATGGTGAGGTCGAGGCCCGTGCGCACGGTCAGCACCCGGTCCACCAGCGAGGGCGTCGCTGCCACCAGCCGCTTCACGTCCTCGAAGGCGTAGTCCAGATAGTAGTTCGGCACCGCCTCGTCCTGGCGGTCCACGGGGGTCGCCGGATTGCGCCGTGCGCCGAACACCTGGCCCTCGGTCATGAAGCCGGCCTCGACCAGGTTGTCGAGCACGGTGTTGGCCCGGGCGCGGGCCGCCGGCAGGTTGACGTGGGGGGCAAAGCGCGTCGGCGCCTTGAACAGGCCGGCGAGGAGCGCGGCCTCGGCGAGGGTCACATCGCGCACCGACTTGCCGAAATAGTATTCCGAGGCCGCCTCGGCCCCGAAGGCGCCGCCGCCCATGTAGGCGCGGTCGAGATAGGTCTTGAGGATCTCGTTCTTGGTCGCCCGCGATTCCAGCCACAGCGCCAGGAAGGCTTCCTTGATCTTGCGCTCGATGGAGCGCTCGTTGGTGAGGAAGAGGTTCTTGGCGAGCTGCTGGGTCAGGGTCGAGCCGCCCTGCACGACGCCGCCGGCGCGGGCATTGGTGGCGATGGCGCGCAGCGTGCCGATCAGGTCGATGCCGTAGTGCTCGTAGAAGCGGCGGTCCTCGGTGGCGAGCACCGCCTTGATCAGGTGGTCGGGAAACTCCTCGAGCGGCACCGAATCGTTGTGGCGGATGCCGCGGCGGCCGACCTCGTTGCCGTAGCGGTCCTGGAAGACGACGGAGAGCTCGGAGCGCTTGCGCCAGTCGTCCTCGGTCTCGCGGAAGGCCGGCATGGCGAGCATGAGCAGCACCACGAGGCCGCCGGTGCCGAGCGTCATGCCCTCCGAGGCGATCTCCGCCCCGACGCGCTTCCAGCCGTAGACCTGCACCCGGTCGGCGAGGTCGGCGAGCCTCTCCCAGCCGCGACCGATCGCCCCGGCGAGGCGCCAGGCCCCGTCGTTCAACCGGGCGTCGAGGTCGAGGAGGACGCGCTTCAGGGCGCTGCCCCACCCGCCGCTGGGAGTGAGATCGCTCAAGCCGGGCACCCCTTTCGGGCAAGCTCTTGACGATTGGCTTACCATATCGGAGATCGGCGGGGCGAGCCAACGGCGCCGCACTGCGTCCACCATTCTCTGCCAACAGGGTTACCGGGCGCCCCTCCCATCCTTCCGCGCCGCCGCCAGGAGAGCCCCGCCGATGGTCGACGACGTTGCAGGCGAGGCCGCGCCCTTCTGGCGGGTGAAGCCGCTGGAGGCCATGAGCGGGGCGGAGTGGGAGAGCCTGTGCGACGGCTGCGCCCGCTGCTGCCTCAACAAGCTCGAGGACGAGGACACCGGCGAGATCCACTTCACCTCCGTCGCCTGCACCCTGCTCGATGGCGAGGCCTGCCGCTGCCGCGATTACCCGAACCGGCAGGAGAAGGTGCCGGACTGTGTGCGCCTGACCCCGGAGGAGGTGCGCTCGCTCTCCTGGCTGCCGCCGACCTGCGCCTACCGCCTCGTCGCCGAGGGCCGCGACCTCTACTGGTGGCATCCTCTGGTCTCGGGCGATCAGGACACGGTCCATGCCGCCGGCGTCTCGGTGCGTGGCCGCATCACCGCCTGGGAGCATGATCTGACCGAGTTGCAGGAGCTCGAGCACCATCTGGCCGAATGGCCGAATCAGGATGTCGCCGCCGCCGGGTCATGATGGATTCCGCCAGCCTTGAGGGGAGGAAACCGCCATGACTGACGAGACGCCGGGCTACGTCGATCCGACCAAGGAGCGCTTCGCCCTGTTCAGGGACCTGCCGCGCGACCAGCCGGTTCACATGCTCAATCTCGTGAAGCTGAAGCCCGCCGCCACCTACGAGGACGGCCGGGCCGCCACCGGCCGCGAGGCCTATGCCGCCTATGGCCGCGACAGCGGCCCGGTCTTCCGCCGCCTCGGCGGCCGCATCGTCTGGTCGGGCCGGCCGGACCTCACGCTGATCGGGCCGGAGGCGGAGGCATGGGACATCGCCTTCATCGCCGAATATCCGTCGGGGCAGGCCTTCATCGACATGATCCGCGACCCCGTCTACCGCGAGGCGGTGAAGCACCGGCAGGCGGCGGTTTCCACCTCCCGCCTCATCCGCATGGCGCCCGGCAAGCCCGGCGAGGGCTTCGGCGAGGAGGCGTGAGGGGGGCCAATCGCTCGTCCCGGCCTTTTCGACTGCGGCGCTGCCTCCCTTCCTTCACGCCGCCCGGCGACGCGCCTTCACCGGCGCTGCCGGCGCGGGCTTGTGGTCGCCGAGCTCCTCGATGATCGGGCAGGCGCTGCGCTTGCCCGTCTCGCAGGAGCCGATCAGCGTCTTCAGCGTGCCGATCATGGCCTCGAGCTTGCGGGCCTGCTCCTCCATGTCCTTCAGGTGGGTGCGGGCGATCGCCCTGACGTCGGCATTGGACCGGCCGGTATCCGTCCAGAGCGCCAGAAGCGAGCGGATCTGCTCGATGGAGAAGCCGAGGTCGCGGGCCCGCCGGACGAAGGAGAGGCGGTGGACGTCCTCTTCGCCGTAGTCGCGGTAGCCGCTGTCGCGCCGGCCCGCCGCGGGCAGCAGCAGGATGGATTCGTAGTAGCGGATCATCTTGGCGGAGACGCCCGAGGCGGCCGCGGCCTGTCCGATGTTCATGGCGGTCTCCCTCGCGGTGGCTCTGGATCAATGCGGGGCGCTGCGGGTTCGGTTCATGAGATGATGACGCCCGCTTGACCTTCCAATGATGGGAAGGATTACAGCTCGCCGCAAGAGTGAAGGAGACCGGTCATGACCGTTCACGATTCCAAGGCGTCAGGCGGCTGCTGCGGCGGCAAGGGCCACGACCACGCCCATCACGACCATGCCCAGCACGGTCACGGCCATCCGGCGCCGGCCGACGGCAAGGTGATCGACCCCGTCTGCGGCATGACGGTCGACCCGGCGACCACGCCGCACAAGACCACCCTGCACGGCGTCGAGCATTATTTCTGCTCCGCCGGCTGCGTGACCAAGTTCCGCGCCGACCCGCAGCGCTACCTCGACCCGGCGAGTGCGCCGCCGGCCGAGCCGGTGCCGGAAGGCACGATGTTCACCTGCCCGATGCACCTGGAGATCCAGCAGATCGGCCCCGGCACCTGCCCCATCTGCGGCATGGCGCTGGAGCCGATGATGGTGACGGCCGATGCCGGCCCGAACGAGGAGCTCATCGACATGACCCGGCGCTTCCGGGCGGGCCTCGTGCTCGCCCTGCCGGTCTTCGTGCTGGAGATGGGTGGCCATCTCTTCGGCTGGAACCCGCTGCCGCACGGCTGGTCGAGCTGGGTGCAGCTCGTGCTCGCCACGCCGGTCGTACTCTGGGCCGGCTGGCCCTTCTTCGTCCGCGGCTGGCAGTCGGTGGTCACCGGCCACCTCAACATGTTCACCCTGATCGCCATCGGCACAGGCGTCGCCTGGATCTATTCGGTGGTGGCGACGCTCGCCCCCGGCCTCTTCCCCGCCGCCTTCCGCGACCATCACGGCGAGGTCGCGGTCTATTTCGAGGCGGCGGCGGTGATCACCGTGCTCGTCCTCCTCGGCCAGGTTCTGGAGCTGAGGGCCCGCGACGCCACCTCGGGCGCCATCCGCGCGCTCCTCGACCTCGCCCCGAAGACCGCCCGCCGCATCGCCGCCGACGGCAGCGAGGCCGAGGTGCCGCTGGAGGACATCCAGGTCGGCGACCGGCTGCGCGTCAGGCCCGGCGAGAAGGTGCCGGTGGACGGGAAGGTGATCGAGGGCCGCTCCGCGGTCGACGAGAGCATGGTGACCGGCGAGAGCATGCCGGTGACCAAGGATGTCGGCGACCCCGCCATCGGCGGCACGCTGAACCGCTCCGGCGGCCTGGTCATCGCCGCCGAGAAGGTCGGCCGCGACACGCTGCTCGCCCAGATCGTCCAGATGGTCGCCACCGCCCAGCGGTCACGGGCCCCGATCCAGCGCCTCGCCGACAAGGTTGCCGGCTGGTTCGTTCCGGTGGTCCTCGCCGTCGCGGTGCTGGCCTTCGCCGCCTGGGCGCTGTTCGGCCCGCCGCCCCAGCTCGCCTTCGCCCTGGTGGCGGCAGTGTCGGTGCTGATCATCGCCTGCCCCTGCGCCCTCGGCCTTGCCACGCCCATGTCGATCATGGTCGGCGTCGGCCGCGGCGCCGAGGCCGGCGTGCTGATCCGCGACGCCGCGGCGCTGGAGCGGATGGAGGCGGTCGACACGCTCATCATCGACAAGACCGGCACCCTCACCGAGGGCCGGCCGGCGGTGACGGCCATCGTCCCCGCCGACGGCTTCACCGAGGACGAGGTGCTGCGCCTCGCCGCCGCCGTCGAGAAGCCGTCCGAGCACCCGCTGGCGGAGGCGGTGGTCCGCGAGGCCGAGGCCCGCTCCATCACCATCCCCAGGGTGCTGGGCTTCGACTCGCCTGCCGGCAAGGGCGCCTACGGCATGGTGGAGAGGAAGCGCGTCACCCTCGGCTCCGCCGCCTTCCTGCAGGATCTTTCCATCGACGTCGCAGGCCTCGCCCCGCTCGCCGACGAGCTGCGCCGCGACGGGGCCACGGTCATTTTCGCGGCGGTCAACGGCAAGCTCGCCGGCATCATCGCCATTGCCGACCCCGTGAAGGAGACGACCCCGGCGGCCCTGAAGGCCTTGGCGGCGGAGGGCATCCGCATCGTCATGCTGACCGGCGACAACCGCATCACCGCCGAGGCCGTGGCGCGCCAGCTCGGCATCGCCGCGGTGGAGGCCGACGTCCTCCCCGATGGCAAGGCGGCGGTGGTGGAGCGCTACAGGGCCGAAGGCCGCGTCGTCGCCATGGCCGGCGACGGCGTCAACGACGCCCCGGCGCTGGCCGCCGCCGATGTCGGCATCGCCATGGGCACCGGGACCGACGTCGCCATGGAGAGCGCCGGCATCACCCTGGTGAAGGGCGATCTCCTCGGCCTCGTCCGGGCCCGGCGGCTCTCCGAGGCGACCATGTCGAACATCCGGCAGAACCTCGTCTTCGCCTTCGCCTACAACGCCCTCGGCGTGCCGGTGGCGGCGGGCCTGCTCTATCCGGCCTTCGGGCTGCTGCTCTCGCCGATGATCGCGGCGGCGGCCATGTCGCTCTCCTCGGTCAGCGTCATCGGCAATGCGCTCCGGCTCAGGGCGGTGCGGCTCGACGGATAGGAGGCATCACGGCGCCGTGACGGAACTATCCAGGGGCGCCTCAGTTGTTCTCCCGTCAGTTCCAAACACCGAGGAGAATTCCGATGGGTAGCACCGGCGACAAGATCAAGGGCATGGCCAACGAGGCCATGGGCAACGCCAAGCAGGGCGTCGGCAAGGCCCTCGATAACAAGGAAATGCAGGCCAAGGGCAAGGTCCAGGAGGTCAAGGGCGAGGCCCAGCAGGCCAAGGGCGACGCCAAGGACGCCGTGAAGAACGTCGTCGACAAGGCCTGAGGCCCAACGGAAAATAAATCGATACTGAGAAAATAAGCCTTGACAGCGTAACGCTGGTCGGCTAGGTTTTGGTCATGTTCGACAATTGCGCCCGGCGGGGGAAACCCCGGCCGGGCGTCTTTGTTTCGCCGCCCGACGGAGACCGCCGTGACTGTTCCCAACCGCTCAAGTCCGGAAACGGCGGCCGTCGCCCCTCCCGCGGCCCGCCGCGGCGCCGCGGCACCGGAGGCGGCGACGCTTTCGGCCAGGGCGCATC
>NZ_JBQVQL010000126.1:0-10562 GCF_052440005.1 Phreatobacter sp.
GTCCTGCGGCAACTCGGGCGCCGGCACGACGGGCGCGGGGCCCTGCGGCACCAGGAACATCTCGGCGGACACGGGCGGCGGCATCGGCGGCATGGCGACCACCACCTGCGGGGGCGGCACCGCAGTGTAGCGCGAGAAGGCCCGCTGGCGGCTGCGCTCCAGACGATCGCTCTCGGTCATGCGGATGCGGAACGCGGCGCGGTCGATCAGGCGCAGGCCGAGCCAGCCCGAGACGTCGTCGGTGTCGATGGTGCGCGTCGGGGCGCCGATGGGCCCCTCGAATCGCATGGCGATGACCGGCATGGTCTCCGCCTCGGGGATCGGGTCGGGGGTGATGCGGACCTGCGCGCCCATCGTTCCCTCGGCGAGGTCGAAGCTCCCCGCCCAGGCGAGGCTGCCGCCGGGGACGGCAAAGGTGGTGCTGCCGGCCCGGGCGGTGAGGCCGACGAAGCCGAGCGATACCCGGCCGCCGCCGAGGGGCACGGTCGCCTCGAGCGCCTGGGCGAGGGCCGCACCGAAGGCCATGTCGGTCATGGGCCGGCCGAGATCCTGAGCGATCTCCGCCTGCCGCGTGACGCGGGCGAGCGAGGCCGGATCGGCGCCCGACAGGGCGGTCGTCCGGAAGGTCAACGCGCCCGATCCGTTGAGGCCGGCGACGAGGGCCGCCGGCGTCGCACCATCCGCCGCAAGGTCCGCGGTCAGCGTCAGGTCGCCCCTGGCGCCCGGCCAGGCCAGAGCGGCGGGCACGCCGGACAGGCCGAGGCGCGCCGACAGGAGGGTGCGCAACGCCGAGCGGTCCAGGGTGAGGCCGCCGGAGACACGGGCGGGGCCCAGCGTCGCGCCGAGGTCGTGCAGTGCCGTGACGCGACCCTGGCGCACGAGGCGCGCCGTCAGCCCGGTGAGGGCGGGATAGCTCCCGAGGCCGATGCGGGCCACGCGGAGCGCCACGTCGGCATCGACATGGTCCAGAACCGTCTCGCCGAAGGCTGCGGCAGCGAACTCGCCCGCGCCGCCGTCGATCAGCCAGGCCGGGCCCGAGACGAGCGCCATGGCGGCCTCGCCGGGCATGTCGCCGAGGGCGATCTCGCCGCGCCCGCTGGTGCCACGCCCGGTGAGGCGCGCCGTAACGGTGGTGGTGCCGATCCTGCCCTCCGCGCGCTCGGTTCGCCACTCGCCGCCACGGGCGAGGGCCCGCAGATCGAAGGTCGCCGGCAGGCGACCGGCGATCTCGGCTGGGACGCCGACCAGCGGCATCAGCGTCGACAGGTCGTCGGACCTGAGGGCGGCGGCGAGGCTGGCGGCGCCGTCGCCGCCGCGTGCGCCGTCGAAGGTGAGGGTCGTCCCGGCGGAGGCGAGCGAGCCCGTGAGGCGGAGCGAGGTCGGATCTGGACGCTCGATCTGCGCCGACAATTGCGTGCGTGCCACCGGGGTCGGCGCCGGCGCGGCGGCGCCCGCCACCAGCGCGAAGATCTGGTCGGCACGCGGGGCATCGATGACGAGGGCGACGCGCCCGGTGAGCCCGGCCGGGTCGAACGGGTCTCCTGCGCCGGCCGCATCGATCTGGACGCCCGCCTCGCCGACCCGTCCCTCGATCCTGAGGCCGAGGGCGCGGCGACCGCTGGCGGCGAATGTCAGCGCCAGGTCGGCCCCGGCAAGGGACGGGGCCCGGGCCCTGATCCATTCGGCGAGCGTGCGCGTGCGCTCGTCACGCAGCAGAAGCGCCACCAGCCCGTCGGTGTCGGCAGCCCTGAGGCGGCCGGAAAGCCGTCCGAGCAGCGGACCGCCGAGGCCGTCGAGGCGGCCGGTGAGGTCGAGGCCGAAGCCGGCGAGGTCACCCACCTTCAGCCGCTCGGCCTCGAAGGTGCGACCGTCGGTCGCGACGGCGAGGTCGACGTCGCGGGCGAGGAAGCCGGCGAAGCGGGCCTGGCCGGCGCGCAGCTGGATGCGCGTGTCCGTGGCGGGATCGAGCCGGGCGCCGGCGCCGCGGGCGATGCGCAGCATCAGGTCGAGGTCGAGGGCGTCGGCGGTCAGCTCGGCCTGCAGGGCGTGGCGGCCGAGGGCGGGCACGTCGAGCGCGATGCGGCCGGAGGTGCGCCCGGCGGCCGTCTGGGCTGTAATGTCGTCGAGGAGAAGGCGGCCAGCCTCCGCCGTCAGACGGGTGGTCAGCCGCAGCGGGTCGTCGAGAGTTCCCGGCGGGGTCGGCTGGCCGTCGATCCAGGAGAGGAGAGCGGCCGGGCGCGCCGCGTTGACGGATACCGTGCCGGCGAAGCCCATGCCGCCGGCGAGCGTCACCTCGCCCGCGGCCTCGACCTGCGCCTCGCCAGGCAGACGGCCGGAGAAGCTACGTATCGTCCAGCGACCGTCCGCCGCCTCCATGTCGCCCCGGATGTCGCCGAGCGGTGCACCGCCGAGGGTCGCGCCGGCGATGTCGAAGCCGAGCGTCATGGGAATGACGCCCTCGGCGAGGCGCGGAACCTCGGCGAGGAGCCCGTCCAGAACGATGCGCGGCGTCCGCGGCGGGCCGTCGATCAGGCGGTCGAGATCGACCTGACGGGCCGAGATCACCGCCTCGATTGCGGCGCCGGGCCCGAAGCCGCGGCGGAAGGAACCGGTGGCACGGGCGATGCGCTCGCCTGAGCCCACCTGGGCCTCGGCGCGCTGCATGACGAGCGCCTGGGCCGTCACCGCCGCCTGGCCGGAAACGCGCCAGGGCAGCCGCACAGTCCGGCCGGTCATGACGAGAGTGCCGTCGAAGCGCGGGCGTCCCTCGCCGCCGATCGTCCCCTCCGCCTCGAGGCCAGGACCGTCCGGGCGCTCCGGCACGCGCAGGCGCAGCAGCAGGTCGCCGTGTTCGGCGAGGCTCATCATCAGGTGCAGCGGCACCACCGACTCACCGACGGTGGCCGAGCCCTCGAGCCGCACCGGACCTGCGGCGCCGCGCGATTCGCCAGACAGCATCATCCGCTCGGCGAGAAGGGTGACGGGTCCGCCGTCCTCGGCGACGGACAGGCGGGCATTCTCGACCGTCAGCGCCTCGACGGGGAGGACGCGACCGGGCATCTGGCCGAGGCGCAGGCGCACGTCGGCATCGCGGATGTGGAGGGCATTGAGGGAGGCCTCGCCGCGCAGCAGGGGCGCGACGCGGAGCTCGCCGCGCAGGCGGCCGATGCGGGCGCCGCTCGCCTCGGTGCCGATGGCGACGTCGCGGGCGTCGATGCGGATGGACGGCAGGAGGCGGATGGAGAGGTCGCCGCCGATGCGCACCGGCGTGCCGAAGAGGCGCGAGGCCTCGGCCTCGATGCGCGGCCGGTAGCCGTTCCAGTCGACCAGCCAAGGCCCGACCACCGCCGCCACGATGGCGGCGATGAGGGCGATGGCAATGGCGAGCAACGTGTTCTGCAAGGCGGCACGCTCCATGCGGACGGCGCATGCCGGAATGTAGGGGATGCGCCGGCGGATCGAAAGGCTTGCGCCGCCGATCCGGGCTTCAGCGCGTCAGCATGCGGGGCTGGCTCATGCCGAAGCCGAAGGCGCCGCCCGGCGAGGAGGGCTGCAGCATCTGTACCGTCTCCGGACGGGGGCGGCAGACGCGGCGGGTCCAGCGGGGGTCGTGGCGGGCAAGGTCCAGGTGGAAGTGGTCGTAGTGGAAGGGATCGGCGCCGGGGCCGAGCACCGTGGTGAAATGATCGCAGGCGCGCACGAAGATCTCGCGGAGGAATCCGGATTCGGCCGTCTCGCCGCGCCAGTGCTGGCGGACCACCACCGTATGGCCGCTCGACAGGACGAAGGCGAAGACGTCGAGGGCATTGCCGAAGGAATGCTCGGACATGCGGCCGGAGCGACCGCCGCGGATGCCGCGGCAGGCATAGGAGCCGGCCCTCACCTCGAGGACGGTGGCGCCGAACCAGCGCTGGGCCGCCGGCTGCACGACGTTGTCGATCCAGCGGTCGACCGTCGGCACCATCTGGCAGGCGAGCGTCTGCGGGCGGTTGTAGGCGACCTGCCCGCGCGCCTGGGCGGCGACGCGCAGCGGGTAGTCCATGCCGCAGGTGCCGGGGCCATTGATCGTGTTGGTGCGCTGGACGTAGCGCGACATCTGCACCGCCCCCGAAGCCATGCAGCGGCTCTCGAGGTCGGAGCGCCACTGCTCGCGCCGCTCATAGGCATAGCGGCCGCACGCCGCCATGGTCAGGGCGACCAGGCCGAAGGCGAACCATCTGAAGGCCCGGCGACCCGGGCGCTGTGTGCCGAACGCAACACTCATCGGCTTTTCCGAAAATGCGGGAAATGTCCCTAACGCGACGTTCATCATGGCCCGGCCGGGTGAACAGGCTGCCAAGAAAGGCGGTGAAGGAAACGCTGCGTGGCTGTCCCGCGGCGGGACACTTCCCCGGCGGCGGGCCTTGGCCTAGTCAGGGCGGATGAGCACCGATTTCACCGACCCGCATCTGCTCGACGCTCTGGGAACGCTCGCCAGCCGGGCGGGCGCCGCCATCATGGGCCACTATGGTGGCGCGGCCTCGGTCAAGGGCGACGGTTCGCCGGTCACGGCTGCCGACCACGCCGCCGAGCGGGTGATCCTCGCCGGCCTCGCCGATCTGCTGCCGGACGTGCCGGTGCTGGCCGAGGAAGCGGCCGCCGCAGGACTCTGGCCGGTCTGCGAGGGAACGCTCGTCGCCGTCGATCCGCTGGACGGAACGCGCGAGTTCATCAGCCAGAACGGCGAGTTCACCGTGAACATCGGGCTGATCGCAGGCGGCCGGCCGGTGGCGGGCGTCGTCTATGCGCCGGCCCTGTCGCGGCTGTGGATCGGCGCCGCGGGCAAGGCCGAGGCGATGGACCTGCCGCCCGGCGCGTCCATCGGGGACGCGAAGGATCGCCGGACCATCCGCACCCGCCCCCTGCCCCCGGCAGGGCCGGTGGCGCTGGTGAGCCGCTCGCACCCCGATGCGGCCACCGCCGCTTACTACAGCGACCGCGGCATCGCCGAGCAGAGGGCGGTAGGCTCGTCGCTGAAGTACACGCTGATCGCGGAGGGGGCTGCGGACGTCACGGCCCGCTTCGCCTCCATCACCGAATGGGACATCGCCGCCGCCCATGCCGTGCTGGTGGCGGCGGGAGGCGAGATGACCCGCCCCGACGGCTTGCCCCTGGCCTACGGTCGGGCCGACCGGCAGTTCCGCACCGACCCTTTCATCGCCTGCAGCGGGGCCTACGCGGCGGCGGGTCGACGCTGATTCGGCCTGGCTGCGCGCTTCGGTCGCAGAAGTGTGATGCCCCTCCTGCCGTGCCTTCCACCCTCTCCTCGCCGCGACAGGTCCGGCTGGGACGCGGTCAAGTTGACCGTCGGTTTCAACAAATTTCTGCAGCTGGAGCGATTCCAAACAGTTGTCTGGAGTCGTTCCAATGTTTTTCCACGGTCTTGCCCTGCCCAACGGGCGATAGGATAGTCGCGCACCTTTCCAGCTGCCGGTCGGAAGAGACGCCCGGTGGTGCAAGAACCGCCCGTTGGAGACCCCCATGGCATTCTCTCAGACCCGCCGCGCCCTTCTCGGCGGCGCCGCGCTGCTCGTCGCCAGCCCCGCCCTGCTGCGCGCCCAGAGCCGCACGCTCAATCTCTATTCCTCGCGCCACTACGACACCGACGAGGCGCTCTATTCGGACTTCACCAAGCAGACCGGCATCGCCATCAACCGCGTCGAGGCGGGCGAGGATCCGCTGCTGGCGCGCATGCAGAGCGAGGGCGCCAATTCGCCCGCCGACGTGCTGATCACGGTGGACGCCGGCCGCATCGAGAAGGCGCAGGGCCTGGGCCTGCTGCAGCCCTTCGCCTCCGAGACGCTGGCGAGCCGCATTCCTGCCAACCTGCGCGACCCCGACGGCAACTGGTTCGGCTTCTCCACCCGCGCCCGCGTGTTCCTGGTGGCGAAGGACAAGGTGGCCGAAGGCGCCATCGCCAGCTATGAGGATCTCGCCGACCCGAAATGGAAGGGCAAGGTGCTGATCCGCTCGTCGATCAACGTCTACAACCAGTCCCTGACCGGCTCGGTCCTCGCCGCCCATGGGCCGGAGAAGACCGAGACCTGGGCGCGCGGCGTCGTCGCCAACATGGCCCGCCCGCCGCGCGGCGGCGACACGGACCAGATCAGGGCCGCGGCGGCCGGCGAGGGCGACGTCGCCGTCGCCAACACCTACTATTTCGGCCGCTTGGCGCTGTCCTCCAAGCCGGAGGACAAGGCGGTGGTGGAGAAGCTGCGCGTGGTCTTCCCGAACCAGGGCGACCGCGGCACCCACGTCAACATCTCGGCGGCCGGCATCGCCCGCCACGCCAAGAACATCGACGCCGCCAAGGCCTTCCTCGAGTATCTCTCGACCCCGTCGGCGCAGCGCTACTTCGCCTTCGGCAATTCGGAATATCCGGTCGTCGCCGGGGTGGAGCCGCCGCCCCATGTCGCGGCCTGGGGCAAGTTCAAGGTCGATGCCCTCAATGCCCGCGTCTTCGCCCGCAACAATGCCGAGGCGCTGAAGATCATGGACCGCGCCGGCTGGAAGTGATGCCTTGACCGACGCCGTCCTCGGCCCCTCCTCCCCTGCCCTGCAGCGCCCGGTCGTCATGGCCGGGCGTCCTGCGTTGCTGGGCACGGCGCTGGTGCTGGCGGCGGTGGTGGCGACGCCGATCCTGGCGGTAGCGCTCAGCATCTTCCAGCGCGGCAGCGGCTCCATCGCCCATCTCGCCGAGACGGTGCTCGCCGAGATCGTGCTGAACACGCTGGGGCTGATGGTGATGGTCGGCGCCGGCACGGCGGTGATCGGCGTCGGCACCGCCTGGCTGGTGACGCTCTGCCGCTTTCCCGGCTCGCGCGCCTTCGAATGGCTGCTGCTGCTGCCGCTCGCGGTGCCCGCCTACATCATCGGCTATGCCTATACCGACGCCATGGCCTTCGCCGGCCCGATCCAGAGCGGCCTGAGGGCGCTCTTCGGCTGGTCGCGCGGCGACTACTGGTTCCCCGAGATCCACACCCTGCCCGGAGTCAGCCTGATGCTGACCCTGGTGCTCTACCCTTACGTCTATCTCCTTGCCCGCTCGGCCTTCCTCGACCAGTCGACCTGTGTGCTGGAGGCCGCCCGGACCCTCGGCGCCAGCCCGTGGGCGGCGTGCCTGCGCGTCGGCCTGCCCATGGCGCGGCCGGCGATCGCGGCCGGCGTGGCGCTGGCCCTGATGGAGGCGCTCGCCGACTTCGGCACGGTGCAGTATTTCGGCGTCACGACCTTCACCACGACCATCTACCGCACCTGGTTCGGCCTCGGCGACCGGGTGGCGGCGGCCCAGCTCGCCACCGGCCTCCTCGGCTTCGTGCTGCTGCTGGTGGCGGTGGAGTTCCTGGCGCGGCGCGACCGCCGCTTCGGTGCGGGCGGGCGGCGCCACCGCACAATCGCCCCGCTCCATCTCACCCGGCGCGCCGGCGCCCTCGCCTTCCTCGCCTGCGGACTGCCGGTGCTCCTCGGCTTCATCCTGCCGGTCGCGGCGCTGCTGCGCCTCCACGCGCTGGACGGCGACCCGCTGTTCAGCGGGCGATTCCTCACCTATGCGCAGAATTCCTTCGTCCTCGCCGGCGCTGCGGCCCTCCTGGTCGTGACGGCGGCGACGCTCGTCGCCTATGCGGGCCGGCTCGCGCCCGGCCCCCTCACCACCACGGCGATCCGTGTCGCCAGCATCGGTTATGCCGTGCCCGGGACGGTCATCGCCGTGGGCATCCTCATGGCGCTCGGCGGCCTCGACGCGGCGCTCGATGGGTGGGCGAAGGCGGCCTTCGGCTGGGGCACCGGCCTCCTCTTCTCCGGGACGGCCTTCGCGCTGCTCTATGCCTATCTCGTCCGCTTCCTCGCGGTGGCAGCGGGGCCGGTCGAATCCGGGCTGCACCAGATCCCGGGCTCCCTCGATGCCGCGGCGCGCACCCTCGGCGCCAGCGCGGCCAAGGTCGCGGCAGCCATCCATGCGCCCATGCTGCGGCGCTCGCTGCTGACGGCGGCGCTGCTGGTCTTCGTCGACGTGCTGAAGGAACTGCCGGCGACCATCATCGTGCGGCCGTTCAACTTCGACACCCTCGCCATCCGCGTCTATAACCTCGCGTCCGACGAACGGCTCGCCCAGGCCTCGACCGGCGCGCTGGTGATCGTCGCGATCGGCATCGTGCCGGTCATCATTCTCACCCGCATGATCGCGCGCGACACGCGGCTCGGCTCGCGGCCGGGCGCCTAGCGGCGGTCGCGGAAGAAGTCGCGCAGCATCTCGGCCGAAGCGGTCTCGCCGATCCCCCCATAGACCTCCGGCCGGTGGTGGCAGGTGGGGTTCGCATAGAGCCTGACGCCGTTCTCCACCGCGCCGCCCTTGACGTCGGCGGCACCGAAATAGAGCCGGCGGATGCGGGCGAAGGAGATGGCGGCGGCGCACATCGGGCAGGGCTCGAGCGTCACGTAGAGGTCGCAACCTGGCAGGCGCTCGGACCCGAGGGCAGCGCAGGCGAGGCGGATGGCGACGATCTCCGCATGGGCCGTGGGGTCGCGGTCGGCGAGGGTGCGGTTGCCGGCGCGGGCGATGACGACACCGTCGCGGACGATCACCGCGCCCACCGGAACCTCGCCGCGCGCGGCGGCCGCGCGGGCCTCCTCGAGGGCCTCCGCCATGGGGGTCGAGGCCGCCCCGGGGTGTTGCGAATCACCGGCTCTCGCCATTTCGCGCCGTTCGTGCTAAAGGCCCGCGTTCCTGCCGGGGCACCCGGCCGCGCACGCCGGATGGCGCCGCGACAACCCGATCTCACGAGAACCCCATGCCCCGCAAGCGCGACGATGACCGTCCGGCCCCCAGCCGGACGCGGAAAACCGATTCCAAAGCCTCTCCTGCCACCGCCGAGACAAAGCCCGCCGCCGCCAAAAAGGCCGCGAAGGCTGCAGCCGTTCCGGCCGAGGCCGTGACCGCCCCCACGGCGAAGAACGCCCCCGTGAAGACGACCAAGGCGAAGGCCGCCGAGACCGCTCCGGCCAAGGCGCCGGCGAAGACGAAGACCGCCAAGGCCGCCGAGACCGCTCCGGCCAAGGCGCCGGCGAAGGCGAAGACCTCCAAGGCCGCCGAAACGGCGCCGGCCGCGGCGGCGAAGACCACCGCATCAAAGACGTCCGCCGCCAAGCCGCCGAAGGCCGAGGCGACCAAGGTCGAGGCCACCAGGACGGCCGCGCCGAAGGCCCGGACGACGAAGGCGAAGGCCGCTGCGCCCGTCCAGGCCACGCCCGCCGAGACCCCGCCGGCTGCCGCCGAGGCTCCCAAGGCCGAGGCTGCGCCCAAGCCGACCCCCAAGGCCAAGGCAGCGAAGGCCGCGAAGTCCGAGACCGCCCCCGTCGCGGAGGCCGCCGCTCCCATCGCCGAGGCCGAAGCCGAAGCCGAAACCACGCCGGCGAAGCCCGCCAAGGGCGCCCGCAAGGGCCGGGCCGCGCGCGAGGAGGCCTACGACCCCATCGCTATGGACGCGGACATGCCCGCCTTCCTCGAGGACATCGACGAGGACCCGGTGGTGAAGGCGCTCGCCCGCGAGGCCGGCATCGAGAAGAAGCCGCGCGCCGAGCGCGGCAGCCGCGAGGATCGCCCCAAGCGCTCGTTCGCCGAGGAGCGCGGCCAGCGAGACCGCAACACCGTGCCGCGCGAGCGCGACCGCTCGTTCGAGCCGGTCAACCGCGGCGAGGAGCGCATCGCCCGCGTGCTCGCCCGCGCCGGGCTCTGCTCGCGGCGCGAGGCCGAGGAGTGGATCGAGGCCGGGCGCGTCAGCGTCAACGGCACGGTGCTCACCTCCCCCGCCATGAACGTCACCGAGCGTGACCTGGTGCTGGTCGACGGCGAGAAGCTGCCGGAGCGCGAGCGCACCCGCCTCTGGCTCTATCACAAGCCCGCGGGCCTGGTGACGACCAACAGCGACCCCGAGGGCCGCCCCACCATCTTCGACCGCCTGCCCGACGACCTGCCCCGGGTGGTGACGGTCGGCCGCCTCGACATCAACACCGAGGGCCTGCTGCTGCTGACCAATGACGGGGGCCTCGCCCGCGTCCTCGCGCTGCCCGCCACGGGCTGGCTGCGCCGCTACCGCGTGCGCGCCCACGGCAGCGTGGACCAGGCGACGCTCGACCGCCTGCGCAAGGGCATCGAGGTCGACGGCATCGAGTACGGCCCGATCGAGGCCGAGCTCGACCGCGTGCAGGGCGCCAACAGCTGGCTCACCCTGTCGCTGCGCGAGGGCAAGAACCGCGAGGTGAAGAACGTCCTGGGCGCCATCGGCCTCGACGTGAACCGCCTCATTCGCGTCTCCTTCGGACCCTTCCAGCTCGGCGAGCTGCCCGAGGGCGAGGTGGACGAGATCCGCACGCGCGTTCTGCGCGACCAGCTCGGCGAGGAGCTCTCCGAGCTCGCCGGCGTCGAGTTCGACCGCCCCGTCTTCGAACAGGTGGGCGCCCGCGAGGATCGCTCCGCCCGCAAGGGGCGCCCCGAGGGACGTCCCGAGCGCGACGCGCGCCCGGCG
>NZ_JBQVQL010000127.1:0-10388 GCF_052440005.1 Phreatobacter sp.
GGGCAGCGGCGCGCCGCGCGTTCCCTGGCCGGACGGGGGATGTTGACCCCTGGTGCCGGCGGCATAGGCTCTTGCGTCCGGGGCGGCGGGCCGCCCGCTGGCGAGGCGGCAAGGCCATGGACATGCAGGCCGGCGCAGAGCATCCGATCCCGCAGTCCGCCCCGGCGGAGGAGGTGGACGTGCTGGTGGTCGGCGCCGGCATTTCCGGCATCGGCGCGGCCTGGCACCTGACGAAACGGTTGCCTGACCAGCGCTTCGTGGTGCTGGAGGCGCAGGACGGGTTCGGCGGCACGTGGCGCACCCACCGCTTTCCCGGCATCCGCTCCGACAGCGACCTGCACACCTTCGGCTACAGCTTCAAACCCTGGACCGGGCCGCCCATCGCCACGGCGGCGGAGATTAAGGCCTATATGGGCCAGATCATCAGCGAGAACGGCCTCGACGCGCATATCCGCTATCGCCATCGGGTGCTCTCGGCCGACTGGTCCGGCGCCGAGGCGCGCTGGACGGTGACGGTCCGGCGGGAGGAGACGGGCGAGGTGCTCCTCTTCAGGGCCCGCTTTCTCTGGATGTGCCAGGGCTACTATCGCCATGAGCAAGGCTACACGCCGGAGTGGCCCGGCATGGCCGACTTCGCCGGCACCGTCGTGCATCCGCAGACCTGGCCGGAGGACCTCGACACCAGGGATAAGCGGGTGGTGGTGATCGGCTCGGGCGCGACGGCGGCGACGCTGGTGCCGGCGTTGGCCGGCCGCTCGGCCCACGTCACCATGTTGCAGCGCTCGCCGACCTTCTTCCGCACCGGGCGCAATGCCATCGAACTCGCCGAGACGCTGCGCCAGCTGAAGGTGGACGAGGCGTGGATCCACGAGATCGTCCGCCGCAAGATCCTGTTCGACCAGGACGCCTTCACCCGCCAGACCTACGAGAACCCGGAGCGGGTGAAGGCGGAGCTGATCGGCGCGGTGCGCGCCGTCCTCGGCCCCGACTACGACATCGACACCCATTTCACGCCGCGCTACCGGCCCTGGCGGCAGCGCATCGCCTTCGTGCCGGACGCGGACCTCTTCCATGCCATCCGCCGCGGCGAGGCCTCTGTGGTGACGGGGGAGATCGAGCGGTTCACGGCGGGCGGCATCAGGCTCACGTCTGGCGAGGAGATCGCCGCGGACATCGTCGCCACCGCCACGGGCTTCACCCTCAGCGTCATGGGCGACATCCCCTTCAGCCGCGACGGCGTTCCCATCGACTTCGCCGACACCGTCACGTGGCGGGGCATGATGTTCACCGGCGTGCCAAACCTCGCCTGGGTCTTCGGCTATTTCCGGGCGAGCTGGACGCTGCGCACCGACCTCGTCGCCGACGTCGTCTGCCGCCTCCTGCCGCACATGGCGGCGCGCGGCGCCGGGACGGTGGAGCCGGTGCTGCCCGCGGACGCTGCCGGCGCCGATCCCGGCCCCTGGACCGACCCGGAGGACTTCAACCCGGGCTACCTCCTGCGCGACCTCGACCGCCTGCCGAAGACGGGGCCGGGGGAGGCCTGGCGCCACAGCCAGGACTACTGGCGCGACAAGGACGTGTTTCCCGCGCTCGACCTGGACGATCCGGCGCTCAGATACCGGTGAGGGCGGAAACGACGAAGGCCGCCGGACGGTGCCCGGCGGCCTTTGGCAAAAGCGCGAAAGGGGAGGGGCGTCAGCCCGCCTGGACCTGGGCGACGGCGGTGGCCATCAGCTCGTCCATGGTGCGGCGGATCTGGTGGTCGGACTGGCCAGCATTGGCGGCGTCGAGGTCGGCCTTCACCTTGCGGAACACGTCGTCGTCGCCGGCCTCCTCGAAGTCGGACATGACCACGGACTTGGCATAGGCCTCGGCGTCGGCGCCGGTCTTGCCGATCTTCTCCGCGACCCAGAGGCCGAGGAGCTTGTTGCGCCGGGCGGTCGCCTTGAAGCGCAGTTCCTCGTCATGGGCGAATTTCTTCTCGAAACCTTCCTGACGCTTGTCGAAGGTGCTCATCCGCGTGGTCCTCGGCCTTGGGTCCGTGAGTGCAAGGCGGATCGTAGACCCGCCGTGGGAGGGGTGTCGCCCCGTCGGGCTTGCATATAGGCGCGCCATCCCCACCTTGGCGAGAGCAAAGGCGTCGCACCTGAGGCGTTTTCGCGCAAGACCTTCCCGTTCCGCCCCATCGCCTGCCGGCCGGTTGCGACCGAGTTCATTGTGCATCGGCGAACGATCGGATAGGAAGATCGTGCGGGCATGGGCGTCAGCGCGCCCGATTCTGATGGGTGCGCGCCGACCGTCCGTATGCTCCGTCGCCGGAGACCGGCAAACCGGAAACCTGGTGAGAGATGGACTTCCTCAAGACACGGTATATCCCTATGAGCCGCCGACGCCGCATCTACGAAGGCAAGGCCAAGGTTCTCTATGAAGGCCCCGAGCCGGGAACCCTCATCCAGCACTTCAAGGACGACGCGACCGCCTTCAATGCCAAGAAGCACGAGGTGATCGACGGCAAGGGCGTGCTCAACAACCGCATCTCCGAGTATCTGTTCTCGAAGCTGAACGACATCGGCGTGCCGACCCATTTCATCCGCCGGCTGAACATGCGCGAGCAGCTCATCCGCGAGGTCGAGATCATTCCGCTCGAGGTGGTGGTGCGCAACGTCGCCGCCGGCTCGCTCTCGACGCGCCTCGGCATCGACGAGGGCACGCAGCTGCCGCGCTCGATCATCGAGTTCTACTACAAGAACGACGCGCTGAACGACCCGCTGGTCTCGGAAGAGCACATCACCGCCTTCGGCTGGGCGACGCCCCAGGAGATCGACGACATCATCGCGCTGGCGATCCGCGTCAACGACTTCCTCTCGGGCCTGTTCCTCGGTGCCGGCATCCGTCTCGTCGACTTCAAGATGGAGTGCGGGCGGCTGTGGGAAAACGATGTCATGCGCATCGTCGTCGCCGATGAGATCTCCCCCGATTCGTGCCGGCTCTGGGACATCAAGTCGAACGACAAGATGGACAAGGACCGCTTCCGCAAGGACCTCGGCGGCCTGATCGAGGCCTATACCGAGGTGGCCCGCCGCCTCGGCGTGATGGGCGAGAACGAGCGCCCGACCGGTCCCGTCCTGGTGCAGTGACGCCAGCGCCATGCGCCTCCTCGCGCGCAGGCCGAAATCCGACGCGCCGGCGGACGCCGCCGGCGACACGTTTGCCCTCCTGCGCGCCGGCTTCCTCGCCGTGTTCGCCACCGTGGTCCTCGCCTCCTGCGCCTATGTGCCGGTGGCGGTGGAGGGCGTGGCGACGCGGCCCGACATCGCCGCGCGCGATGCCGAAAACCCCTGGATCTTCGTACCGACTGGCGCCTGGATCACCCGTGACACGGTGACCCCCGTGTCGGTCGGCGCCTGCCCCGCGTCCATCTGCCCCGAGCGGGTGGCGATAGCCGTTGTGGAGGCGCGAGGCGCCGAGGCGCGCACCCTGGCGCGCAGCCTGCGCCAGCCCGGCGGCCTCGCGACACGTCTGTCCGAAGGCAACCGCCGCCGCATCGCCCTCGTCACCGCTGCGCAGCGCCAGGTGCCGGCGAGCGTCGCGGCGCGGCGCATCCCTCACCGCGTGGCGAGCCGCACCCGGCCACTGCGCCACCGCGCCTTTTCCGGCTTCCAGCTGGAGATGCGGCGGGAGGACGGGCCTTCCCGCATCGCCCACGCCGCCGTCCTCGGCCGGCAGACCGGCGCGGGCCTGAAGGTCGTCATCGTCGTCGGCGAGCGGGCGGACCAGGTCGCCGCCGCCGCGAGGAAGGTCGCGGACGCCAACCTTTGACGACCGCCGCCTGGCTCCGGCGGCGCGAAGCGGAAACGCCGGGGCGCTAGCAAGGCGCACCGCCCACCCACGAGGACTGCCCATGATCCGCCTGTTCGCTCTCGCCCTCGGGCTCGCCCTCGCGCCCCTCTCCGCCGCGCCGGCCGCGGCCCAGGGTGCCACCCTTTCCGTCGACGGCTGGGAGCGGCAGACGGCCGAGACCGGAACCGTCTATTTCCGCTGCCGTGCCGCGTCCTGCGCCGCGCAGTCGACAATCAGCTACCGGTCCCAGTCGGTGACGCGGATGCCCCCGGTCGCCGAGTTCCGCCGGCGCCAGGAGGAGACCAACCGGCGCATGGTCGAGAGCAGCAACGGCCGGCTCACCCGCGTCGAGATGATCGATGTGGCGGAGGCGGACCAGGCCGGGGCGAAGACGCTCACCGCGGTCAAGCTGCTGGTGGCCTCTTCGGGCACCAACCAGTACCTGGCGACAAGCCTCGTCCTGCAGGGCGGGCGCGCCTTCTCCATCGTCTCGACGGCGCCGAACGAGGCGGCGGCCCGCGCCAACCTGAAGACCTTCATCCCCGTCGTGCTGCTGCAGGCGAACATGGCACCGGCCCCGGCACCGGCGGGCCGCGCCCCCTGACCCGCATTTCATGGCGGCAGGCGCCAATCCTCCATTGATTGCGGCGGCCGGGCGGTCTAGACGGACCCCATTCCCGACCCCGCCTCGAAGGAGCGCCCGATGAAGGCCCGCGTCACCGTCACGCTGAAGACCGGCGTTCTCGATCCGCAGGGCAAGGCGATCGAGGGGGCGCTGAAGAGCCTCGGCATCGACGGCATCGGCGCGGTCCGCCAGGGCAAGGTCTTCGATCTCGACATCGCCGACATGGACAAGGCGGCCGCCGAGGCCGCCATCAAGGCCGCCTGCGAGAAGCTGCTGGCCAATACGGTGGTCGAGAACTACCGCATCGAACTCGTCTGAGCGGGAGACAGGTCCATGAAGGCCGCCGTCATCGTCTTTCCCGGCTCCAACCGCGAGCGCGACATCGCCTATGCGCTGGAGCTGACCTCGGGCGTGAAGCCGGCCCTCGTCTGGCACGGCGACAGCGCGCTTCCCCCCGGCACCGATCTCGTGGTGCTGCCCGGCGGCTTCTCCTACGGCGACTACCTGCGCTGCGGCGCCATTGCCGCCCGCGCCACCGTCATGGACGCGGTGCGGGCCCATGCGGCGCGTGGCGGCCTGGTGCTCGGCGTCTGCAACGGCTTCCAGATCCTCTGCGAGGCGGGCCTCCTGCCGGGCGTGCTGATGCGCAATGCGCAGCTGAAGTTCATCGCCCGCAACGTCCATCTGAAGGTCGAGCGGTCCGACACGCCCTTCACCCGGCGCTACAATGCGGGGGCGGTGATCGAGGTGCCGGTGGCCCACGGCGAGGGGAATTTCATCGCCGATGCCGAGACGCTGAAGCGGATCGAGGACGAGGGCCGCGTGGTGTTCCGCTATTGCGACGCGAGCGGCGCAGTGGTGCCGCAGGCCAACATTAACGGCGCCACCAACGCCATCGCCGGCATCGTCTCGGAGAACCGGCGGGTGCTCGGCATGATGCCGCACCCGGAGAATCACGTGGACCCGACCATCGGCTCCACCGACGGGCGTGGCCTGTTCGAGAGCCTCGCCGAGGCGCTCCAGACGGCGTGAGGGCAGGGCCTGTCGGTCCCGCCAGGTCGCGACCTCGCCGTCATGCCCGGGCTTGTCCCGGGCATCCACGCAGTCTCATCGTGCTGTGGTCAAGTCGTGGATGCCCGGCACGAGGCCGGGATCGACGCTGCGGAGCGGGTAGCGCTTGAGACGGCGTCCGCGCCCCTCACGCCGACAGGCGCATGCGCTTGATCATGCTGGTGATGGCCTTGAAGGCGTCGCCGATGCCGCCCGAACTCGTCACGTTGAAATACATGGACGGGTCGGTGGCGCAGGCGCGCAGGAGGTTCTGGTTGCCGTCGATGACGCGGACGGTGAACAGCGTGATGCCCGCGGCCTTGACGGCGTTGCAGGCATCCCGGGTGCGCGGGTCCATCAGCGGGGCGGCGGTATAGTTGCTGAACGGCACGTAGCGGCTTTCGGTGTTGTCGCCGTCGGTCAAGAGGATCATGTAGCGCAACACGTCGGGCGAGGACCCGGTCTCGGTGAAGGGCAGGCCCGACGACATGACGGCGAGGCCCGCCTGGACGCCGATGGTGATGTTGGTGGTGCCTGCCGGCTGCATGGCGTTGATCGTCGCGCGCAGGGCCGAGAAGTTGGTCGTCAGCGGCTGGACGGTGGCAAGCCCGCTATTGGCGCATTTGACGCCGCGATAGCGCGCCGCGTTGGTGGTGGGCGCGGTGTCGGCGATGTCGTTGGGCTGGTCGCGGTCGGTGAGGCAGCCGGTCCAGGCCGCCTTGGTGGTGACGAGGCTCGACGAGATGCCGGTACCGTCGAAGCGCATCCACGCCTCGTTGCGGAAGCTCGTGGCGATGCGCACCTGGTTGACGAAGGGCACGACGGCGATCTTCACCTGGTCGGAGGAGACGCGGGCGGCTTCCAGCTCGTTGATGAGATCGATGGCCGCGGTCTTCAGCGCCGCCATCTTGCCGCTGCCGGCCATGGAGCCGGTGTTGTCGAGAACGAGGGCGATCTCGATCTTCGGTTCGTTCCAGGAGGTCTGCGACACCACTGTCAGCGGCATGGACGAGACGCCCATGGTGGCGGCGATGGTGGTCTGCAGCGTCCCGGAGACCGACAGGCGGATGGTGTTGCCGTCGCGGGTGACGCCGAGGGTGCTGAGCGTGAGGTCCGAGGGCGGGGTGAAATTGCCGGCGAAGGCCCGGTTGGCAGCGTCCTGCAGGGCGGCTGCGGAGAGGCTGCGCGAATCCTTGGCGACCGCCAGGGATGCGGAATCGAGTGCTGCCTGGATCTGCACCTGCATGCGGGAGACGCGGGTGTAGTCGACCGCGGCGCCTACCACGCCGAAGACCGGCAGGGCGGCGAGGCTGAAGAGCAGCGCCACGTTGGCGCGGACGTCGGACCTGAATCGGGACAGTTTCGCGTGCATCTGTGTCGCTCCCGGACAGCGCCCCGTCCGGCGGCGTCCTTCGGGCGACACGGATCAAGTCCCGTGCCGGCGAGCGGCCGTTCAGTGCGGCACAGGCCCGCTTCGCCGTTGCGAAAAGGGGGCGCGGGGGGTAAGTGCATCGCTTGCGAGACGGGCCCCCGGGACGGACACGGCATGATCCCCAACGAACCGAAGATCACACCCGAACTGGTGGCCAGCCACGGCCTCAAGCCGGACGAGTACCAGCGCATCCTGAAGCTCATCTCGCGCGAGCCGACCTTCACCGAACTCGGCATCTTCTCGGCGATGTGGAACGAGCACTGCTCCTACAAGTCGAGCCGCCTCCACCTGAAGACGCTGCCAACCAAGGCGCCGTGGGTCATCCAGGGCCCGGGCGAGAACGCCGGCGTCATCGACATCGGCGATGGCCTCGCCGCCGTGTTCAAGATGGAGAGCCACAACCACCCGAGCTACATCGAGCCCTACCAGGGCGCGGCGACCGGCGTCGGCGGCATCCTGCGCGACGTCTTCACCATGGGCGCGCGCCCGATCGCCGCGCTCAACGCCCTGCGCTTCGGCGATCCGGCCCATCCGAAGACCCGTCACCTCGTGGCGGGCGTGGTGGCCGGCGTCGGCGGCTACGGCAATTCCTTCGGCGTGCCGACGGTCGGCGGCCTCGTCGGCTTCCACACCCGTTATGACGGCAATTGCCTCGTCAACGCCATGGCCGTGGGCCTCGCCCGCACCGACGGCATCTTCTACGCCAAGGCCACCGGCATCGTCATGCCCATCGTCTATCTCGGTTCCAAGACCGGCCGCGACGGCATCCACGGCGCCACCATGGCCTCGGCCGAGTTCGGCGAGGGCGCGGAGGAGAAGCGGCCGTCCGTGCAGGTGGGTGATCCCTTCGCCGAGAAGCTGCTGCTCGAGGCCTGCCTCGAGATCATGGAGAAGGACTGCGTCATCGCCATCCAGGACATGGGTGCGGCGGGCCTGACCTGCTCGGCGGTGGAGATGGGCGCCAAGGGCGACCTCGGCGTCGAGCTGCACCTCGAAAACGTGCCGACCCGCGAGCCCGGCATGACCGCCTACGAGATGATGCTGTCGGAGAGCCAGGAGCGCATGCTCATGGTGCTGAAGCCGGAGAAGGAAGAGGAGGCCAAGGCCATCTTCCGCAAGTGGGGCCTCGACTTCGCGGTGATCGGCCACACGACGGACACGCTGCGCTTCGTCATCAAGCACCACGGCGTGGTGATGGCCGACCTGCCGATCAAGGAGCTCGGCGACGAGGCGCCGCTCTACGACCGCCCGCACGTGCCGACGGCGCCGAAGCCGGTGATCGCCGCGGAGAGCGTCGCGGCGCCGCTGTCGAACCGCGAGGCGCTCCTGAAGCTGGTTGCGACCCCCGAGCTCGGCTCCAAGCGCTGGGTCTACGAGCAGTACGACTCGATCATCCTCGGCAACACGGTGCAGCGGCCGGGCGGAGACGCCGCCGTCATCCGCGTCGAGCACGGGCCGAAGGGCCTCGCCATGACCTGCGACGTGACGCCCCGCTACTGCGAGGCCGATCCGGTCGAGGGTGGCAAGCAGGCCGTGGCCGAGGTCTATCGCAACATCTCGGCCGTCGGCGCGCGGCCGCTCGCCATCACCGACAACCTCAATTTCGGCAATCCCGAGCGGCCGGAGATCATGGGCCAGCTCGTCGGCTGCATCCGCGGCATCGGGGAAGCCTGCCGGGAGCTCGACTTCCCCGTCGTCTCCGGCAACGTGTCGCTCTACAACGAGACCCACGGCCGGGCGATCCTGCCGACGCCGACCATCGGCGGCGTGGGCGTTCTGGACGATTTCCAGGCGAGCGTCGGCATCGCGCCGAAGCTGGCGGGCGAGCAGGTCTTCCTCCTCGGCCAGACCCAGGGCTGGCTCGGCCAGTCGGTCTATCTGCGCGACGTCTGCGGCCGGGAGGAGGGCGCCCCGCCGCCGGTCGACCTCACCGCCGAGCGCCGCCACGGTGAATTCGTCCGCGCCCTGATCGGCGAGGGTCTGGTCGGTGCCTGCCACGACGTCTCGGACGGCGGCCTCGCGGTCGCCCTCGCCGAGATGGCGATCAGCTCCGGCATGGGCATCACCGTCGAGACGCTGTCGCACGACCTGCCGGCCCACGCCTTCTGGTTCGGCGAGGACCAGGGGCGCTACGTCCTCACGGTCGGGCCCGAGCACATCGACACCCTGGCGACCCGCGCAGCGGGTGCCGGCGTCGAACTGACGCGGCTCGGCGTCGCCGGCGGGTCCGCGTTGACCCTGCCGGGCGAGGAACCCATATTGGTGAGTGACTTGAAGGATGCCTTCGAGTCGTGGCTGCCCGCCTACATGGCCAAGGCGGCCTGAACCGGAGAGTTCATCCCATGCCGATGGCCGCTGCCGATATCGAGCGGATGATCAAGGACGCGCTTCCCGACGCGAAGGTCGAGATCAAGGACCTTGCGGGGGACGGCGATCATTATGCCGCCACCGTCGTGTCCGAGGCTTTCCGCGGAAAGTCGCGTGTGCAACAACACCAGCTGGTCTATGCCGCCCTCAAGGGCAAGATGGGCGGCACCCTCCATGCGCTGGCGCTCACCACCGGCGCGCCCACCTGACGTCTTGAGCGGCCCTTGACGCCGCGAGCGAGAGAACCATGACCACAGCTCACGACAAGATCGATGCCGAGGTGAAGAACAACGACGTGGTGCTCTTCATGAAGGGCACGGCGCAGTTCCCGATGTGCGGCTTCTCCGGCCAGGTGGTCCAGATCCTGGACTATCTCGGCGTGCCCTTCAAAGGCATCAACGTGCTCGACGCCGACGACATCCGCCAGGGCATCAAGGACTATTCGAACTGGCCGACCATCCCCCAGCTCTACGTCAAGGGCGAGTTCATCGGCGGCTGCGACATCACCCGCGAGATGTTCCAGTCTGGCGAGCTCGCCGAACTGATGAAGTCGAACGGCATCGCGGTCCGCGAGACGACGGGCTGACCTCCGTTCTTCGAAGGGCAGCCCGGCGGCTGCCCTTTCGTCTTCTGCCCGGAAGTTGCCACGATCGGCTGTAAGAGGGATAAGACAGCGGGGCCACGTAAGTGCTCCCTTCCGTTGCGCGGCATGCCCGCGCTGCCCAGGCCTTCGGGCCAGCCCATGATCCCCGCGGGGGTCGCAAGCCACGGAATGCGTCGCGCCGCATGCCTACCGCCGCTCCCTTCTCGCGTGCCCCCGGACGGCGCGCCCTGGCCGCCACCTTCGGCCTTCTCGTCGCCTCCTCGCCCGCGGCCCTCGGGCAGCAGTCGCTGGGCTTCCAGGCCGGCACCGCCCAGGTCGGCGGCGGCCAGCCGCTGAACCTTCTCTCCCCCACCTTCATCGCGCCCGCCCCGCGTGCCGTAGCCCCCCGTGGCGGGCCCATCGCCGGTGCCGTGCCCGCGCCGTCTCTGTCGACCGCCATGACAGCGCCGCTGCCGCAGCCGCGCCCCGAC
>NZ_JBQVQL010000128.1:0-10366 GCF_052440005.1 Phreatobacter sp.
GGGCGAGGCGGCCGATCTGGGCCGCGAAGGCATGGGTCGCGCCATAGTCGCGATCGAGAGCGGCGGCGAGGCCGCCTGCGCCCATGGCGCGCGCGCCGGTGGTATTGGCCACCACCAGGCGGCTCGCATCCGACGTCCACAGCCACCACGGGCCGGGTTCCGCCATCAGGCGGGCGACGTCCGGCTCAGCCAGGATCGCCGACAGGTGGGGGAGCGGGGATGTCATGCGGTCGATCCCGGGCACGAGATGCGGCGTGCCCGATCCGGCACGCGCCATTGGTAAATGATCTGTTGAGGGATTGTGTCGGAACAGAGCCGAAACGTCCACGCCAGGAGGGCGCTTCCGCCACGTCAACCCGTAGTTAGGGTTAATCCGGACCCGAGGTCATGCCCTTCTCTGCCCGCGCTGCCGTGGCGGTAGTCAAGAACCCGTGTTAGGCAAGGTAAATTCCGCCTCCGGGACCCATCTCGCCCATGATTGCCAAGCTGCGCGCCCTCATCGAGCACCCGCGTTTCGAAACCGCCATCATCGTCCTCATCATCATCAACGCGATCTCGCTGGGGCTGGAGACCAGTCCCGCGGTGATGGCGCAGATCGGCGGGGCCCTCACCACCATCGACCACGTGATCCTGTCGATCTTCGTCGCCGAGATCGTCGCGCGGATCGCGGTCAGGCGTGGTGCCTTCTTCCGCGACCCCTGGAGCCTGTTCGACCTCTTCGTCGTGGGCATCGCGCTGGTGCCCGCCACCGACAGCCTCTCCGTGCTGCGCGCCCTCAGGATCCTGCGCGTCCTGCGCCTCGTCACCGCCGTGCCCTCGCTGCGCCGCGTCGTCGGCGGCCTCATCGCCGCCATGCCCGGCATGGGCTCCATCGGCCTCCTGCTCGGTATTATCTTCTACGTCTTCGCGGTCATCGTGACGAAGCTCTACGGCCAGGCGCTGCCCGACCATTTCGGCAGCATCGGCGCCTCCACCTACACGCTGTTCCAGGCCATGACTTTCGACGACTGGTCCGGCGGCATCGTCAAGCCGCTGACCGAGAAGGGCTTCACCTACAGCTGGTTCGTGATGATCACCTTCATGGTGATCACCGCCTTCATGGCGCTGAACCTCTTCATCGGCGTCGTCGTCACCGCCCTCGACGCCGAGACCGACGAGGGACAGCCGAAGCTCACCCATCCCGCCGGTGCCGACGCCGAGCTGCGCGCCCGGCTCGACACCATCGTCGCCGAACTGGCACACGTGCGCGGCGAGCTGGCGCGGCTCCGCCCCCCGGGGGAAACCACCGGCGGATGAGATCCACAGGGCATTCCGCGGCGTAACAGCGTAGAGCTTTCGCCCCGGTCGCGCGAAGGCCTATGATGCCGCTGCCGCCGCGAGCGGTCGCGATTCGGGAGGTTTGCATGCCCGGCAAGACCCCTGGGGCCTACGACATTCCGCAGGAGATGCGGGAGTTTGCCGACAAGAGCGTCGAGCAGGCGCGAAAGGCCTTCGACGGCTTTGTGGGTGCCGCCCAGCGCACCGTCTCCGCCATGGATGCCTCGGCCGGTTCGGTGAAACCCGGCGACGTCGGTCGCAAGGCCATCGCTTTTGCCGAGACCAACGTCGCGGCCAGCTTCGACTATGCCCAGCGCCTGGTTCAGGCCCGCGACATGGCTGAGGTCATGGATATCCAGACGCGCTTCCTCCAGGACCAGATGAAGGCCATGGAGCAGCAGGCGCGCGAACTGGGCCATGCCCTCGCGCCGAAGGCACCCGCGAAGGACTGATCTGTCCCACGCTTTGTGCGACGCAATATTTTATTGCATCGCACCATGGAATCCCCTATATTTCGCTGCGTGATGGTCTGCGATCGATATGCGGACCGGCTCGTCGCGCCACCTCCAGCGGGGAAGCGGAAGCGGCGACATACCGTTCTAGCGTCCCCGCGAGGAGGCCCATCATGAGCCAGGCTGCAAAAGCGCCGAAGACCGACAAGCCGGCGACCGCCGCGATTTTCCCGTTCCCGACCTTCGATCTCACCAAGTTCGAGATGCCGAAGTTCGACAGCGCCCCCTTCGACTTCAGCAAGGTCGAGGTTCCCGCCGCCATGCGCGAGGCGGCCGACAAGGCCGTCGCCCAGATGAAGGACGGCTACGCCAAGATGAAGGCGGCGGCTGAAGAGACCACCGACCTCGTCGAGGACACCTATTCGACCGCGACCGCCGGCATGAAGGACTTCAACCTGAAGGCCCTCGAAGCCGCCCGCGTCAATATGAACGCCAGCTTCGACCATGCCCGTGACCTCATGGGCGCCAAGTCGCTCGCCGAGATGATCGAGCTGCAGACGGCCTATGCCCGCAAGCTGTTCGAAACCTTCCAGGCCCAGGGCAAGGACCTCTCCGCCATCGCGCAGAAGACCGCCACCGACACCGTCGAGCCGGTCAAGGAGAAGGTCGGCAAGGTTCTCAAGACCGCCACCGCCTGATCGGGTCGCCGCCCCTCGGGGCGGCCCCCTCCACGATCTCCCCGACCGCGTCTTGCAGCCGCGGTCACACCTCGAAGCCCGGGCCCGCGCCCGGGCTTTTTTCTCGGCAGCCCGCCTCGGCGGAGCCGAAATCTTTCGTCCGTTCAAGGCTTTGCGAAAATCGTCCCGCCTGCGCGGAAGGGCGCCTCCAGCGCCTTGCATTGCCGGTCCCTTCGGACTAGGTTGCGCGCCGCTCCGGAGGTTTTCCTCCCATGGGCATGTGCAGCCGTAGCTCAGTTGGTTAGAGCGCCAGATTGTGGCTCTGGAGGTCCCCCGTTCGATCCGGGGCGGCTGTACCATTCTCCGCCACCGAATTCTCCGTCACGGAAATTCCTGCCCGAAGACGGCTCCGTTCCGCCTGTCGCGCATGCGAAAGCGCCGGGGCGTTGGCCCCGGCGCTCGGTAGTCTCGATGGGTGGTTGGCTTCAGAAATTGCCGCCCTGCAGCTGGTTGTTCGGGGCCTGCTGGGCCTGCGAGGCCGGAGCCTGGTAGGCGCGGCGGGCGGTGAACTCGCGGGGCGACTGCGTCTGGTACTGCGTCACCGTGTTGCGCTCCGTGGCCTCGACCTGGGCGAAGGCGGGGGCGGCGGCGAGGGGGGCCAGCAAGGTGGCGGCGAGGATGATCTTCTTCATGACATGTCTCCTTCAGATGTCCGGCGGGCTCTCATGTCCCTGCCGGTCGGGGGTAGGGGCGGGCGGGCCGATGCCCGCCCTGCCCATGGGGTCGGATCAGAAATTGCCGGACTGACCCTGGCGGTTGATCTGGCTCTGCTCGCCGCGGTTCAGGGCGGCGGGAACCTCGAGGACGCGGCGGGAGGTGAACTCGCGCGGGGTCTCACGGGCCGGGGTGACGGCGACGTTGGCCGAGGCGTCGACCTGGGCGAGAGCCGGAACGGCGGCAGCGAGGGGGGCCAGCAGGGTGGCGGCGAGGATGATCTTCTTCATGACGTACTCCAGTCGGAACCGGGCGGGGAGGGACACGCGCCACCCGGAAGGTGTTGGTGTGTCGGCGGGAGGTGTCCGCCGTCGACACCGGTGAGATGGACCTGCCGGCGTTCACTTGCCAATCACGAACTTGAGAAAATGCAATAACTGACGCAATCGGATGGTTGCATCGTTGCATACTCGCATTTTCGTGAGCATGGGTCGCGGGCCTGTGATCGGTGACCTCTTGCGGTGCCAGCCTACCCGCACCACGGCCGCGGGCCTTTTGGAGGTCGGGAGCGCCTCTTCTCCGGAACAAATGCCGCGGCGCGCCGCTTTTTGGGCATGGGTTTCGCCCGGAAGCCCGGACACAGCGATGCGGAGACCAGAGCGATGGCGGATGAAAGCGTGCGGACCGTGGTGGCGAGCTTCGCGACCCGCGAGGCGGCGGAGACGGCGGTCGAGCACCTCGTCCAGCAGCACCGGATCAACCGGGCCGACATCTTCGTCGAGCCCGAGGGTGCGGAGAACTCGGCAGGCACGGACCCGGCCGGTGCCGACAAAGGCGCGCCTGGCGTGAGCGGCGGTCCCGCCCTGCACGGGCGCCTGCGCCTCTCCGTCGATCTCAGCCGCGGTCACATCGCCGAGGTGGAAACGGCCTTGCGCGAACTCGGGGCCGCCGAGGTCGGCTCGCACTGAGGGCCGAACGCAAAAGGGCGGCCCGGAGGCCGCCCTTCGCATGTCGCAACCGGAAATGACGATCAGGCGGCGCCGTAGCCGACCGTGCCCTTGATCTCGAGGAACTCCTCGAGGCCGAACTCGGCATATTCGCGGCCGTTGCCGGACTGCTTGTAGCCGCCGAAGGGCGCGCCGGCGTCCCAGGCGGGGTAGTTGATGTAGACGTTGCCCGAGCGCATCTGCGCGGCGAGCCTGCGCGCCTTCTCCAGCGAGCCCGACTGGACGTAGGAGGCGAGGCCATAGGGCGTGTTGTTGGCACGCTCGACGATCTCCTCCTCGCTGTCGTACGGCAGGATCGACAGGACGGGCCCGAAGATCTCTTCCCGCGCGATGGTCATGTCGTCGGTGACGCCTGCGAAGACGGTCGGGCGCACATAGTAGCCGCGGTTGAGGCCCTCGGGACGTCCGGTGCCGCCGGTGACGACCTCCGCGCCCTCCTTGATGCCGCTCTCGATCAGCTTCTGGATCTTGTTGAACTGCACCTCGCTGACGACGGGGCCCATCCAGCTCTCCTCGGAGGAGGCCGGGCCGACCTTCAGCTTCTCGGCGGTCTCCTTGGCGACCTGCTTGGCCTCGTCGTGCTTGGCGGCCGGGACGAACATGCGCGTCGGCGCATTACAGGACTGGCCGGAGTTGCGCATCATGCCCTCGACGCCGAGCTTCACCGCCTTGGCGATGTCCGCATCGGGCAGAATGATGTTGGCCGACTTGCCGCCGAGCTCCTGGTGGACGCGCTTCACCGTGTCGGCGGCCGCCTTGGCCACCAGGACGCCGGCGCGGGTCGAGCCGGTGAAGGACACCATGTCGACGCCGGGATGGCGGGCGATCGCCTCGCCCACCGTCGGGCCGTCGCCGTTGACGAGGTTGAACACGCCCTTCGGCACGCCGGCCTCGTGCATGATCTCGGCGAAGATGATGGCGTTGATCGGCGCGATCTCGCTCGGCTTCAGCACCATGGTGCAGCCGGCGGCCAGCGCCGGGGCGACCTTGCACATGATCTGGTTGATCGGCCAGTTCCAGGGCGTGATCATGCCGACGACACCGATCGGCTCCTTGGCGATGAGCGTCGTGCCGCGAAGCTCCTCGAACTCGAAGTTCTCGAGCGTCTCGATCATCTTCGACAGGTGTGCGGTGCCCATGCCCGCCTGGGCGGTGTGGGCGAGTTTCTTCGGCGCGCCCATCTCGCGCGACAGGGCGTCGGCGACGTCGGCGAAGCGCTTGTTGTAGACCTCGAGGAGCTTGCGCATCAGGGCGAGGCGCTCCTCCTTGGTGGTCTGCGAGAAGGTCTTGAAGGCCTCGCGCGCCGCCTTCACCGCCTTGTCGACATCGGCCTCGCTGCCGAGCGCGATCTGCGTGAAGGCCTCTTCCGTGGAGGGATCGATCACGTCGAGGGTCGCGCTGCCGGTCGGGGCGACCCATTCGCCGTTGATGTAGAACTTGAGATTGTTGGACATCGATGTCGTCCTTTGCGGATGCAAGACGGAGCCGGACCCCGAACGGGACCGGGCCGGGGGCGCAAACTGCCACCGATCGCCCGTCCAGCGCCAGACCCGGAGCCCGTTGATTCCGGCAGGGCTCCCTTTCCGGCCTTTCCGGCCCCCCAAACGGCCGAGAGGCCGCGCCCTTGCGGACGCGGCCTCCCGTCATGGCAGATGTTGAGAACGATCAGCGGCCGGCGCGGGCGCGGGCGCGGATCATGAAGGCATCGTAGGTGAACTCGGCGACCTGCCACCACAGGTACTGCTCCGACCGCGTCGCCTGCATGGCCTCGATGATCTTCTTGAAGTCGGCGTTGCGGGCGCCGATCTCGCCGTAGAGCTGGTTGGCGGCCGTGAAGCAGGCCTCCATGACCTCCTGCGAGAACGGACGCAGCTGCGTGCCGGCAGCCACAAGGCGGCGCAGGGCGGCCGGGTTCTGCAGGTCGTACTTGGCGGCCATCACCGTGTTGGCGGTGGTGCAGGCGTTGGTCAGCGCCGCCTGGTAGGCCTTCGGCAGGGAGTTCCACTTCTCGATGTTGACCATGGCGTGGACGGTCGGGCCACCCTCCCACCAGCCGGGATAGTAGTAGAACGGCGCCACCTTGTTGAAGCCGAGCTTCTCGTCGTCATAGGGGCCGACCCACTCGGCGGCGTCGATGGTGCCCTTCTCCAGCGCCGGATAGATGTCGCCGCCGGCGACCTGCTGCGGCACGACGCCGAGCTTGCTGAGCACCTGGCCGGTGATGCCGGCGATGCGCATCTTCAGGCCCTGCAGGTCGGCGACCGTCTTGATCTCCTTGCGGAACCAGCCGCCCATCTGGGCGCCCGTGTTGCCGGCCGGCATCGCGTAGATGTTGAACTTCCTGTAAAACTCGTTGAAGAGCTCGTTGCCGCCGCCCTGGAACAGCCAGGCGTTCTGCTGGCGGGCATTGAGGCCGAAAGGCACGGCCGTGCCGATGGCGAAGGTCGGGTCCTTGCCGACATAGTAGTAAGAGCAGGTGTGGCACATCTCGACCGTGTTGTTGGACACGGCGTCGAGCGCCTGCAGGCCGGGCACGATCTCGCCGGCGGCAAAGGCCTGGATCTGGAACTTGTTGTCGGTGAGTTCGGCCACCTGCTTGGCGATCGTTTCGGCGCCGCCGTAGATCGTGTCGAGCGACTTCGGGAAGCTCGACGTCAGGCGCCACTTGATCTCGGGCGAAGACTGGGCGACGGCGGGGGCTGCGACGGCGGCGGCGGCGAGGCCGGCACCCGAGGCAGCCAGGAAATTACGGCGTTTCATATCAATTCCTCCAGAAGGGCGGGGCGAATTCTAAAAAGGTCCGCCGAAGCGGGCCATAAGCCGAAGGTTCGGGGGGGCGAGCAACGCTTCCGGCGCAGGGCAGCCGCGCGTGAGTTTTTAGGCTAAGCCGGGGGTGTGGCGGGAATTCGGTCCCATGGCCTGTATCCTTCGGCGCGGTGGCAAGGGCGGGCCCGCGCGCTATAGTCGTGCGCAAAATCATAAGACATTTCCGGAGGACGTACATGCAGGGATCGTCGCGCGACGCCGGGCGCTTCATGCTGGTCGGGCCCGAACGCGTCTTCTATGCGGGTCTTCTCGGCCGGCCGAAGAAGCGCACTCTGGGCGCCCTCATCGTCTTCGCCGGTATGGAGGGACGGCTGAGGCTCTCTGTCGCAGGCGAGCCCGACCGCCTCGTAGAGGCCGCGGTGATGCCGCCCTATCGCGAGCACAGCATCGAGCCCGAGCATCCAAGCGTCGTCGGCGTTCTGGTCGAGCCGGAATCGGTCGATCCCGCCGCGCTGGCGCGGCTGACCGCGACGTTGGGCGCGATGGACGAGGCCGCCCTCGCCGCCATGCTGCGCGAGGCCTGCGCCCGCCTGCGCGCCGAGCGGCCGCGGCACGGCCTGACCTCCGCCGATTTCGACAGGACCGTCTTCGGCGCCCCGCTTCAGCCGCGGGCGCTCGATCCGCGCATCGCGCGCGTGCTGACGGCCCTCGGCGAACGGCCCGGCGAGGCGCTCACCGCCGCCGACTGCGCCGGCCTCGTCAACCTCTCGGTGTCGCGGTTCCTGCACCTGTTCAAGCAGGAGACGGGGATCGCCTTCCGCGCCTGCCGGGCCTGGAAGAGGGCCCGCCACCTGCTCAATTTCGCCAACGAGACCATCAACATGGCCCATCTGGCGCTCGACATCGGCTATCCCGATTCGACGCACTTCTCCCACTCGATCCGCCGCTTCTACGGCCTCCAGCCGCGCGCCATCTTCTCGGGATCCCGCGAACTCGAGATTTTCCGGGGCGCCCCGGCCCTCTCGGCGTGACCAGTTCACGCAAGCCGGCGGGGACGCGCCGGTCCTAGCCTGCCGCGGGACCACCACCGGAGCCGGATGCCGCCATGCTGTTCACCACCGAGCACGACGAGGTCAGGCGCAGCCTGCAGAAGCTGATCGCCACCGAGATCAACCCCCATGTGGACGCCTGGGAGGCCGAGGGTCGCTTTCCCGCCCATACGGTGTTCAGGAAGCTCGGCGATGCCGGCTATCTCGGGCTCAACAAGCCGGTCGAATACGGCGGCATGGGACTCGACTATTCCTACGCCCTGCTGATGGCCGAGGAGGTCGGCGGGATCCATTGCGGCTCCGTGCCCATGGCCATCGGCGTGCAGACCGACATGGCGACGCCGGCCCTCGCCCGCTTCGGCTCCGACCACGTCAAGCGCGAGTTCCTGGCGCCCGCTGTGTCCGGCGAGCAGGTCGCCTGCATCGGCGTCTCCGAGCCGGGCGCGGGCTCCGACGTCGCCTCCATCAAGACCACGGCCCGCTCCGACGGCGACGACTACGTCATCACCGGCGGCAAGATGTGGATCACCAACGGCGCCCAGGCCGACTGGATCTGCCTCCTCGCCAACACCGGCGATGGGCCCGCCCACCGCAACAAGTCCCTCATCTGCGTGCCCATGAAGGAGAAGGGCGTCACCGTCGCACGCACCCTCGACAAGCTCGGCATGCGCGCCTCCGACACGGCGCAGATCTTCTTCGACGAGGTCAGGGTGCCGAAGCGCAACCGCATCGGCGAGGAGGGCAAGGGATTCACCTACCAGATGATGCAGTTCCAGGAGGAGCGGCTCTGGGGCGCCGCGGCCTGCCTGAAGCCGGCCGAGTGGATCATCGACCAGACCATCGAATACACCCGTGGCCGCCAGGCCTTCGGCAAGTCGATCCTCGACAACCAGGTGGTGCATTTCCGCCTGGCCGAGCTGAAGACCGAGGTGGAGCTGCTGCGCTCGCTCATCTACCGCGCCGCCGAGCAGATGATGGCCGGCGAGGACATGACGACGCTGGCCTCGATGGCCAAGCTGAAGGCCGGCCGCATCGGCCGCGAGATCTCAGACGCCTGCATGCAGTACTGGGGCGGCATGGGCTACATGAACGAGACGCCCGTCACCCGCTACTATCGCGACGCGCGCCTGACCTCGATCGCCGGGGGTGCCGACGAGGTCATGCTCTCCATCATCGCCAAGGCCATGGGCACCCTGCCGGGCATGAGCAACCGCCAATGATCCTCTATCACTGCATGTCCGCCCGCTCCTTCCGGCCGCTCTGGACGCTGGAGGAAATGGGCCTCGCCTATGAGCTCAAGGTGCTGCCCTTCCCGCCGCGCGCCTTCGCCAAGGACTATTTCGGCGTCAACGTGCTGGGCACCGTGCCCTTTCTCGTCGACGGCGACACCCGCATGAGCGAATCCGCGGCGATCTGCGAATATCTCGCCGTCCGCCACGGTCCGACGCCCCTCGCGGTGCGGCCGGACGAGGCCGACTACGGCCTCTGGCTCAACTGGCTGCACCAGAGCGACGCAACGCTGACCTTCCCGCAGACACTCGTGCTGCGCTACGGCCGCTTCGAGCCGGCGGAACGGCGCCAGCCCCAGGTCGTCGAGGACTACGCCAAGTGGTTCCACGGCCGGCTGCGCATGCTCGACGCCCATCTTCTCGAACAAGAATGGCTCGCCGGGGGGCGGTTCACCGTCGCCGACGTCGCGGTGGGCTATGCGCTGATGCTGGCGGAGACCATCGGCCTGTCGAAGGACTTCCAGCCCCAGACCGCGGCCTACTGGGAGCGGCTGAAGGGCCGTGACGGCTATCGCCGCGCCCTGGCGGCGCAGGAGAAGGCCGCCGCCGAGCAGGGCGTGAAGCCGGGCTTCTGAGACACTGCCGAGCCCGATGAATGCCCCACCCGCACCCTCCCCGCTGCGCGGGGAGGGGCCTTCGGCGTCGCACGTCGCCACATCGGTCGGGCCAGGCTCGAGCCGCCAGCACGAGGCACGCCGTCGAAGTCCCCCTCTCCTCGCGCAGCGAGGGTGCGGGTGGGGCCTTCTTGGTCCTCCGCACCACCTGCAAACCCCGCATCAGCCACTCCGCACAAGACGACGGGGAGCCGGGCCGCCAGTCTGTCGGAACTTGAGCGAGGAATGAGCCGCGTCATGGCCGTGATCGAGACCCGCATCGCCCCGACGAGCGACGCCTTCGCCGCCAACCGCGAGGCCATGCTCGCCCTGCTCGCCCGCACCGGCGCCCTCGAGGAGCGGGCGCGCCGCGCCTCCGCCGCCGCCGGCCCGCGGTTCCACGAGCGCGGCCAGCTGCTGCCGCGCGAGCGCATCGGCCTCCTCCTCGACCCCGGCGCCCCCTTCCTCGAGCTCTGCGCGCTGTCCGGCTACCTCATGGACA
>NZ_JBQVQL010000129.1:0-9920 GCF_052440005.1 Phreatobacter sp.
GCCTTCGGAGCAGCGGCCTTGGCCGGGGCCTTGGCGGCGGCGGCCTTCGGAGCGGCGGCCTTGGCCGGGGCTTTGGCGGCGGCGGCCTTCGGAGCGGCGGCCTTCGCAGCCGGAGCCTTCGGAGCGGCGGCCTTCGCAGCCGCGGCCTTGGCGGGAGCCTTGGCAGCAGGAGCCTTGGCAGCAGGAGCCTTGGACGACGTCTTCGCGCCGGTCGAGGCGGTCGCCGCCTTGGCGGCGGGCTTGCCGCCCTTCTTGGCATCCGTCTTCTTGGCGTCGGGCTTCTTGGCCGGGGCCTTCGGAGCCTTGGCCGGGGCCTTGCCGCCGCTCTTCACGGCGTTGACGATCTTCTGCGCGGCATCGTCCAGGTCATCGGCGGGGATGACGTTGAGGCCGGACTCGCGGATGATCTTCTTGCCTTCCTCGACGTTCGTGCCCTCGAGGCGCACGACCAGCGGCACCTGCAGGCCGACCGCCTTCACCGCGGCGAGCACGCCGCGGGCGATGACGTCGCACTTCATGATGCCGCCGAAGATGTTGACGAGGATGCCCTTCACCTTCGGGTCGGCGGTGATGATCTTGAAGGCCGCGGTGACCTTCTCCTCCGAGGCGCCGCCGCCGACGTCGAGGAAGTTGGCCGGGCTCTCGCCGTAGAGCTGGATGATGTCGAGGGTCGCCATGGCGAGGCCGGCGCCGTTGACCATGCAGCCGATCGTGCCGTCGAGCGCGATGTAGGCGAGGTCGAACTTGGAGGCCTCGATCTCCTTCTCGTCCTCTTCCGTCAGATCGCGCAGGGCGACGACGTCGGGCTGGCGGTAGAGCGAGTTGGAATCGAAGGACACCTTGGCGTCGAGAACCTTGATCTGCCCCTGCTTGGTGACGATCAGCGGGTTGACCTCGAGCATCTCCATGTCCTTGGCGACGAAGGCCTTGTAGAGGACGCCGGCAACCGCCTCGACCTGCTTGGCGAGGTCACCGGACAGGCCCAGCGCCTTGGCGATGGTGCGGCCGTGATGGGCCATGTAGCCGGTGGCCGGGTCGACGGAGAAGGTGAGGATCTTCTCGGGCGTGTCGTGGGCGACGGCCTCGATGTCCATGCCGCCCTCGGTGGAGACGACGAAGGCGACGCGGCCGGTCTGCCGGTCGACCAGCATCGACAGGTAGAACTCCTTCTCGATGTCCGAGCCGTCCTCGATGTAGAGGCGGTTCACCTGCTTGCCGGCCGGGCCGGTCTGGATCGTGACCAGCGTGTTGCCGAGCATCTGCTTGGCGAAGGCCTCGACCTCCTCGATCGACTTGGCGAGGCGCACGCCGCCCTTTTCGCCCGCTGCCTTCTCCTGGAACTTGCCCTTGCCGCGACCGCCGGCATGGATCTGCGACTTCACGACCCAGAGCGGGCCGCCGAGCTTCTTGGCCGCGGCCTTCGCCTCGGAGGCCTTGAAGATGGCGATGCCGTTCGAGACGGGCGCCCCGAACTCCTTCAGCAAGGCTTTCGCCTGATATTCGTGGATGTTCATCTGAGACCCTCTGTTAGGCGGTCGACGCCGCTCGCTCAGGTTTTTGGGCTGCTTATGCGGCGGACGCCGTGGCGTCCGCCGGTTTGCTGGACGCCACGCGCAGGACTTACTTCGCGAGCTCGGGGGCGATGGTCTTGCACGCGTCCACCAGGCCCTTCACCGAGGCGACGGACTTGGCGAACATCTCCTGCTCGCCCTTGTCGAGCTCGAACTCCACGATCTTCTCGACGCCACCGGCGCCGATCAGCACCGGAACGCCGACATACATGTCCTTCACGCCGTACTGGCCGGTGAGATAGGCCGCCGACGGCAGGACGCGCTTCTTGTCCTTGAGGTAGCTCTCGGCCATGGCGATGGCAGAGGCGGCCGGCGCGTAGAAGGCCGAGCCGTTGCCGAGCAGGCCGACGATCTCGCCGCCGCCCTTGCGGGTGCGCTCGACGATGGCGTCGAGCTTCTCCTGGGTCAGCCAGCCCGACTTGACCAGCTGGTTCAGCGGCACGCCGCCGACCGTCGAGTGGCGCACCATCGGCACCATGTCGTCGCCGTGGCCGCCGAGCGTCCAGGCGTGGATGTCCTCGATGGAGACGCCGGTCGCCTCGGCGAGGAAGAGCTCGAAGCGCGAGGAGTCGAGCACGCCGGCCATGCCGACCACCTTCTCCGCCGGCAGGCCGGAGAACTTCTGCAGCGCCCAGACCATGGCGTCGAGCGGGTTGGTGATGCAGACAACGAAGGCGTTGGGGGCATACTTCTTGATGCCCGCGCCCACCTGCTCCATCACCTTGAGGTTGATGCCGAGGAGATCGTCGCGGCTCATGCCGGGCTTGCGCGGCACGCCGGCGGTGACGATGCACACGTCGGCGCCCTCGATGGCCTCATAGGAGCCCGTGCCGCTCATCTTGGCGTCAAAGCCCTCGACCGCCGAGGCCTGCGCGATGTCGAGCGCCTTGCCCTTCGCGGTGCCTTCCGCGATGTCGAACATCACGATGTCGCCGAGTTCCTTGATGCCGGCCAGGAGAGCCAGGGTGCCGCCGATCTGGCCCGAGCCGATCATCGCGAGTTTCTTGCGCGCCATGGAAGGGTCTTTCGCTGAAAGTGTTGCGGGAGCGGAACGGACCGCCTGCGGCCCCTTCTAATCCAGAAAATCCGATGGCTTTCAAGCTGTACCTCGGTTTGATGTATCGGAAAATGGTGAGTCGCGCACGTGCCCTCGCGCCTGCCGCGGTCGCGATCGAAAAAGAACGCGGAGTCAGTGGCTTGCACTGGTTCGCCGACGGTGTTCGCGCCGGTCTGCGCCGGCCGGGGAGGGCGGCTGGGCGTGCGCAGGCACCACCGCCCGCGAGTGGAATCACCCCGATACCACGGGAACAAGTTTCAAAAATTGTAAATTGTCACACTTCCCTGCGCTCAGGCGCCGCCGTTCACGAGCGTCCGCACGATGGTGCGCGTCATCAGCGCGATCCTCGGCTCGATCTGGCTGCGCGACAGGTCACGCGTCTCCATCACCAGAACCGGATGGATGAAGCGCTGCATGGCGTCGGCCACGAAGGACACCGCCCGCTCCTCGTCCTTCACCCGAAATGGGCCGGGCTCCAGGCCCTCATCGACGATGGAGGCGAGGAAGGCGCGCAGCCGCGCCCGGTGCGCCATGATCGAATCCCGCCGCGCCTGCCAGAGGGCCGCGAAGGTGGAATAGATCGGCGGATCGCGGTCGAGGCCCTCGCGCTGCGCCCTGGCCCAGGCCGTGAGGAACCGCTCCAGCTTGTCGTCGGCGGGATCGGGGGCATTGGCGATGTCGCCGAGCTGGAGCTCCACGGTCCGCGCCCAGGCGACGACGACCGCCTCGATCAACCCCGCCTTCGAGGCGAAGAAGCGATAGACGTTGGCATGGCTCATGCCGGCCTCGCGGGCCACGGCCACCACCGTCACCCTTTCGGGTCCGAAGCGGCGGATATGGTCGGCGGCTATCGCCACCAGCCGCGCCTGGACCCGGTCCTCCGTGGGTGGCGCGATCGCGCCGATCCGGTCAGGACGACGGGCCACGGGACGCCCTCAGGTCCTGGAGGAGTTCGATCTGCATGGCCTGGATTTCCGCGAACCGCTCCCACTGGCGGTTCAGCAGGTGGTCGATCTTCTCGTGCAGATGCCGGATCTCCAGCTCCGCCTTCAGGTTCACCCGGTAGTCGTTCTCCGAACGGCGGCGGTCCTTCGCCTCCTGGCGCCGCTGGCTCATCATGATGATCGGCGCCTGGACCGCCGCGATGCAGGACAGGATGAGGTTCAAGAGGATGAAGGGATAGGGGTCGAAGGCGCGCGACGCGACGACGACGTTGAGGGCCATCCACACGGCGAGGAGGGCGAAGAAGGCGAGGATGAAGGTCCAGGACCCACCGAACTGGGCGACCTTGTCGGCGAGCCGCTCGCCCGTGGTCCGGCCCTCGTCGATGCGCTCCTCGATGTTGGCGGCGGTGATCTCCTGGCTGCGCAGGCTCTCGACCACGTCACGCTCCAGCGCGGTGATCTCGCCGCGTTCCGCCTTCAGGAGATCCTCCACGTAGCGGCTGCGATAGTCGGCGACGATCGCGCGGTCGATCACGTCGCTCGGCCCGATGCCGGGCGCGTCGCTCCGGATGAGGTCGGCGACGCCGGGCCTGATCGCCGAGAGGCGGACCTCGTGCCCAGGCCGGATGGGCCGCCCGGTCAGCGCGCAGACGAGAGGGGGCTGGTCGTCCCCGGCTTTTGCTCGTGCCATGTCGCCTTCCATCCGCTGGCCGCCCGGGCAAGGGGCCGCGTCACGTCTCCACGATACCACCGGTATCGCCGGCGCGCTCGTTCCGCCGCTCGTGAGGGAGGGCGAGATAGTCGTCGGACCGCATCTCGATGAGGCGCGAGGCGGTGCGGTGGAACTCGAATTCCTCCGTCCCAGAGTCGGAGAGATAAAGCCGGTTCGGCTCATCGCCGGCGCTCGCCACCAGCTTGACCTGATTGTCGTAGAGCGCGTCGATCAGCGTGATGAAGCGCTTGGCCTCGTTGCGGCGCTCGAGGCCCTTCATCACGGGAATGCGGTCGAGCAGCACCGTGTGGAAGGCATGGGCGACGGCGAGATAGTCCGAGGCGCCGAGCGGCTTCTCGCAGAGCTCGGCGAAGCTGAACCGCGCTACGCCGTGTGCCTGCCGGGGCACCGGCACCCGCCGGCCCTTGACCTCCAGCGTCGCGGGATCGCCCTCGACGCCGCCGGTCAGCCGCGACCAGGCCTGGTCCATCGCCGCGTCGGAGGCGTCCCCGAGCGGCGTCAGCCAGATGGGCTGGCCCGACAGCTTCTCCAGCCGGAAATCGGTGCGCGATTCCAGCTTCATCACGTCCATCCGCTCCTGCAGCAGCGCGATGAAGGGCAGGAACAGCGCCCGGTTGAGGCCGTCGCGATAGAGCAGTTCCGGTACCACGTTGGAGGTGGCGACGATCACCACGCCCTCCTCGAAGAGCCGGGTGAACAGGCGGCCGAGGATCATGGCGTCGGCGATGTCGGTCACCGAAAACTCGTCGAAGCACAGGAGCCAGGCCTCCTCGGCGAGCTCTGCGGCGACCGGTCCGATGGGGTCGTCACCCTTCACCTCGCCGGCCTTGAGCTTCTGGCGCCAGGCGTGGATGCGCTCGTGCACGTCGGCCATGAATTCGTGGAAATGCGCCCGCCGCTTTCGCCGGACGGGGCTGCCCTCCATGAACAGGTCCATGAGCATGGTCTTGCCGCGCCCGACGTCGCCCCAGATGTAGAGACCGCGGACCGGCTCGGGCTTCTGCCCGCGTGAGAACAGCCATGCGAGGGCGGAAGACTTGCGGCGCGCCAGCCGGTAGTCGGCCAGGCGGTCGTTGAGCGCCGCCAGACGGCGGGCGACGGCGGCCTGCGCGGCATCGAAGGACATCTCGCCGGAATCGACCAGCGACTGGTAGCGGGAGAGCGTGTTCGGCATGCCGGCTCAGGCAATAAAGGGCCTGCCCGACCTCGGCAAGCCGCGCACGGCTGGGTCGCGCCGCGCGCAGGCCGCCGTCTCGTCCCTCCTTTGTCTCATTCCAGACTCGTTGCGTCGGGGCGCCGCCTCCCTTAAACAGGCCGGTGATTTCCGGTGGGCGATGCAGCATGCGCGCCAGCCGGTCTTGAGGAATGCCCCAGATGGCCGAGTCAAAGCCCGTGAGCGAGCGCCCGCTTTCGCCGCATCTCCAGATCTACCGCCCGATGCTGACGATGATGATGTCGATCATGCATCGCGTTACCGGCGGGGCGCTGTTCTTCGGCACGCTGCTGATGGCGTGGTGGCTGATCGCCGCCGCCTCGGGGCCTGCCGCCTATGCCACCTTCCAGTGGTTCGCCGGGTCCATCATCGGCCGCCTGATCCTCTTCGGCTACACCTGGGCGCTCTACCACCACATGCTCGGCGGCATCCGCCACTTCATCTGGGACACCGGCCGCGGCTTCGGCCCTGCCGAGCGCGAATGGCTGGTGCGGGCCAATCTCATCGGCTCCATCGTGCTGACGGTCCTGACCTGGATCGTCGCCTATGCCGTGCGCGGCGGCGTCTGAGAAAGGGCGGAACCATGTCCCACTCCAAGTCCACCATGCGCACGCCCCTCGGCCGGGTCCGCGGCCTCGGCTCGGCCCGCTCCGGCACCGAGCATTTCTGGATGCAGCGCGTGACCGCCGTTGCGAACGTGCCGCTCTCGCTCTTCGTGATCGGCCTGATCATCACCACCGCCGGCTCCAACTACGCCGCGGTCAAGGCGACCCTCGGCTCGCCCCTGGTGGCGATCCCGCTCATCCTCTTCGTCCTCTCCGCCACCTGGCACATGCGCCTCGGCATGCAGATGATCATCGAGGACTATGTGCCGGCCGAGGGACCCAAGGTCGTCCTGCTGCTCGCCAACACGTTCTTTTCGGTCGCCATCGGTCTCGGATCGGTCTTTGCGATCCTGAAGCTGTCCTTCGGCGTATAACCGTCGAACCGCCTGTCACATCCGGGAGCTCGCCCCATGGCTGAAGCCGCCGCACCTGCCGCCAACGGCCGTGCCTACGACATCACCGACCACACCTACGACGTGGTCATCGTCGGCGCCGGCGGCGCCGGACTGCGCGCCGTCGTCGGCTGCGCCCAGGCCGGTCTCAAGACCGCCTGCATCTCCAAGGTCTTCCCGACCCGCTCCCACACGGTCGCCGCCCAGGGCGGCGTCGCCGCCTCGCTCGGCAACATGGGCGAGGACCAGTGGCAGTGGCACATGTACGACACCGTCAAGGGCTCCGACTGGCTCGGCGACCAGGACGCGATCGAGTATCTCGTCCGCAACGCGCCTGCCGCCGTCTATGAGCTCGAGCACTGGGGCGTGCCCTTCTCGCGCACCGAGAGCGGCAAGATCTACCAGCGCCCGTTTGGCGGCATGACCACCCATTTCGGCAAGGGCACGGCCCAGCGCACCTGCGCCGCGGCCGACCGCACCGGTCACGCCATGCTGCACACGCTCTATGGCCAGGCGCTGAAGAACAACGCCGAGTTCTTCATCGAGTATTTCGCCATCGACCTCATCATGAGCGAGAGCGGCCGCTGCCTCGGCGTCGTCGCGCTCAAGATGGACGACGGCACCATCCACCGTTTCCGCGGCCGCCAGACCATCCTCGCCACCGGCGGCTACGGCCGCGCCTATTTCTCGGCGACCTCCGCCCATACCTGCACCGGCGACGGCAACGCCATGGTGCTGCGCGCCGGCCTGCCGCTGCAGGACATGGAATTCGTGCAGTTCCACCCGACCGGCATCTACGGCTCGGGCTGCCTCATCACCGAGGGCTCGCGCGGCGAGGGCGGCTACCTGACCAATTCCGAGGGCGAGCGCTTCATGGAGCGCTATGCCCCCTCGGCCAAGGATCTCGCCTCGCGCGACGTCGTCTCGCGCTCGATGACCGTGGAGATCCGCGAGGGCCGCGGCGTCGGCAAGAACAAGGACCACATCTTCCTGCACCTCGACCATCTCGACCCGAAGATCCTCCACGAACGCCTGCCGGGCATCTCCGAGAGCGCCAAGATCTTCGCCGGCGTCGACGTGACCAAGGAGCCGATCCCGGTCATCCCGACCGTCCACTACAATATGGGCGGCATCCCGACGAACTATCACGGCGAGGTGCTGACCAAGAAGAACGGCAATGCCGACACCATCGTCCCCGGCCTGATGGCCATCGGCGAGGCGGCCTGTGTTTCCGTCCACGGCGCCAACCGCCTTGGCTCCAACTCGCTGATCGACCTCGTGGTCTTCGGCCGCGCCGCCGGCCTGCGCGCCGCCGAGACGGTCACCCCGGGCGAGAAGCACGAGGACCTGCCGGCGAATGCCTCCGAGATGGCGCTGTCGCGCCTCGACGCGTTCCGTTACGCGTCGGGCACGACGGGGACGGCCGAGCTGCGCAGCAGCATGCAGCGCGTGATGCAGTCGAACTGTGCGGTGTTCCGCACCGGCGAGGTGCTGGAGGAGGGCCGCAAGCTCATCGCCGACGTCTGGGGCGGCGCGTCCGACATCAAGACCACCGACCGCTCGCTGATCTGGAATTCCGACCTGATCGAGACGCTGGAGTTCGACAATCTCATCGCCCAGGCCGTGGTCACCATGGAATCGGCGGCGAACCGCAAGGAAAGCCGCGGCGCCCACGCCCGCGAGGATTTCCCCGACCGCAACGACAAGGACTGGATGAAGCACACCCTGGCCTTCGCCGACGATGCGAAGAAGCAGGTGACGCTCGACGACCGTCCGGTCCACACCTACACGATGACCAACGAGATCCAGTACATCGAGCCCAAGGCCCGCGTGTACTGACGGGCCTGCCGCGGGGCTCGTGCCGCGCCCCGGTCCGATCAGAGATGAAGGAGGTCGACCGCCGGTCGGCCTCCTTGTCGTTTGTGGCGCTTCTCACGCCTGGCGCACGGCCGCGGCCCGGGTCGGCGACCAGACGCCGAACGCGCCCCGCGCCGCCATCAGGGCGAGCTGCGCCCTGTAGATCGGCCGGACGAGGCTGCGCCTGACCTTCTCGACGCCGCCCAGCCTTCGGCTGATGGTCGAGCCACCGAAGAAACCGCCACCGTTGACCACCACGGGGCGCCCCAGGTGATGGATCGGCACGCCCGTCTTCCAGGTCATCTGGATGAAGCTGTCGACCGGCCGGTCGAACCGGTCGCTGGCACGCAGCAGCGCCAGCGCCGCCTCCGCCGTCACCACCTGGCCGACCATCTCCAGCTGCGGCAGGATCCGGCGGCCGAGGAAGGGCGCGCCGTGTTCGGGCGGGTTGTGGCTGTGCAGCTGGACGAAGGACCAGCCTGTCTCCTCCTCCATCAGCCGCGTGAGGTCCGCCGCGAAGGCCGCCGCGGGCACCGCGTCGTCCTCGAGGATGATCGCCCGGCACGCGCCGCTCTCGACGACGGCCCGCCAGGCGGCCCGGTGGCTGAGGAAGCACGCAATCTCCGCCTCGTTGAGTGCGAAGGGATAGCGGGGCCGGTGCAGCTCGGCGACGTGCCGCCCGCGTTGACGGGCGGTGAGTGCCCTGCCGTCCACCGCGTCGAGGATCGCCGTGGGCACCGGCAGGCTTGCAGCGAGCCTTGCGGCATGGGCACGCCGGTCCGCGAGGCGCGGCAGGGAAATGACGAACGCACGGGTCGTCTGCGTCCAATGGGCCACGATGGTCGACCTCCTGATGACGGGAGGTGGTCTGGTGCCACCGGCGCGAGCCCATTCTGCGGCCTGATTGGGGAACGGGGACCCCGGATTGCGGCATGGCGGTTTCCGTTCGTGTCGGACCGAGTGCCCTGGCTCTCTTGTCAGCCGCCGGCCCGCGCGCAATAGGACAGGTGTCCCCGCGCCGTCAGGCAGATACAGTCCTGCGGTGCACTCTCCCCGTCATCGTCGGGATTCTCACATGCGACGCCTGCTGCGCCCCTTCCTCGTCATCGCGGCTCTCGTCATCCTCGTCGAGACCTGGCTGTGGGAGCGGCTGGGTCCGGCCATCGCCCGTCTCGTCGAGATGCTGCCCTTCAGGGCGCTGAAGCAGGCGATCCACGATGGCATCGAGCGCCTGCCGCCCTATGCGACCCTGCTCGTCTTCGCCGTGCCGGCCGGCCTGCTCTTTCCGTTCAAGCTCGCCGCCCTCGGCCTCATCGCCTCCGGGCATCTCGTGCTCGGCGCCGGGGTTCTGGTGCTCGCCAAGGTGGTCGGGGTCGGCATCACCGCCTTCCTCTTCGAGACCTGCAAGCCCAAGCTCATGCAAATCCCGCTCTTCGTCAGGCTCTACGGGCTGTGGACGCGCTGGCTCGCCTGGGCGCACGGCCATATCGACCCGATCAAGCGGCGCATCCTCACCCACCTGCGCATCCTGCGCGGCGGCCGGGCCGG
>NZ_JBQVQL010000130.1:0-9827 GCF_052440005.1 Phreatobacter sp.
CTGCAAGGCCCGCCGCGAGCAGGAGCAGCGCCGCGACCCACAGCCGTGCGCGGCCGAGGCCGGCCGCCCAGAGCGGCAGGCGGGGGCTGGCCTTCGCGGTCGTCGGTCCCCTGGGGGTGGTCATCACTCCGTCTTTGTGCACCGAATCCGGCGGAAATGCGAGGCGGCGCGACGCCTGCCGGTGAGGCCGGGACTGCGCTTCGGCGGGAACGGTTTTCCAATCGTCACGTTTTCGGCTATGATGAGGCTTGTTGCGCCCTCAGCGGCGCGAAGCAGAGAGGATTGGACCCTGTCCACCACAACCCTGCCGGGGCCGACCGCCAGCGCGTCGCCCTCCGGGACTCCGACGGCAAGCCCCGCTCCCGCGGACGTCCTCCAGCTCGTCCTCGACACCTTGGAAGAGAACAAGGCCGAGGAAATCCAGGCCATCGACCTCAAGGGCAAGACCTCCATCGCCGACGCGATGGTGGTGGCCTCGGGGCGTTCGCATCGCCATGTCGGCGCGCTGGCCGACTACCTGATGAAGGCGCTGAAGGAAAAGGGCGTCGGACAGCTCCGCGTCGAGGGCCTGCCGGCCTGCGACTGGGTGCTTGTGGATGCCGGCGACGTCATCATCCACGTGTTCCGGCCCGAGGTCCGCACCTTCTACAACCTCGAGAAGATGTGGTCCGCCGCCCGTCCCGGTGAGGCGCTGGCGGGCTGACCGCCCGCGGCACACGGCCCTTTCGCGTCTGCCCGGAGGCCCGGCATGCGGCTGATCGTCGTCGCCGTCGGGCGCGCCAAGGCGGGGCCGGAGAGTGAACTCGCCGCCCGCTACCAGGAGCGCGCGGCCAAGGCCGGCAAGGGCCTCGGCTTCCGCGCCGTGGAGACCCTGACCCTCGACGAGAGCCGGCTGACGGATGCCGCCGCCCGCAAGGGTGAGGAGGCCGCCGCCATCCGCCGCGCCCGGGCGGGCCGGCTGATCCTGCTCGACGAGCGTGGCAAGAGCCTCGGCAGCGCCGATTTCGCCGCACTGCTGGGGCGCTGGAAGGATGCGTCGGAGGATGCGGCGACGCTTGTCATCGGCGGGCCCGACGGGCTCGACCCGGCGCTCCGGGCGGAAGCCGACCTCGTCCTCTCCTTCGGCGCGATGACCTGGCCGCACCAGCTCGTGCGGATCATGGCGCTGGAGCAGCTCTACCGCGCCGTCACCATCCTCGCCGGCCATCCCTACCACCGCGTCTGACGGTATCGAGGCATTCCAGGCTCTTTCGACCCGTCGCGTCCTGTGGACAAGCGACCCGTGGATGGCCCCGCGGGTCTCGACAGACAGGCTCTTACGCTGTCATCCAACCTTCACTAAAGTGTCACGCGTCCGTCGCCCGGCGGACCCAGAACGGCGCGGCCCTTGCCGCAAGCCGCACCGCCGCCGCAAGGCGTCTGTTGGGAGGACTATTTCCGATGTTCAACCGTCGTTCGATGCTCGCGGCCGCAGCCGCCGGAGCTATGCTGGCCGCGACCCCCGCAGCAGCGCAGGTCGAGATCCAGTGGTGGCACGCCATGACCGGCGCCAACAACGAGGTCGTCAACAAGCTGGCGCAGGACTTCAACGCCTCGCAGCGCGAGTTCCGTGTCGTGCCGACCTACAAGGGATCCTATCCCGACACGATGAACGCCGGCATCGCCGCGTTCCGAGCCGGCAACGCCCCGCACATCCTTCAGGTCTTCGAGGTGGGCACCGCGACGATGATGGCCGCCCGCGGCGCCATCAAGCCGGTGTTCCAGCTCATGGCCGAGGCCAACGAGCCCTTCGATCCCAAGGCCTACCTGCCGGCGGTCGCGGGCTATTACTCGACCTCGCGCGGGGAGATGCTGTCCTTCCCGTTCAACTCGTCGTCCTCGGTGATGTGGTACAACAAGGACGCCTTCCGCCGGGCGGGCCTGAACCCGGACCAGCCGCCCAAGACCTGGCCTGAGGTCTTCGAGGCCGCCAAGAAGCTGCGCGCCGCCGGCTATGACAAGTGCGGGTTCTCGTCCGCCTGGATCACCTGGCTGAACATCGAGCAGTTCTCGCTGTGGCACAACGTGCCGCTGGCCACCCGCGCCAACGGCATCGACGGCTTCGACACGGAGCTGCGGTTCAACTCGCCGCTGCACGTGCGCCACCTGCAGAACCTCATCGACCTGCAGAAGGACAACACCTTCTCCTATTCGGGCCGGACCAACACCGGCGAGGGCCGCTTCACCTCCGGCGAATGCCCGATCTTCCTGACCTCGTCGGGCTTCTACGGCAACGTCAAGGCGAACGCGAAGTTCGACTGGGCCAACGCGCCGATGCCCTATTATCCGGATGCAGCCGGCGCGCCGCAGAACTCGACGCTGGGCGGCGCCTCGCTCTGGGTCATGGGCGGCAAGCCCGCTGCCGAGTATCGCGGCGTGGCCAAGTTCTTCGCCTTCCTGTCGCAGACCGAACGCCAGGCGAAGCTGCACACCGACTCCGGCTACCTGCCCATCACGCAGGCTGCCTACGAGCAGGTGAAGGCCTCCGGCTTCTACCGCGAGAACCCCTATCTCGAGACGCCGATCCTTCAGCTCAACAACAAGCCGCCGACCGAGAATTCGCGCGGCCTGCGCCTCGGCAACATGGTGCAGATGCGCGACGTCTGGGCCGAGGAATTCGAGGCGGCGCTGGCCGGTCAGAAGAGCGCCCAGGCGGCGCTGGACGCGGCGGTCTCCCGCGGCAACGTGATGCTGCGCCAGTTCGAGCGCACCGTCTCCCGCTGAGATCACACACATCCGGAACCGGGGCGGGCCCAACCCGCCCCGGTCCGTCTTTTCGGGGGACCTGAATGGAAAAGCGCGTTGTCTTCGACGGCAAGCTGCTGCCCTACGCGCTTCTGATGCCGCAGCTCCTCATCACCATCGTGTTCTTCTACTGGCCGGCGGCGCAGGCGGTCTGGCAGTCCTTCTTCATCCAGGATGCCTTCGGCCTGACGATGCAGTTCGTCTGGTTCGAGAACTATCAGGTTCTCTTCGCCAATCCCGACTACTACCGCTCGATGGTCACGACGCTGGTCTTCTCCTGCCTCGTCACCTTCTTTTCCCTGTCGATCGCGCTGATGTTCGCGGTCCAGGCCGACAAGCACATCAAGGCCGCCGGCACCTACAAGACCTTCCTGATGTGGCCCTATGCGGTCGCCCCGGCCATTGCCGGCGTGCTCTGGCTCTTCATGTTCCAGCCTTCCCTCGGCCTCGTCGCCCAGGCGATCCGCGCGCTGGGCATCGACTGGAACCCGCAGCTCAACGGCGGCCATGCCATGACGCTGGTGGTAATGGCCGCGACGTGGAAGCAGATCAGCTACAATTTCCTCTTCTTCCTCGCCGGGCTGCAGTCGATCCCGAAGAGCGTCATCGAGGCCGCCGCCATCGACGGGGCCCGGCCGGCGCGGCGGTTCTGGACCATCATCTTCCCGCTCCTGTCGCCGACCACCTTCTTCCTGCTGGTCGTCAACATCGTCTACGTCTTCTTCGACACGTTCGGCATCATCGACTCGGTCACCGGCGGCGGCCCCGCCCAGGCGACCACGACGCTGGTCTACAAGGTCTTTTCCGACGGGCGCCTGGGCGGCGATCTCGGCGGATCGGCCGCCCAGTCGGTCATCCTGATGATCCTCGTGATCGGGCTCACCGCCATCCAGTTCCGCTACATCGAGCGCAAGGTCCAGTACTGATGGTCGAGCGCCAGAGCCTCTTCTCCTTCCTGCCGCACGTGATCCTGCTCATCGGGATCTTCATCGTCGCCTTCCCGGTCTATGTGGCCTTCGTCGCCTCGACCTGGGATCCGGCGACCATCTCGAACGGGCAGATGCCGCTGTGGCCGGGGCCGCATCTCGTCGAGAACTACACGCAGACCCTGTTCCAGGGCACGTCGAAGTCGTCACGCGAGCCGGTCGGCATGATGATGCTGAACAGCCTGATCATGGCGCTGACGATCGCCATCGGAAAGATCTCCATTTCGATCATCTCGGCCTTCGCCATCGTCTATTTCCGCTTTCCGTTCCGGATGGCGGCCTTCTGGGTGATCTTCGTGACGCTGATGCTGCCCGTCGAGGTGCGCATCTACCCGACCTACAAGATCGTCGCCGATCTCGGCCTGCTGGACAGCTACCTCGGTCTCACCGTGCCGCTGATCGCCTCCGCGACGGCGACGCTGCTGTTCCGCCAGTTCTTCATGACCGTGCCGGACGAGCTGGTGGAGGCCTCGAAGATCGACGGGGCGAGCGCCATGCAGTTCTTCAAGGACACGCTGCTGCCGCTGTCGATCACCTCGATCGCAGCGCTGTTCGTCATCCAGTTCATCTACGGCTGGAACCAGTATCTCTGGCCGCTGCTGATCACCACCCGCGAGAGCATGCAGACCATCGTCATCGGCATCAAGAAGATGATCGTGACGCAGGACGCCCTGACGGAGTGGCAGATCGCCATGGCGACCGCCGTGCTGGCCATGCTGCCGCCGGTGCTGGTGGTGATCCTGATGCAGCGGCTCTTCGTCAAGGGCCTGGTCGAGACCGAGAAGTGAGGCAATTTCGATGAGCGAGGTCGTTCTCGACAAGGTGCGGAAGGTCTATGCCGGCGGGGTGGAGGCCGTGCGCGGCGTCGACATCCACGTGCCGGCGGGCGACTTCTGCGTGCTGGTCGGTCCCTCCGGCTGCGGCAAGTCCACGCTGCTGCGCATGATCGCGGGGCTGGAGACCATCACGGGCGGCGAGTGCCGCATCGGCGCGCGGCGGGTCAACGAGCTGGAGCCGGCCGAGCGCGACATCGCCATGGTGTTCCAGAACTACGCGCTCTATCCGCACATGAGCGTCTACGACAACATGGCCTATGGCCTGAGGAACCGCGGGACGCCCAAGCCGGAGATCGACGAGCGGGTCAGGGAAGCCGCGCGGATCCTCGAGATCACGCCCTTCCTCGATCGCAAGCCGCGGGCGCTCTCGGGTGGCCAGCGCCAGCGCGTCGCCATGGGCCGCGCCATCGTGCGCAAGCCGCAGGTGTTCCTGTTCGACGAACCCTTGTCCAACCTCGACGCCAAGCTGCGCATCCAGATGCGCGTCGAGATCAAGAAACTGCAGCGGGCGCTGGCGGTGACCTCCGTCTACGTGACCCATGACCAGCTGGAGGCCATGACCCTCGCCGACGTGCTGGTGGTGATGAACAAGGGCGAGGTCGAGCAGACCGGCGCGCCGCTCGACATCTACGAGAAGCCGGCCTCCACCTTCGTCGCCAGCTTCATCGGCGCGCCGCCGATGAATCTCGTGCCCGTCGAGGCGGGGGAGAACGGGCCGCGCGCCGCGGGTCTCACCGGCGGCCACGGCCTCGCCGTTCCCGCGGGCGGGGCGATCCTCGGCGTCAGGCCCGAGCACCTGATGGTGGTGACCGGCACGGTTCCGGACGATTCCCTCGGCATCACCTTCCCCGTTTCGGCTGTGGAGGCGGTGGGAGCCGAGACCTTCGTCTACGGCCCGATCGGCGGCACCGGCCAGGACATCATCGCCCGCCTGCCCGGCAAGGCGCTGCTGGCGCCGGGAACGCCGGTTTCGGTGGCGGCGAGCGCCGAGCACCTGCACCTGTTCGACCGGCAGACGGGCAAGCGCATCGGGCCGTGAGGCCCGCGGCACCGCCGCGCACGACCTCGACCCCTCCCGTCCCGCCCAACCTTGCGAGCGGGCGGACCCGTCGCCATATTCGGGAGGCGCCGGTGGTTTCCGGTGTGCCGGGTGCCTTCGGGGCCCGGCCGATGTCGCTCACACGAGGACTTCGCCCATGTCGCGCGTTCCGTCCCTGTCATCGCCCTTCCTCCTGGGTTTCGACCAGCTGGAGAGGGTCCTGGACCGGGTCACCAAGGGTGCCGAGGGCTACCCGCCCTACAATATCGAGCGGATCGCCGCGTCGACCCAGGGGCCAGAACGCCTGCGCATCACCCTCGCCGTCGCTGGCTTCACGCGCCAGCAGCTCGAGGTGACGGTGGAGGAGAACCAGCTCCTCATCCGCGGACGCCAGCAGGACGACGCCGACGAGCGCGACTACATCCACCGCGGCATCGCGGCACGCCAGTTCCAGCGGGTCTTCGTTCTCGCTGATGGCATGGAGGTCATGGGAGCCGACCTGAAGAACGGGCTCCTCTCCGTCGACCTCGCGCGCCCCGAGCCCGAAAGGATCGTGCGGCGGATCGACATCGCGGCACAGGACTGACCCGAGACGGTGAGTTCGTTCCGCTCCAACCTGCCTTCAAGGAGGTTCGACCCATGATCGACCGTTCCCCCATCACTCCCGAAACCCTGGCCCAGCTCGGCGTCGCCAAGGTCGCCTACGTGAAGCCGATGCGCTCCGACGAGATCACGCGGATGTTCCCGCAGGCGCCGGCCCTGCCACCGGGGCTCGACCTCTTCGCCCTGGTCTCGGCCGACGGCATGCCGATCATGGTCACCGACCGCCGCGAGGACGCGGTGGCGAATGCCTGGCAGAACGAACTGGAAACGGTCAGCCTGCACTGAGGAGGGCGGAGCGGGCGGCGCGGCCGCCCCTCAGCCGCCCGCGGCCGAACTCTCGCGCACCTGCCAGAAGCGGAGGACGCGAAGGGCCGTATGGGTCGTGAGCTTCGAATAGCTCTCGCGCGCCTCCTCCAGCGTCGCGGGAGCGAGCCCACCCGCCCCCGGCCGCGTCTGCAGGATGGCGCGCAGCGTCGGCCAGGAGAGCCCGGCCGCCCGGGCGAGGATCAGGATCGGATCCGGCCGGTCGCCGACGAACAGACGCTCCACCATCTCCAGGGGGACGCCGCAAAGGACGGAGAGGCTGCACACGGTCTCGTCGAACTTGCCGGCCTCCGCATAGGCGCGCAGTTCGTCCTCGCCGAGGGCGCCGCGGCCGTGCTGGACGACGATGGCGCGGTGAATGGCGGTGTAGTCACGCGCGCCGTCCGCGGTGCCGACGGCAATGCGGTCGGCGACGCCGGCGATGGCGCCGGGCAGCTGCACCTTCTCGCGCGCCGTTGTGGAGGCGACCAGCCGCTTGCGCACCTGCTCGCGGGCTGAGGAGAGGATGACGCGGAAGAGATAAGGCGGGATGTCCTTGCGCAGGCCGACGCATTCGGCGAGCAGGTCGTCGTCCTTGGAACGCTCCACCAGAGCGTCGTAGCCCTTGGCCGAGAAGCGGGCGCCCTCGTTGGCGGCGACCGACATGGCCACGCGCGAATCACCGCGCTCCACCAGAACGTCGGTCACCTTCTCGCCCACCGTCTTGCGACCGGCGATGGCGAGCATGTGCTCCTGGCTCTTGGTTCGGGCGATGGAGGCGAGCGTGGTGTCGTCGAGCTGGGAGGACAGCATCAGGATGGGGCGGGCGACGTCGATCTCGTCGTCCTGCGCCAGGCTGCGGATGATCGTCTTCGGCGCGCTCATCACCGGGGCGAGGCGCTCGGCCAGCTCGCGGCGGACCGCCTTCTCCATGGCGCTCGACAGGCGGAGGATGACGTCGTCGAAGAGTTCGATCTGGGATTCGGTGTAGCGCTCGGCGTCGCGCAGGAAGAGGTCCGTCACCCGCCTCAGGGTTTCGACGCGCCGACCGCTGGTGCCGCGCGAGATCGCATCTTCAAGTTCTTCGATGATGGATGCCGACGGCATTTCCGGGTAATTCCCTCACAATACTTGCGAAATATGCACAGACCAATGGTATCGGCCGCGCCTTAAGAAGAGGTTGCAGGAAACCCGCGGATACGCGGTGGACGCGCCGTCGGCCGCGGGTCCGCCGTCCGGACCGGCGATGCAACGGGGGTGTGAAAAACTTCGTGCGATGCGCTTGATGCCCGCAACGAAATATGCAAAACACGCGCTCCTTGAGCGGCGAGCCCGCTCGAGCACCCGGCGGATGACCCATCATCTGCCAGTTCCCGCGGGGACATACGGGGCCATAGCTCAGCTGGGAGAGCGCTTGCATGGCATGCAAGAGGTCGGCGGTTCGATCCCGCCTGGCTCCACCAAACCTTCCGGTCTCCCGACACCGCCCGTTTTGTTTTACCGCCGCCGGTGCAGCCCAGTCTTGCGGCGGACACCGCCGTGCGGCGCCGAAACCGTGCTAAGGCCGCGGGCCATGGTGGCCGCAACATGACGTCCCTTCCCGACACCTCTCCGGTCCGCGGGACCACGCAGTCCGCCGAACGCCTCCTGCTCGGAAAGGTGTCGCTCGCCCATCTGGTCAGCCACGTCCACATCATGACGGTGCCGGCCCTGCTGCCGCTGCTGCCCGGACATTTCGGCCGCAGCTTCGTGGAGATCGGCGCCGCGCTGACGCTGTTCAACCTGGTGTCGCTCGTGGTGCAGGCGCCGATGGGCTTCGTCAGCGATCGGCTGGGCGCCCGGCGGGTGCTCATCGCCGGCCTGATGCTCGGGGGGCTCAGCTTCCTCACCCTCGCTCTCGCGCCGGGCTACGGCATGCTGCTCGCGGCCATGGCGGCGGCGGGGCTCGCCAACGGCGTCTATCACCCGGCGAACTATGCGCTGCTCGCCCGCGGCATCGACGGCGCGCGCATGGGCAGGGCCTTCTCCATCCACACCTTCGCCGGCTATCTCGGTACCGCGATCTCGCCGCCGCTCCTGCTCGGCGCCGCCGCCCTGTTCGGCGTGTCGAAGGCCTTCGCCGTGGCGGGGGTCCTCGGGATCGGCGTCGGCTTCATCATGCTCGCGACCGGGCGGGAGGCGCCGGCCGCACGGTATGAGCCGCGCGCCTCCGAACGGGCTGAGGGGATGCCGCGGCCGCCGCGCGCCCGCCTCATCACCGGCACGGTGGTCGCGCTGATGGGCATGTTCGTGCTCCTGAACCTGTCGACCGGGGGCATCCAGTCCTTCTCCGCCTCGGCTCTCGTCATGGGCTACGGCATCGATCTCGCCGGCGCCAATACGGCGCTGACCCTGTTCCTGTTCATGAGCGCCGGCGGGGTGCTGGCCGGCGGCACGCTCGCCGACCGCACCAGCCGTCACGGGGTGGTGGCGGCGGCCGCCTTCCTGGCGACGGCGGTGATCGCCGGCATCCTGGCGACGACGACGCCGTCGGTCCTCGTGGCGACGTTGCTGCTCGGCCTCGCCGGCTTCCTGTCGGGAATCATCACGCCCTCGCGGGATATGCTGGTGCGCGCGGCGGCGCCGAAGGGAGCCGAGGGCATCGTCTTCGGCATCGTTTCCACCGGGTTCAACATCGGTGGGCTGGTGGGCCCGCTGCTCTATGCGGCGCTGCTCGACCAGGGACAGCCCCGCGCGATCTTCGCCGTGGCGGCAGGTTTCATGCTGCTGACGGTGGTGCTGACCCTCGTCCAGGACCGCAGGGCGCGCCCCTAGCCGGCGGGCGGCTCGGAATCCTTCGTGCCGGGCTCGGGGAACATGCCTGATCCCGGGGTCTTCTCGCGATCGATCTGGTCCTCACGGGCGTGGGGGCCCTCCGGCGGCGTCTTCGGCTTGTGCGTGCCGGGGTCGAGCTGAGGCTTCTTCGGATCCTTGGTCATGCTGCATCAATGCGCGCCAGCCCTGGCGGTTCCGGCGGCCGGCGACCGCCGCCCCACGGACGACTCGACGGCGCGCGCCGCTGTCGTCATTCTCGCGCCCCGCCGCCATCCATCCTGCCCCGGCGCCATGAGGATCCTGCCCGTGAAGCTCTTCTTCTCCCCCGCGTCCCCCTTCGTCCGGAAGGTCATGGTCTGCGCCATCGAGCGCGGCATCGACGGCCAGATCGAAAAGCTCGGCTCGGCCGCCCACCCGATCAACCAGGACGCTTCGATCAAGGCGCACAACCCCACCGGCAAG
>NZ_JBQVQL010000131.1:0-9249 GCF_052440005.1 Phreatobacter sp.
GGCGAGCGCTGAACCCCCGGCGCATCTTCCCCTCCAGGCCTTCCCGCGCCCCACGCCGCTTTGCGGCAGGCTTCCACGTTTCAGATCCGCAAGCGCGGGTCATCTTTCATTAACTTTTGAAATCACTGGCTTTTCTTCGCCAGTGGTGCGCCAGAATCCGCGCCTGAAATCCCTTTCCCGACCGTTCTACTAGCGACGCCACACCACCCGTCGTCGCCACGAAACCCCGGCCTCCGCCAGCGAGTCCGGGCAACGGTCGAGGTTTGCCATGAGCATCAGCGCTCTCTCATCCACCAGCACGACGAGCAGCACGAGCACGTCCTCCTCGACATCATCGTCTTCGAGCTTCTCCAGCGACGATTTCCTCACGCTGCTGGTGGAGCAGCTGCAGAACCAGAACCCGCTCGATACGACCGACACGAGCGAGCTGATGAACCAGATGATGTCCTATGCGAGCTACGACCAGCAGTCGCAGACGAACACGACGCTGAGCGAGCTGTCGTCAACGGTGTCGAGCCTGTCGTCGACCGTCTCCAGCATCGCCTCCAAGCTCGACATCTCGGCCTGAGGTGGCGCCATGAGCCTCTCCGGCGCCCTCAATTCGGCGGTCTCCGCCCTCTCCGCGCAGAGCACCGCGCTGGCGATGATTTCCGACAACATCGCCAATGCCAGCACCTATGGCTACAAGACCTCGTCGGCCAGTTTCGAGAGCCTGCTGACGGGCACCTCGTCCTCGACCTATTCGGCGGGCGGCGTGGCGGTGAGCACCGTCTCCAACATCTCCATGCAGGGGCTTCTGACCTCCAGCACGACCGCCACGAACATGGCGATCGACGGCAGCGGCTTCTTCGTCGTCACCACCGGCACCGACAGCGCCAACACCTCGTACACCCGCAACGGCGCCTTCACGGTGAACGAGAGCGGCTACCTGACCAACGGCGAGTACTACCTCCAGGGCTGGCCGACCGACGCGGAGGGCAACGTCACCGGCGGCACCACCGCCAGCGCGCTGGAGTCGATCAACACGACGGCGCTGTCGAGCATCGCCGCGGCGACGACCGAGATGAGCATGCAGGCCAACCTGCCGGCGGAGGCGGCCACCAACGCCACCTTCACCAGCGAGGTCGAGATCTACGATTCGCTCGGCACCGCCGCCAAGACCACGGTGACCTGGGAGAAGACCGGCGAGAACGCCTGGACCGCTACCTTCTCGAACCCCACCAGCACGGACGGCACGAGCACGCTGGGCACGGTGACGAGCGATCCGATCACGATCAGCTTCAACGCGGACGGGACACTCGCCAGCACCTCGCCGAGCCCGCCGACGCTCACCATCGCCAACTGGACGACCGGCGCCGCCGACAGTTCGGTGACCCTCGACATGGGGTCGGCGGGCACCGCCACCGGCCTGTCACAGCTCTCCACCAGCGCGGAGACGCTCGGCGTCAGCCTGGAGACGGAACAGGACGGCGTGAGCTTCGGCAGCCTCACCGGCGTCTCCATCAGCGACGGCACGGTCTATGCGAGCTACGACAACGGCACGCAGCGGGCGATCTACAAGGTGGCGGTGGCGACCTTCAACAATCCCGACGGCCTCACCGCCGAGGGCAGTGGGGTCTATTCGGCGAGCACCGAGTCGGGAGCCAGCACGCTGAACATCGCCGGCACCAACGGTGCCGGGACGGTCGTCGGCAGCAAGCTGGAGGCGAGCACCTCCGACACCAGCACCGAGTTCTCCAACATGATGTCGGCGCAGCAGGCCTATTCGGCGGCGGCGCAGGTCATGTCGGCGGCGAACAAGATGTACGACACGCTCATCACAGCCGTCCGATGAGCCGCGCACCGACAGGCCGCGTGGCGGTGGACCCGCTGCTCCAGAGGCTGGAGCGGGCGCGGCGCCATGCCCGCACCCGCTTCACCCGCGATCCGGGCGCGACACCCGGCGACCGGGCCGCCCGCCTCGAACTGGCGGCGCTCATCACCGACCTCGACGCCATCCTGCGCGACCTCAGGGCGGCGCGGGGCGTGGTGCGGGCGCAGCTCGACAGCCTCCTCGCCAAGGCGCGGGCCGGCGACGCCTATCGCCGCACCGCCGCCCTCAGCCCCGCCGCCGACGGGCGCCGTCCGGCCTTTCAAGGACCGTTCCGATGACCTCCCTGACCCCAGACCAGATCGACGCCATGGTGATCCGCATCGTCACCCTCCTCGACGCGATGACCGAGGTCATCCGCGAGGAGAACGCCCTGCTCGCCGAGGGGGTGCCCGCCTCCCGCACCGAGGCGGTCGGCCGCAAAGCCTCGCTCGCGGCCGAACTGGAGCAATGGACCCTCGCGGTGCGCGAGAGGAAGCTGCGGCTGGAGCAGGCCGATCCGGAACTGCGCGGCTGGATGAAGCGGCGCGGCGCGGACCTGCAGGCCGCGATGAACGAGAACGTCGCGCGGCTGGAGGCGGCCATCCAGGCGAGCCGCCGGCGCATCGAAGCCGTCATGCGCGCCATGCGGGAGCAGGTCACGGACCGCGGCGCCTACCAGGCGAACGGTCGCGTCACCACCCATGCGCGGCCGGCGCCGGCCGGGATGCTCGGCCGGCTCGTCTGAGCCCGGCTGCCGGGGAGGGCGGGGGAGGAAGCCATGTCCTTGTCGTCGATCCGCAGCATCGCGACCTCGTCGCTGTCCGCGGCCCAGTACCAGATGGGCGTGACCTCCTCGAACGTCGCCAATGCCGACACCGAGGGCTACACGCGCAAGACCGCGACCCAGGCGGCGGTGGTGACCAGCGGCGTCGGCACCGGCGTGACCATCAGCGCCGTGACCAGCAGCGTCGACAAGTACCTCGTGAAGGACCTCGTCGCCGCCGCGAGCGCGCTGGGCGCCGCCGAGGCCACCGCCGCGTTCACCGACAGGCTGCAGGCGCTCTTCGGCTCGACCTCGGGCAGCGAGGACGGCGGCACCTCCCTGGCGAGCAGCTTGGTGACGCTCGAATCGGCCATCGCTTCCCTCGCCGCCACGCCGGAAAGCGACACGCTGAAAGCGCAGGCGGTGGACGCCCTCGACGCGGTGACATCGCAGCTGCGGGAGACCTCCGCGGGGATCCAGGGGCTGCGCGCCGATGCCGACGGTCAGATCGAGGATGCGGTCACCACCGTCAACGACGCGCTGAAGACGATCGCGAGCCTCAACGACCAGATCGCCGCGGCCTCCGCGCGCGGGGAGTCGACCGCCGACCTCGAGGACCAGCGCAACACGGCGCTGCAGGCGATCGCCGCCGAGATGGACGTCTCCTATTACGTCAATTCCGACAACCAGATGCGGATCTACACGGCCGGCGGCACGACGCTGCTCGACAGCAAGGCGCACGAGCTCTCCTACAGCGCCGCCGGCACCGTGACCGCCGACACCGTGTTCGGCGCCATCACGGTCGACGGCAAGGACGTGACCGGGCAGATCGGGTCCGGCGCCATCGGCGCGCTCCTGACGCTGCGCGACGAGACGCTCCCCGCGAGCCAGGACGCGCTGGACGCGCTGGCCGGCGGCATGATCGACCAGCTCAATGCCGCCTACAATGCCGGCAGCGCGGTGCCGGCGCCGGAGACCCTGACGGGCTCGGCCAGCGTCACCGGATCCGACGCCTTCTCCGCCACCGGTACGCTGCGCGTCGCCCTGACGGATGAGGAGGGCGCCCTGTCCTCCTATGCCGACCTCGACCTCTCGGCCTACCAAAGCATCGACGAGGTCGTCTTCGCCCTCGACGCCATCGACGGCCTCTCGGCCTCGCTGGATTCCGGTGGCCATCTGGTCGTCTCCTCCGAGACGGCCGGGCTCGGGGTGAGCCTCGCCGACATCGGCGTCTCCGTCGGCGGCACGGGGGAGGGGTTCTCCGCCACCTTCGGCCTCAACGACCTGCTGACCGGATCGGGGGCGGCCGACATCGCCGTTCGCAGCGACATCCTCGCTGCGCCGGGAACCCTCGCCACCGGCGGCCTCAGCACCGATGCGACGCTGACGACGGGCAAGACGGTCGTCAGCAGCGGCGCGAGCGCCGTGGCGCAGGCGCTGAGCGAGGCCCTGACCGGCGAGACGGCGTTCGACGCGGCGGGGCGCCTCGCCGGCGGCGGCAAGACCTTCGCCGACTATGCCGCCGCGGTCGTCGCCGACGCGGCCAGCTTCGCCACGTCAGCCACGTCCGACCTCACCAGCAAGGAAACGGTGCATCAGACGCTCACCGACCTCTTCGCCTCGCAGACCGGCGTCAACCTCGACGAGGAAACCGCCCGGCTCAGCGAACTCGAGCAGCAGTATTCGACCGCCGCCCAGCTCCTGCAGGTCCTGAACGCCATGTTCGACGCCCTGCTCGAAGCGGCACAGTCGGCCTGACGGGGAGGGCGCCATGGCCATGCGGGTCGCGACCTTCGCCATGAACGACCGGATGCTCTCCGCCTCGCTCAGGACGCAGGCGAAGATGTCCGAGTTGCAGGTCCAGGAGGCGACCGGACAGGTGTCGACCGACTATGGGGGCCTCGGCAGTGCCGCCACGCGGGTCCTTGATCTCGAGGTCTCGCTCGCCCGGTCGAAGACCTATGCCTCCTCCGCCGAGGAGGCCAACGGCCGCGTCCAGGTCATGTACGACCAGATGTCGACCATGACCGATCTCCTCACCGAACTGCGCGCGCGGGTCACCGCCGCCGTCGGCACCAACAGCACCGACACTTCCGACGAGAGCCTCGCGACCGCCGCGGCCAGCGCCCTGGACGACCTCGCGGGGCTTCTGAACGTGCGCTACGAGGGCCGCTATCTCTTCGCCGGCAGCGCCACCACCACGGCGCCGGTGGACCTCGAAACCTACGCTCCCGCCGACCTCGACACCGCCGACACCAGCTACTACCGCGGCAACGGGACGGTCACGTCCGTGCAGGTCTCGGCGGAGCGGACGATCGCCTACGGGGTGACCGCCGACAACACGGCCTTCGAGGAGATGATGCGGGCTGTGAGCGCGTTGTCGAAGGTGGATGGCGACACGACGGACGCGGAGATGGAGGCGATCTCGGCGCGACTCGTCTCGGCGCTCGACAAGGTGACGGCGGTGCAGTCCGGGCTGTCGCTGGCCTCGGCCGCGCTGGAGCGGGCGGCGACCGCCGAACAGGATTACCAGTCCTACGTCTCGGAATCGCTGTCGGGCCTGACCGGCGTCGACGTGGCGGCCGTCACCGTCCAGCTCACCGCCTACGAGACGCAGCTCCAGGCGTCCTACGCGGCGGTGGCCAAGGTGCAGGGCCTCTCGCTGCTCGACTACCTGCGCTGAACCCCGCCCGCCGGGCGATAGCCGGCCCCGCGCACGAAGATCGCGATGGCGGCCTCGATCCGCGCCGCGCGGCCGAGCCCCTCGCCGTGGGGGGCGCGCTGCATCATCGCGCCGAACATCATGTCGAGGAGGACGCCGGCGGCGAGGCGCGGATCGGCGACGTCGAGGATGCCGCGCTCGACCTGCATCGCGATCCAGGCGGCGAGGTCGGCATGGGCGACACGCGGGCCGTGGGCAAGGAGAATGTCGCGCAATTCGGGGAAGGCTCCCGATTCCGCCACGATGAGGCGGATGAGCCCGTCGCGCTGGAGCGCCTCGGCCTCCGGCGTGTCGACGCGGAAGATGCGGCGGATGGCGACGTCCGGCGGGTCGTCGTCCTCGTGCGGCAGGGCGAGCACCGAGCGCCGGTGCTCCTCCACCAATGCGGCCATGAGCTGGGCCTTGCTGGCGAAGATCTCGTAGAGCGTCTTCTTGGACAGGCTCGCCCGCCGGGCCACCCCGTCCATGGTGGTCGCGCCATAGCCGACCTCGTCCAGCAGCGCACGTGCCGCAGCCAGCGCCCGGCGGCGCTGGTCGTCGGGCGCGAGGCGGCGGGGGCGACCGCGCCGCGCGGCCGCGACAGGCTGTGGAGGACCGGCTTCAGGCACGTCCTGACCCTTTCGTGATGAGGCCTGGGCCTCTAGCGTCATTGACCATAGGCGATCTTTGCGATTAAATAAACTCTTCAGTTTCTGATTGTTTCCGAGGCCATGGCTGCTCTCCGCCCCGTCCTGTCTCCCGTCCCGGACGGCAGCCCCTCCGGCCTTCCGCGCCGGTTCGGCCGTCGGCTTTTGTTCGTCGTCGCGGTGGCCACGGGCCTCGGCGGCTGCGTCGTGGGGCCCGATTACCAGATGCCCGGCACGGCGCTCTCTGCCCATCACGCCAATGCCCGCCGGGCGGCGCCGCTGCGCCCGGGCGAGCTGACGGACTGGTGGAAACGCTTCGGCGATCCCACCCTCGACGCACTGGTGACGGAGGCTCTCGCCGCCAATCTCGACGCCGCCGCCGCCAAGGCGCGCATCCGCGAGGCACGCGCGACGCGCCGCCAGACGCTGGCCGGGTTCTTCCCCCAGGTCGACGGCGGGGTCTCCTCCACCCATTCGCGATCCAGCGCCTCATCCTCCGGGGTCAACGTCACCTCGAACCTCTACCAGGCGGGCTTCGACGCGAGCTGGGAGCTCGACCTGTTCGGCCAGACGCGGCGCGGGGTCGAGGCGGCCGACCGGGGCATCGAGGTGGCCGAGGAGAGCCTGCGTACGACGCTCCTCACCCTCGCGGGCGACGTGGCGCAGAACTACGTCGAGGCCAAGGGGTACCTTGCCCGGATCGGCCTCGCGCAGCGCACGGCCGCGATCCAGCGGCAGACGGCGGCGCTGACCCGCGCCAAGTTCGAGGCTGGCGCCTCCTCCGCCGTGGACGTGGCCAAGGCGACGGCGCTGGCCAGCAGCACCACCGCCAACATCCCGACGCTGGAGACGGCGTTTGCCGCCTCCGCTCACCGCATCGGCGTGCTGATGGGCCGCGAGCCCGCAGCCATCGTCGCGCGGCTGAGGCGCAGCGCCACCATTCCGTCGCCGCGGCGCAACCTGCCGCCGGGCGTGCCGGCCGACGTGCTGATGATGCGTCCCGACGTGCGCCTCGCCGAGCGCCAGCTCGCCCAGTCCACGGCGCGCATCGGCCAGGCGGAGGCGGCGCTCTATCCCAGCGTGTCGCTCACGGGGTCGCTGCGCACCAGCGGCATCCGCATCGGCGATCTCGGCAACGGGTCCTCGCTCGCCTGGTCCTACGGGCCGTCGGTGTCCATCCCCGTCTTCAATGCCGGCCGGCTGAGAGCCGCGGTGGAGGTGCAGGAGGCGCAGCGCGACCAGTATTATGCCGCCTTCCACCAGGCGGTGCTGAATGCGCTGGAGGATGTCGAGAACGCTCTTTTGGGACTCGCCCAGCAGCGCATCCGCTACGGAAGTCTCGCCACCGCCGTCCGCAACTACCGCGAGGCCGGCCGTCTCGCACGCGTCCTCTACAGCCAGGGCGCGTCGAGCTTCCTCGAGGTGCTCGATGCCGAGAGGTCGCTCTACGACTCGGAAGATTCCCTGCTGCAGAGCCAGGTGCTGATCGCCACGCGTTTCATTTCCCTCGGCAAGGCGCTCGGCGGCGGGCCCGCCGGCCCTATCGACGCCTCGCGTCCGCTGGTCGTGGACCGCGAGACCGGCCCGCGGCCGGCACGCTAGCCGCCGACTCCATCCCTGTTTCCGGGAGCCCGGCCACGGCCGGTGATCTGCCTTTGAACCGCAAGCTCATTCTCGTTCTCGCCCTCGTCGCCGCCGCCGGCACCGCCTATGCGCTGCGCGACCGCCTGAACCCTCCGTCTGCCTCCGCAACTCTCGTCACGGCGGCGGCCGCCACCGGCGACGTCGAGGTGACCGTGCTCGCCAGCGGCACGCTGAAGCCGGCGCGGCTCGTCGCGGTCGGTGCCCAGGTCTCCGGCCGCGTCCTCTCGATTCCGGTCGCCGTCGGCCAGGCGGTGAAGAAGGGCGACCTGATCGCGGAGATCGATTCCCTCACGCAGCAGAACACCCTGAGCAGTGCCGAGGCGGCGCTCGCCAACACCCGCGCCCAGCGCGAGGAGAAAGCGGTCATCCTCGCCTATGCCGAGCTCAAGCTGGAGCGCCAGCGGACCATGCTGGCCCAGACCGCGGGCTCGCGCGCCGATTTCGAGACGGCCGAGCAGACGGTCAAGCAGACCCGCACGCAGATCGCCCAGCTCGACGCCCAGATAGCCCAGGCGCAGGTCTCGGTGGCGACCGCCCGGGTCAATCTCGGCTATACCCGCATCACCGCGCCCATCGACGGCACCGTCCTTTCGGTAACGGCGCAGGAGGGGCAGACGCTGAACGCGGCGCAGACGACGCCGACGGTCGCCGTCCTCGGGCAGGTCGACGTGATGACCGTCAAGGCCGAGATTTCAGAGGCCGACGTCGTCCGGGTCAGGGTCGGGCAGCCGCTCTACTTCACCATCCTCGGCGATCCCGACCGGCGCTTCGCGGCCAAGGTGGAATCGATCGATCCCGCGCCGGAATCGATCAAGAGCGACAGCAGCTTCGCCTCGACCAGCAGCACCGGTTCGTCCAGCACGACGAGTTCCACCTCGTCCTCGGCGATCTACTACTACTGCCAGTTCAGCGTGCCCAACCCGGACGGGGTGCTGCGCACCTACATGACCGCCCAGGTGGTGGTGGTGCTCGGGCAGGCAAAGGGCGTGGTGACCGTGCCATCGGCGGCGGTGACGCCGGCCGCGGGAGACCGTCCGGCGAGCGTCAGGGTGGTGGATGCGGCCGGACAGGTCGCGGTGCGGCCGGTGACGGTCGGCCTGGACAACAAGGTAACCGCCGAGATCGTGTCGGGCCTCGCCACGGGCGAGCGTGTCGTCACCGGCCAGCGCCTGCCCGCCACGGCGACGGCGGGGCGCCCGGGCGGCGGGCCGCCCCCTCCGATGGGGCTCTGACATGGACGGCCCCCTGATCCGCCTCAGCGGCATCAGCCGCGACTTCCAGAGCGGCGAGCAGACGATCACGGTGCTCAAGGACGTCGATCTCAAGATCCGCCGCGGCGAGATGGTGGCGATCATCGGCGCTTCGGGCTCGGGCAAGTCAACGCTGATGAACATCCTCGGCTGCCTCGACCGGCCGACCCGCGGCAGCTACGCCATCGACGGGCAGGAGACCGCCGCCCTGTCGCCGGACGACCTCGCGGACCTCCGGCGCAACCATTTCGGCTTCATCTTCCAGCGCTACAATCTGCTCGACGAGCTCACCGCCCTCGGCAATGTCGAGATTCCCGCCGTCTATGCCGGCGTGGCGCGCGGCGAGCGGCACGCGCGGGCGGCGGCGCTGCTCGGCCGGCTCGGCCTCGCCG
>NZ_JBQVQL010000132.1:0-8921 GCF_052440005.1 Phreatobacter sp.
CGGTGAAGCTCCCCGGGCCCGTGGTCGCCACGAAGCGGCGGCAGGCGGCAGGCGCCACGCCGGCCTCTGCGCAGGTCTCGGCGGCGAGAGGGATCAGCCGCTCGGCGTGGCCGCGCGCCATCGGCTCGGAGCGCGCCGCGAGGATCCGTCCCGACGCGGTGTCGAGGACGGCGGCCGAACAGGCGCCGAGGGCCGTGTCGAGGGCGAGGACCAGCATGGCCCCGTGCTACACCGTCCGCCGCGGGTCGTGAAGGTCCGGCCGGTGCGTCAGGGCGCGGTCGTCGGCGGACAGGACGCCGGCGGCGGCACCACCGTGTCGAGTTCCCAGGTGACGATGAGATGGTCCGTGCCGAAGACCTGGTACAGGAGTTCCACCACCTCGGGCGACGGCGGGCCGTCTCGGCCCTTGCCGGGCATCAGCAGCCTGAACCAGCATCGCGCGGCGATGCCGAAATCACGCGAAATGTCGGCCCCGAACGGCTCGGGCGGAGCCGTCGCCGGCGTCAGGACATAGAGACCCCCGAACAGGTCCGGTCGGCTGGCGGCGAGGGCCCGAAGGCGCGCCTGCGCCTCTTCCGGTGCTAGGCTGCAGTGGCCGGTAAAGCCGATGCTCACGCGGCCCGCGTCAGATCGCCTGGACCTCGCGCACGTCGGGCAGGAAGTGGCGCATCAGGTTCTGGATGCCGTGCTTCAGGGTCGCGGTGGAGGAGGGACAGCCGGCGCAGGAGCCCTGCATGGCGAGATAGACGATGCCGTCCTTGTAGCCGCGGAAGGTGATGTCGCCGCCGTCTGCCGCGACCGCCGGGCGCACCCGCGTCTCCAGGAGCTCCTTGATCGTGTCGACGGTGCCGGCATCGGAGGGATCGAAGAACTCCTCGTCGCCGCTCGGCGCCAGCGAGGTGTCGTTGCGCAGCAGCGGCTGGCCCGACATAAAATGTTCCATGATCGCGCCGAGGATGGCCGGCTTCAGGTGCGGCCATTCGGCGCCGCCCTTGGTCACGGTGATGAAGTCGTTGCCGAAGAAGACGCCGGCGATGCCGTCGATGGCGAAGAGCTTCTCGGCCAGCGGCGACTGGCGGGCGGCTTCCGCGTTGGGCATGTGGAGCGTGCCCTCCGGCAGAACCGTGCGGCCGGGCAGGAACTTCAGCGTCGCAGGATTGGGCGTGGCTTCGGTCTGGATGAACATGGTGGTCCCCCGTGCGCCGGTTCAAGGCCGGGCCGATTGGAATGATTCAAAAAACTGACCCTGCCCATGATGTGGCGATCCCAAGCCGTCGCGTCAACAGGAAAGCGGCCGGGTTGACGCGGCGGCGGGCTGCGCCAGTCTCATGCCCCCGGGAGAAACGTCCAATGCCAACACGCCGACAGATCCTCGCGACGGGCTCGAGCCTCGCCCTCGCCGCCATCCTGCCCGCACGCGCCCAGCCGCGCCCGCCGGTGCCCATCCTCTTCGTCCACGGCAACGGCGACCATGCCGCCCTGTGGATGACGACGCTCTGGCGCTTCGAGGCCAACGGCTGGCCTCGCGAGCGCCTCCACGCCCTCAACTTCACCGATCCCCTGTCCCGCAACGACGACGCGGTGCCCCAGACCGGCCGATCCGGCACCGCCGACCAGCTGCGCGAACTCGCCGCCGAGGTGGACGCTCTCCTCGCCCGCACGGGCGCGACCCGCGTCGCCCTTGTCGCGAGCTCGCGCGGCGGCAATGCCGTGCGCAACTTCGTGGTCGAGGCCGGCGGGGCGGCGAAGGTGAGCCACGCCGTGCTGTGCGGCACGCCGAACCGCGGCGTCTTCAACTGGGAGGCGAGCCCTGGCAGCGAGTTCAATGGCCGCGGCCCCTTCCTCACCATGCTCAACCGCCGCGACAGCGACGTGGTGGAGGGTACCGCCTTCCTCAGCCTGCGCAGCGACGGCAACGACAAGTTCGCGCAGCCCGACGGCGCGCTCATCGGCCGGCCGGGCGTGCCGACCGGCATCACGCCGGAGGGCCCCTCCCTGCGGGGCGCGACCAACATCGCGCTCGGCCAGCTCGACCACCGGGAGGTCGCCTTCCATCCCCGCGCCTTCCGCGAGATCCACCGCTTCATCGCCGGCGCCGAGCCTGCGACCCTCGCCGTGACGCCGGAGCCGCAGGTGCGGCTCTCCGGTCTCGTTACCGGCAATGCCGGCGGCGTGCCGACCAACCGCCCGGTCGCCGGCGCGACACTGGAGGTCCACCGCGTCGATGCCGCGACCGGTGAGCGACGCGGCGAAGCGCTCCTGAAGAGCACGACCGGCGCCGACGGGCGCTGGGGCGAGGTCGTCGCCGGCCCGGCGGATGCGCTGGAATTCGTCCTCGCCGTGCCGGGCCATCCGGTGACGCACATCTATCGCTCGCCTTTCCCGCGCTCCTCCGGCGTGGTGCACCTGCGCCCGGCGCGCCCACTCGCCGAGGCCGACCGCGCCGCCGGCGCCGTGGTGCAGATGACCCGCCCGCGCGGCTACTTCGGCATTCCCCGCGACGTCGTGCTGCTCGACGGCAAGGAGCCGGCCGACGTGAAGCGCGGGGTCGCCACCGATGCCGCGACGACGCTCCGCCTTCCGGTCTCCGAGATCGGCCGCGCGGTTGTCGGGATCTTCAACGAGGAACGCATCGTGGCGCGCGCCTGGAGCGCGGCCGAAAATCGCGTCGCGGTGGCCGAGCTGACCTGGTGAGGCGCCGTCAGGCCAGCGCCTCGATCTCCTCGTCGGAGAGCTGGCCGGGAACGATGGCCACCGGAATGGGGTAGGAGCCGGCGGTCCGCGCGAGGCCCGAGACCAGCGGCCCCGGCCCGTCCTTGCCGGCGCCGGCGGCGAGGATGAGGATGGAGACGTCCGGATCGTCCTCGATCTGCGCGATGATCGCCTCGGCGAGCGTGCCTTCGCGCACCACCAGCTCCGGCTCGACGCCGACGAGCTTCATGGCGCGGTCTGCGGCCGCGTCCAGCTTGGCGCGGGCATCGGCATGGGCCTCGGCGCGCATGACGTCGGCAACGCCGAACAGCGCCTGGCCGTCGCCGATCTTCGGCTCCACCACCGCCAGCATCTGCAGCCGATGGCCGGTGCGGGACGCGCGGCGGGCGGCGAAGACGATGGCCCGGTCGCATTCCGGCGTGTCGTCCACCACCACCATGAACTTCGGCGTGTGGCCGGAATGATAGGCTTCGCGCTTGCGGGTCATCGTGGCCTCTCTGTGCACCGCAACAGTCGCTATGTCGCACCCGGTGATCAGACTTGGCAAGCCGGAGGACCCGGGCCGCTCGTCGCGCGGGCGTCACGGCGTCGCAATCCTTCCAAACCGGCCGCTTCGCTGCTATGTGCGGGCCATGACCGACACGCCGCTCGACCTCATCCGCAACTTCTCGATCGTGGCCCATATCGACCACGGCAAATCGACCCTCGCCGACCGCCTCATCCAGGTGACGGGCGGCCTCACCGCGCGCGAGATGACCGAGCAGGTCCTCGTCAACATGGACATCGAGAAGGAACGCGGCATCACCATCAAGGCGCAGACCGTGCGCCTCGACTATCCGGCCAAGGACGGCAAGACCTATGTCCTCAACCTGATGGACACGCCCGGTCACGTCGACTTCGCCTATGAGGTGTCGCGCTCGCTCGCCGCCTGCGAGGGCTCGATCCTCGTCGTCGACGCCTCGCAGGGCGTCGAGGCGCAGACGCTGGCCAACGTCTACCAGGCGCTGGATGCCGGCCACGAGATCGTGCCGGTGCTGAACAAGATCGACCTGCCGGCGGCCGAGCCCGACCGCGTCAAGCAGCAGATCGAGGACGTCATCGGCCTCGACGCCTCCGACGCCATCGAGGTTTCGGCCAAGACCGGCATCAACATCGAGGGTGTGCTGGAGGCCATCGTCACCCGCCTGCCCCCGCCGAAGGGCGACCGCGCGGCGCCCCTCAAGGCCATGCTGGTCGACAGCTGGTACGACCCCTATCTCGGCGTCGTCGTCCTCGTCCGAATCATCGACGGCGTGATGAAGAAGAACCAGCGCATCAAGATGATGGGCACGGACGCGGTCTACGACATCGACAAGATCGGCGTCTTCACCCCGAAGATGAAGGACGTGGTGGACCTCGGCCCCGGCGAGGTCGGCTTCATCACCGCCTCCATCAAGGAGGTTGCGGACACCCGCGTCGGCGACACCATCACGGACGAGAAGAAGCCCACCGCCAAGGCGCTGCCGGGCTTCAAGCCGGCCCAGCCCGTGGTCTTCTGCGGTCTCTTCCCGCAGGACGCCGCCGACTTCGAGGACCTGCGCGCCGCCATGGGCCGCCTCAGGCTCAACGACGCCAGCTTCTCCTTCGAGATGGAGAGCTCGGCTGCCCTCGGCTTCGGCTTCCGCTGCGGCTTCCTCGGCCTCCTCCACCTGGAGATCATCCAGGAGCGGCTGGAGCGCGAGTTCAACCTCGACCTGATCGCGACGGCGCCTTCCGTCGTCTACCAGATCCTGCAGCGCGACGGCTCGCTGATCGAGCTGCACAACCCCGCCGACATGCCCGATCCCATGAAGATCGAGATCATCTCGGAGCCGTGGATCCGCGCCAAGATCATGACGCCGGACGATTATCTCGGCTCGGTGCTGAAGCTCTGCCAGGACCGCCGCGGCGTGCAGATCGACCTGACCTATGTCGGCTCGCGCGCCATGGTCACCTACGACCTGCCGCACAACGAGGTGGTCTTCGACATCTACGACCGGCTGAAGTCGATCTCGAAGGGCTACGCCTCCTTCGACTACCAGATCACCGACTACCGCGAGGGCGACCTCGTGAAGATGTCGATCCTCGTCAACGGCGAGCCGGTCGACGCCCTCTCCATGCTCGTCCACCGCAACCGCGCCGAAAGCCGCGGCCGCGCCATGTGCGAGAAGCTGAAGGACCTCATCCCGCAGCACCTCTTCAAGATCCCGATCCAGGCCTCCATCGGCGCCAAGGTCATCGCCCGCGAGACCATCTCGGCCCTGCGCAAGGACGTCACCGCCAAGTGCTACGGCGGCGACATCTCCCGTAAGCGCAAGCTTCTCGACAAGCAGAAGGAGGGCAAGAAGAAGATGCGCCAGTTCGGCAAGGTCGACATCCCGCAGGAAGCCTTCATCGCCGCCCTGAAGATGGACGCCTGAGCGGCCTGAGCGGTTAACGCGCGGTGGGTGAACGCCGCGCGTTCCGAAAGGTCACTTCATCGTTTCTTCGCGGCTTCGTGGTTCAGTGCGGGGGATGACAGCTCCCGCTGACCTGCCAGACGACCTTCATCGTGCCGTGAACAGCGAATTCGCCGGCGAGCCCCTCCGCTGGGCCGGACAGCCCTCCTCACGCATGGCGTTCTGGCGCTCGGCCGGCATCTGGCTCTTTGCCGTGCCCTGGACACTCTTCGCCCTGTTCTGGGAAACGCTGTCGCTGGGCGGTTTCCTCGGCTTCGGCGGACCGACGGGTCAGGAGTGGTCCTGGTTCGGCGCCTTTTTTGTCCTCTTCGGCCTGCCTTTCGTCGCGATCGGGCTCGGCATGATGGCCGCGCCGTTCTGGTTGTCCCGACGGGCCGCGCGCAGCGTCTGGGTCATCACCGCCCGCCGCATCGCCTTGATTACGCTCGGCCGCAGCCGCGTCACGGTGCGCAGCATCCTGCCCCAGGCCGTTTTCGCCATCGAGCGGACCGAGAAGGCCGATGGTTCCGGCTCGTTGAAGCTGATCTTCGGAGAGGGGCGGGATTCCGACGGCGACAAGGTCGAGCGTTCGGAGACACTTCAGGGCATTCCGGACGTGCGGCGGGTCGAGGAGATCATCCGCCGGATGATGGAGGAGCAGACGGTGCCCGCCCGCTGATTCCTCAGCCGCGCCCGCGCCGGCTCCTCATGGGGCGGACCTGCGCGGTGAGCCAGTTGGCGATCTCCGTCCGTCGCCGTCCCGTGTCGAGCAGTTCGCCGTCGAGGCCGTGCCGCCAGGCAATGGTCCGGTTCGCCGGATCGGCATCGAGCGCGTCGAGATCGGCGCTCCAGCGGGCCGCCGCCTGCCCGTCCTCGAAGAAGCCCTCCTCCACCAGCCGCGGCGCGATGGCCCGGCCGATGGCCGCCACCTCGCCGAGGGAAAATTCCGGGTGGTATTGCACCGCCCATGCGGTCGCGTCCCCGACGCGGATCTCCACCGCCTGCACCTCGCTCATGCCGTTGGAGGCGAGCAGCGTCGTGCCCGGCGCCATGGTCTCCACCTCGTCCTGGTGCACCGCCGGCGCGTCGAAGACGACCGGGCGGCCGGCCAGCATGGGATGGGAGCGGCCCGCCTCGTTCGCGATGATCTTGCGGGCGAAGCCCATTTCGCGGCCCTTCGGGTTTCGCCGGACGACCCCGCCTGCCGCGGTCGTCAGAACCTGCAGTCCCCAGCACGAGCCGAAGACGGGGGTCCCCGAGGCGAAGACGGCGCGCGCGAGGTCGATCTGCGCGCGGATCTCCGGCGTCATGTCGTAGAGGTTGAGCGAGGAGCCGGTCAGCGCCACGCCGTCATAGCCCTCGAGCCCGCCGGGGTCCGGCAGGTTGGCGCCGGGATCGGCGGGGAAGGCGAGGTCGACGACCGCGTCGGGAGCGAGCTCGCGCAGCACCTCGGCATAGGCTTCGGAAGGGGTGGCGCCGCGGCTGGCGGCATGGCGGGCGCGGTCGGCGGCCGTGTTGCCTTCGACGACGAGGATGCGGAGGGTCATGGGCGCCTGCGGGTGGGATCGCGGATGCGCTCCAGATGGCACATCGCGCGCGTCAGGAAAATGGGGGTACGCCATTGCCGCGGCGCTGCGGACGCGCGACAAAGTGCGGTGACCGCACAACACCTGCGAGCCCCCGTGGACCAGCCGGCCTCCCGCTTCCTCCAGGTCGACCGCGACCACATGCTGGGCCTCGAGAAGGGCCTGGCGGTGATCGCCTGCTTCGACGCGGCCCATCCGCGCCTCACCATCGCCGACGTGGCGCGCATGACCGGTCTCACCCGCGCCACCGCGCGTCGCTGCCTGATCACCCTCTCGCGCATCGGCTATGCGGAGACCGACGGGCGCTTCTTCACCCTCACGCCCCGCGTGCTCAAGCTCGGCTACGCCTATCTCGCCTCGACGCCCCTCACCGCCGTCCTTCAGAACGCCCTGGAGCGGCTGAGCGAGGCGATCGGCGAGAGCTCCTCCGCCTCCATCCTCGACGGCGGCGAGATCGTCTACGTCGCCCGCGCCGCCACCAAGCGCATCATGTCGGTGGGTCTCGCCGTCGGCGCGCGGCTGCCGGCCTACTGCACGTCCATGGGCCGTGTCCTGCTGGCGGCCCTGCCCGAGGCGGAGGCGCGGGCCCGCGTCGCGGCCACCGAGCGGCGGGCCCTGACCACCCGCACCGTCACCGGCGTCGAGGAGGTCATGGCGCTTCTGGCGCGCGCGCGCGCCGAGGGCCACGTGGTCATCGACCAGGAGCTGGAACTCGGCCTCACCTCCATCGCAGTGCCGGTCCTTGACCGCGCCGGCCGGGTGCTTGCGGCGGTCAACATCGGCACCCAGGCGGCGCGCTTTCCCCCTGATGCGCTCGTCCGGACGTTCCTGCCACGGCTGCAGGCGGTGCAGGCGGATCTCGCGCGCATCCTGTGAGGCGGGGCCGTCTTCCCACCGGGCCCCTCACCCTTCTTTCCCCGCCCCGAAAGAGGCTCCCCATTACCTCTCCCCGGCGGGGAGAGGTCGACCGAAGGTCGGGTGAGGGGGCAGGAAGTCCTTCGGCCGCTCTCCCCCTTACCCGCCTCGCTTTCGCTCCGCGACCTCTCCCCGCCGGGGAGAGGTGATGGTTGCGCCCTGCAACGGCCCGAAACACGCCCGAAGGCCGATCCCTGACGCGGAAGCCTGTGGGCTTTCCGCCGCGGCGGTTGAATTCGAGGGCCTCACCTGCGAGCGTCGCCGCCGATGCTCGATGCTCCCACCCCTCCGCCAGCCCCCCCACCGCCCGCCGAGGCGGAGGGCCGCGTCACGCCGCTGATGGAGCAGTATATCGAGATCAAGGCCGCGAACCCGGATTCGCTGCTCTTCTACCGGATGGGCGACTTCTACGAGCTGTTCTTCGACGATGCGGTCGCCGCCTCGCGCGCCCTCGGCATCGCGCTGACCAAGCGCGGCAAGCATCTCGGCGAGGACATCCCCATGGCCGGGGTGCCCATCCACGCCGCCGACGACTACCTCCAGCGTCTCATCCAGCTCGGCTTCAAGGTCGCGGTCTGCGAACAGGTCGAGGACCCGGCGGAAGCCAGGAAGCGCGGCTCCAAGTCCGTGGTGAAGCGCGACGTGGTGCGCCTCGTCACCCCCGGCACGCTCACCGAGGATTCGCTGCTCGAGCCCCGCCGCAGCAACTTCCTCCTCGCCGTCGCCCGCGCCCGCACCGCCTCCGTTGGCCCCGGCGACGGCTACGGCCTCGCCTGGGTCGACATCTCAACCGGCGAGTTTCGTGTCGCCGAGACCGACGGCACCCGCCTTTCCGCCGACATCGCCCGCGTCGATCCGCGTGAGATCGTCGTCTCCGACGTGCTCAATTCCGACCCGGCCCTCGCCGAGTTCTGGCGCGGCTTCAGGGCGGTCTCGCCGACCCCGCGCGACCTCTTCGACGGCGCCAGCGCCGAGCGCCGCCTCGCCGCCTATTTCGGCGTCGGCACACTCGACGGGTTCGGTGCCTTCTCGCGGCTTGAACTGTCGGCGGCCGCAGCTGTCGCCGGCTATGTCGAACGCACCCAGATCGCCACGCGCGCGCCGCTCTCCCCGCCGGTGCGCGAGCCGGCCGGTGCCGCCATGCTCATCGACGCGGCGACGCGCGCCAATCTCGAACTCGTCCGCACCCTCGGCGGCGAGCGGCAGGGCTCGCTCCCCGCCGCCGTCGACCGCACCGTGACCGCGGCGGGCG
>NZ_JBQVQL010000133.1:0-8864 GCF_052440005.1 Phreatobacter sp.
TTCCAGGGATTGCGGGTGATCCCGAAGCTCGGGCCGTCGGTCATCCCCTTGTTGCCGAATTCCGGCGTGGTGGTCTTGCCGATGATGATCGCGCCGGCGGCACGCAGCCTCTGCACCAGGACGTCGTCGGCCTTCGCGACATTGTCGGCAAAGATCGCGGTGCCATGGGTCGTCCGGACGCCCGCGACGTCGATCAGGTCCTTGATGTGGACGGGAACGCCGTGAAGAGGGCCGAGCGCCTCGCCCGCCATCACCATGACCTCGGCCCGCCGCGCCTGGTCCATGGCCTCGTCGCCCATGACGGTGACGAAGCAGTTCAGCCGCTCCTGCTCGGGTCCGATCGCATCGAGAACCGCGCCGACATAGTCCACCGGCGAGAGCTTCCTGGCGCGGATCAACGCCGCGGCCTTCGTGGCGGATGTGAAGAGGAGGTCGGCGTCGCTCATCGGGCTGCCTCGCTGCGAGGGGGCAGTCCCGGCCGGCACGGCGGCAGCGGAACCCTCGCGGGCCGCGATCTTGTGGCGGGGTGAGACCTGCGTCCAGCCGGGGACGAGGTGAAATCGGCCCGCGCAACGCTGCCCTGCCGCCGGGGGCATCGGCCGACGGGCCCTTGAACGCGGGGCCGATACGGCTACCCTCGGCTTGCCTAACGAACGTGCATTCTCTTGGCCGCCCTGCGGTCCGCTGCGACGCCCCCTGCGAGCGAGGAGATCACCATGGCCTTCCCCAAGATGACCCGACGGACCGCGCTCGCCGGGGCCTCGGCCCTCGGAGCCGCCACCATCTGGCGGCCGCGCGAGGCGCTGGCGACCAAGCAGCTGACCGTCGTGCTGGAATCGGAGGTGGTCATCTTCGACCCGCACTTCACGACGGCGGCGATCACCCGGACGTTCGGCTATCACATCTGGGACACGCTCTTCGCGATGGACGGCAAGGGCCAGATCCGCCCGCAGATGGTGGAAGCCTACGAGGCCTCTCCCGACAAGCTGACCTGGACCTTCACCCTGCGGGACGAGCTGAAATGGCATGACGGCGCGCCGGTGACCGCTGCCGAATGCGTCGCCTCGATCAACCGCTGGTCGCCGCGCGATGCCCTGGGGCGGATGCTGCGCGCCGCCACGGCCTCCATGGCGGCGCCGAACGACAAGACCTTCACGATCGCCCTGAAGGAGCCGTTCCCGCTGATGCTCGCCGCCCTTGGCAAGGCCAATGCGCCCCTGCCGGTGATGATGCCGATGCGGTTCGCGTCCACCCCGGGAGACCAGCGGCTGATGGCGATGCCGGTCGGGTCGGGACCTTTCCGGTTCCGCGCCGACCTGTGGAAGTCGGGCAACTCGATGGTGATCGAGAAGAATCCCGACTACGTGCCGCGCAAGGAGCCGGCCGACTTCCTCGCCGGCGGCCGGAACGTCAAGTTCGACAGGGTCGAGCTCAAGGTCATGCCGGACCAGATGACCGGCGCGAGCGCCCTGATCAAGGGCGAGATCGACTACATGCAGTATCTGCCCTTCGACTCCCTGTCGCTGTTGCGGCGGGCGCGGGACGTCAAGCTGCTCGGCATCGGCGGCATTCACCAGTTCCAGGGCAATTTTCGCCTGAACCACGAAGCGCCGCCCTTCAACGATCCCGCGGTGCGGCGCGTGTTGTGGAAGCTCGCCGACCAGTCCTCGATCCTCTCCGCCATCGGCATCCCCGAGGAGTTCCGTTCGCCGCAATGCTCCTCGTTCTGGATGTGCGACGCGCCGCTGTCGACGACGGCGGGGTCGGACGTCGCCAAGCTCGACATCGAGGCGGCGAAGGCCGCTCTCAAGGCAACGAGCTATGCCGGCCAGCCGGTGATCATCCTGGAAGTCGCGGGCTCCATCAGCCAGACGGCGGCGCAGGTTCTGGCGCAGAACATGAAGAATGCCGGCTTCACCGTCGATGAGCAGACGATGGACTGGGGCACGGTGCTCGCACGCCGGGCCAAGAAGGACGGCTGGTCCATGTTCTCCGTCTATTCCAACGGCACCGACATGATCTCGCCGCTCAGCCACTTCTACATCGCCTCGACCTGCGCCGATTTCCCCGGCTGGTCGTGCGACACGCGGATCCCGGACCTCTTGAAGGCCTTCACGCAAGCCGAGGACGACGCCGGCCGGCGGCGAGTGGCCGAACAGATCCAGACCATCGCCTACGAGCTGACCCCCGCGGTCATGTGGGGGCAGTTCACCATTCCCGCCGGCTATCGCGCCGATCTGCGCAATCTGCCGCAGTCCTCCTATCCCATGTTCTGGGAGGTCGACCGGTAGGAGCCGGAGACGCTTTCGGCCACCGGCCTCGTGGCGGATCAGCGCGCGAAGAGGAGGTTGGGAATCCACAGGACGAGCGCGGGCGTGAAGACCAGCATCAGCGTGATGGCGCAGACCGCGACGAAGAAGGGCATCGATTCCCGCGTGTAGTCGGCAATCGACACCTTCAGGATGGTGCAGACCGCGAACATGGCGGCCCCGACCGGCGGCGTGAAGTTGCCGATGGTTGCGGCGATGATGAAGACGATGCCGAAATGCACGGGATCGCCGCCGAGGCTTTGGACCAGCGGCAGGAAGATCGGCGTCAGCATGACGATCAGGATCGCGCCGTCGATGACGAAGCCCGCCACGATGACGACGAGGACGATGATGACCATCACGGTCTCGAGGTCGCCGCTCACCCCCAGCACCCACCGCGAGATGGTGTCCGGCACCTGCTCGTAGACAATGCCGTAGCTGAAGATGGCGGCGAGCGAGAGCAGGAACATCACCGAACCGACGTCCCTGAGGCTCATTTCCAGCCCTTCGAGGAAACCGGCACGGGTGAGGGCCCGATGGGCGAAGATGCCGACGCCGACGGCATAGACCACGGCGAAGGCGCCGACCTCCGAGGGCGTGAACACGCCCCAGCGCAGGCCGAGGAGCAGGAAGACGGGGAAGAGGATCGCCCAGATGCTGGCACGGACGGCGCTGCCGATCTGGACGAGCGTCGGCCGCTCGGCGAGTTCCGCGTCATAGCCCCGGCGGCGCGCGACCACCCAGATGACAGCGGCCATGGCCGCCCAGAGCAGGAAGGCGGGAACGAAGCCGGCGGCGAAAAGGCGGCCGATCGAGACCTGGCCGACCGTGCCGTAGAGGATCATACCGATGCCCGGGGGGATGACGGGCGTCAGCAGCGAGGAAAAGGAGATGATGCCGGCGACGAAGCCCTTGGACATGCCGCGGCGGATCATGTTGGGGCCGAGCATGCGCGCCGACATGGCGGCGTCGGCGATGGCCGAGCCGGAGACGCCCCCCATCAGGCCGGAGAGCGCGAGATCCACCTGGGCGAGGCCGCCCTTGAGCCGGCCGACCAGGACGGTGGCGAGCTGGATCATCCGCTCGGTGATCCCGGACTGGTTGAGGAAGTTGCCCGCCATGATGAACAGGGGGATGGCGAGGAGCGCGAAGTTCTGCGTCTGCGAGACCGTCAGCTGAACCGGGACGGTGAAGGGGATGTCCGGGTTCAGGACGAAGAAGATGGCACCCGAGATCCCCAGCGCGAAGGCGACGGGGACGCCGATCAGGGTGAGGACGACGAAGGCGATGAAGACCGTCAGCATGGCGGGCTCAGGGCTCGACGGCGGCAGGCTGCGGGCCCGCCTTCACGTGGTCGACGAGCTTGAACACCGAGGTCAGGAACATGAGCGCACAGCCGATCGGCAGGCTCAGCGTGACGATGGAGTAGCTGACGTTCGGCAGCCCCTGGAAGGTCCGGTTCCGGCTGATCCAGGCGAGCCACAGGCCGGCGACCACGATGAAGCCGAGGAAGGCGAGGACGATCAGGTGCTTGGCGATGCCGAGGAGGTGCCGGGCGGAGGGCGCCAGCCGGTCGACCAGGAGATCGACCGACATGAGCGCATTGTGCCGCCAGGCGATGTCGGCGCTGAGGAAGCAGGCCCAGGCGAACAGCGCGGTGGCGATGTCGCCGGACCAGTTCAGGGGGTAACCCATCAGCCGGCCGACGCCGCCGGCGAAGATGAGCACCACCATCAGCACGAGGAAACTTCCGGCGATCACGGCCTCGGCGCGGCCGAGGTGATGGTGGAAGGATCGCATGGTCATGTCCTCGTGCCGGCTGCGGATCAGCGCTGCTTGCCGATTTCCCGGTGAACGGCGTCGCGCACCTCGAGCAGGTTGAGCGTCTGGTAGGCGCGCTCGCCGGCGCGACGGAAGGCCGCGAGGTCGATGTCGGTCACCAGCGTCATGCCGCGATCCCGCAGGGTCTGCCGCACCTGCGCCTCGGAGGCGAGGATCTTCTCCGAGGTCTCGCGGCCGGCCTTCTGGCACTCCTCGACCAGCGCGGTCTGCAGCTCGGCGGGCAGCCGGTTGAAGAACTGCGCGCCGACGACCTGGAAGTTGATCAGGAGGATGTGCGAGGTCTCGTTGGCGTGGTTCAGCACCTCCCAGAAGCGCCGGCCGGGGATGTTGTTGTGCACCAGCTCGACGCCGTCGATCGCCTTCTGCTGGAGCGCCGGATACATGTCGCCGAAGGCCATCGCCACGGGCGAGGCGCCGAGGGCGCGAACGGATTCCTGCCAGATGGGGGCCGGCGGCGTGCGGATGCGAAGGCCGGCGAGGTCCTCGGGCCGGCGGACCGGCTTGTTGGTGTAGAAGTGGCGCATGCCCTGCACCCAGTCGAAGCAGACGACGCGCAGCCCGTGCTGGCTGGCGAGCTCCTCGGTGAAGCGCTTGATGGTGGGCGACTCGCGCAGCTTCGCCACCTCGTCCAGGGTCTCCGCGAAATAGGGACCATTCATCACGGCGATGCCGCGGACATAGGTGCCGAGGCGGGCCGCATCGGTGTTCTGGCCGATGTTCGCGCCCTGGCGCATCTGCTCGATGATGTCTTCCTCGACGCCGAGCTGGGCCGAGTGGAAGACCTGCATCCTGAGCGCCCCGCGGGTGCGCTCCTCGACGCGGCGCGCCCAGAGCTGGAAGCCCTCGTGGAAAGGCTCCGTGGGCGCCAGGACGTGGTTGAGGCGGAGGGTGAACTGCTGCGCGGCGGCGGGCGCCTGCATGCCGAGCGACAGAGCGGCGCCGGCGAGAAGGCCGGCCATGGCCTTGAGACGGGTCTTCATCGTGTCTTCTCCCTGACTTGCCGTCCTCGCGTGGACGGTCGTGATGGTTGACGTCATGACGTGCGTGCGATGGAGGGCAGGGGCACGCCGAAGCGGTCCGCCAGCGTGGTGAAGTCCTCCAGCGTCACCGGATCCACCGGAATGCCGTCGCGCTCGCGCGCCTCGGCCTCCGCCCACTCCCTGTCGCCCGGCGCCATGACGGTGCCCCCCGGCGCCGTGCGCGAGCCGCGCAGGCGATCGAGATAGCGCGCCATGGCCGCCTCGAAGGCCTCGCGGGCGATGAAGGCCTCCGGCCGGATCGCCACGACGAAGGCGCCCATGCCGCGCGGCGTCGCGAAGTCCGGGCCCCCCATCGGAGCGATGTCGAAGGACAGCTTCATGCCGGTGAGAACGGCGGAGAGGATCTCGACGAGGCCGGCGAGGCCCGCGCCCTTGTGGCCGAAGGCGCCGCCGAGGGGGGCGAGCATCTCCACACCGAGCGGATCGTCGATGTCGGTGCCCTCGCCGTCGGAGGCGACGCCGTCCGGCAGCGGCAGGCCGAGGCTGCGGTAGAGGAGCACGCGGTTGTAGGGAATGGCCGAGGTCGCCATGTCGAGCAGCCAGGGCCTGCGGCCGCGGACCGGGACTGCCGCGGCGATGGGATTGGTGCCGTGAAACCGCTCCGCGCCGCCGTGAAGACGCATGAAACTGTCGGAATTGCACACGGCGATGCCGATGAGGCCTGCCTCCGCCGCCGCCAGGGCATAGGCGCCCGCCGCGCCGAAATGCGAGGACCTGCGGATGGCGACCGCGCCGATGCCCGCCGTTCCCGCGAGGTCGCAGGCTTTTTCCATGGCGGCGAAGGTGACCACGGCACCATGGCCGTCGTCACCATCGAGGATTGCCGTCGCCGGCGCCGTCGGGGTGATGGTGAGCCGCGGCCGGCCGTTGACCCGGCCGCCCTCGAGGGCCCTGACGTAGTGGCCGGTGAGCCGGATGCCGTGGCTGTCGATGCCGAGGCGCGAGCCATGCATCATCGCCCGCGTCGCCGCCGTGGCGGTGGGTGCGTCGGCGCCCGCGGCGGAGAGCACCGCGCGGCAGAAGCCGTCGAGCCCCTCCGGCCTGACCCTCACGGGCACGTGCGCCGCCTCGGCGTCCTTCGGGCGGGCGCTCACAGCGTCTGCCCCCCGTCGATGACGAGAAGCTGGCCCGTCATAAAGCCGCTCTCGTCGCTGGCGAGGAAGACGGCGGCCGCCGCCATCTCCTCCACGGTCGCGAGGCGCCCGATCGGGTGGCGCGCGATCATCGCCTTGCGGGCAGCTTCGGCGTCCGGATTGGCGGAAATGCGCTCGGCGAGCGAGGGGGTGTCGGTGGTGCCGGGGCAGAGGACGTTGCAGCGGATGCCGCGGCCGATGAAGTCGCGCGCCACGGCCTTGCTGAGCCCGATCAGCGCCGCCTTGCTGGCGCCATAGGCGGTGCGGCCGGCGACGCCCGTCAGGCTGGAGGCCACGGACGCGACGTTGACGATCGTTCCACGGCCGCGATCGAGCATGCCCGGCAGGACCGCGCGCATCATCCGGTATGCGGAGGTGGCGTTCTGGTCGAGGCTTCGCTGCCAGTCCTCGGGAGAACAGTCGAGAATCGTCCCGGACGCGACCCATCCCGCGGCGTGGATCAGCACGTCGACCGGGCCGGATGCTGCGACGACCGCGGAGACGGCGACGTCGTCCGTGACGTCGAGGGCCGCGACCGAGATGGCAGGCGAGGCGTCCGGCAGATCCCGGAGCTTGGAGGGCGTGCGGCTGGTCGCGATGACGGTCGCGCCTTCCTGTGCGCAGGCGAGGGTGATCGCCCTGCCGATGCCCTGGCCGGCGCCGGTCACCAATACGCGCTTGCCCTGGAGCCGCTCCACCATGTCCGGCGTTTCCCCATGTTCATTATGATTGATGTATACACTAGACATTTCTCGCGAGCCGGCAACCCCTGTTTCTGCGGCGGCCGGTCGCGCTATGGTGTTTCGCCGGTCGGCAGCCGGCGCAACGTGGAATGAGAGAGGCCAACAGTGCTCGAGCCTTCGCAGCACGCAGTCCAGGGCAAGGCGCCGCGCATCTTCGAACAGCTCGTCGTCGTCCTGTCGCAGCGCCTGGCCTCGGGTGCGATCTCGCCGGGCACCGTGCTTCGCACGGCGGCGGTGGCGCGGGAGTTCGGCACGAGCAGGGGGCCGGTGCGCCGCGCCCTCGACGAGTTGCAAGCCGCCGGATGGCTCGTCGGCAGCGGTCTCGCCTATGTCGTGCGCGGCCCGGAGCACCGGCCCGACGGGGACGCGCGGCCGCCGGTCGCGGCGGCCACGCCGCGCATCGCGGCAGAGGCGAGCTGGGCGCGGATCTACCACGACGTCGAGACGACGCTGGTGGCCCGCATGTCCTTTGGCTCCTGGCGGATCGTTGAGGCCGAGCTCGCCGACCACTACGGCGTGTCGCGGACGGTGGCACGGGAGGTCCTGGGCCGGCTGCAGCAGCGCGGCATCGTGAAGAAGGACCAGCGGTCGCGCTGGTACGTCCCCGGCCTCGGCCGCGACTACATGGCCGATCTCTACGAAATGCGGCGGACTCTCGAACCGCAGGCGCTGGTCAACGCCGCGCCTCGCCTGCCGCCAGGATTGGCGCAGTCAGCGCTGGCCAGCATCGACGACGCCATCGCCCGGGCCGAGGACCTGGACGGGACGGATCTGGATCGGCTGGAGCAGGAACTCCACATCGATCTCATCGGCCATTGCGGCAACCGCACCATGGTGGAGGCGATCGGCCTCTACCAGTCGCTGCTGAGCGCCCACAGCTTCCTCTACAAGACGGCGCCGCGGATCTTCCCGACCGAGCCGTTCCTGCCCGAGCACCGCACCGTGCTCGAGCGGCTCGTCGGCGGTCACGTGGCGTCGGCGGCGGATGCCCTCAAGGAGCACCTCGCCCTGTCGCTCGACCGGGCCGTCTACCGCATCGAGCAGGTGCGCGGCCTGGTAACGCCGGCGCCCGTGAGCTACCTGATCCCCATTGCCTAGCGGCCCGCGCCGCCGTCCCGGGCCTAGCCCCAGCTCGCGACGACGGCGTCGACGTCGGTGACGACCGCGACGTTCTGCAGGGCGTAGTTGACGGAGGCCGTGTGCCATTCGGCTGTCATCGTCGAGCAGGCGTCCTCGGGCACCATCATGTAGTAGCCCTTGTCGGCGCCCGTGCGCGCGGTGTGCTCGATGGACATGTTGGTCCAGGCGCCGGTGACGACGACGATGTCGCGGCCCAGCGCCTTGAGGACGGTTTCGAGCCGCGATCCCTCCCAGGCGCTCATCCGCTGCTTCTCCACCACGTGATCGCCCGCGACCGCCTCGAGCCCGGGCACCGGCGCCGCGCCCCAGGTGCCGCGCACCATGGCCTTGGCGTCCGCGAGGCCCTCGAACAGCGGCGCGTTCATGGTGACGCCCGGGCATCCCGGCTCGACGATGAACCAGACGTGGATCACCGGCACGCCCTTGCCGCGCGCCGCGGCGGCGAGGCGGGCCGCGTTGGCGATGGCGTTCTGCTCGCGGCAATGGGCGGGCGAACCGGAGGAGGCGAAGGCGCCGCCCTCCATCACCACGTCGTTCTGCATGTCCTGGACGATGAGCGCGCAGCGGCTGGCGTCGAGGACGTAGCCGGGCGCGCATTTCAGCGCGCCGTTGCGCCCGACCGAGGCGGCGGCGACCGTCTTCGGCGCGCCCCCCGCC
>NZ_JBQVQL010000134.1:0-8783 GCF_052440005.1 Phreatobacter sp.
GCATCGCCGCATCGGTCCTGGTGCGCGGCGAGGCGCCGCCGCCGGTCGCAGGCCGGATCGACGACTTCCGCTGGCCGCGCGGCACGGCGCCGACCCCTGCGGAAGGGGCAACGCCGCCGCCCCCTCCCCAAGCCCCCGCACAACGCCCTTAGTCATAAAGTTGCGCGCGGATCGGAGATTTTATCCATTTCGACCGGCCTTGCGCAGGGTCCGGCAATAAACATGATCCCATCCCGGCCTGCGGGACGTATTGACGCTTGTGCGTCTCTTTGAAATCTGTCAAATAACGCCTTGAGAAAGGTCAGCATCGCTGCCCTATCCAGAATGACCCCGGAACAGGGGCGTCGGGGAGGACGTGAGGCCCCGAGTTTGCATGCCGGACCGGTTGCGGATGTCCTCCGTCGCCAGTGCCGGCTTCCCGTGTCACGGTGAGGGCACGAACAGCGGCGCGCGCGCCGCAGAACGAGGTGGATGATGAGCACGCAGCGGATTGGTGCGATGTCGGGTGTGGAGATCGGGGCGCGGACGAATCGCGCCACGAAAGCCAATGTGCCCGCCCGCGTCAAAAACCGCACGCGCGCCGTGATCGACCCTGGCCTGCCCGCCGCGCAGGGCCTCTACGATCCGCGCAACGAGAAGGATTCCTGCGGCGTCGGCTTCATCGCCGACATGAAGGGCCGCAAGTCCCACAAGATCGTCCAGGACGGCATCCAGATCCTGCTCAACCTCGAGCATCGCGGTGCCGTCGGCGCCGACCCGCGCGCCGGCGACGGCGCCGGCATGCTGGTGCAGATCCCCGACGCCTTCTTCCGCAAGGAAGCGGGGAAGCTCGGCTTCGACCTGCCCGAGCCCGGCCATTATGCCGTCGGCTTCATCTTCTTCCCGCGCGACCCCGAGGGCCAGGCCATCGTCCGCGAGGCGATCGAGAAGGTCGTCGCCGACGAAGGCCAGGTGCTGCTCGGCTGGCGCGAGGTGCCGACCGACAACTCCTCCCTCGGCGAGAGCGTCAAGCCGACCGAGCCGCTGCACCGGCAGATCTTCGTCGCCCGCGGCGCCGACATCGCCGACGAGGACGAGTTCGAGCGCCGCCTTTTCGTGCTGCGCAAGGTCATCTCGAACCTCGTCTACGACCTGAACGACGCGCGCACCAAGGGCTACTACCCCGTCTCGCTGTCGTGCCGGACCATCGTCTACAAGGGCATGTTCCTGGCCGACCAGCTCGGGTCCTATTTCCCCGACCTGCACGACGAGACGTTCGAGAGCGCCATCGCCCTCGTCCACCAGCGCTTCTCGACCAACACCTTCCCCGCCTGGTCGCTCGCCCACCCCTACCGGATGGTCGCGCACAACGGCGAGATCAACACCCTGCGCGGCAACGTCAACTGGATGGCGGCGCGCCAGGCGAGCGTCGATTCCGAGCTCTTCGGCAACGACATCTCCAAGCTATGGCCGGTCTCCTACGAGGGCCAGTCGGACACCGCCTGCTTCGACAACGCGCTCGAGTTCCTCGTCCAGGGCGGCTATTCGCTCGCCCATGCGGTGATGATGCTGGTGCCCGAGGCCTGGGCCGGCAACAAGAGCATGGATGAGCAGCGCCGCGCCTTCTACGAGTACCACGCCGCCATCATGGAGCCCTGGGATGGCCCGGCCTCCATCGCCTTCACCGACGGCCGCCAGATCGGCGCGACGCTGGACCGCAACGGCCTGCGCCCCGCCCGCTGGTTCGTCACCAAGGACGACCGCATCATCATGGCCTCCGAAATGGGCGTGCTGCCCGTTCCGGAGAGCGAGATCGTGCGCAAGTGGCGTCTCCAGCCCGGCAAGATGCTGCTGGTCGACCTCGCCGAGGGTCGCATCATCTCCGACGAGGAGATCAAGGCCCAGCTCGCCGCCTCCAACCCCTACAAGGAGTGGCTGGAGCGCTCGCAGCTGATCCTCGAGGACCTGCCGCCGGTGGAGCCGCGCGCCTCGCGCACCGACGTGCCGCTGCTCGATAAGCAGCAGGCTTTCGGCTACACCCAGGAGGACGTGAAGATCCTGCTGGCGCCCATGGCCACCACCGGCCAGGAGGCCGTGGGCTCGATGGGCACCGACACGCCGATCTCGGCGCTCTCGTCCAAGTCCAAGCTGCTCTACACCTACTTCAAGCAGAACTTCGCCCAGGTGACGAACCCGCCGATCGACCCGATCCGCGAGGAGCTCGTCATGAGCCTCGTCTCCTTCATCGGGCCGCGGCCGAACCTGTTCGACCTCGACGGCACCTCGCGCCGCAAGCGCCTGGAGGTCCGCCAGCCGATCCTCACCAACGAGGACCTGGAGAAGATCCGCTGCATCGGCCATCGCGAGGATTCCTTCGACACGAAGACCCTCGACATCACCTATCCCGCGACCAAGGGCGCCGCCGGCATGGCCGAGGCGCTGCAGCTCCTCTGCGACCGTGCGGAAGCCGCCGTCCACGGCCGCTACAACATCATCATCCTGTCCGACCGCATGGTCGGCCCGGACCGCATCCCGATCCCGGCGCTGCTCGCCACCGCCGCCGTGCACCACCACCTGATCCGCAAGGGTCTGAGGACCGCCGCCGGCCTCGTCGTCGAGACGGGCGAGGCGCGCGAGGTGCATCACTTCTGCTGCCTGGCCGGCTACGGCGCCGAGGCGATCAACCCCTATCTCGCCTTCGAGACCATGGAGGAGCTGCACGAGAACGGGGAGCTGCCGCCCGAGGTCGACGCGCACGAGGTGGTCAAGCGCTTCATCAAGTCCATCGGCAAGGGCATCATGAAGGTGATGTCCAAGATGGGCATCTCCACCTACCAGTCCTATTGCGGCGCGCAGATCTTCGACGCCGTCGGCCTCGCCGACGACTTCGTGGCGCAGTACTTCACCGGCACCGCCACCCGTATCGGCGGCGTCGGCCTGCCGGAGGTTTCCGAGGAGACGGTCTCCCGCCACACCGCGGCCTTCTCCGACGACCCGACGCTGAAGGCGAACCTCGAGGTCGGCGGCGAATATGCCTACCGCATCCGCGGCGAGGACCACGTCTGGTCGCCGGAGACGGTGGCGGCGCTCCAGCATGCGGTGCGCGGCAACAGCCAGGACCGCTACCGCGAGTTCGCCCGCCTCATCAACGAGCAGACCTCGCGCCTGCAGACCATCCGCGGCCTCTTCCGCATCCGCACCGCCGAGGAGATGGGCCGCAAGGCCGTGCCCCTCGACGAGGTCGAGCCGGCCGCCGCCATCGTCAAGCGCTTCGCCACCGGCGCCATGTCCTACGGCTCCATCTCGCGCGAGGCCCACACGACCCTGGCGCTCGCCATGAACGCCATCGGCGCCAAGTCCAACACCGGCGAGGGCGGCGAGGAATCCGAGCGCTTCCAGCCGCTGCCGGACGGGCGCTCCATGCGCTCGGCCATCAAGCAGGTCGCTTCCGGCCGCTTCGGCGTCACGACGGAATATCTCGTCAATTCCGACATGATGCAGATCAAGATGGCCCAGGGCGCCAAGCCCGGCGAGGGCGGCCAGCTGCCCGGCCACAAGGTCGACGCGGTCATCGCCAAGGTGCGCCATTCGACGCCGGGCGTCGGCCTCATCTCGCCGCCGCCGCACCACGACATCTACTCGATCGAGGATCTGGCGCAGCTCATCTACGACCTGAAGAACGTCAACCCGCGGGCCGACGTCTCGGTGAAGCTCGTCTCCGAGGTCGGCGTCGGCACGGTCGCCGCCGGCGTCGCCAAGGCGCGCGCCGACCACGTGACCATCTCCGGCTTCGAGGGCGGCACCGGCGCCTCGCCGCTGACCTCCATCAAGCACACGGGCTCGCCGTGGGAGATCGGCCTCGCCGAAACCCACCAGACCCTGGTGCTGAACCGCCTGCGCTCGCGCATCGCGGTCCAGGTGGACGGCGGCCTCAGGACCGGCCGCGATGTCGTCATCGGCGCCCTTCTCGGCGCCGACGAGTTCGGCTTCGCCACCGCGCCGCTGATCGCCACCGGCTGCATCATGATGCGCAAGTGCCACCTCAACACCTGTCCCGTGGGTGTCGCCACCCAGGACCCGGTGCTGCGCAAGCGCTTCAAGGGCCAGCCCGAGCACGTCATCAACTACTTCTTCTTCGTCGCCGAAGAGGTGCGTGAGCTGATGGCCTCCATGGGCTTCCGCACCATCGACGAGATGGTCGGCCAGATGCAGATGCTCGACCGCCGCGAGGCGATCGACCACTGGAAGGCCAAGGGCCTCGACTTCTCGCGCCTCTTCCACAAGCCGGACGTGCCGGCCGAGGTCGGCGTGTTCCACTCGGAGACGCAGGACCATCACCTGGAGGCGGTGCTCGACCGCAAGCTCATCGCCGAGGCCGTGCCGGCCCTCACCGAGGGCAAGCCGGTGGTCATCGAGACCGCCATCGGCAGCGTCAACCGCTCGGTCGGCGCCATGCTGTCGGGCGAGGTCGCGACGCGCTTCGGCCATGCCGGGCTCGCCGACGACTCCATCCACGTGAAGCTGAAGGGCACCGCCGGCCAGAGCTTCGGGGCCTGGGTCACCCGCGGCGTCACGCTGGAGCTCGAGGGCGAGGCCAACGATTACGTCGGCAAGGGACTCTCGGGCGGCAAGATCATCGTCTATCCCTCGGCCGAGGCCACCAGCCTCGACGTCGACAACTCGATCATCGTCGGCAACACGGTGCTCTACGGCGCCATCGAGGGCGAGTGCTACTTCCGCGGCATCGCCGGCGAGCGCTTCGCCGTGCGCAACTCCGGCGCCATCGCGGTGGTGGAGGGCACGGGTGACCACGGCTGCGAATACATGACGGGCGGCGTCGTCGTCGTCCTCGGCCAGACCGGACGCAACTTCGCGGCCGGCATGTCCGGCGGCATCGCCTACGTGCTGGACGAGGCCGGCGATTTCGCCCGCCGCTGCAACATGGCCATGGTCGAGCTGGAGCCGGTGCCGGAGGAGGACGACCTCCTGTCGCGCGTCTATCACCAGACCGGCGGGCTCGACAGCCACGGCCGCGTCGACGTGATGAGCGACATGAGCCGGTTCGACGCCGAGCGTCTGCACCAGCTGATCGCCAACCACGCCCGCTACACCGGCTCCCGGCGCGCCCGGGACATCCTCGACCGCTGGTCGGAGATGCTGCCCAAATTCAGGAAGGTCATGCCGGTCGAATACCGCCGCGCCCTTCAGGAAATGGAACAGGCCCAGCGTCCGCTCGCGCTGGCAGGAGAATAAGATCATGGGGAAGGTAACAGGGTTTCTGGAGATCGACCGTCAGGACCGGCGCTATGCGCCGGCCGGCGACCGCATCCGCCACTACCGTGAATTCGTCATCCCGCTGAGCGAGGAAGGCACCCGCAACCAGGCGGCGCGCTGCATGAACTGCGGCATCCCGTTCTGTCACAACGGCTGCCCGGTCAACAACCAGATCCCCGACTGGAACGACCTCGTCTACAACGGCGGCTGGCGCGAAGCCTCGATCAACCTGCACTCGACCAACAACTTCCCCGAGTTCACCGGCCGCATCTGCCCCGCGCCCTGCGAGGCGGCCTGCACGCTGAACATCGAGGACACGCCGGTCACCATCAAGACGATCGAATGCGCCATCGTCGACCGCGCCTGGAACGAAGGCTGGATCACGCCGGAACCGGCGAAGACGCGCTCGGGCAAGAAGGTCGCGGTGGTCGGCTCGGGGCCTGCGGGCCTCGCCGCAGCCCAGCAGCTCGCCCGTGCCGGCCACGACGTCCACGTCTACGAGAAGTTCGCCAAGGCCGGCGGCCTGATGCGTTACGGCATCCCGGACTTCAAGATGGAGAAGCGCCTCATCGACCGTCGCATCCATCAGATGGAGGCCGAGGGCGTCACCTTCCACTACAACGAGCATGTGGGCGTCACCCGCCCGATCGAGGAGCTCACGGCCGCCTATGACGCTGTGCTGCTCACCGGCGGTTCGGAGAAGCCGCGCGATCTGCCGATCCCCGGCCGCGACCTCGAGGGCGTCCATTTCGCCATGGACTTCCTGCCGCAGCAGAACCGCCGCGTCTCCGGCGAGCCCATCGGCACCAACGAGCCGATTCTCGCCTCGGGCAAGCACGTCGTCGTCATCGGCGGCGGCGACACCGGCTCCGACTGCATCGGCACCTCGGTGCGCCAGGGCGCCCTTTCGGTGACGCAGCTCGAGATCATGCCGAAGCCGCCGGAAAAGGAGAACAAGGCCCTGGTGTGGCCGCTCTGGCCGCTGAAGCTGCGGACCTCCTCCAGCCACGAGGAAGGCGCCGAGCGCGACTTTGCCGTCATGAGCTCGGAGTTCACCGGCCAGAACGGCCGGGTGAAGAGCCTGAAGTGCGTGCGCGTCGACGACAAGATGCAGCCGATCGCCGGCAGCGAGTTCGAGCTGAAGGCCGACCTCGTCCTGCTCGCCATGGGCTTTGTCAACCCGGTCCACGAGGGCATGGTCGAGAGCCTCGGCGTGAAGCTCGACGCCCGCAAGAACGTCGCGGCCAACACCAACGACTACCGGACCTCGGTGGACAAGGTCTATGCCGCGGGCGACATGCGCCGCGGCCAGAGCCTGGTCGTCTGGGCGATCCGCGAGGGTCGCCAGGCCGCCCATTCCATCGACAAGGACCTTGTCGGCACCACCACCCTGCCGCGCTGAGCGGCGGGGCGGGATACGAGAGGCGCCGCCGCTGGCCTACAGGTGCTGCGCCATATCGGGCGGCCTCTCGCGCATCACCTCGTCACCGTCATGCCCGGGCTTGTCCCGGGTATCCACGACTTCCCCTGGATCGTCGTGGTCAAGTCGTGGATGGCCGGGACAAGCCCGGCCATGACGGATCGCGCAGCGCGCGCCTTTGCCCGGACAACAGTCCGCACCCGGCCCGGCAGCCCGCGCATGCGCGCGGGGCCCTTGCGGCCGGAGCCCCGGCGGGCTTGAGATGCCTCCAGCGCCCCCACCGATCCGGAGCCTTCCCATGTTCTTCGCCAGCGACAACGGCCTCGGCGCGTCCGACAAGGTCATGCAGGCCATCGCCGCCGCCAATGGCGGGGCGCGGCTCGGCTACGGCAACGACGACGCCACGAAAGCCGTGGTGCAGAAGCTCTGCGACCTCTTCGAGCGCGAGGTCGGCGTCTACATGGTCGCCACCGGCACGGCGGCGAACGGCCTCGCCCTCTCCACCCTGACACCGCCCTGGGGCATCGTGCTCTGCCACGACGAGAGCCACGTCATCGAGGACGAGTGCTGCGGGCCGGAATTCTTCACCGGCGGCGCCAAGCTGGTCGGCATTCCCGGCCGCGGCGCCAAGATCACGGCCCATGCGCTGGAGGCGGCGATCGCCAGCCTCGGCCGCCGCGTGCCGCACAACGCCCCGATCCACGCCCTCTCCATCACCCAGTCGACCGAGCTCGGCCAGGTCTATTCGGTGGCCGAGGTGACGGCGCTCTCCGCCATCGCCCACGCCAACGGTCTCGGCGTCCACATGGACGGCGCCCGCTTCGCCAATGCGGTGGCAGCCCTCGGCTGCTCGCCGGCTGAGATCACCTGGAAGGCCGGCGTCGACGTGCTCTCCTTCGGCACCACCAAGGGCGGCGGCCTCGCCTGCGAGGCGCTGATCTACTTCGATCCGGCCAAGGGTGCCGAGATGGTCCGCCGCCGCATGCGCGCCGGTCATCTCCTCTCCAAGCACCGCTTCCTCGCGGCGCAGATGGAGGCCTTCCTCGACGGTGGCCACTGGCTCGACCTCGCCCGCGACGCCAATGCCGCTGCCGCCCGCCTTGCCGAAGGCCTTTCCACCATTCCCGGCGTTCGCCTGCCGCTGAAGCCCCAGGCCAACGGTCTCTTCCCCATCTTCCGGCAGGAGATCGTCGATGCGCTGAAGGCCGAGGGCGCCGCCTTCTATCCCTGGCCGGACAAGGGCCTGCCCGAAGCCGAGCGCGCCCGCCCCGGCGAAGTCATGATGCGCCTGGTCACGTCCTTCGCCACCCGCAACGAGGACATCGACCGTTTCCTCGCGGTGGCTGCCCGGGCCGCGGCGCCACTCGCGGCGGAGTGAGCGGAACCGACAAGAAGCGACACGCGCCCGCCCTGAAATCGCCGTTCTCCTTGCCGAAACCTTGTCCGGGGTTCGAGGGGGAAGAAGGACACGATCGCGTGCGCCATTCACTGTTCATGACGGCGGCCGCCGCCGCCCTCGCTGCCGGTCTCGGCCAGGCATCCGCGGCACCGCTTTCCGCCGGGATCGCCGCCGCGCCCGCTCCCGCCGCAGCCGTCGAGGTGCAGTACTGGGGCGGCTGGGGCCCGCCGCGGGTCTACGACTACGACGACGAGCCGCCGGTCTACCGTCGCCGCTATGTCGAGCCGGAGGTCGAGGACGTCCTGCCGGCCTCCGACGCCATCGCCATTGCCCGCTCCATGGGCTACCGCGCCATCAGCCGGCCGCGCCTCGCCGGCCGGGTCTGGGTGGTGGAGACGGTGGGGGCCGCAGGCCAGCGCGCCCGCGTCACCATCCACGCCTATACCGGCGCGCCCATCAACATCCGCGAGTTGGAGGCGGCTGGCCAGCGCTTCCCCACCCCGCCGGTCTGGTCCGACGAGCGGCCGCGCTTCGGCAACGCACCCCCGCTGCAGCGCGAAGGCCGGCTCGATCCCGACGCCCTCGACAGGCCGGAGCGTCCCGCGCGCCCCGCGCCGAACATCACTGCCCGCGTCGTGCCCGTGCCGACGCCGCGCCCGAACATCGACGGCGACCTGACGCCGCGTCCGCAGGTCGCCCCGCCCGTCCCGC
>NZ_JBQVQL010000135.1:0-8672 GCF_052440005.1 Phreatobacter sp.
CGTGCTGGCGGCCGGTCGCTCGACGCGCATGGGCGGGCCGAACAAGCTGCTCGCCGAGATCGCCGGGCGGCCGCTGGTGAGGCATGCGGCGGAGGCGGCCCTCGGGGCAGGCCTCGCCGCGGTTCTCGTCGTCACCGGCCACCAGGAGGCGGCGGTGCGCGCCGCGCTCGCGGGCCTGCCGGTGCGTTTCGTGCACAACGCCGATTTCGCCGAGGGGCTGTCAACGTCGCTCCGGAGCGGGATCGCCGCCCTCGGCGAGGACATCGACGGCGCGGTGGTGCTGCTCGGCGATATGCCGCGCATCTCGTCGGGGCTCGTCGGCAGGCTCGCCGCCGCCTTCGCGCCGGCGGAGGGGCGGCACATCGTCGTGCCGGTGGCTGGCGGGCGGCGGGGTAATCCGGTGCTGTGGGGCCGCCGTTTCTTCGCCGAACTGCTGAAGGTCTCGGGCGACCAGGGCGGCCGGGCGGTGCTGGCGGGGGCACCGGAGGTCGTCGCCGAGGTGCCGGCGGAGACGGACGACGTCCACCTCGACCTCGACACGCCGGAGGCTCTCGCAGCCGCGGGCGGACGTCCCGCTCCTTAACGATGCTGAAGTCCTTGCGGCAAGTTTGACAAAAAAAATCCCCGGGTCGTTTCCGGCCCGGGGCTTCAGATGGTCATCTCCGTGGACGCGGAGTGGTTGAACCCGTCTATCTGCCCATTCGCTGAGCAGCACAATCACGGCCGCATCTTTACCCTACCCGTTGACCTTAACCCCCCGTCCGGGAAATCGCTGCAATTGTCGGCATCCCCCGGAGGCACCGTTTCAGAGCCGCTCCGGGGGGCGTCATCGGGGGGTCATCGCCGCTTCACCGGCGCGTCACGCGCCCCGCCTAACCCGATCCGAACGCCTTCGAATCGGGATGAAGCGGCATGACTCTGGCAGCAGGCGAGGCGCGCAAGGCGACCCAGCGCAATATCGGGCGGGCCGTCTCCCGCCATCGGCCGCTGTCACGGGAAGGCATGCAGGAACAGCTCTTCACGCTGATGTTCTCTGGCCTCGTCTATCCGCAGATCTGGGAGGATCCGGAGATCGACATGGAGGCGCTGGCGCTCGGCCCCGCCGATCACGTGGTGGCGATCGCCTCGGGTGGCTGCAACGTCCTCAGCTATCTCGTCGCCGGCCCGGCGGCGATCACCGCCGTCGACCTCAATGCCCATCATGTGGCGCTGAACCGGCTGAAGCTTGCCGCTGCCCGCCACCTGCCGGACCAGCAGAGCTTCTTCCGCTTCTTCGGCGAGGCCGACAGCCGCGCCAACGTCGCGGCCTACGGCGCGCATCTGCGCGACAGGCTCGATGACGCGACGCGCGCCTACTGGGACCGGCGCGACTGGGCCGGCCGCAGGCGGATCGGGCAGTTCTCCGGCAACATCTACCGCAAGGGCCTGCTGGGCTGGATGATCGGCACCGGCCATGCCGTGGCGCGCCTGCACGGGCGCGATCCGCGGCGGATGCTCGAGGCCCGTTCCCTCGCCGACCAGCGCGCGATCTTCGATGCGGAGCTGAAGCCGCTGTTTTCCTCGCCGCTCGTGCGCTGGCTGGTGAAGAACCCCGCCTCGCTCTACGGGCTCGGCATCCCGCCCGCGCAGTACCAGGCGCTGCTGTCCTCGGCGAAGGCTGGCGGCGGCATGGAAGAGGTGCTGGTGGCGCGCCTCGAGCGCCTTGCCTGCGGTTTCCCGCTGGAGGCCAACTATTTCGCCTGGCAGGCCTTCGGCCGCCGCTACCAGGGCGGGGCAGGGGCCGTGCCGCCCTATCTCGCCGCGGCGCATTTCGACACGGTGCGGGACCGCGCCGACCGGGTGGACGTGTGCCACGAGAACTTCATCGACCATCTGGAGCGCCTTCCCGAAGCCTCGCGCGACGCCTATGTGCTGCTCGACGCGCAGGACTGGATGACCGATGCGGTGCTGAACCGGCTGTGGTCCGCCATCCTGCGCACCGCCCGGCCCGGCGCCCGCGTCATCTTCCGCACCGCCGCCGAGGAGAGCCTGCTGCCGGGCCGGCTCGCGCCGGAACTTCTCGCGCGTTTCCGCTACGACGCGGAGCGCTGCCGCGCCTGGACCGAGCGCGACCGCTCGTCGATCTACGGCGGCTTCCACCTCTACACCCTGGCCGCGCCGTGAGCGCCCCGACCGACGTCTTTCCGGCCGCGGAGAGGATGGATGCCATCTACCGCTGGCAGGTCGGCATCTACGACGCCACGCGCAAGTTCTACCTGCTGGGGCGGGACGACCTGATCGCCGCCCTCGATCCCCCGTCCGGGGGGACGGTCCTGGAGGTCGGTTGCGGCACCGGGCGTAATCTCGTGGTCGCCGCACGGCGTTATCCGCATGCGCGGTTCTTCGGCTTCGACGTCAGCCCCGTCATGCTGGCGGAGGCGCGGCGCGCGGTGGCGCGCGCGGGTCTCGCCGACCGCATCCACCTCGCGAGGGCCGACGCCGCCGGCTTCGATCCGCTCACCTGCTTCGCCCGCGACGGCTTCGACCGGGTGTTCTGTTCCTACACGCTGTCGATGATCCCGCCCTGGCAGGAGGCGCTCGACCGCGCCATGGAGGCGGTGCTTCCGGGCGGCTCGCTGCATGTGGTGGATTTCGGCGGGCAGGCGCAGCTTCCGGGCCTGTTCCGGGCGGGCCTGCGCGCCTGGCTGGCGCAGTTCCACGTCACGCCCCGCGACGGCTTCGCCGAGCGCTTCCGGGACGCTGCGGCGGCGCGGGGGTTTGCGATGCGCCTGGAGCGACCCTTCCGCGACTATGCCGTCCACGCCGTCGCGACGCGGCCGGGCCTTGCTTGACCCCGTCGGCGGGCGAGGTCTATGACCCCCGCCATATGACCCAGGCCATCGAGACCGCCGGCGCCCCCGAACTGACGGTGGTCGTGCCCAGCTACAACGAACGCGAGAACGTGCCGGAACTGGCGCGGCGGCTCGACGTGGTTCTCGCCGGCATCGCCTGGGAGATGATCGTCGTCGACGACGACAGCCCGGACGGCACGGCGGCCGTGGTCAAGGAGATCGCCCGGCGCGACCCCCGGGTGCGCTGCATCCGCCGGGTCGGGCGGCGCGGGCTGGCGGGGGCCTGCATCGAGGGCATGCTCGCCTCCTCCGCGCCGGTGGTCGCCGTCATGGACGGCGACCTGCAGCACGACGAGACCATCCTGCCGGCCATGCTGGAGCAGATCCGCGCGGGCCGTGACCTGGTCGTCGCCAGCCGCAACATCGACGGCGGTTCCAAGACCGAGGGTCTTTCGCCGATCCGCCAGGGGATTTCCGACCTCGGCCGGCGCCTGTCGTCGATGATCCTCAAGGCGCCGCTCTCGGACCCGATGTCCGGCTTCTTCATGATCCGGCGCGACATCGTCGAGGAGGTCGCGCCGCGCCTCTCCACCACCGGCTTCAAGATCCTGGCCGATATCGCGGCCTCGGTGCCGAAGTCGCCGAGCCTCGGGGAAGTGCCCTTCACGTTCCGCGAGCGCGTCCACGGCGAGAGCAAGCTCGATGCGAAGGTAGCGCTCGACTATATCGGCTTCGTCCTCAACAAGCTGTCCGGCGGCATCATCCCGCTGCGCTTCATCTTCTTCGCGCTGGTGGGGACCAGCGGTCTCCTGGTCCACCTCGCGGTGCTCTATGCGGGCCTCGCGGCGGACATCCGATTCGAATGGGCGCAGACCATCGCGACCTATGTCGCCATGACCTCGAACTTCGTCATCAACAACGAGATCACCTACCGCGACGCGCGGCTGAAGGGCCGGCGCTTCCTGACCGGCCTGATGCTCTTCTACATCGTCTGCAGCATTGGCGCCTTCGGCAACGTGGGCGTGGCGAGCTGGCTCTATGCGGGTGACGTCGACTGGTGGCTGTCGGGCCTCGCGGGCGCCGTGATGGGCGCGGTCTTCAACTATGCCGCCTCCGCCGCCCTCGTCTGGCGGCGCTGACATGGCGCCGGAGCTGCGCCCGGTCTGGGCGGGCAGCGCCCGCGCCGTCGTCCTTCTCGTCGCGGTCCTGACGGTCCTGCGCCTCTGGGCGGCGGGCGCGCTCGGCCTCGCCGCCGACGAGGCCTATTACTGGATGTGGTCGAAGAATCTCTCCTTCGGCTATTTCGACCACCCGCCGATGGTGGCGGTGCTGATCCGCGCCTCGACGGCCGTCTTCGGCGATACGGAATTCGGCATCCGATGGCTCTCCGTCCTGCTCGGGGCGGCGGCGAGCCTCGGCGTCTGGCGTCTCGTCTGGCGGCTGACCGGGGATCGCGCGGCAGCGACCGCCGGCGCGGGCCTGGTGCAGGCGACGCTGTTCCTCGGCGCCGGCGCGCTGCTGGTGACGCCCGACACGCCGCTCGTCCTGTTCTGGACGCTCGCCCTTTTGGCACTCGTCGAGGTGTGGCGGACGGGGAAGGGCGTCTGGTGGCTCGCCGCCGGCCTGTCGGTCGGCCTCGCCTTCGTTTCCAAGTACACCGCCGTCTTTCTCGGCCTCGCCATCTTCCTGTGGATCGTGCTGGTGCCCGAGCTCCGGCGCTGGCTGCGCTCTCCCTGGCCCTATGCCGGCGGCACCCTCTGCCTCCTGGTGATGGCGCCGGTGCTGTGGTGGAACATCGCCCATGGCGGCGCCTCCCTCACCAAGCAGTTCGGCCGCGCCGTGCCGAAGGCCTTCGATCCGCGCTTCGTGCCGGAGTTCATCGCCGGACAGGCGGCACTGCTGACCCCCCTGGTCGGGGTCGTGGTGCTCTGGGGGCTCTGGGTGGCGGCGCGGCGCACCTTGCGCGAGCGCGAGCCGGGCGCAGTTCTGATCACCGTCTCGGTCCTGCCGCTCCTCGCCTATTTCGTCTGGTACGGGCTGTTCGACCGGGTGCAGGGCAACTGGACGGCCTGCCTGCTGCCGGCCTCCATCGCCGTCGCCGTGATCGGCGCGAGGGCCCTGCCGGCCGCACCTGCCCTGGCCGCGATTGTTCGGGTCAGCCTGCGCTGGTCGGTGGTGACGGGCGTTCTCCTCGGGCTCTTCGTCATCGGCCATGCGGCCTTCCGGCTGGCGCCCCTCGCCATCGACCCCACCGGCCAGCTCCACGGCTGGCGGGCGGCGGCGGCGGCGGTGGAGTCTGCGGCCGGGCGCACCGGAGCCGGCACCATCGCCACGGCGAGCTACACCACGACGGCGCACCTGCGCTTCTACGGGTCCGGACGGCCGCCCGTGGTGCAGTTCGGCGAACGGCTGCGCTATGCGATGGAGCCGGAGCCCGACGCTGCCGCCATCGCCTCGCGGCCCGTCCTGGTGGCCGTCGAGAGCCGCCGCGAGGCCGAGGTCGTGGCGCGCCTCGGCCGTTTCTACCGGGTGGTGGAGCCGGCCGGACGCGTCGAGCGCCTCTGGCGGCCGCGGTTCGGCCTGACTGACCGGATCGACAGCCTCGCGCTCTACCTGGTGCGCGAGCCGCGGGCGCCTGGACTGCCGGACTTCGCCGCGCCCCCCCCTGACCGCTCAGTGATGGCGCCATAGCGACAGGCCGGCATAGAACCCGCCGGCGCCGCCGCGGTCGCGCGCATAGCCTCCGGACAGGCGCAGGCCGACCGGCCCGATGGTGAGGCCGGTCACGTGCAGGCCGAGGCGAGTGCGCAGCGTGCCGTGATGAGCGCTCAACGTCGCCTCCGGCCCGACATGGACGCCCGCGCCGACCAGGTAGCCCGGCGCGATTCGCAGGCTGGCGGCGTTGAAGGGCGTCGCATAGGTGGCGAAGAGCTGCACCGCGACGCGGTCGGCTGGCGTGAGCCACGCGTCGACGGCGATTGCGGGGCCGAAGCGCGTGCCGACCTGCGGGTCGGGCAAGGCGGGGGAGAGGCGGCGCGTCTCCATGGCGAGACCGGCGAAGAGCGTCGCCGAGCCCCAGCGGCCCTCCTCGCGCCAGCCGGCCATGAGCCGTGCGGCGGTCGAGGTTTCCGCGACCCGGTCAGGCAGGGCGGGGTCGATGCGGAAGCGCGAGAGGCCTGTGCCGGCGGTGAAGCGGAAGGCGACCCCCCGGCCATCCGGGCGCCGCCAGGGTGAGAGGTCGAAGCCGGCGGAGAGATAGGTGCCGTCAAAGGCGGCGTCGATGCCGAGGAAACTGGTGGAGCGCCGTTCAACGGCGGCTTCGGCGAGCGCCGCGGCCGGCAACCATGCGACGGCGATGGCTCCCCACACTCCCCATGCGCGCATGGCGCATTTCCACACGGAAACCGACATGCCGCCATATGGGAGATCACCGGATGATTGCGCCGCTGCCCGTTCCGGGGCGGCCCGTTAACCGGTCGCTAACCATGCCGGCCGCTCAATCCGGGAGATGCGTTCCGGATCACGGGGCGCCGACCAGTGCATCGTCGCAGCTTCGCCGGAGGCCGTCATGCCAGAGCAGTCCCCATCCCTCGCACCGCGCCGCGCCGACGCGGATTTCGTCCGGATGATCGAGGGCTATTCCCTCACCACCGCCGAAATCCTCTACCGCATGCCGGACCATCCGCTGCTGCTGCAGACATATCTCTGGCAGGACTACGACCAGGCGCCTTATTTCCCGGTGCTGAAGCGCTTTCTCGCCTTCTGGGAGAGGAGCCTCGACGGCCGGCTGCACCAGGTGACGGTGGTCTCCTCCCGGCTGGTCAGGCCTTGCGAACTCCGGGTGGCGCAGAGTCTCGCCTGGCTGCACTGACCGGCGCCTATTGTCGCAAGGGCCAGCGGCGCGAACGAAGGGCAGTGGCGGGATGCGGCGGGGCGACGTATGGTCAGCGCCTTCGTCCCTGCCGGAATCTCTCGTGCCCGCCCCTGAAAAGACCTCGCAGATCATTGCGGCACTGATGTCGGCCCAGTCATCCAGCCATGCGGAGGTGCTGGGGAACCTTACGGTCGGCGACCTCCTGGCATCGTTGCGCTCGCGCGCCTTCGGACTGTCGCTGATCCTGTTCGGCCTGCCGAACCTCCTACCGATTCCCGGCCTGCCGATCCTCACAGGCATCGTTCTCCTGCTGCTCGCGCTGCAGATCGTCGTCGGTCGCGAGGTGCCGTGGCTGCCCGCCCGCATTGCCGGCACGACCCTGCCGCGCGCCAGGCTGACCCAGGTGGTGAACCGCACCCTGCCGCTGCTCCGGCGGATCGAGACCGTCACGCGTCCGCGCTTCGCCCTGGCGGCGGGGCCGACCGCCCGCCGCCTCGTCGGCATCGCCGTGCTGGTGCTGGCGGTGCTCCTGATCATCGTGCCGATTCCGTGGATCGGCTCCATGCCGCAGGGCCTCGCCCTCTGCGTGCTCGGCCTCGGCTTGACGGAGCGCGACGGTGTTCTCGTGACGGCGGGCTTCGTGCTCGCCGCGATCGCCACAGCGGTCGGTGCCGGAATCGGCTACACCGTCGTTGCGAGCGCACTGGCCGTCCTGTTCTGACGACGGCTTGCCCGCCGAGGAGAGACAGGCCCTTGCAGGTGAATTCCGACCCTTCGACGCTCAGGACTTCCGAGGTCTTCCTCGCCCTCAAGACCGTGGGTGAGGGGGACCGGATCTCGCTGGCGCAACTGACCGAGACCCTCGGAGACCGCGCCTTCGGCCTCCTGGTGCTGATCTTCGCCCTGCCCAACATCATCCCGATGATCCCCGGCGTTTCCACCGTCTCCGGCGTCGTCATCGGGCTGGTCGGACTGCAGATGATGGTCGGGCGGCATGCGCCCTGGCTGCCGTCGGCCATCGGTGACAGGTCGCTGCCGCGCGCCCAGCTCGCGGCGATGGTGGACCGCACGATCGGCTGGGTGGCCAAGCTCGAACGGGTGGCGCGGCCGCGCTGGACCTTCCTGACCCGCGGCCTCGGGCACGTCGCGCTCGGCGCCATGTTCGTGCTGCTCGGCGGCATCCTCGCGCTGCCGCTGTCGTGGATCGGCAATTTCCCGCCGGGCGTCGCGCTGGTGGTGCTGTCCATCGGCCTTCTCGAGGAGGACGGGATGCTGGTGGCCGCCGGCCACGCCATCGGCATCGTCGCGACCGTGCTCGTGGTGGCGCTGGTGGTCGCGCTGGTGGCCGCGGCGCTGGCGAGCTTCGGCTGGCTGACCTCCTGAACCCGCGGACGCCGCTTCACTTGCGTGCGCGCGGGCAGTATGGTCCGCGCATCTTGGACGAGGACCTGCCATGGCCGATCACATCGTGCCCCATTTCGCCAATGACGACGGCGTCGCCGTCATCCACATCGGCGTGAAGGAATTCCAGTGCATGGGTGCCCGCGCGCCTTTCGACCATCCGCACGTCTTCCTCGACATGGGCGGCGACACCGAGATCGTCTGCCCCTACTGCTCGACGCTCTACAAGTACGACTCCGCGCTCCATGCCGACGAGACCCGTCCGGCCGGCGCCTATGTGAAGACCCTCGCCGACGCCTGATCCGGTGGCGGGCCCGCGCAACGTCACCATCGCCGGTGCCGGCATCGGCGGCCTGACGGCTGCGCTCTGTCTCGCCCGCTCCGGTTTGAAGGTGACCGTCCTCGAACGCGCGACCGCGCTCGAGGAGGTCGGCGCCGGCATCCAGCTCTCCCCCAACGCCAGCCGCATCCTCATAGCCCTCGGCCTCGCCGAGGCGCTGGCCGCCCTCGTGGTGGCGCCGGCGGGCATGGACGTGCGCGCGGGCACCTCGGGCGCCGTCCTTGCC
>NZ_JBQVQL010000136.1:0-8540 GCF_052440005.1 Phreatobacter sp.
GGCCCGCCCTGCCCGCCGCGACCGCCCGCCAGACGGGTCTCAGACCCCTCACCCCGGCGATTTCACGCGCTCCGGTCTCCCTCGCCCCGAGCCGCGACGATGCACGCGCCCTCGACCGCGGCCTGCGCGGCGTCGCGACACCGGTTCAGCCGCGCCGGCCGGTCGACGTGCCCATCGTCACCGAGCGCACCCAGCTGCCCTCCGGCCGGGTGCTGCCGAACGCCAATCCGCTGGGCCGCGCCACCGTGATCGATCCACGCACCGGCGAGGTCGTCTCCTATGACCGGCGGGCCCAGCCGGAGGCCGATCCCTTCGCGCCCACCGGCATCCGCCTAGGCAGCTTCATCGTCACGCCGACGGTGGATGCGACCATCGGCTATGATTCCAACCCGCGCCGCCTGCCCTCCGGCGGTTCGGGTTCGCTGTTCACCCAGTCCTACGGCGAGGTGCAGGCCCGCTCGGACTGGTCCCGCCACGAGCTGACGGCACGGCTGCGCGGCACCTATTCGGCCTATTTCTCCGACCCCGGCGTCAACCGGCCCGAGGTAAATGCCGTGGTCACCGGCCGCGTCGACGTCTCCCGCGACACCCGCGTCGAGGGCGAGGCGCGCTACCTCCTCAACACCAATTCGCCGGGCTCGTCGAACCTGCCGTCCTCTCCCGACGGCCTGCGCAACCTGCCGCTCATCCACCAGTCCGGCGCAACCCTCGGGGTGGTGCAGGACTTCGGTCGCCTGCAGCTCAGCCTGCGCGGCACCTTCGACCGCTACATCTACGACGATGCCGTCACCAATGCCGGCACGGTGCTGCCGTGGGGTGAGCGCAACTACAACGCCATGGGAGCGCGCCTGCGCGCCTCCTACGAACTGACGCCGGGCCTCCGGCCATTCGTCGAGGCGGCCATCGACCAGCGCCGCTTCGACCAGAGGGTCTCGACGGGCGGCACGTTGCAGGGCTCCACCGCGACCACCTACCGCGTCGGCACCACCTTCGAGCTGACCCGGCTCATCACCGGCGAGATCTCGGCCGGCTACCTCGTCCGCGACAATCTCGAGCCGACCTTCGGCGACATCGCCGTCCCGGTCTTCGACGCCTCGCTGGTCTGGACCGCCACTGCCCTCACGACGGTCCGCTTCACGGCGAAGTCGCTGATCGACGAGAGCTTCACGACCGGCGCCTCAGGAATCGAGCGCCGGGACGTCTCGCTGGAGCTCGAACACGCCTTCCGCCGCTGGCTCTCGGGCACGGCGAAGTTGGCCTACGGGCGCGACACCTACCGCGGCACCGCCCGCGTCGACCAGCGCACCGTCGCCTCCGTCGGGCTGATCTACCGCGCCTCGCGCAACCTGCAGATCCGCGGCGAACTCCGCCGCGAGACGCTTCAGTCCAACGAGGCCGGGCAGAGTTACTCGGCCAACGTGGTGCTGTTCGGCCTCAGGCTGCAGCGCTAGCCTGCGGATAACTCAGCCGCGCAGCCGCGCGATCTCCTGGCGCAGCGGTCCCGCCAGGTCGTCGCGGCGGAGCGCATAGGCGAGGTTGGCGGTGAGGAAGCCGAGCTTGGTGCCGGTGTCGTGGATCTCGCCGTCGAAGGTGAAGCCGAAGAAGGGCTGCTCGCCCTTCAGCTTCAGCATGCCGTCGGTCAGCTGGATCTCGCCGCCAGCGCCGCGCTCCTGCGTCTCCAGGATGCGGAAGATCTCCGGCTGCAGGATGTAGCGTCCGGAAATGGCGACGTTGGACGGCGCCGTGCCCTTCGGCGGCTTCTCGACCATCTCGCCGATCTCATAGGCGCCGCCGGCCGCCGGTTTGCCCTTGCCGATGATGCCGTACTGATGGGTCTCGCTGTCGGGGACCTCATAACCGGCCACGAAATTGCCGCCAGTCTCGTTGTAGGCCTCGATCATCGCGGCGATGCAGCCCTTCGCACCGGCCTTTGCCAGGTGCAGCATGTCGGGCAGCAACAGCGCGAAGGGCTCGTCGCCGACGATATCGCGCGCGCACCACACCGCATGGCCGAGGCCGAGCGGCTCCTGCTGGCGCGTGAAGGACGTGGCGCCCGCCGCCGGCAGGTCGCGCTTCAGTTCGTCCAGCGCCGCCGTCTTCGACCGCGCCGCAAGCGTCGTGTCGAGCTCGAACGACTTGTCGAAGTGATCCTCGATCACCTGCTTGTTGCGGCCGGTGACGAAAACGAAATGCTCGATTCCCGCTTCGCGGGCCTCGTCCACCACGTGCTGGATCACCGGGCGATCCACGACGGTGAGCATTTCCTTCGGGATCGCCTTGGTGGCGGGCAGGAAACGCGTGCCGAGCCCGGCGACGGGGAACACAGCCTTGCGGATGCGACGGACCATGAAAGAAAACCTCGAGGAGGACGATGACGCGGCAGGAAGCTAAATCAGCAATGCTGAACGCCGCGTGAGTGCCACGGTTCCATAAAACCACCGCAGCGGCAGGGACGCCGCCCCGTCACTTGTCGATGGCAGGCGCCGCGAGCTGCGGCGGAGCCGCGCGGAAGGCGTTGAACACCATGTCCGGGGCCGAGGTGTTGTGGCGCGAGGCGGCGAGGCGGCCGGCCCAGAGGTCGGTGGCATTGGCCCCTCGGAACGGCATGATGGGCTCTTCCCGCCAGCCCGGCGCATCCTTCTCGCGCACCGCGATGCGGGCAACGTCGGCGTTGAACTCGGTCACGTACATCGAGCGCAGCGCCGCGAAGGGGCCCCCGGCGATGGGGCGGGCAAAGGCGACGTCGAGGCCGATCATCTCCTGGTTCAGCGTCGAGAGCCGCACCGTGGCGCTGTTGCCGTCCGGATAGGTCAGGGTGAAGGTCTTGGTCGCAGGGTCGAAGGCGACCTCGCTGATCTTGACTATGGGCCGGCCCTCGACGACCACCGGCCCGATCAGGAAGGACGAGCCGTAGGCGGTCCAGCGAAGATTGGAGGGCGGCAGCGGCCGGGCGCGCCAGTAGCCGTCGGTCGGATAGAGGACCAGCACCTCCTCGGCGCGATCGCGGAAACGGTACCAGATCTGCAGGAGGTGGATGTTGCGCTCCGTGCGCTCGCCGATCTTCACCGTGGTGTCGGAGGGTCGCCAGAAGCCTTGCTCGCGATAGCCGACCACCTGCCACTCCACCGTCTCGTAGAGGGTGATGCGCTGGGGCATCGGCTGGGCGAGCGCCTCCTCCTTCATCGGACAGGCGGTCCAGTCGGGTGCGAAACGGTCGACGGCGAGCGAGCCGATATAGGCCGGGTGAGCGGCCTCGATGCGGAAGGCGCGCACCTGCGGGTTCGTCAGGTTGAGCGTGACGTTGTCCTTTTCCGCGCAGAGAACCGGCTCGGAGGCATTGGTCACCTCCACCGGCAGGCCGTCGAGGGAGGCGGCATGGGCGGCGACGCTCGCGAGGAGCGCGGCTGCGGCTAGGGCGAGACGCATCGATCAGTCCTTCGCGAGCACCGCATAGACATCGCCGGAATTGGCGGCGTGGGGAAGACCCGCCAGATGGGCGGTCATCGTCGCCCGGTCGACGAAGCGGCCGAAGGTGAGGCTCTGGCTCTCCCCGAGCGCCACGTCGAAGCCGTAGTCACCGAGCCCCGACAGCCTGTCCAGACATTCGAAGGCCACCTCGCGCTGGATGGTGGTGAACTCGAAGGAAAGAGCGGGGAGCGGCTGCGACAGGCCCTCGAGCACGTCGGCCTCGAAGCCCTCGACGTCGATCTTGGCGAAGTTCGGCACGCCGTAGTCTGCGACCAGCCGGTCAAGGGTGAGGCAGGGAACGCTGATCTCGCGGTCCCAGACCTGGCCGTCCCAGCCCTCCGCGCCGGCCGCGGAGGCGACGAAGGCGTGGGACGCGGTGCTGACCGTGGGGTTGGCGGTATTGATACGGAGGTTGATCTCGCCCTCCGCGGCGCCGCATGCGGCGCGCAGCAGCGTCACCCGCGGGTCACCCTCGAAGAGCCGGGCGATGACGCCGGCCGGCCCCGGCTGCGGCTCCAGCGCCACGACCCGCGCGCCGAGGCGGCGGAAGCTCGCGACCCGGTCGCCGACATGGCTGCCGACGTCGAAGGCGAGGCCGCCCTGGGGCACGAAGCGGCGGTAGAGCGCGTCCATCGCGGCGTTTTTGGCGGTGTCGCCGTGATAGGTGACGACCGACTTCGCGACGGCAACCGCCTCGGCGATGCGCTGGTCGAGGGACATCATGACGCGCGCGCCCGGGCGATCTCGTCCGGCATGGCGAACTCCTCGGGGATGCCGCAGAAGCGGGTGGTGACGAAGAGCCGGCCGAGGCGCGGCGACGCCGTGACCACGGCGAAGGGCACGGCGATCAGGAACCCAGCGGTCAGCGGCAGCGACCACAGCGCCGCGGCGGGCGAGGCGCCCCAGAGCAGGCCGAAGACGACCCAGCCGAAGGCCATCTGCGGCCAGAACGCGTCCCAGGCCTCGCGCCACGTCAGCGCCATGGCGTCGCGCTGCTGGCCGCCCCAGACCACCGACCTGCCGAAGGCGAGGCCGATCATGAAAACGGTGATGCGGAAGGAGGTCAGCGCGCCGAGGAGGAAGGAGAAGACGAGCTCGGTCGCCGCCGCAACGAGGAAACGCAGCCTGCCGCCGTAGCGCGCAGTGCCGCCCTCGCTCATCAGCACGTCGGCGAAACCGGCGATCTTCGGCATCAGGTACATGAGGAAGAAGAGGACGTAGACGGTCGCGGCGAAGCCGACGGGGAAGGCTTCGCGGCTCGGCCCGTGCCAGGCGAGGAAGGGCGAAAGCGCGATCATCAGCGTCCAGGCCGGCACGCCGACGAACATCAGGATGGCCCAGACGAGCTGGAACCGGCTGATCGGCTTCAGGCCCGGCTGGTCCAGCAGCTTCACATACTGCATGTTGCCCTGGCACCAGCGCACGTCGCGGCGCGAGAACTCGAGGATGGTCGGCGGGTTCTCCTCCCAGGAGCCCTCCTCCACCGGCAGCACGCGGACCTCGTAGCCGGCGCGGCGCATGAAGGTCGCCTCCACCTGATCGTGCGAGAGGATGTGGCCGCCGAGCGGCGGCGAGCCGCCGAGCACCGGCAGGTGGCAGTCCTCCATGAAGGGGCGGATGCGCACCAGCGCGTTGTGCCCCCAGAACGGTCCGCAATCACCCACCCACCAGGCCTGCCCCATCGTGTAGGCGCGCATGCCCTGACGCATGCCGAACTGGAAGATGCGGGCGAAGGCCGACGAGGAGGGCATGCCCACCACGAGGCTCTGCAGGATGCCGATCCGCGGATGGGCCTGCATCATCCTCACGTGCTTCACGATGGTGGCGCCGGCCATCAGGCTGTCGGCGTCGAGCGGCAGCATGAGCTCGTAGCGCGAGCCCCAGCGGTCGAGGAAGTCGCGAACGTTGCCGGCCTTGAAGCCGGCATTGTCGGTGCGGCGGCGGTAGACGACCCGGCCCTCGCCGGCGACGGACGCGAAGGTGGCCGCGGCCTTTTCCTCGCGCTCGGCAATCTCCGGCCGGTTGGTGTCGGAGAGGATGAAATAGTCGAACTGGCTGCCCTCGCCGGTGGCGTCGATGCTTTCCTTGACGATGGCGAGGCGGCCGATGGCCCGCTCGGGATCCTCGTTGCGCAGCGTCATAAACACGGCGGTCCGGATGGCGAGGGGGGTCGGCACGTTGCCGGCGACCGCGAAGGGCGCCACCTCCGTCATGGCGTTGCCGTTCCGGTGCAGCAGCCACAGGCCGATCACCGCGTTCCAGAAGCCGAGAACCGTCCAGGGCGTGGCGATGGCGAAGGCGAGGGCCAGTACCGCGTCGACCGGCGTCCAGCCGCCCGTGCCGAGGACGGACCAGGCCGCCCCGTTGAGCAGAAGCCAGGTGACGACGTTCAGCGCCAGCACGATGAGGCGGCGCCGGCGCAATTCTGCCGTGGACTGGACACCCGTCGGCGTCGTAGAGCCCTGCTGCGAGACGGTGCCGCCGGTCGTTGCCGGAAACGGCGAGAGATCAGTCATCGATGGCCTCCGTCGCCCGGAGCGGGCGGCGAAACGGGAGAAGCATATGGCGGCGACCGCCCGAGCCCTCTGGTACGTCTCGCGCCGGACGGTAGACCTGCGCAACACAACGCTGGATGAACGCGGACCGGCCGACGCCGAAATTCGCATGATCTATAGCGGTGTCAGCCGCGGCACGGAAAGGCTCGTCTTCAACGGCCTTGTCGCAGCCCCCGAACGCGACCGGATGCGCTGTCCGCTGCAGGAGGGCGACTTTCCCTTCCCGGTGAAATACGGCTACTGCGCCGTCGGCGAGGTGGAGGCGGGCCCGGATCATCTCGTCGGCCGCACCGTCTTCACTCTCGGACCCCACCAGACCCGCTTCCTCGCCCCCACCGACAAGGTCTCGGTGGTGCCGCTGCCCGAGGGCGTGCCGGCGCGGCGGGCCATTCTCGCCGCGAACATGGAAACGGCGCTGAACGCCGTCTGGGATTCGGGCGTCGGCCCCGGAGATCGGATCGTCGTGGTCGGCGGCGGCGTGCTCGGCCTGCTCGTCACCTTTCTCGTCTCGCAGATTCCTGGCGCCGAGGTGACCCTCGTCGACCTCGAGCCCTCCCGCCGCGACTTCGCGAAACTCTTCGGCGTGAAGTTCCAGAAGCCGCTGGACGGCCCGGCAGACTGCGACGTGGCCTTTCATGCCTCCGCGACATCGGCGGGCCTCGCCTGCGCCCTCGCCTGCTGCGGCGACGAGGCGACCGTCGTCGAGCTCTCCTGGTTCGGCGACCAGGACCCGGCCGTGCCGCTCGGCGCCGGCTTCCATTCGAAGCGCCTGAAGCTGATCTCCTCGCAGGTCGGCATGGTCGCAACCTCCCGGCGGCCGCGCTGGTCCTATGCGAGGCGGCTCGAAAAGGCCCTCGGCCTCCTCGCCGACGACCGCCTCGACCAGCTCATCACCGCCGAGGTGGCCTTCGCCGACCTGCCCGCCGCGCTGCCGAAAATCCTCGAACCCGGCGCGCAGGGGCTGATGACCGCGGTGCGCTATGGCTGATCAGGCCGCGGACCGGGAGATCGTCCCGCCACTCGTTCCGGAACTGGTGGTGGCGGATCTCGACCGCAGCCTCGCTTTCTGGCTCGACGTCATGGGCTTTCGCATCCGCTACCAGCGCCCCGAGCACCGCTTCGCCTATCTGATGCGCGCCAGCGCCCACGTGATGCTGGTCGAGCAGCGCTCGCCCGATCACCCCCGGGGCGAGACCTGGACGGGCGGCAACCTCGAGCCGCCATTCGGGCGCGGCATCAACTTCCAGATCCAGGTCGACGACGTCGGTCCGACGCTCGCTCTCCTGGTCCAGAATAACTGGCCCCTGTTCCGTGAGCCGAGAGACGCCTGGTATCGTAAGGGTGATGTCGAGGTGGGCCAGCGCGAAGTGATGTTCCAGGATCCGGACGGCTACCTCATTCGTTTCGGTCAGTTCCTGGGCCAACGCCCTCTCTCCGCCTGACAGTCTTGGAGACCTCCATGTATTCCGTCGAAGTTCGCGACCGCATCATGATCGCCCACTCCCTGCCCGATCCCTTCTTCGGGCCGGCCCAGGGCAAGCACGGCGCGAGCTTCGTCATCGACGTCGCCTTCTTCCGCGAGACGCTGACAGCCCAGAACGTCGTCGTCGACATCGGCGCGGCGCTGGACGTGCTCGGCAAGACGCTGAAGCGGCTCGCCTACCAGGACCTCGACACGCTGCCCGAATTTGCGGGCCAGCTCACGACCACCGAATTCCTCTGCAAATACGTCTTCGACCGCATGGCCGAGGCCGCCGCGTCCGGCGCGCTCGGCGCCGATGCCTCGGGCCTCGCCAAGATCCGCGTCACCTTGCATGAACACGATCTCGCCCGCGCCACCTTCGAGGCGCCGCTTGCCCGGCGGGCCTGACCCCGTGCGGTCCGGCGGGCGCGTTCCATGACGCGGGCGGTCTTCGCCATCCCCGGCGACCTCGCGACCCCGACCGGCGGCTATCGCTATGACCGGGAGGTGCTGGCCCGCGCCGGCGCTGCGGGCGTCGACCTCGTCCACCTCGCCCTGCCCGGTACCTATCCCAGCCCGTCGGCGGATGATCTCCTGCGCACGGCAGGCGCCCTCGTTTCGCTGCCCGCCGGTGACGTGCTGCTCATCGACGGCCTCGCCTACGGCGCCCTGCCCGAAAGCATCTGCCTCTCGATCAAGAGCCCGATCGTGGCGCTGGTCCACCATCCTCTGGCGCTGGAGAGCGGCATCGCGCCCGAAGCGGCCGAGCGGCTTCGGACCAGCGAGCGGACGGCCCTGTCCCACGTGCGTGCGGTCGTCGTCACCAGCCGCTCCACCGCCCGCATCCTCGCCGAGGACTACGATGTCGCCCCGGACCGCATCACCGTGGCGGAACCGGGCACCGACCCCGTTCCCCGCGCGCGCGGCTCGGGCGAGCCGGCACCCGTCATCCTGGCGGTCGGCGCGCTCTCGCCGCGCAAGGGTTACGACGTCCTGATCGAGGCCCTGGCCCGGCTCGGCGGCGAGGCCTGGCGCCTCGTGATCGCCGGCGCCCG
>NZ_JBQVQL010000137.1:0-8515 GCF_052440005.1 Phreatobacter sp.
GGCCGTGACCGCGACGAGGGCGACCGTGGCGCGTCGAAGACCCCCGAGCATCGCTTCGGCAACCGTCCGCGCGTCTGGCGCGACGGCGAGGCGACGGATTTCGGCCCGCGCAACAAGGCACGGCCCGCCTACAAGGGCGGCCGCGCCGGCGAGGAGGGCGGCGAGCGCGACTTCAAGCGCGGCGCCCCGCTGACCGATTCGCGTGGCCGCCGCGTCCGCGTCGAGAAGATGGGCGGCGACGGCCCGGCCGCGGAGCGGCAGGAGCGCTTCGAGAACCGCCAGGCACGCCAGGCGGAGGATCGCGGCGAGCGTCCGTTCCGCAGCCGCGACGATGCCCCGCGCGGCGACTTCAAGCCCCGCGGCGATTTCAAGCCGCGTGGCGACCGTCCGTTCCGGGATCGCGACGGCGACGCTCCGCGCGGCGACTTCAAGCCCCGCGGTGATTTCAAGCCGCGTGGCGACCGCCCGTTCCGGGACCGCGATGGCGATGCTCCGCGCGGCGACTTCAAGCCCCGTGGCGACTTCAAGCCCCGCGGCGACCGCCCGTTCCGGGATCGCGATGGCGACGCTCCGCGTGGCGACTTCAAGCCCCGCGGTGATTTCAAGCCGCGTGGCGACCGCCCGTTCCGGGATCGCGATGGCGACGCTCCGCGCGGCGACTTCAAGCCCCGCGGCGAGCGGCCCTTCCGCGACCGTGACGGCGAGGCTCCGCGCCGCGACTTCAAACCGCGTGGCGACCGGCCGGTCCGCGATCGCGACGGCGATGCGCCGCGCCGGGACTTCAAGCCCTGGGGCGACCGCGAGGAACGGAGCGGCGGCGGCGGCCGGGACTTCAAGCCCCGCGAGAGCCGTTTCGGTGACCGGGCCGAGCGTCCGGACGGCGACCGTCCGCGTGGGAAGCCCTATGGCGGCAAGTCCTTCGGCGATCGTCCCTCCGGCGGGCGCTCCTTCGGCGACAAGCCCTATGGCGGCAAGTCCTTCGGCGACCGTCCGTCGGGCGGGCGTTCGTTCGGCGACAAGCCCTCTGGCGGAAAGAGCTTCGGCGGCGCCCGCGGAGAGCGGTCCTTCGGCGACCGCCCCTCGGGGGGCAAGTCGTTCGGGGGCAAGAGCTTCGGCGGAAAGCCGGGGGGCAAGCCCTTCGGCGGAAAGCCGGGCGGCAAGCCCTTCGGGGGCAAGCGGGACCGCTGAGCCTTGCGCATCGTCGGCGGCAAGTTTCGCGGGCGCAGCCTGCTCGGCCCGAGGTCGGACACGATCCGCCCGACCTCGGACCGGCTGCGTGAGAGCCTGTTCAACGTGCTCGTCCACGGTTACGGCGACCCGTGCGACGGCGCACGGGTCATCGATCTCTTCGCGGGGACGGGGGCCCTCGGCCTCGAGGCGCTGTCGCGCGGCGCGGTCTATGCGGCCTTCGTCGACCAGAGCGCCGAGGCGCGCGGTCTCATCCGCGGCAATGTCGACGCGATGGGGCTGGCGGGCGTCACGGGGCTGCTGAAGCGGGACGCGACGAGGCTCGGGGCCCTCGCTCCCTTCGAGCCCTTCACCCTCGCCTTCTGCGACCCGCCCTACCGCAAGGGCCTCGGCGAGCGGGCGCTTGCGAGCGCGCGCGAGGGCGGCTGGCTCGCCCCGCAGGCGCTCGTGGTGCTGGAGGAGGCGGCGGACGTGGCCGTCGCTGTTCCCGACGGCTTCGAAACCGAGGAACGGCGCGAGGCGGGCGAGACGCAGCTCCTGTTCCTGCGCGCGCCCTGATCACCCCTACTTCTTCAGGAGATCGCGTATCTCCGTGAGCAGCTGCACGTCGGCCGGGGTCTCGGCGGGCTTCGCCGGCTCCGCTTCCTGCTGCCGCTTGAGGCGGTTCATGCCCTTCACCACCATGAACATCACGGCGGCGATGATCATGAAGTTGATGGCGATGGTGATGAAGCGGCCATAGGCGATGACGGCGCCCTGCTTCTGCGCATCGGCGAGGTTGGTGGCAGTGACGGACTTGCTCAGCGCCAGGAAATAGTTGGTGAAGTCGAAGCCGCCGATGGCGCCGAGGATCGGCATGAAGAGGTCGCCGACGATCGATTCGACGATGCGACCGAAGGCGGCGCCGATGATGACGCCGACCGCGAGGTCGACGACATTGCCCTTGAGGGCAAATTCACGGAATTCCTTGAGCATGGCGGGCCTCTTGTCTGCCGGTCGGTGCGGCGGACCGGCAGGTTCGGCCAGATTCGGGGGGAAGGCAACCAACTTCCCTTGGGGAAGGCACGCCGGCAATGGACAGCTGGCATGCCGCATGGTCAGATCGCCGCCCCTTCGAGCCGCGGCTCCGCCATGACGACTGTCCCGATGGTCCTGCACCCGACGCCGCTGCCATGAGCATGGGCCTGGTCATCATCCTGACCGCCTTCGCCTATCTCGGCGCGCTCTTCGTCGTCGCCTATTGGGGAGATCGCCGGCGGGCGCGGGAAAAGGCCATTCGCCAGAGCCAGACCTGGATCTACCCGCTGTCGCTGGCGGTCTACTGCACCTCCTGGACGTTCTTCGGCTCGGTCGGTCTCGCGTCGCGCTCGGGCTTCGACTTCCTCGCCATCTATATCGGACCCATGGTGCTCTTTGCGCTGTTCTGGCCGCTGATCCGCCGCGTGGTGCGGATCGCCAAGACGCAGAACATCACCTCCATCGCCGACTTCATCGGCGCCCGCTACGGCAAGAGCCAGGCAGTGGCCGGCATGGTCTGCCTCATCGTCACGGTGGGAACGATCCCCTACGTGGCGCTGCAGCTGAAGGCGGTGTCGTCCTCGCTGATGACGACGATCCGGCCGGACGAGATCGTCAACGTCACGCAGGAACTGCCCTTCTTCGGCGACCTGGCGCTGGTGGTGGCGGTGTCTATGGCGGTCTTCGCCATGCTGTTCGGCACCCGCCACGCGGACGCGACGGAGCACCAGGACGGGCTGATCCTGGCGGTGGCGGCGGAATCCATCGTTAAGCTCGTCTGCTTCCTCGCCATCGGGCTCTACACGACCTACGTGATGTTCGACGGCTTTTCAGACCTCTTCGGCCAGGCACGCTCGCGGCCGGACATCGCCGCCTCGGTGCTGCGCTGGCCGGACCTGTCCACCTTCCTGACGATGAGCGCGCTGTCCTTCTGCTGCGGCATCCTGCTGCCGCGCATGTTCCACGTCGGGGTCGTGGAGAACCATTCGGAAGCCGAGATCCGCCGCGCGTCCTGGCTGTTCCCCCTCTATCTCGTGCTGATCAACCTCTTCGTCATCCCCATCGCGGTGGCCGGGCTCCTCGTCTTCCCGGCCGGCTCCATGGACAGCGACATGACGGTGGTCGCGCTCCCCATGTCGCGGGGCAACGAACTCCTCACGCTGGCGGCCTTCATCGGCGGCCTGTCGGCCGCGACCGCCATGGTGATCGTGGCGAGCGTCGCGCTGTCGATCATGATCTCCAACGACGTGGTCATCCCCTCGCTGCTGACATTGCGCGGTCGCCTGCTCGCCGCCGAAGGCGCGGCCGACGAGCGCACGGACCTCGGCCCGACCATCCTGATGATCCGGCGCACGATCATCCTCGCGGTGATGATCCTCGCCTATCTCTACTATCGCATCGCCGGCGAGGCGCAGCTCGCCTCCATCGGCCTCCTGTCCTTCGCGGCGGTGACTCAGCTCGCGCCTTCCTTCTTCGGCGGTCTGTTCTGGCGGCGCGCCAATGCCACCGGCGCGGTCGCCGGCATGGCGGGCGGCCTCGCGGTGTGGACCTACACGCTTCTCCTCCCCATGCTGACGACGACCGGCGCCCTGCCCTCGCGACTCGTTGCCGAGGGCCCCTTCGGAATCGCCTGGCTGAGGCCGCAGAACCTCTTCGGCATGGTCGACCTGCCGCCGCTCGCCCACGGCGTCTTCTGGTCGCTGTTGCTCAACGTCATCCTCTATGTGGGCGTCTCGTTCCTGCGCCGCGCCTCGGCCATCGAGGTCATGCAGGCCAAGATCTTCCTGCCTTCCCCGGCCTCCGACTATGCGCCGAGCTTCCGCCTCTGGCGCAGCGCGGTGACGGTGGAGGACGTGCGTGCGACCGTGGCGCGCTATCTCGGGGCCGAGCGCACGCATGCCGCCTTCGAGAGCTACGCCATGGAGCAGGGCCTGCCGCTGGAGGGCGCGGCGGAGGCCGACATCGACCTCTTGCGCTATTCGGAGCGCCTGCTCGCCTCGGCCATCGGCACGGCCTCCTCGCGCCTCGTCCTGTCGCTGCTGCTGAAGAAGCGCTCGGTGTCGACCACCGACGCGCTGAAGCTGCTCGACGACGCCAATGCGGCCATGCAGTACAACCGCGAGGTTCTGCAGACGGCGCTGGAGCATGCCCGCCAGGGGGTCAGCGTCTTCGATGCCGACGGCAATCTCATGGTGTGGAACCGGCCCTTCGCCGAGGTGCTCGCCCTGCCGGCGGAGACGCTGCACATCGGCGCCGGCTTCGACCGCATCCTCAGGGCGCTGGCGGTGCGCGGCGAGTTCGGGCCCGGCGACATCGACACGCTGGTGGCCGAGCGTGCCGACCGCCTGCTGCGCGCCGACGAGCCGCAGATCGAGCGCCTCGCCCGGCTCGGCCTCTTCATCGAGGTGCGCGCGGCGCGGCTGCCGGACGGCGGCGTGGTCACGACCTATACCGACGTCACCGCCTCGGTGGCCGCGGCCGAGGAACTGGAGCGCGCCAACGAGACGCTGGAGCGCCGCGTGCGCGAGCGCACCGAGGAGCTGACGCGGCTCAATGCCGAGCTGGCGCTGGCCAAGCAGGAAGCCGACGAGGCGAACCTCTCCAAGACGCGGTTCCTGGCGGCGGCGAGCCACGACATCCTGCAGCCGCTGAACGCCGCGCGGCTCTACACGACCAGCCTCGTGGAGCGGCGCACCGGCGGCGACGAGCGGCGCCTCGTCGACAATGTCGACGCCTCGCTGGAGGCGGTGGAGGAGATCATCGCCGCGCTCCTCGACATCTCCCGCCTGGACGCGGGCGCGATGAAGCCGGAGTTCGGCAGCTTCCGCATCGACGAGCTGTTCCGCCAGCTCGGGGTGGAGTTCGCTCCCATCGCCGAGCAGAAGGGGCTCAGCCTCACCTTCGTGCCGACGGCGCTCGCCATCCATTCCGACCGGCGACTGCTGCGCCGCCTGCTGCAGAACCTCATCTCCAACGCCATCAAGTACACGGCCAGCGGCGGCGTGGTGATCGGCTGCCGCCGGCGCGGCAAGAAGCTGTCGCTGGAGGTGCACGACAGCGGGCCAGGCATTCCCCAGGCCAAGCAGCGGATCATCTTCCAGGAGTTCCAGCGCCTTGAGCAGGGCGCGAAGGTGGCGCGCGGTCTCGGCCTCGGGCTCTCCATCGTCGAGCGCATCGCCCGCGTCCTGGAACACAAGCTGACCGTGAGGTCCAAGGTCGGCCGTGGCTCGACCTTCTCGGTGACGGTGCCCATCGCCCCCGCCCTGCCGGCGGTGGCGCCCGGCCCCGCGCCGTCACCTCTCCCGGCGGCACCTCTCGACGGGCTGACCGTGCTCGCCATCGACAACGAGCCGAAGATCCTGCACGGCATGGAGGCGCTGCTCTCCGGATGGGGCTGCCGCACGCTCATCGCCGACGGCTGGCCGGCGACCCACGACGTACTCAACGCCAGCCAGGTGCCGCCGGACGTGGTCATCGTCGACTACCACCTCGACGAAGGAAACGGCCTCGACGTCGTCACCCAGTTGCGCTGGCGGTTCGGGGCGTCGCTGCCGGCCATCCTCATCACCGCGGACCGCAGCCCGGAGGTGCGCGACAGGGCGCAGGCGAAGTCGGTGCATCTCCTCAACAAGCCGGTGCGGCCGGCAGCCCTCCGCGCGCTGCTCGCCCAGTGGCGGGTGCGCAAGCTCGCCGCCGAATAGGCGGCTTCAGTCGGCGCAGGCCTCGCCCATGAAGGTCTCGATCCGTTCGAGGCAGCGGTCGGTGTTGGAGCCGGGGAAGCCGATGAAGACGTGGCAGCCGCCGCCATAGACCTCTAGCGCGGCGCGGTTGCCGGCCGCCGCCCAGCGCGGCGCCATGAAGAGGGTGTCGTCCAGCAGCGGATCGAGCGAGCCGACGGTGAAGAGAGCCGGCGGCAGGCCCTTCAGGTCGGCATGGAGCGGCGAGATGTCGGGATGGCGCACATCGCCGCCCTGGACGAGGAAGTGGCGGACGAACATCTCGATGTCGCGGGTATTGAGCACCAGCTTCTCGGCGCCCCAGCGGCGCACCGAGGGGGTGAGGGCGAGATCGTAGCAGCCGGCGTGGAGATTGGCGGCGCGGAACGGCATGACGCCGTGGCGGTCGCGCAGGCGCAGCAGCGTCACCGCCGCGAGGTGCGCGCCGGCGCTCTCCCCGCCGATGACCATGCGGTCCGTGCCGAAGAGCCGTTTCGCCTCGCCGGCGATCCACAGCGCGGCGGCCTCGCAGTCGTCAGGGCCCTGCGGATAGGGGTGCTCGGGCGCGAGGCGGTAGTCGATGGAGACGCAGGCCATGCCGGCACGGTCGGCGAAGCGTTCCAGCCACTGGTCCTGCTGGTCGACGCTGCCGAGCACCCAGCCGCCGCCATGGATGTGGACATAGATGCCGCGCGGACTGTCCGGCGCGATGATCCTCAGGTCGATGGGGCCGTGCGGGCCGTCCATGGTGATGGTACGGGCCCGCGGCGAGGGGATGGGCGCCGGAAAGGCGCCGCGTCCCTCCCGCCGCATCTGTCGGATGACGGCCGGGGGATAGGCCCAGTTGTCCCAGGTCTCCAGCCGCTTGACGATCGCGGCGTTGACCGCAAGCGCGTCGGCGGGCGCCTTGCCGGCGTCGAAGGAGGGCCCGAGGGCGCTTGTCAGGTCGATCATGATTCATCCGCCTTGCAGTCGCGACGATGAAAGCCCGCCAGCCCTGCGAGGGCAAGCCGGCCATCGGGCTCCCGCCATGCGGGCGGCTGGGCTAGACTTGGGGCCATGACCGCATCCAACATCACCCCGGCGCCGACGCCGGACCTCGCGCTCGTCCTCGGCGGCGGCGGCGCCAAGGGCCTCGCCCACATCGTGGTGATCGAGGCGCTCGACGAACTCGGCATCCGCCCGCGGGTGGTGGCCGGCACCTCCATCGGCGCCATCGTCGGCGCCTGCTATTGCGCCGGCATGAGCGGCGCCGCCATGCGGGACTATGCCCTCGGCGTGATGCGCATGAAGCCCGACGTGCTGCGCGCCCTGTTCGCGGCGCGGGTGGGCCGCTTCTCCGACATTCTGCGTGGCGGCCTGACCAATCCGGTCCTGGTGGACGCGGAGAAGCTGCTGGCGGCCTTCCTGCCGCCGGTGATCCCTGCGACCTTCGAGGAGCTGGTGACGCCGCTGACGGTGGTCGCGACCGACTTCTACGCCCGCACCGACGTCGCCTTCTCAGACGGCCCGCTGGTGCCGGCGGTGGCCGCCTCGATGGCCATTCCCGGCGTCATCCGCCCCGTGCGACACCGCGGCCACGTGCTGGTCGACGGCGGCACGATCAACCCGGTCCCGGTGGACCGCGTCTCGGCAGCGGTGACGCTCGCCGTCGACGTCCTCAACGGATCGGGGGCCGAACGGGAGATCGACGACGTCATCCCCGAGCCATGGGACGCCATGTTCGGATCGGTGACGCTGATGATGCAGGTGCTGAGCACCGCGCGGCTCGCGGAGCACCGCCCGACCATCCACCTGCGCCCGCCGGTCGACCGGTTCCGCGTGCTGGACTTCCTGCGGGCGCGGGAGATCCTCACCGCCTGCGAGCCGGTGAAGGACGAGGTGAAGCGCCGTGTCGCCCTGGCGCTGGAGGCGGTCCCCGCCGACTTCGTGGCGCCGCCGGGCGCCTGACCGTCACCGGCGCCCGAAGAGGCGTTCCACGTCGGCCAGCGACAGCGTTACCGACGTCGGCCGGCCGTGGTTGCACTGGGCCGAGCCGGGCGTCGCCTCCATCTCGCGCAGGAGCGCGTTCATTTCGGCAGGGCGCAGCAGCCGGCCCGCTCTCACCGAGCCGTGGCAGGCCATGGTGGCGGCGACCGCCATCAGGCGCCGCTCGAGCGGCGCGGTGCTGTCCCATTCGGCGAGGTGCTCGGCGATGTCGCGGGTCAGCGCCTCGGCATCGACATCGCCCAGCATGGCCGGCGTCTCGCGCACGATGACGGCGCCCGGCCCGAAGGGTTCGAGCACGAGTCCAAAGGCGGCGAGGTCGTCGGCGCGCTCGATGAGGCGGGCGGCATCGGCGGGATCGAGCTCCACTACGATCGGAATGAGCAGCGCCTGACGGGCGATGCCGCTGTCCGCCATCTGCCGCTTCAGCCGCTCGTAGACGAGGCGCTCGTGGGCGGCATGCTGGTCGACGATGACGAGCCCGTCGCGGGTCTGGGAGAGGATGTAGGTGCCGTGGACCTGGGCCCGCGCAGCGCCGAGCGGCCGGTCGAGATCGTCCCCGGTCGGCGCGGCCTCGGCGGCGCGGGCATCGGCGGAGGGCGCTATGT
>NZ_JBQVQL010000138.1:0-8291 GCF_052440005.1 Phreatobacter sp.
ACCCCGCTCTGGCTCGACGGCCCGCTCGCCGCCGCGCCGGACGTCGCCGCCTGGCTCGCCTTCCATACCGGCGCCCGCATCGGCGCGGCGCCCTCGCAGGCCGCCTTCGCGCTGGTCGCGGATGCAGCCGCCCTGCCCGACCTCGCTGTCTTTGCCCAGGGCACGGACGTCTATCCGGATCGCTCCACGACGCTGATCGTGCAGGTGGAGGCACTCTCCGGGGCCGCCGCCCGCCTCCGCCTCGCCGGCCCCGGCATTTCCGGCCACGCCACCCTTTCGATCACCGGCCTGCCGGCCGACATCGTGGACCGCCTCGCGGCCAACCATGCCCTCTTCCCGCGTGGGATCGACCTCGTCCTCGCCGGCCCCGAGGGCGTCGCCGCCCTCCCCCGCACCACCCGCGTCACCTTGTCGGAGGCCTGATCCATGTATGTGGCCGTCAAGGGCGGCGAGCGCGCCATCGACAACGCCCACCGCCTCCTCGCCCACGCACGGCGCGGCGACCCGGCGGTGCCCGAGGTCGCGCCCGCCCAGATCCGCGAACAGCTCACCCTCGCGGTCGACCGGGTGATGACCGAAGGCTCGCTCTACGACCGCGACCTCGCCGCCATCGCCATCAAGCAGGCGCGCGGCGATCTCGTCGAGGCGGCCTTCCTCGTCCGCGCCTTCCGCACAACCTTGCCCCGCTTCGGCGCGACGACCCCCATCGACACCGGCGCCATGCAGGTGGCACGCCGCGTCTCCGCGACCTTCAAGGACATTCCCGGCGGGCAGGTGCTGGGGCCGACCTTCGACTACACCCACCGCCTCGTCGATTTCCTGCTCGAGGCGGGGGTCGAGGTGCCCGAGCCCGCCCGTGCCCCCGCCGACGAGACGGCGATGCCGCGCGTCACGGACCTCCTCGGCCATGACGACCTCATCGAGCGCAACCCGCCGGGCGACCCGGACGCGCCGGTGCCGGACCTCACCCGCGAGCCCCTGGACCTCCCCGCCGGCCGCGACCTGCGGCTGCAGAACCTCGCCCGCGGCGACGAGGGCTTCATTCTCGCGCTTGGCTATTCGACCCAGCGCGGCTTCGGCCGCACCCACCCCTTCGCCGGCGAGATCCGCCTCGGCGAGGTGGAGGTGGAACTCTTCTCCGAGGATCTGGGCTTCGCGGTCCCCCTCGGCGACATCACCGTCACCGAGTGCCAGATGGTCAACCAGTTCAAGGGGTCGACCACCGAACCGGCGCGCTTCACCCGCGGCTACGGCCTCGCCTTCGGCCATTGCGAGCGCAAGACCATGGGCATGGCTCTGGTCGACCGGGCGCTGCGCGCCGGTGAACTCGGCGAGGAGGTGAAAGCTCCCGCCCAGGACGAGGAATTCGTGCTGATGCATTCGGACAATGTCCAGGCGACCGGCTTCGTCGAGCACCTGAAACTGCCGCACTACGTCGACTTCCAGGCCGAACTCGGCCTCATCCGGCAGATGCGCCGGGAGATCGCCGGGCGGCAGGTGGGCGACGCGCCCCTGAAGGAGGCCGCGGAATGACCATCCACCAGACCGCCTCCGGCTACAACTTCGCCTATCTCGACGAGCAGACGAAGCGGATGATCCGCCGCGCCATCCTCAAGGCCATCGCCATTCCCGGCTATCAGGTGCCATTCGCCTCGCGCGAAATGCCCATGCCCTATGGCTGGGGCACGGGCGGCGTTCAGGTCACGGCGGCGATCCTCGGTGCCGACGACCGTCTCAAGGTGATCGATCAGGGCGCCGACGACACCACCAACGCCGTCTCCATCCGCAAGTTCTTCGAGAAGACGTCGGGCGTGGAGACGACGACCCACACCGCCGACGCGACCATCATCCAGACGCGCCATCGCATCCCCGAGAAGACGCTGACGGCCGACCAGGTCCTTGTCTACCAGGTGCCGATCCCCGAGCCGCTGCGCTTCCTCGAGCCGCGCGAGACCGAGACGCGCGTCATGCACGCCCTCGAGGACTATGGGCTCATGCACGTGAAGCTCTACGAGGACATCGCCACCCACGGCCACATCGCCACCACCTACGCCTATCCGGTCAAGGTCGAGGACCGCTACGTGATGGACCCCTCGCCGACGCCGAAATTCGACAATCCGAAGATGAACGACTGCGCCGCCCTGCAGCTCTTCGGCGCCGGCCGCGAGAAGCGCATCTACGCCCTGCCGCCCCATACCAAGGTCGTCTCCCTCGATTTCGACGACCACCCCTTCGAGCCGACCAAGTTCGACCACGCCTGCGCCCTCTGCGGCGCCACCCATACCTATCTCGACGAGGTCATCACCGACGACGCGGGGGGCCGCATGTTCGTCTGCTCGGACACCGACCATTGCGAGGAGCGGCGGGCCGAGGGCCACCGCGGCGAGCTTCTCGGCGAGGCCCCGGCGGCGATCGCGGGAGCGGCGGAATGAGCGCCCTGACCGACACCCCCCTCCTCACCGCCGAGAGCCTGACGAAGTTCTACGGGGCCCGCATCGGCTGCCGCGACGTCGGCTTCGAGCTCTATCCCGGCGAGGTCCTCGCCGTGGTGGGCGAATCCGGTTCCGGCAAGTCGACGCTCCTGAAGCTGCTCTCCGGTCAGCTCGAACCCTCGGACGGGCGCGTGCTCTACCGCATGCGCGACGGCGTCACCCGCGACATCCTCACCCTCTCCGAGGCCGAGCGGCGGTTTCTCTTCCGCACCGACTGGGGCTTCGTCCACCAGCATGCCGAACAGGGCCTGCGCATGGGCGTCTCGGCCGGCGCGAATGTCGGCGAGCGGCTGATGGCGGTCGGCTGGCGGCACTACGGCAAGATCCGTGAGGAGGCCGAGACCTGGCTGGAGCGCGTCGAGATCGACCCGGACCGCATCGACGACCGTCCCACCGCCTATTCGGGCGGCATGCGCCAGCGCCTGCAGATCGCCCGCAACCTCGTCACCGCCCCGCGCCTCGTCTTCATGGACGAACCGACCGGCGGCCTCGACGTCTCGGTCCAGGCGCGCCTTCTCGACCTCGTGCGCGGCCTCGTCGCCGATCTCGGCCTCGCCGCCGTCGTCGTCACCCACGACCTCGCGGTCGCCCGCCTGCTGTCGCACCGCATCCTCGTGATGAAGGACGGCCGCGCCATCGAGACCGGCCTCACCGACCAGGTGCTGGACGATCCGCGCGAGCCCTATACCCAGCTCCTCGTCTCCTCCATCCTGCAGCCGTGAGACGGACATGACCGCGCCCCTCCTCTCTCTCGACAGCCTGGCCAAGAGCTTCACCATGCACCTGCAGGGCGGGCTGGTGATCCCGGTCGTCTCGGGCATCTCGCTCGACGTCGCGCCCGGCGAATGCGTCGTGCTCGGCGGCCCCTCCGGCGCGGGCAAGTCGTCGATCCTGAAGATGATCTACGGCAATTACCGCGCCGATGCCGGGGCCATCCACGTGGTGGACGGGTCCGAGACCGTGGACGTCGCCACCGCAGCCCCGCGCCGCGTCATGGCGCTCAGGCGCACCACCATCGGCTATGTCTCGCAGTTCCTGCGCGTCATCCCGCGCGTTCCGGCCCTCGCCGTCGTGGCGGAAGCCGCGACCGCCTTCGGCCTCGCCCGTGACGAGGCGGAGGCGCGCGCCCGCCGCCTCCTCACGCTGCTCAACGTGCCCGAGCGGCTCTGGTCGCTGCCCCCCGCGACCTTCTCGGGGGGCGAACAGCAGCGGGTGAACATTGCCCGCGGCTTCATCGCCGACCATCCGCTGCTGCTTCTGGACGAACCGACGGCTTCCCTCGACGCGCGGAATCGCGCAGCGGTGGTCGACCTGATCGAGACGAAGAAGGCCGCCGGCACCGCCATCGTCGGCATTTTCCACGACGACGACGTCCGCGAGCGGGTCGCCACCCGCATCGTCGACGTCACGCGCTTCGCTGCGAGCGCCGCATGAGGACGACCATGAAAGCCCGGGACGACATCGGATCGCTGACACTCTTCTCCCGCCGGGTGATTCTCGCCGACCGCGAGATCGCCGCAACCGTGGTGGTGGAGGACGGCGTCATCACTGCGGTCGAAGCGGACACCCAGCGGTCGGATTCCGCCGACCTCGGCGAGGACCTTCTCATCCCCGGGCTCGTCGAACTCCACACCGATCACCTCGAGCCCCACTACCAGCCACGCCCCAAGGTGCACTGGGACCCGCTCTCGGCCGTCTTCGCCTATGACGCGCAGATCGCCGCCTCCGGCATCACCACCGTCTTCGACAGCCTGCGCATCGGCTCCGACGACGACCGGCCGACCACGGCCGACGGCCTGCTCGACCTGTCCGAGGCTATCGAGACGGCGAAGGGGACGGGCCTGCTGCGCTCCGACCACCACACGCACCTGCGCTGCGAGATTCCCTCCCGCGGCGTGGTCGAGGAGGCGGAGAGCTATCTCGCCCGTTTCGACGTGCGCCTCATGTCGCTGATGGACCACACGCCGGGCCAGCGCCAGTTCCGCGACGAGGAGAAGCTGCGCACCTATTACCGCGGCAAGACCGGCCTGTCGGAGAGCGACCTCGACCGGCTCTTCGCCAACCGTCGCGCCCGCGCCGACGAGATCGGCGAGCCGAACAAGCGGGGCCTCGTGGCCCTCGCCCACCGCTCCGGCATCGCCCTCGCCAGCCACGACGACACGCTGGAGGATCATGTCGCCGAATCCGTCGCCGACCGGGTGTCCATCGCCGAGTTCCCGACCACGGTCGAGGCGGCGCGCGCCTCCCATGCCGCCGGCATCTCGGTGCTCATGGGCGCGCCCAACGTGGTGCGCGGCGGCTCGCATTCAGGCAACGTCTCGGCCGTGGAACTGGCCGGCGCTGGCGTCCTCGACATCCTTTCGTCCGACTATGTGCCGATCAGCCTGATACACGGCGCCTTTGGCCTCGCCGGCGTGCCGGCCATGGGCGGCCTTGCGGGCGCCATCCAGACCGTGACGCTGAAGCCTGCTCTCGCCACCGGAATGACCGACCGCGGCGAGATCGCGACCGGCAAGCGTGCTGATCTCGTCCGCGTCGCCCTGGTCGGCGACAAGCCCGTCGTGCGCGAGGTCTGGCGCACGGGCCGCAGGATCGCCTGACATGGCGCCGGGGCTGCGCGGCGAGGGACGGCCGGTGGCCGAACAGAGGCCGATCGGGCCGGGCCGGCTGGTGCTCGTCGTGGGACCGAGCGGCGCCGGCAAGGACACGCTCATCGCCGCCGCGCGCAGCCGGCTCGCGAGCGACGAGGCCGTGCTCTTCCCGCGCCGCATCGTCACCCGGCCGGCCTCCGCGGCGGAAGACAATGTGGAGGCGGACGAGGCGACCTTCGCGCGCATCGCCGAGGCCGGCGGCTTCGCCCTCACCTGGTCGGCCCACGGCCACCGCTACGGCATTCCCGCCGTCGTCGACCACGCGGTCTATGGCGGCCGCACCGCCGTGTGCAACGTCTCGCGCGAGGTCCTGGCGGCCGCCCGCCAGCGCTACCGGAACGTCACGGTGGTCGAGGTCACGGCCCCGCCCGAGGTGCTGCAGGCCCGCGTCGCCGCCCGCTCGCGCGCCTCTGACGGCGACGCGGCCGCGCGCGTCGTGCGCCAGGTGTCCGCCCCGGTCGACCCCGACGTGGTCATCATCAACGACGGCGAAATCGAACCCGCCGCCGACCGGCTGCTCGCGGTCATCGCGGGGGCGAGCCGCTCGAACCTTCTCTGACGGCATCGCCGCACCGTTGACGAAATCGTGATAGGACGACGGCCGACCTCATCGCCAGGAGCCGCGCCCGTGAGTCGCTACGTCGCCCGCATTCCCATGTCCCTCGCCTGCCCCGAGCCGATGGAGGCGGCGATCCGCCACGTCCTGGAGGGAGAGTACGAGGCGGATTATGACGGCGTCGGCCTCGACATCCTCGACATCGGCGCCAATGTCGGCTCCTTCGCGCTCTGGTCCTCGGCCCGCTGGCCGGGCAGCCACGTGCGCTCCTTCGAGCCCCATCCCGGCACTTTCGAGTTCCTGAAGCAGAACACCGCCGGCCGCCGCGACATCACCATCGTCAATGCCGCGCTCTTTCCCGGCGGCCAGACGAAGGCGACCTTCCACAGCCGTTTCGCCGGCGACGGCGAATCCGGGCTCGCCGCCTATTCCGGCGACACCTTCGCCGAGGGCACGCTGGTCGAGACCTACGAGGTCGACGTGGTCGACCCGGCGTCCCTTCCCTCCGCCGACGTCGTCAAGATCGACATCGAGGGCGGCGAGGGCGAGGTCCTCTCCCATCTCGACCTGTCGCGCACCTCGCTCGTCCTGCTCGAGTTCCAGAACCGGAAGAACCGCGAGCAGATCCGTGCGACGCTCGCCGCCGATTTCGATCTCCTCCACGACGAGGAATTCCTCTGGGACGACCTGCTCGGCTACCAGGGCTACCGGCAGGACCTGAGGGGCGACGCCTGGGGCCGCATCTTCGCCGTCCGCCGCAACATCACGCGCATGACGAAGACCGCCCCGCTCTCCGCCTGAAACGCGAAAGGCCCGGCCGAAGCCGGGCCTCCGATCGCGGTGAAAGCGGCCCTCAGCGGGCGCGCAGGAATTCCGGCACGCGCAGCAGCACCATCTCGTTGCCGTCGGCCCTGTTGGGGTCCCGGCTGGACGAGAAGGGCAGGTTGTTGTCGTTGCCGACGATGATGTGGTCGGCGTCGACCACGTCGACGTTCTCGATGGTGAAGAACGGCATCTGGAAGTGGCCGCCCGACAGCGGCACCCGCGAGCGGTTGTTGGGATCGCGGATCGCCAGGAGGTCGATGAAGCCGATCTTGCGCACCGCGCCGCCGGCATTGGCATCCGTCATCTCGATCTTCCAGATGCGCTTGATGCGCGGCAGGGCGTGAAAGCAGGTCTCGGCGCGCTGGCCGGCCGGGCAGGCCCGCTCGGCCACGCCCTCGTTGTCGTCGCGCTCGATGATGAGACCGGTCGTGGCGTCGATCATGTTGAAGTCGCCGATCGACAGGCCGTTGGCGTCGAGCACGTACTTCCAGTGGCGGCCGGTGTAGCGGCCGGCGGCGACGTCGAACTCGAGGATGCGCAGGTATTCGCGCCCGTTCACCTGCTCGAGGGCCCGCGTGGCGGGATCCCAGAGCGCGCCTTCCAGCAGCGGGTAGAGGAAGCGCCCGTCGGGCGAGGCCGCCATGCCCTCGAAGCCCTTCGAGCGGCGGACGCGGAAGTCCACGGCCCCGCCGGGAACGGCAGGCGTCGTGACGGCGGGATGGTCGGGCGAGCGGGCGACCTCACCGTCGACCATGGTCTCGAAGATCGCCTCGATCTTGCCGGTCATGTCGGCGCGAATGAGATAGGGGCCGAACTCCTCGCCGATCCAGATCTTGCCGCCGATGATCTGGAAGCTCTCGGGATCGAAGTCGGCGCCCGTCAGGTAGCGGCGCTCCGTCGCTTCGTTGGCGATGCGGAACGGCACCTTCTTGTCCGGGTCGGAGAGGAACACGGTGGCGATGCGCTCCATCGTCCCCTTCTCGAAATCCATGCGGTAGTGGCTGAGGAAGAGCATGGCGTCGGGCGAGTTGCGCTTGTTGCCGAAGCCGTTGTCGGTCAGCACCCAATAGGTGCCGTCCGCCATGCGGCGGATGCCGGAATGGCCCTGCACCGGCTGGCCGCGGAAGGGCACCGACAGGCCGGTGGGCCGGCCGGCGGAGCGGCCCATGACGGTGCCGAGGGCATCGACCCGCGCGGCGCCGGTGAACTTGCCGGAGATCTGCAGGTCGGCCGGCGCGTCTGCCGGCGGGGCGATGAAGGTGTCGGCGGGCAGGATGGCGTGACCGGCCAGCGACGCGGGGAATTCCGCATCGGCGAGGGCGGGGGTCGCGGCCATCAGGCCGGTGAGCAGAACGAGAGCGCGCATGGGAACTCCTCGCGGGTGGGTGACGCGGCCCTTCTGCCCACCCTCCGTGACGCAGCGCCGACAGCGTGACGACGGCCCGATGACGGAAGGGCAGGCCTCGCGTCGCGCCCGGCTCCGCCTGCTCTCGACACCGCACGCCGGGCATCCCACAAAGGGGCCATGAGCCGTTCCTCCTCCCTCCTGCCCGTCGAGACCGTGGACACCTGCATCGTCGGGGCCGATCCCGGCGGCCTCTCCCTCGCCATGACCCTGGCCGCGGCCGGCACGTCCGTCGCCGTCGTGCTACCGCCGGGCGTGGGTCCGACCCTCCAGGAACTGGCGCTGCGCCTTGCCGTCCTGCGCACGGCGACGGCAGGCGACCGACCGCGGGCCTGGCCCGACGTGCAGCGTCTGGTCGCGGC
>NZ_JBQVQL010000139.1:0-8247 GCF_052440005.1 Phreatobacter sp.
CTCGGCGCCGATCTCGACGCCAGGATCGCGGCGCGGCGCGTGCCGCTCGCCGCTGCCGACATCCTCATGCCGGGCACGGGCCTGCGCGGTACGCTGGACGCCAGCGCGACCCTGCGCGGTCCCGCCGCTGCCCCGCGCGGGCCCTTCGAGGCGACCGTCCGCGGCTTCAGCGCGCCTGCCACCCGCAATGCCGGCGTGCCCGCCCTCGACATCACTGCACGGGGCGAAGCCCGCGGCGAGCGCGCTTCGATCGACGCCCGCATCGCCGGCGGGCGCACCGTCGCCCTCACCCTCGGCGGCTCCGTGCCGCTGACGCCGGCCGGAGCGCTGGACGTGACCGTGCGCGGCACGCTCGATGCCGCCCTCGCCAACGCCCAGATTGCCGGCTCCGGCCAGCGCGTCACCGGCCGCCTGGCCATCGACGGCGCCCTGCGCGGCACGGCCACCAGCCCCGACATCCAGGGCGCGGCCACCCTCTCCGGCGGCTCCTTCTCCGATCCCCTGAACGGCGTCGCCTTCACCGCCGTCGAGGGCCGCTTCACCGGGCGCGGCACCGCCATCGTGGTGGAACGCCTCGCGGGCCGGACCAAGAACGGCGGCACAGTCTCCGTCTCCGGCCGCATCGACGCCGACCCGCTGCGCGGCTTTCCCGCCGATCTGCGCATCGCCGCGCGCAACGCCGAGCTCGTGTCCAGCGACATCGTCCAGCTGACCGCGAGCCTCGACCTCGCCGTCTCAGGCCCGCTGGCAACGGCACCGCGGCTCTCCGGCCGCATCGACGTCGCCACCATCGAGGTGCGCGTCCCCGACCGCCTGCCCTCCACCGTCGAACCGCTGCGCGATGCGCGCCATATCAACGCGCCGCCGCAGACCAGGGCGCGTCTCGCCCAGATCGCCCGCCAGCGTGCGGCGACGACACGTCGCGGCGGGGCCCCCTTCAACGCCACGCTGGACGTCGTCCTCGATGCGCCGGGCCGCGTCTTCGTGCGCGGCCGCGGCATCGACGCCGAACTCGGCGGCCAGCTGCGCCTCGCCGGAACCACCCGCGACATGCGCGCCAACGGCGCCTTCGAGCTGCGGCGCGGGCGGCTGTCCCTGCTGACCCAGCGCCTCGACTTCACCCGCGGCCGCCTGACCTTCGGCGGCGGTGATCTCGTGCCCGACCTCGATTTCGTCGCCGAGACGCGGGCGACCGACATCACCGCCTCGGTGGGCATCACCGGCCGCGCGACGGAGCCGGAATTCACGCTCTCCTCCACGCCGAGCCTGCCGCAGGACGAGGTGCTCTCGCGCCTGCTGTTCCAGCGCGCCGCGGCGGGGCTTTCCCCCTTCCAGGCGCTGCAGCTCGCCCAGGCGGTGGCGGTGCTCTCGGGCGGCGGCGGCTCGGACGCCTTCGAGGCGACGCGCCGGGCGCTTGGCGTCGACAATCTCGACGTTACCACCGGCGCCTCGGGACCGGCGGTCGGCGTCTCGCGCGCCATCAACGAGCGCGTGCGCATCGGTGTCCGCACCGGCGCGAAGCCCGAGAACAGCACGGTGGGCGTCGACATCGACCTCACCCGGCGCATCCGTATCCAGACGGAGGTCGGGGCCGACGGCCGCGCCGCCGCCGGCATCGGCGCCGAGATCGAGTACTGAAAGGCCGCCCGTCGGGGCGGCCACGCTCACTTCAGGAATTGACCGCCCGCCACCATCAGCAGCGGGACCGGAAGCGCCGCGATGGCGACGGCGAGCAGGAAGCGGTCGGGCCTGAACATTCCGCTCATGCCGGCAATGAGCGCGATGCCGCCGCCGCCACCGATCAGCGCGTTGCCCGGCATGTTGACCGCGGCGATCAGCGTGAGGTCGCGGTGGTCAACGAGCAGGCGCGCGATCCGGTTCGGTGCGATCTGGACCAGCGCCTCGACGCGCTCCTGGGGCGTCATCGCGCCCAGCCGCCGCACCATCTCGCTTGCCGGCCTGAGCCCGACGACGTCGAAGATGGTGGCCAGACGTTCGAGCGGCACGTAACGGCCGGCGACATAGGAGATGGTGAGGGCGACGATGGTTGCCAGATAGACCGGCAGCGCCACCGCCGCTCCGAAGATGGCGAAGAGCGCCAGGCAGACTTCGATGCCGGGAACGAAGGGGATGGCCAGGAGAACGATGAACAGGGCGAGGCCGAAGCCCAGCACGAGGCGGGCGGTCGGATCATCGAAGTTCATGAGGTCGAGGCCGAGGTTCTGCTGCCCCCAGCGGCCGGCGAAATGACCGCCGACGAGGATGACGGCATAGCAGGCGAGGACGGCGCCGATGCGCAGCCATCGCGGAACGGACAAACCGGACAGGGCTTGCGGGCGCCTAATAACGTCCTGGCGTTCACTCACTGGCGGCGGCTCCGAACCGGGGGGCATAGGGGCGTCGCAGCACGGGCGAGAGAAAACCGACACGACGACCAACGGGAACCCGATACCGCTTCCTAGAGCAAGAGAATTACAGGTCGGCGACGGCGTGGAGGGGTGCGGCATTTTGCTCGGCCCCCCGTCGCGCCCGCGGCGCACACGTCCATCGGGGCCAGTCAATCGGCATCGCGTCGCGCGACGAGGAAGATGCGTGGATCGCGGCGTCCGGAGCCATGACGGGCCCGCTCAACCACGCTGAAACCCGCCACGGCCAGGGCGGCCTCGAGGTCGGAGGCGCCGAAGGCATCGACCGGCGGCGCCTTGCCGATCCTCTGCATCACCGGAATGGCGAGGCGGATCAGGGGATTCATCTCCATCACGCAGGGGGTCTTCGAGATGAACAAGCCGCCGGGCTTCAGAAGCCGGCGGACCTCGGCCAGCACGGCGGCGCGGTCGGCGACGAGATGCAGGACGTTGAAGGCCAGCACGGCGTCGTGCCGGCCCGGCTCGCCGGCCGGTTCCTCGGCGGCACGCGCCACAAAGGTGATGGTGCTGACGCCTTCCGACAGGGCCTTCTGCCGGGCGATGGCGATCATCGCCTCCGACACGTCCGCGGCGATGATCCGCGCCACGAAAGGCGCCAGCCGGAGGGCTGTCGTACCGGTGCCGCAGCCGATCTCGACGATGCTGTCGGTGGGCTTCAGCAGGGCCTTCGTTCGCTGCAGCGTCCGCTCGTAGCCCGCAATGTCCTTGATGGGATCGGCGGCATAGCGGCTGGCGGTCCTGTCCCAGAAGCGTGCGGCGGCAGTGATGGTCATGGGGCGTCCTCTCGCCCTTTCGCTAGCACGACCGGCAACATTCGGAATTGCACGATATTGGAAGAGCGATATACGTCGATGCATGATGGCCATTGACTGGAACCGGGCCCGTGCCTTCGGCGCCACCGCCGAGGCGGGGTCGCTGTCGGCGGCGGCACGCCGGCTCGGCCTGACCCAGCCGACCCTGTCGCGCCAGATCGCCGCGCTGGAGGCCGATCTCGGCGTGGCTCTGTTCGACCGCATCGGCAAGCGGTTGATCCTGACGCCTGTCGGCCGCACGCTGCTGGATCATGCGAAAGCCATGGCCGAGGCTGCCGATGCCCTGGCCCTCGCGGCGGCGGGGCAATCCGCCGACACGTCCGGGAGCCTCTCGATCTCCGCTACCGAGGCGGTGGCGGTTCATCTTCTGCCCGACATTCTCGTGCGGCTGCGCCGGGAGGCGCCGCACCTCTCGGTCACCATCGTCGTCACCGATGCGCTCAGCGATCTGCGCCGGCGCGAGGCCGACATCGCCATCCGCCATGTGCGGCCGACGGAAGCCGAACTGATCGGCCGCCACATCGGCGACCTCGAGGCCCATCTCTATGCGGCGGACGGCTGGATCGCCGCCCACGGGATGCCACGCGCGCCGGAGGACCTGGCCACCGCCGACATGCTCGCCTTCGATCCGGTGGACCGTTTCGTCGCGCATCTCGACGCCCATGGGATCCCCGTCACGGCCGGCCAATGCCGGGTCGTGTCCGACAATGCGCTGGCGCTCTGGGAACTGGTCGCCCGCGGGCTGGGGATCGGCGTGGTGCTGGATGCCGCTGCGGCAAGGATCCCGGGCATCAGCCGGGTCCTGCCGGGTTTGCCGGCCATCCCGGTGCCGCTCTGGCTCGTGGCGCATCGCGACCTGCGCACCAGCGGGCGCATGCGCCTGGCCTTCGACATCGTCGCCGATGGCCTGCGAGGGATCGTGAAGACCGCCCGGCCGGGGCGGGCGCTGACGGGCGCCAGGGTTCCCGGCGCCTGACGAGAAAGGCGGGCCGGATGACCGGCCCGCCCCACGGGTGAAACGCGGTGTCGCGTCCTCAGAAGTCCATGCCGGCCTCAGAAGTCCATGCCGCCGCCCGCGCGCGCCGGGCTTGCCCGGTTCGCGCCCCTTGCATGAAGAGCCGGGCGGCGGGTGGCCGGCCTCAGAAGTCCATGCCGCCGCCCGGCATGGCGGGGGCCGGCACGTCCTTCTTCGGCTTCTCGGCGACCATGGCCTCGGTGGTGATCAGGAGACCCGCGACGGAAGCCGCGTCCTGGATCGCCGTGCGCACGACCTTGGTCGGGTCGATGATGCCGAGCTTGAACATGTCGCCGTAGGTGTCGCCCTGGGCGTCGTAGCCGTGGGCGTAGTCGGCCTTGTCGGTGACCTTGCCGACGACGATCGAACCCTCGACGCCGGCGTTCTCGGCGATCTGGCGGATCGGGGCCTCCAGCGCCTTGCGGACGATGTCGATGCCGGTGCGCTGGTCGTCATTGGCGCCCTTGAGGCCATCGAGCGCCTTCGCGGCCCGCAGCAGCGCGACGCCGCCGCCGGGCAGGATGCCTTCCAGCACGGCCGCGCGGGTGGCGTTGAGCGCGTCGTCGACGCGGTCCTTCTTCTCCTTGACCTCGACCTCGGTCGCGCCCCCGACGCGGATCACCGCGACGCCGCCGGCGAGCTTGGCGAGGCGCTCCTGCAGCTTCTCGCGGTCGTAGTCCGAGGTCGTCTCCTCGATCTGCGCCTTGATCTGCGCCACGCGGGCGTCGATATCCTTCCTCGACCCGGCGCCGTCGACGATGATCGTCGCCTCCTTCTCGATACGGACCTTCTTGGCCCGGCCGAGCATGTTGAGGGTGACGTTCTCCAGCTTGATGCCGAGATCCTCGGAGATCGCCGTGCCGCCGGTGAGGATGGCGATGTCCTCGAGCATGGCCTTGCGGCGGTCGCCGAAGCCCGGAGCCTTCACCGCGGCGATCTTCAGGCCACCCCGGAGCTTGTTGACGACGAGGGTGGCGAGGGCCTCGCCCTCCACGTCCTCGGCGACGATGAGCAGCGGCTTGCCGGTCTGCACCACGGCTTCCAGAACGGGGAGCATGGCCTGCAGGCCGGTCAGCTTCTTCTCGTGGATGAGGACGTAGGGGTCCTCGAGCTCGGCCACCATCTTGTCGGTGTTGGTGACGAAATAGGGCGAGAGGTAGCCGCGGTCGAACTGCATGCCCTCGACCACGTCGAGCTCGGTCTCGAGGCTCTTGGCCTCCTCCACCGTGATGACGCCCTCATTGCCGACCTTCTGCATCGCCTCGGCAATCATGCGGCCGATGGAGGCGTCGCCATTGGCGGAGATGGTGCCGACCTGCGCCACCTCGTCGGACTTCGTCACCTTGCGGGAGTTCTTCTCCAGCTCCTTCGTGACGGTCTCGACGGCGAGGTCGATGCCGCGCTTCAGGTCCATCGGGTTCATGCCCGCGGCGACCGACTTGGCGCCCTCGCGGACGATGGCCTGGGCGAGCACGGTGGCGGTGGTGGTGCCGTCACCGGCCGCGTCGTTCTGCTTGGACGCCACCTCGCGCACCATCTGCGCGCCCATGTTCTCGAACTTGTCGGCGAGCTCGATCTCCTTGGCGACGGTGACGCCGTCCTTGGTGATGCGCGGGGCGCCGAAGCTCTTCTCGATGACGACGTTGCGGCCCTTGGGGCCGAGGGTCACCTTGACCGCATTGGCCAGGATGTCGACGCCGCGGATCATCTTCTCGCGCGCGTCCTGCGAAAACTTCACGTCTTTCGCAGCCATTGTTCCTCACTCCTTGGATTGAGACGTTGAGGGATGACGGGTGGACAAGGCCCCGGTCAGGCGGCCTTCTTCAGGCTCGCCGAAGCCTCGACGATGCCCATGATGTCGCTCTCCTTCATGATCAGGTAGTCGACACCGTCGATCTTCACCTCGGTGCCGGACCACTTGCCGAAGAGCACGACGTCGCCCGCCTTCACGTCGAGCGGCACGAGTTCGCCGCGCTCGTTGCGCCCGCCCGGACCGACGGCGATCACCTCGCCCTCCTGCGGCTTCTCCTTGGCGGTGTCGGGGATGATGATGCCGCCGCGGGTCTTCTCCTCGGCGTCGATGCGCCGGACGACGACACGGTCATGCAGTGGCCGAAACTTCATGAGTTCCTCCAGGTCTTGATCATCGCATGTGGATGGGCGGGACCCGATGCGAGGGCTCGGCGCGTGTCCGCGCGCGGCGCCTCCGGCATCCCGTCCGGTCGATGAGGTAGGAAAGCCGTTTTTGGCTCGCAAGACCCTGTCAGCACTTTTTTCGAATGAGTGCTAACAAGCTGATTTCAATGACGAAATGGAACTTTTTGCTTGCCATGGCGCTGATGTTGCGTTGCGATGGATTTCGTCATCCGGCAAAGGAGGTTCATGCATGGCATCGGCAGATTTCGCCCGCCAGATGGAGGGCTACGGGCTGACCACGGCAGGCATTCTCTACCGCCTGCCCGACCACCCGACGATCCTCCAGGAATATGTCTGGCAGGCCTATGACCTCGCCCCCCGCTTTCCCGAACTGAAGCGCTTTCTCGCCTTCTGGCAGGCCGAGCTGGAGGGCAAGCTCTATCGCGTGACGGTGGCGCACAAGGACCTCGTCGGGCCGGCCGAACTGCACGCCGTGGGCGCGGAGTTCCGCCTCCACTGAGCGCGGGCGTCTGCGACGCTGCGCCGACGGGCCTTTTCTAAGGTCCGGAGGCTGTTCCTCGCGCCTTTCCGCCCGCCCGTTCGCGGCCGCCGGGATGGCGGCGCCTCGGCCGCCGCTTCTCTCGTCTCCCGGTTGAGGAGGCTCCCTTGACTCTCCCTCGGAGAGTCTCTCTCTTAGAGAACGAAACAGGAACAATCATGACTGCGCGACGCGACACCCTCGCGGCGCTGAAGGGCACCCTTGCGCGTCTCGAGCGAGGGGGTCTGCCCTCGGCGTCGCCGCATTTCTCCCTCGGCTCGGACGGGCTCGACGGGCTGCTCGGCGGCGGGCTGGCGCGGGCGGCCGTACACGAAGTCTTCGCCGGGAGCCCCGCCCATGGCCCGGCCGCCACCGGATTCGCCCTCGGCCTGGCGCTGCGGGCGGCACCGTCAGCGCCCGTGGTCTGGGTCCGCCAGCGCATGCTCGACCAGGAGTTCGGCCGCCCCTACGGCCACGGCATCGCCGCCCTCGGCCTCGACCCCGGCCGGCTCGTCCTCGTCCGGGCGAAGGACGCGGAGGCGGTGCTGAAGGCCACCCACGACGCCGCCCGCTGCGGTGCCGTCGGCGTGGTCCTCGCCGAAATCTGGGGCGCGCCGAAAGTCCTCGACCTCACCGCCAGCCGGCGCCTGTCGATGGCCGCGGCCGAGAGCGGCGTCACCGTCATCGCCACCCGCATCGCCGCGGAGCCCTCAGCCTCCGCCGCCCTGTCGCGCTGGCAGGTGCGGGCGATGGCTTCCGAGGCGGCGGAAGCCGGCCTGCCGGGGCTGCCGGCCTTCCTCGTCACCCTGCTGCGCCACCGGGCCGGCATTCCTCCCCGCGACTGGCCCATGGAGTGGGATCGTGAACACCGTCGCTTCCGCGAGCGGACGGCGCTACCTCGCCGTCTGGATGCCCTTCCTGCCGACCGAACGGCTGCGCCGCAAGCACCCGCCCTCCCCTTCCGGCGCGCCGGATGAGGCGCCGCTCGTCCTCACCGAGAAGGTCGGCGGCGCCCTGCTCCTCGCCGCCGTCGACGCGAAGGCACGCGCGCTCGGCCTCGCCCCGGGGCAGAAGCTGGCCGACGCACGCGCCTGCCTGCCGACCCTCGTCGCCCTGGAGCACGATGGCGACGCCGACCGCCGTTTCCTGGAGCGTCTCGCCGACGCCGCCGACCGCTATACGCCGCTTGTGGCGCTGGAGCCGCCGGAGGGCTTCGTCCTCGACATCACAGGCTGCGCCCATCTCTTCGGCGGCGAAGCGGCGCTGCGCAGCGATCTCCTGCGCCGCCTCGCCGGCGCCGGACTGACGGCGCGCGCCACC
>NZ_JBQVQL010000140.1:0-7753 GCF_052440005.1 Phreatobacter sp.
GTGCCGCGGCGCCCGGACGGGCCCGGTCGCTGCCCCGGCCGGCGTTCTGGCCGCCGCCGAGGGCGCGCAGGCCGGCTCCGAGATCGAACTGTGCGGCGGCGCTGCGTACGTCCACCGCGGTCAGTGTCGCCGTCCCGAACAGGGCGGCGACGAGGCCGGCGAGAACGCGGCTCCTTGGCGTGCGGGCAATAGGCATGGGTGACCCCTCGAGGCAGATCGGCAGCTTGGCCTTAGGGGGCGTTTGTTTCCAATCGGCGTCGGAACGTCCTCGCGGATGTTGCCGGCCCAGGTGGGCGGCGCCGCCTACAGGTAGGGTGGCGTGCAGGCGCTCACGACCTCGCAGGGCTCGTTTCCGGGATTGCGGAACCGGTGCGGCCGGGTGCTGTCGAAGAGATAGGCCTCCCCCTCCTTGAGCACACGCACCTCGTCCCCGACCGTCAGCTCCAGCGTGCCCGAGATGACGATCCCGCCCTCGCGGGAGTGGTGGGACAGCATGTCCGCGCCGGTGTCCGCGCCCGGCTCGTAGCGTTCGTGCAGGATCTGCAGGTTATGGGTGTGGGCGTCGCCGATCTGCCGGAACACCATCCGCCCGGCCCCCTGCTGCATCGCCCCCGGCAGGATGGAGGTCAGGTCCACCAACTGGTCGGCGGCGAAGAAGACCTTCTCGGCGCTCGGCCGCGGCGGCGTGAAGAAGTCGACGAAGCTGATCTCCAGCCCGTCCAGCACCTTGCGCAAGGAGGCAACGGAGGGGCTCGACTTGTTCTGCTCGATGGTGGCGATCAGTCCGTGAGGCACCGAGGCCCGGGCCGCGAGGTCGCGCTGCGAAAGCCCCGCCCCGAGCCTGAGTTCCCGCAGCCGTGCTCCGACGTCGAAATCCACAGCGCCCTGCCTCCCCTCGTCTCGTCCGGCCAACATAGTTGCCCTGCATTTTCCCGTCTGCTCAAAATTTTGAGCAAGGGCTACTCATCCGCTGATCCCTCGTCGGACCGAACCGGAGAGCCGCCATGTCCAGGAACACCGCCCTCGCGACCCGCCAGCACGAGGCCGTCCCGCGCGGCGTCGCCACCAAGGGCATCTACGCCACCCGCGCCGAGAACGCGACGCTGTGGGATGCGGATGGCAAGGAATACATCGATTTTGCCGCCGGCATCGCCGTGCTCAACACCGGCCACCGCCACCCGGCGATCATGCAGGCGGTGCGCGACCAGCTCGAGTCCTTCACTCATACGAGCTTCAACGTCGCTCCCTATGAGAGCTACATCGCCCTCGCCGAGCGGCTGAACAAGATCACGCCCGGAGACTTCGCCAAGAAGACGCTGCTCGTCACCACCGGCGTCGAGGCGGTCGAGAACGCCGTCAAGGCGGCGCGCCACTTCACCGGCCGCTCGGCCATCGTCGCCTTCTCCGGCGCCTTCCACGGCCGGACGATGATGGGCATGGCGCTGACCGGCAAGGTGCAGCCCTACAAGAAGGGCTTCGGGCCGATGCCGGCAGACGTCTATCACGTCGCCTTCCCCAAGACCTATCACGGCCTCGACACGGCAGCCGCCATGGCCAACCTCAAGCAGCTCTTCGCCGCCGACGTGGAGCCGGCGCGCGTCGCCGCCATCATCGTCGAGCCGGTGCAGGGCGAGGGCGGCTTCTATGTGGCGCCCTTCGACTTCCTCCGCGAGCTGCGCACCGTCTGCGACCAGCACGGCATCCTGCTCATCGTCGACGAGATCCAGACGGGCATCGCCCGCACCGGCCGCATGTTCGCGATGGAACATGCCGGCGTGGTCCCGGACCTCGTCACCATGGCCAAGGGCCTCGGTGGCGGCTTCCCGCTCTCCGCCGTCACCGGTCGCGCCGACGTGATGGACTCCGCCCAGGTTGGCGGTCTCGGCGGCACCTATGCCGGCTCGCCCGTGGCGGTGGCCGCGGCCCATGCGGTCCTCGACGTCATTGAGAAGGAAGACCTCTGCGCCCGTGCCGCGAAGATCGGCGAAATGATGCAGTCGCGCCTGAAGGACATGGCCAAGCGCAACACCTTCAACTGCATCGGCGACGTCCGCGGCCTCGGCGCCATGGTGGCCTTCGAGCTGGTCAAGGATCGCGAGACCCGCGAGCCGGATGCGGCGCTCACCAATGCGCTGATCGCCAAGGCTGAGGAGCACGGCCTCATTCTCCTGTCCTGCGGCCCCGATGCCAACGTCATCCGCCTGCTCGCCCCGCTCACGATCCCCGAGGAGCAGGTGCGGAAGGGCCTCGACATCATCGAGCAGTCACTCGCCGCCGTGGTCGCCGCCTGATCCTTCTGTCCCGGTATCCGGGGGGCCATGCATCCCCGGATACCACTTCTCCATTGCGTGTTTTACGTCGGGCCGTTAACCGGATGTTCTCCGCGCCCGCTGTAGCAAGGCGTGTTGGCCTTGGGAGCGGCGAGTGGGCTTGGCGCGGAGTGATGTGGCCGTTCGGGCGGAACGCGGGCGTGCAGCCAGCTCCCGACCCTCCGTCGATTACCGGGACATCGCGCTCGAATCCGTCGCGCATGGCTTCTGCGTCTTCGATGCCGACCTGACCATCCGCCTCTCCAACCGCCGCATGATCGACCTCTTCGGCATGCCGGAAGAGGTGGCGGGCGTCGGCGCGTCAATGTACGGGCTGCTGCGCTACAGCGCCGAGCAGGACCGCCTCGACGGCGTGCCGCTGCACCAGGCCTGGGCCGAGCGGCTCGCCCTTCTGGCGCGCCGGGAACCCTTCTCGCGCCGCGAGCGCTTTTCCGACGGCCGCACGGTGCTGATCAGCTACCAGCCGGCACCCGAAGGCTGCTGGGTCGCGATCCATCATGACATCACGGCCCAGCAGAAGCTCGAGGACGAGCTTCGGGACCAGGCAAGTATCTTCCGGGAAGCCCTGGAGAACATGTCGCATGCGCTGGCGGTCTTCGATTCATCGAAGCGGCTCGTCGTTTGCAACAGCCGCTACCCCGCCATGTACGGCTACAACGCGGGCGAGGTCGGTCCCGGAATCCATCTCCATCAGATCTTCGCGCTGGGGCTGGAGCGCGGCATTTTCACCGGCGCAACGCTGGAGCAGATGGTCGAGGAGTCCGACCGTCAAATCGCCGCGGGCAAGGAGGTCACGCGCCGCCGCCGTCTGCCGGATGGGCGCTGGATCCATACTCGCTCGCGGCTGACGCCCGACGGGGGCTGGATCTTCACCTCCGAGGACGTCACTGACCGTGAACTGGCCATCCAGGCCCTGAACGAGCAGCACCAGCGCTTCGACGCGGCCCTCAACGCCATGCCGCAGGCGCTGTGCATGTTCGATGCGGACCATCGGCTCATCGTCTGTAATACCAACTACGTCACGCTCTTCCGCGCCGATCCCGAGGTCGTGAAGCCCGGCATCACGCTGCGGGAGATCTTCGACCATGGCGTCAAGCTCGGCAGCTATCCGGGCATGACCGCCGACGACCTCGTCGAACGGCGCCTGGAGGCCCTCGCCCGTGCCGACGGCAAGGCCTACGACCAGCCGATGACCGACGGCCGCATCATCGCCGTCTCCATCGAGACCATGGAGGGCGGCGGCTGGCTCGGCATGTTCGAGGACGTCACCGACCGGCGGCGCGCCGAGCGCGAGCGGGCCCTCGCGGTCGCGGGCATGCTCGAGCAGAACCTCCTGATGGATGCGACGCTCGAAAGCATGGCGCAGGGGCTTTGCGTCTATGACCGCGACTTCCGCATCGTCGTCGTCAACCGCCGCTATCGCGAGATCTATGGTCTCGACGAGGTGGATATCCAGCCCGGCATGACGATGCGCGAGGTCATCGGCCGCAGCGTCGCCAAGGGAGCCCACCTCGTCGGCAAGTCGGCCGACGTCGTCTGCGACGAATTCTGCCGCACGCTCATCGAGAACCAGGAGCCGGTGCTCCAGCGCCACCTCGCCGACGGGCGCATCATCGCCGTCAAGGCGCAGCCGATGACGAACGGCGGCTGGGTCGCCACCTTCGAGGACATCACCGCGCGGGAACGCGCCGCCCTCGCCCTGCGCGAGCAGCACCGGCGCTTCGATGCGGCGCTCAACAACATGGCCCACGGCCTGTGCATGCTCGACGAGGACCTCAACCTCATCGTCTGCAACACCCGTTATCTCGACATGTACGGCATGTCCCCGGACGTGGTGCGTCCCGGCGTCACCATGCGCACGATCGTCGAGCACAGCATCGCGCTGGGCAACTACACCGAGGCGACGCCTGACGAGCTCCTGCAGAGCTATTTCGAGCGGCTCAGGAACGGTGACTTTCTCTCGCATCGGCAACTCGCCGACGGCCGCATCTTCAAGGTCCTCTACCACCCCATGCCCCATGGTGGCTGGGTGGCCATCCACGAGGATGTGACCGAGCGCCGGAAGGCCGAGGAGCACATCGTCCATCTCGCCCATCACGATTCGCTCACCGGCCTGCCGAACCGCGTCCTGTTCCGTCAGCGTATGGCCGAGGGCCTGGCCGATGTCGGCCGCTCGGGAGCGCCCCTGGCGCTGCTCTGCCTCGACCTCGACCATTTCAAATCGGTCAACGACACGCTCGGACACCCCGTCGGCGACGGCCTCCTCACCCTGGTGGCGGATCGCCTGGGGCAGGCGGTCGGAAGCGCCGATACGATCGCCAGGCTCGGCGGTGACGAGTTCGCCATCCTGCTGCACCGTGCGGGGCGCGAGGAGGCTGAGGTTCTGGCGCGGCGCCTGGTTCGCGACATGGCGGAACCCTTCGTCGTCGAGGGCCACCTCATCAATTCGGGGATCAGCGTCGGCATCGCGCTCGCCCCCCAGGACGCGGTCGCAGGCGACCACCTGATGAAGGCGGCAGATCTCGCGCTCTACCGCGCCAAGTCCGAGGGGCGGGCCATGTTCCGCTTCTTCGAGCCGCAGATGAGCCAGCACCTGGAGGCACGCCGCCACCTCGAGCTCGATCTCAGGCAGGCGCTGCAGACCAACGAGTTCCACCTCGTCTTCCAGCCCCAGGTGTCGAGCCCCGATCTCCGCCTCGCGGGCTTCGAGGCGCTGATCCGCTGGAACCACGCCTTCCGAGGCGCGGTGCCCCCGGCGGACTTCATTCCGCTGGCCGAGGAGACCGGGCTGATCTGCGCCCTTGGCGAGTGGGTGCTGGTCGAGGCCTGCGCGGAGGCCGCACGCTGGCCGGACCACATCCAGGTGGCCGTCAATCTCTCGCCGATCCAGTTCAAGGACCGCTCGCTGGTCGCGACCGTCCGCCGGGCGCTCGTCGAAACCGGACTGAGGCCGGGCCGACTGGAACTCGAGATCACCGAGGCCGTGCTCCTGCAGCGCGACGACGTGACGATCGCGATGCTGCACGAGCTGCGAGCCCTCGGCGTTCGCATCGCCATGGATGACTTTGGCGTCGGCTATTCCTCGCTGAGCTACCTGCGAAGCTTCCCCTTCGACAAGATCAAGATCGACCGCTCCTTCATCGCCGATCTCGGGCAGAGCCGCGACAACGTCGCCATCGTCCGCGCCATGGCCGATCTCGGCGCCAGCCTGGGCATCGAGACGACGGCCGAGGGTGTGGAAACCGAGGATCAGCTCGCGATCGTGCGCGGCTGTGGCTGCACCCACGTGCAGGGCTATCTCGTCAGCGCGCCGCGGCCGCCTGCGGACCTGCCGGCGATCATGGCCTCGCTCGGGCCCGGCCGCCCGGTGGGCTGAGGCCGGTCAGAGGCCTGCGGGACGCTTGCCCGCCGCCCAGGCCGCATGATCGATGCGCTCGAGGCCGAAGACCTCGTGCTGGCGCGCGTAGAGATTGCCGAAGAGGCGACCCACCGGCCGGTAGCGCGCCATGTCGACGTTGAAGCGCTCGTCCATCACGTCTTCGCGTACGTGGACATGCAGCACACGTCCGATCAGCAGTTCGCGCTGCGGCCCGAAGTTCAGCGACAACTCGCGCACGCATTCGAGGGCGGCGGGGGCCTCGGCGATCCGGGGTGGGCCGACCTTCTCGGAGGCGGCCGTGGTCAGGCCGACCGCGCTGACCTCCGAGACACCGGCGGGAAAGTCGGTTGCGCAGGCGTTCATCGCATCCGCCAGCGGTTCGTCGACGAGATTGACCACGAACTCGCCGGTTGCGGCGATGTTGCGCGTCGTGTCCTTCGGCGAATGGTCCGCCTTGTGCTGCAGGCCCAGCACGACGAGGGGCGGCGCCTCCGAGAAGACGTTGAAGAACGAGAAGGGCGCGGCATTGATCACGCCCTCCCGGCTCATGGTGGAGACCAGCGCGATCGGCCGCGGCACGACCAGCGAGCAGAGGATCTTGTAGACCCGGTCGTCGGCCAGGCTGTCGAGGGCGATGGATCGCATGGGTTCTGTCCGGAAGGCGGGAAAGTCTCTAGCTGGAATAGGGCGATCGCTCGACCCAGACCTCCACCTCCTTAGGGCCGTTGCGCTCGAACACCAAGGTCAGCGGGAAACGATCGCGGACCTTCAATGGCCTCCTCAGGCCGGTGAGCAGGATGTGAGGTCCGTCGATGCGCATGCCGATCGGCCGGCGCGGGATGATGTCCCAGCGCGGCGCCGGCGCCTGGCCGGCCACCGGCACGAACTGGGCCCCCTCCGCTACGGGCGACTGGGCGCCCGTCAGGGCATCCGGTTGCCCCTGGACGACGGCCAGCGGCATGAAGGCCTTGGTGGTCGGGGCCTCGGAGGGCAGGCACCACGCATGGCCGATCATCAGGTCACCGTGGCGATAGGAATGGGCCAGGGCTTCGCCCGCGACCAGAAGCGCGGGCATGGCCAGGATCGAGCGGCGGCTGATCAAGGACATCAGTGCCTCGGGGTTCCGTGGCCGTGGCCGCCGGCGGGGCCGGGGGCGCCGATGGGGGCGACGCTGTAGTCGATGGTCACCGTCCCCGCCTTTTCGAAGACCAGCGTCCCGCGCAGCGGCGCGCCGGTCCGGATCTGCTCGCCAAGGTCCATGAACATCATGTGGTAGCCGCCCGGACGCAGCTCGACGGTCCCGCCCGCAGGGATTTCGATGCCGCCGCGCACCTCGCGCATGCGCATGACGCCGTCCACCGTCGCCATCTCGTGCACCTCCACGCGGGGCGCGCCGGGAAATGTCCCGCCGGTGAGCCGATCCGCCGTGTTGCCGGTGTTGCGGATTACCATGAAGCCGCCGGCGACCCGGGCGCCGCCGGGTGTCGCGCGCGTCCAGGGCGCCTCGACGACGATGGGCCCGGCGCGGAAGGTCGCGGTCCCGTGCGTCTGGGCGCGTGCGTGGGCGAGGGGAAATATGGCGGCCGCAGCCGCGAGAAGGGAGCGTCGGTTCATCGATCATGTCCTTATGGGAGGAGAGGGCAGGGCGGCGTCAGGCGGCCGGCGGCGCTCTCGGGGCATGATCGAAGGTCGGGCGATGCGGAACCCTGGCACGGGAGCCCGCCGGTGTGTCCCGCATGGCCGCCTCGGCCACCACCGCCCTTGCCGCGGTCGAGCCGGGAGCGGCGCCGTCACCGGAAGCGGTGGCCAGGCAATGGTCGGCGCAGACGGCGAGGTGAGCAGGTGCCCCCTTGTCCGTCCCGGTCGTGCAGAGACCCTGATCCGCGGCGGACGCGGCGATGTGATGGGCCCTCGCCGCGTGGGACAGGAGGCCGTCGGCCGGCAGGGCGAAGGCGAGCAGGAGGGCGATGGCGAGGCGCAGGTGGCGCATACGGCCTTGTACGAGCCCCTGCGATGCGGATCAATGCGGCGCGGCGACCGGGCG
>NZ_JBQVQL010000141.1:0-7732 GCF_052440005.1 Phreatobacter sp.
ACCGGGCGTGGCACCGGGCGGCAGGCGGACACCGCCGACCACCGGGCCGGGACGGCGGCATCCCGGGGCGAAGGGGTTCGTCGCGCAGATCGGGCGGCACCAGGAGGGCCGGATGCCGGTCGAGCAGGACGGCGGCAGGCCGACATGGCCAGGCCGGCAGCCCGGAGCCCAGGGCCGGTGGCGGCAGCGGTCGATCAGCACGACGCCGCCGGGGATGAAGGCGGTGCCGCCGCCGATGTAGCCCGGGCCGGGGCCGTAGTCCGGGCCGCCGTAGGACATGGCCGGAGCGACGGGGGCCATGGGCGGCGCAATCCGGGCAGCCGGGGCGGGCGGCGCCGCCTGGCGGCAGCCGCTGTTGAACGAGGCCTGGTCCTGCGTCTGCCAGCCCTCGCGCGGCGGCTGGTTGCCGTGCTGCTCGGGCAGCATCGGGGCCCAGCTCACCTGGTGCGGCTCGGCGCGCCAGACGACCCAGCCGGGGCCGAAATTGGCGTCCGCCGCCCAGATCCAGCCGTGCTGGGGATCGTTGGCCCAGCGGCCGTGGCGGTGGACGATCGCGCCCCACGGCGTCGGATCGGCGAAGACCCAGGTGCGCTGCTCGCGGTCGAACTGCCAGTGGCAGCGCGGATAGGGCGACCAGCCCGGCATGGCGATCTGCTCCGAGGGCTTCCACACCTCGCCGTAGAGCGGGTGGGTCTCGAAGCTGCCGAACTGCTGCAGCGTCTCGCGGAAGGCATCCATGGGGCTCGGCGCCTGCTGCTGGATGGCGGCGCCGGGCATGCCGCCCATGCCCGGTTCCGGCGGCGGCGGCGGGGCGCCTGTGGCGAAGGCCTGTCCGATCGACAGGCTGGCGGCGAAGGCCAGCGAGGACACGACGGATGCAATGCGGCGACGGGATGTCCGGGTCATTGTAGCTCTCCTCGCAGGCGCCGATCGCGCTCGCTCCATCAGTGGTGGAGAGCCTGGAAAAGGTTCACGCGGCAGGGCACCTTGGTCGCATCCCGGTGTCCCGATAGGTCTTTGACCCCACGGCTTCTTCCGCTACACACGCTGCATGTGGCTGAACCAGCGAACCGTCGACGCGATCCGACTGATGGCCGAGCTCTCCGCGCGCTGGCCCCACGCGGTCAAGGCGGCTGAACTCGCCGCCATCACCGGCATCACCTTCCTGAACGTGCAGAAGACGGCGCATGCCCTGTCGCGGGCGGGCCTGCTCGAGGCCGAGCGCGGCCGGTACGGTGGCTTGAGGCTGGTGCGCGCCGCCGATGAAATGAAGGTGGCGGAGATCGTCCGCGCCTTCGAGCCGGCGGACTGCCCGGTCAACTTCCTCGCGGCCGACCAGTCCCGCGACCCCGTCTCGACGCTGATGTTCCGTGCCCATCGCGGCTTCTTCCAGCCGCTGGAGGAGACGACCCTCGCCGACATCGAGCCGCGGGCGATCTCCCGCAAGGCCGATCAGGCGGCGCCGCGTTCGAGCCGCATCCCCGCATAGTGTTGCGGCAGGACCACCGGCAGGCCGCCCTCGGCCTCCCGGCAGAGGTCGACGCCGAACACGTCCCTGACGCGCTCGCGCGTGATCACCGCCGCCGGCGCGCCGAGGGCGTGGAGCCGGCCCGCGCTCATGACCAGGATCCGGTCGGCGAAGGTCGCGGCGAGGTTGAGGTCGTGCAGGACGGCGATGACCGCGACGCCCTCGCGCGCGAGGCGCGCCGCGCTCTCCATCAGCGCGATCTGGTGCGACAGGTCGAGATTGGCCACGGGCTCGTCGAGGAACAGCACCTGCCGGTCCGTGTTGGTCCGCCCCGCCCTGAGCTGCGCGAAGGTGCGGGCGAACTGTACGCGCTGCTGCTCGCCGCCCGACAGGGTCTGGTAGCTGCGGGCCGCGAGATGGCCGATGTCGGCCGCCGCCAGAGCCTCGGCGATGATGCGCTCGCGCGCGGTGCGGGCGAGCGCCCGGCCGACGCTGTCGATGCCGATTCGCACCACCTCGGCAACGCTGAAGGGGAAGGCGAGGCGGCTCGCCTGCGCCATCACGGCGCGTTGCGAGGCGAGCTTCCAGGCGGGAATGGCGGCGAGAGCCTCGCCGTCGAGCCGGACCGTGCCGCTGGTCGGGGCCACTTCGCCGGTGAGCAGCTTCATCAGGGTGGTCTTGCCGGCGCCGTTCGGGCCGACCACCACCAGCACCTCGCCGCGCGCGAGCGCCAGCGACACGCCGTCCACCGGCCTGTGGCGCCCATAGGCCACGCCGACGCTGTCGGCTTCGAGGAGCGTCGTCATGCGTCGAGGGTCCGGTCGCGGCGCAGCAGCAGCCACAGGAAGAAGGGCGCGCCGATGGCGGCGGTGAGGATACCGATGGGCAGCTCCGCCGGGGCGACCAGCGTGCGCGCGAGGAGGTCGGCGCCGGTGAGGAGGATCGCGCCGAGCAGGGCCGCCAGCGGCAGCAGCACGCGGTGATCCGGCCCGAAGAGCAGGCGCAGGAGATGCGGCACCACGATGCCGACGAAGCCGATGACGCCGGCGGAGGCGACGCTCGCCCCCACCGCCACCGCCACCATTAGGATGGCGGCGCGCTTCAGCGCCTGGACGGGGATGCCGAGGTGGAAGGCCTCGGCCTCGCCGAGCAGGAGCGCGTTGAGCCCGCGCGCCAGGAACGGCACGGCGAGGAGCACCGGCAGGATCAGCGGCGTCACCGTGGCGACCTTCGTCCAGCTCGCCCCGGACAGCGAGCCGAGCGACCAGAAGGTCAGGTCGCGCAGCTGCCGGTCGTCGCTGACGAAGGCGAGGAGGCCGGTCAGAGCGCCGGCGAAGGCGCCGAGGGCGACGCCCGCCAGCAGCATGATGGCGACCGAGGTGCGCCCGTGCCGGGTGGAGATGGCGTAGAGGATGAGGGTGGAGGCGAGACCCCCGAGGAAGGCGCCGAAGGGCAGCAGCACGAAGGGCAGCTGCGCCGCCACCGTGCCGAAGATGCGGTCGCCGAGGACGATGGTGAAGCCTGCCGCCAGCGCCGCGCCGGAGGAGACGCCGACGAGGCCGGGATCGGCGAGCGGATTGCGGAAGAGGCCCTGCATCAGCGCGCCGGAGACCGCCAGCGCCGCCCCGATCAGGCAGCCGAGGAGGAGCCGCGGCACCCGGATCGACAGGATGATGAGCGCGTCACGGCCGGCCAGCGCCTCGCGGTCGCCGGTCGCCCAGGCGGTGACCACCCGCACGACGTCGGCCGGCGCGATCTTCACCGCGCCGCTGCCGAGCGAGACCACCGCCAGCAGCGCCAGGACCACGGCGAGAAGGGCCGCGCCGATGGTGAGCCGCCGCCGCCGCGAGGCGAAGAGCCCGGCGATGGACGGCGCTTCCGCGGCGATGGTCATGGCCTGGGTCCCGCATAGACGGCGGCCATCAGGTCGCGGGCGGCATCCGGCGTGCGCGGCCCGAAGCCGAGGAGGTAGAGCCCGTCCATGGCGACGAGCGAACGGGTGCGGGCGGCGGGCGTCGCCGACAGCGCCGGCTGGCCGAAGACCTGCTCCGGGGATGCCGCGTGCTCGTTGTGCTTCATCATCAGCACCACGTCGGGCGCGGCGGCGATCAGTCCCTCGTCGGTGAGCGGCTTGTAGCCCTCCACCGTGTCGGCGGCGTTGACTGCGCCGGCGAGGCGGATGATCGCGTCTGCACTGCTGCGCGCGCCGCCCACCATGACGCGGCCGTTCTGCAGCGACAGCACGAAGAGCACGCGCTTGCGGGCGGCGAGGGCGTCGCGCTGCTGTTTCAGAGCGGCGAATCCCGCCTCGACCTTGCCGGCGAGCGCCTCCGCCCGGTCTGCGGCATCGGCGAAGCGGCCGATGGCGCGGATGCGGGCCGCGACCCCGGCCTCGGACGTGTCCTCGGAAATCCGCTCGACCCTGACACCCGCCTCGGCGATGAGCTTCACCGTGTCGGGCGGCCCGGCGCCTTCCACGGCCAGCAGGTCGGTCGGGCGCAGCGACAGGACACCTTCGGCGGACAGCGCGCGGACATAGCCGACGCTCGCCTTCTCGCGCATGGCCTCGGCCGGGAACAGGCTCGTCGAGTCGACGCCGACCAGCAGGTCCTGCCGTCCGAGCGCATAGAGAATCTCGGTGATCACTCCGCCGGCGGCGACGATGCGCCGCTCGGCGGCGCCGGAGGGCAGGGCGCCGAGGACGAGGACCGCCGGCGCGGCCAGGATCGCGCGCCGCGACGGCTGCGGAAGGGTGGGGCGGCTCATTTGGTCAGGATCAGCTTGTCGTTGGCGGTGACGCGCAGCCGGTAGCGTTCCCCCTTGTGGAGGATGACGGCCTCGCGACCTGCACCGATGATCGATCCGACCTCCACCACCGGAACCGTGGTGGCGCCGCCGTCGGCCGCGGCGAGCAGGGTCTGCCGATCGCCGGAGGGATAGGTTGGGGGAGAGGAGATCATGGCACCGGCCTAGTTTAGAATGAGAACAATCAGTCCGAACTCTCTGGAAACATTAAAAACTGCTTCTCTGTCGCTGATTGTTGACATTGATAGTCAGGTTAATTAGGCATCGTCAACAGCGCCGAGACCGGGCCACCCGGCCGGCCGCATGCCAGCCAGCCGGACGCCGAGGGCGCGTCGAGCCAGCCAGCCGCCAGAAACAAAAAATTTCAGTCAGGCTCGCGGTCTCGAACATGTACCTCCGTCACGGTCGTCAGGCGCTCATGGCGTCAGTATCCATCCTGGTCCTGGGCGCCGGCCCGGTGTTCGCGCAGAGCGAAGGCCGCCCCGCCGACGGCCGCACCCCCTCGGCGCAGGACGAGATCACGGTCTCGGCCGAGCGCACGCCCTCGACGGTGTACAATTCGCCGGGCACCGTCACGGTCATCAACGCGCAGCAGATCGACCAGGGCCTGGTCCAGGGGCCGCGCGACATCGTCCGTACCGAGCCCGGCCTCGCGGTCAGCAATTCGCCGACCCGCGTCGGCGCCGGGTCCTTCTTCATCCGCGGCATCGGCGACAACCGCGTCCGCCTCGAGATCGACGGATTGCGCGTGCCCGACTATCCCGGCTCCAATGTCGGCCCGGGCCTCTACACCCGCGACATCATCGACTATGACAGCCTGAAGGCCGTCGAGGTCATCAGGGGCCCGGCCTCGGCCCTCTACGGCTCCGACGCTATCGGCGGCGTCGTCACCTTCGTCACCAAGGACCCGGGCGACTACCTGCGCGAGGTCGGCCGCGACTGGTATGCCGGCACCAAGCTGTCCTTCGACAGCGTCAACCGTTCCTTCGCCCACACCTACACGGGCGCCGCCCGCCGCGGTCCCTTCGAATTCCTGCTGCAGTATACCCGCCGCGACGGCACCGAGACGCAGATCAACTCGGCCACCCGCCGCGCCAATCCGCAGACCTTCCAGTCCAACAACATCCTCGCCAAGCTCGTCTACGAGACGCCCGACTCAGGCCGCTGGCGCCTGACGGGTGAGGCGACCTGGCGCGGTGTCGCGACCAACATCGTGTCGGCGCGCACCGCGACCATCACCGATCAGATCGCGCACGACACCAACAAGCGTTTCCGCCTCAGCCTCGACTGGACGCAGCAGCTGTCGTGGGCCATCGCCGACGAGATCAAGCTCGCCGCCTACGCCACCGATTTCGACCGCCAGGAGCATCTCGACGAGTTCCGCCGCACCGGCGTCGTCGCACCGGCGGCGGCCAACCGCCTGCGCACCTCCGACTTCGACTATCGGCAGCAGATTTTCGGTGCCAGCGCCCAGTTCGCCGCCCAGCGCCAATGGGGCGGCTGGGAGCATCGCTTCATCTACGGTGCGACCGTCGATTTCACGATGACCTCGCGCCCGCGGAACCGGACGGAAACGGACCTCGTGACCGGCCTGCCCATCGCCGGCGCCATCGGCGGCGAGACCTTCCCCAACAAGAACTTCCCCGACACCCACACCACGCAGGCGGCGTTCTATATCCAGGACGTCATGCAGTGGGGGGCGCTGCGGATCATTCCGGCCGTGCGCTTCGACTACTATCACCTGACGCCGAAGCCCGATGCGGCCTTCTACAATTCCAATCCCGGCTTCGCGATCGGCAACGTCTCGGCCTTCGCCGTCTCGCCGAAGCTCGGCGCCACCTATGACCTGACCGAGAACTTCCGCGTCTTCGGCCAGTATGCCCGCGGCTTCCGCGCGCCGCCCTACGACAACGCCAACTTCGCCTATCGCAACGCCGCCCAGTTCTACGAGATCCTGCCCAACTTCGGCCTGCGGCCGGAAACGGTGGACAGCTTCGAGGCCGGCCTGCGCGGCCGCTTCGCCAACGGCTCGTCGTTCCAGGTGTCGGGCTTCTACAACCTCTACAAGGACTTCATCGATACGGTGACGGTCTGCGCCCCGCCGACATGCGCCCTCCAGACCTTCCAGTACCAGAACGTCTCCTCTGTCCGGATCTGGGGCTTCGAGGCCCGCGGCGAATATCGCCTGACGCCCGAATGGTCGTTCCACGGGGCTCTCGCCTATGCCAACGGCACCAACCAGACCACCGGCGCGGCGCTCGACTCGGTCGATCCGCTCACCGGCGTCGCCTCGGTCCGCTACACCAGCCCGCACAACTGGCAGCTGGAGGCACGCATGAGGGCCGCCCTCGCCAAGACGCGCGTCAGCGCCGCCAACATCTACCAGCCCGGCGGCTACGCGACCTTCGACCTCCTCGGCTCCTACGAGATCAACAAGAACGTCACCCTGCGTGCCGGCATCTTCAACATCTTCAACACGAGCTACTTCAACGCCATCGACGTGGCGGGGCTGACCTCCACCAACACCAACCTCGAACTGTTCCGCGCGCCCGGCCGCTCCGTCTCGGCCAGCCTGTCGGCGAAGTTCTGAGGCTGCGATGGCGGGCCGCTCGACAGCGCGCAGGACGGAAACGGGCCGGAGCCATCCGGCCCGCACGTCGGGGCGCGGAAAGTCGGAGCCGGTTTTTGCGAGCCTGCGCACGGGGCTCGATGCGGGCTTGCCCACCGCCATCGTGACACTTGCGCTTCCCGCGGCGCGCGGGGAGCCGGCGACCGGCGCGGCTCCGGCCGTCGTCGTTGCGCCGGCACCCGCCGCCGGCGCACCGGTGCCCGACGTGGTCGTCGTGCGGGACCCTGCTCCGGACGGGGCGGCGGCCGCGCCCCTCCCGGTCGTCGAGACCGACCTTTCGGCACGGGGATGCCCTCATCCCTTCGCCGCCCGCGTGTCCCTGTCCCTGGCCGCTTCCATGCTGCTTCACGCCGGGGCCGCGGCCGCTTTCGTCTGGCTGAGCTGGGCCGCCCCGCCGCCGATCTCGGCCGGCGAGGAGGGCATCCCGGTCGAACTCGTCGTCGCCGCCGACACCGGCTCGGCCTCGCAGCAGGAGGCGGCAAGCGGCCGCCATGAGAGCGAGACCCCCTCCACCGACAGCCAGGCGGTCCAGAAGGTCGAGGCGCCGCCCGCCGAGACGCCGCCCGAGCCTGCCGCGAGTGAGCCGGTGGAGACCGCCGCCGCCGAGGAGCCGCCGGTAGCCCAGCCTGATCCGGTGACCACGGCCGAGCGCATTCTCGACCAGCTGCCCCCGCCGCCCATGCCGGACACCCTGCCGATCCTCGACAGGCCTGCCGAGCCCGTCCTCGCCGAAGCGCCCCCTCCGGCACCCGTTGCCACGGCGGAACCGGCGCAGCCCGTCGCCCCCGCCGAGACGGCGCAGAAGGCCGAGACGCCCGAACCTGCCGAGG
>NZ_JBQVQL010000142.1:0-7302 GCF_052440005.1 Phreatobacter sp.
CGATCGGCCTCGGCGCCGGCGTGATCGGTGGTTTCATGCTCAACCAGGGCGCCCGGGCCGACGACGTCGGCGAGGTGCGCCAGCGCCGGCGCGAGTTCAACCAGGACGGCGTCACCGTCATCCACGAACCGGGACGCACCATCGTGCGGGACGGCGAGGGCGTCTTCGTGCGCCATGACGAGACCGCGCGCTTCCGCGATCTCGGGGGCGATTTCCGCACGGAACGGCGGGGCAACGAGCTCGTGTCGATCTATGATCGGCCGGGAGGCATCCGCGTCGTGACGGTGACGGACGAGAACGGCCAGCTCCTGCGCCGCATCCGCCGCTACCCCGACGGCCGCGAGGTGATCCTCATCGACAATTCGTTCCGGCCGCGTGCCCGGACCTTCGAGGAGCAGATCATCGTCCTGCCGCCGCCGGAATATTCGATGCCGCGCGACCGCTACATCGTCGATGCCGACGAGTCGACGCCGGAGGTCATCTACGAGGCGCTGACCGCGCCGCCGGTGCAGCGTCCGCCCCGGCGCTACACCCTCGACGAGGTGCGCTACAGCCCGACCGTGCGCGCCTATACCCGCAGCGTCGATCTCAACACGATCAACTTCGATACGGGGTCGTGGGAGATCAAGCCGGACCAGATCCGGCGTCTGGACACGATCGCCGCGGCGCTGGGACGGGCCATCACGGCCAATCCCAACGAGGTCTTCCTCATCGAGGGCCATACGGACGCTGTGGGCAACGACGTCGACAACCTCTCGCTGTCGGATCGTCGCGCTCAGGCCATAGCGACGGCGCTGACGCAGACCTACAATGTCCCGCCGGAGAACCTGACGACCCAGGGCTATGGCGAGCAGTACCCGAAGGTGCAGACGCAGGGGCCCTCGGCGGAGAACCGCCGGGTGACGCTGCGCCGCGTGACGGAACTCCTCAACCAGCAGAACACCCAGGCGCCGCCGCAGTGACGGCACATGCGACGGACGAGACGAGCGGGCGCCCTTCGGGGCGCCCGTTTTCGTTTCAGGGACGGTGGAGGTGGAGCCCCACCAGGGTCTGATGGGCCTGGAAGCCGAGGCGGGCGTAGAGGTTCGCGACGCCGAGATTGGCGGCCGACACGACGGTGTCGACGCGGCGGATGCCGGTCTCCTTCAGGTGCAGGAGGGTCGCCGTCCAGAAGGGCAGGGCGAGCACGGCCTGGTCGGGCCGGGTGCCGCCGAGCACGAGGTCCGCAGCGCTGTCCGTGCTGGTGAAGGCCATGAATGCACCCGGGCGCGGCGGGGCGCCGGTCACCAGCACCTCGGCCCGACCGGCCAGAAGGCCCTCCATCCAGTCGATCTGGCGGCGGCGGTTCACCTCGGGGTCTATCGCCGGATCCTCGGCGAAGCGGCCGAAATGGAAGGTCTCCGCAGCCTGGGCGATCAGGGCCGCGTGGTCGTCCGGCGTGGGCTGGCGCAACGCCGACGGGCGCGTGCCGGTGCCGTCGAAGCGCGCGAGGTTGGGATAGCGCAGCCGCAGGACCGTCTCGACATAGCGGAACCCGGCGGCCTGGAGCCTTGCGATCGCCAGCCTTCTCCCGGCGTCGAGGCGCAGCGTCACGAGGGCCGTCCCACGCTCGGCGCAGGCTGTCTCAAGGGCGGTAAAGAGGTCGTCATCGTCGCCCGCGCCGCTCTCGCAGGCGAGGGCGAGATCGGTGACGTCGAGGGTGGGGCGGCCGAGGGCGCGGGCGTCCCACGGCGTGTCCCGCAAAGCGATCCGCCCGCCCGCCGCGCCGCCGAGGGTCAGCCCCATGGTCAGAACGAGGTACGGCGGAAAGCGGCCGGCAGGTCGAGGACGAGGTCTTCCGGGCCGAGAAGCCCCTCCGGCGGCGGCTGCATCAACGCGAAGGCCTTCGGCGCCGACGAGGCCGCCCGCGGGTCGCGGCGGCGGATGATGGCGGCACGGATGGCGGGGCTCAGGCTCTCCAGCGTGTCGTCGGCGATCATGTCGTCGAGCACGACGAGATGGCGCGCCTGGGCGCGCGCCTCGGCGACGAGGGTCTCGATAGCGCAGAGCCCGGCGAGCACCGGCCGCATGTCGGGGTGGCAGCCGGGCTGGCCATAGGCGCGCACGCGGCGGTCGAGATGATAGGCGTGGCTCCAGTTGCCGGCGTTGACGTGCAGGTTGATGGCCACCTGCATGCGCTTGATGGTGAAGTCCTGAAAGCGGCGGAGCAGCGCGGCCGACTGGACGGGATCAGCGAGAGGGGCCGGCTCGATGAAGGAGGCGAAGAACTCGATGCCGCCCCGGAAACGGTCCCAGCCGTCCATGGTCTCGCTGTTGCCGGAGTGGTTCACGCCCCCCTTGGAGATCGCGGTGACGCGGGCGAAGGGCTCAGGCGCAAAGAGCACCGAGCCCACCGTCAGCGCCCGGGCGAGATGGGCGAAGTAGTGGAAGACGAAGCCGGTCACCGGCTCGATGACGTCGTGCACGACGTCGGTCCGGATGATGAACCATTCGGGGAAGATGTGGTGGCCGAGGAGGTAGTCGAGGCAGGCGGCGTGCTCGCCCTGCCGGAACAGCCGCTCGCCCGTGATTCGGTAGAAGGTGCCGATCTCGGCGTTGTCGCGGGTCTCGTCGATCAGCATCCAGGGCGCCTGGACCATGACGAGGGCGGGATCGGCGGCGAGGCGGGCGAGATAGTCGACCACGATGTCGGGCACGAGGAGATCGTCGTCGCCGACCCAGATCGCGAACTGACCGCGCGCCTGCCGCCAGGAATAGAGAAAGTTGCCATAGGCGCCGATGTTCTCGGTCTGGCGGACCGAGCGGATGCGCGGATCGGATGCAGCCCAGCGCGCGACGATGGCGGCAGTGTCGTCGGTCGAGCAGTTGTCCGAGACGAGGATCTCAAAATCGATGCCGCGGGCGGTGAAGGCATCGATGTGATGGGTGAAGAAGCGGTCGAGATATTGCGCGCGGTTGTAGGTCGGCAGCGCGATGGTGACGAGCGGCCGCGCGGCGGGCTCGGCCTCCGTCCGCGACAGGTCTCGGGAGGCGCTGGCGGCCATGGGGCGGCTCCGGTGAATCAGGCGGCGCGGCGGGCGTGCCGCTGGAGGATGGACTTGAGGGCGCGGGACACCCGCGCCGCGACGTCGCGCGTGACGTTGTAGCCGCTCGGCAGGTTGATGCCGGTCGGCGAGATCGCATAGGCCACGGGGTTGCGGGTCGCGGCGCCGGCGGCGGAGGGCTGGTCGCGGAAGGCCGGCTGCCAGCTCAGCGGATAGAAGAAGGGGCGGGTGTCGATCCCCTCGGCACCGAGCTCGGCGGCGACCTGCTGCTTCAGGAGCCCGACCTTGGGATCGAGGACGGCGGTGACCATCCAGTAGGAGTTGAACACCTGCGCCGGTTCGGCATTGAGGGTGAGGCCGGGGGTCCCTGCGAGATTCTCGGCGTAGAAGCGGAAGATGTCGCGCTTGCGGGCGATCAGTTCGTCGAGACGCTCCATCTGGGCGATGCCCATGGCCGCCTGCATCGCCGACATCCGGTACTTGAAGCCGACCTCCTCGGTGATGAGGGCGCGGGACGTGGGATGACGTCCCTGGTCGCGGAGGATGTTGACGCGTTCGGCGAGCGCATCGTCGTCGGTGACGAGCATGCCGCCCTCGCCGGTGGTGACCGTCTTGGAGCCATGGAAGGAGAAGACCGAGGCGCGGCCGAAAGCGCCGGCCGGCTTGTCGCGGAAGCGCGAGCCGATGGCCTCCGCCGCATCCTCGATGAGGATGATGCCGGCGTCGCGGGCAATGGCCTCGAGGCGCGCCCAGTCGGGCATGCCGCCATAGAGGTCGACGACGATGGCGGCCTTCGTCTTCGGCGTGATGGCAGCGGCAAGGCTCGCCGGCGACAGGCACCAGGAGACGGGATCGATGTCGGCGAAGACGGGGGTGGCGCCAACCTGCACGACGGGAGAGGCGGTGGCGACCCAGGTGCATTCGGGCACGATCACCTCGTCGCCCGGGCCGATGCCGAGGCCGGCGAGGGCGAGGTGGATCGCCGAGGTGCAGTGGGCGAGCGAGATGGCGTGTTTCCGCCCGGTCTGCTCGGCCACCATGGCCTCGAAGCGCAGGTTGTACTTGGCGTGGTTCTCGAACCAGGCGGTCCGGGCGGCCTCCGCGGTCAGGTCCACCTCGCGCTGGGTAATGGAGGGGCCCGCGACCGGCACCCGGTCGCGCTTCACGGTGAGGGGCGCGGTGTCCCGCTCGCCGCGCCAGGAGAGGTCGGGGGCCAGCGCCCCGCTGTCGAGGAGGTGCTTCAGCCGGGCGAGGCGGACATAGCGCTGGCCGGTGAGGTCCTGGGGCGTGGTGCGTCCGGCAAGGGCCGCCACCAGCTCCTTCGCGCCCGATGCGGCGGTGTGGAGGAAGCGGAAGTCGGGGAAGGCGCTCGCGAACTTGCCGAAGTCGACGCGGTAGGATCGGGGGTCGATCGTGTTGCCCTCGGCGAAGGTGACCTTCGAGCCCGGCACCGCCTCGGCGACGATGGCGGCGATGTCGCGGACGAGGTGGTTCTCGTCGTTCTGGCCGATGTTGAAGGCTTCACCGCAGACCGTCGCCGCGTCGGCGGCGAGAATGGCGGCGGCAGCGCGCGCGAGATCGCGGGCGTGCAGAAGCGGGCGCCAGGCGAGGCCGCTGGAGAGGAGCTTCACCTCGCCGGTGGAGAGCGCCGAGACCACGAGGTTGTTGAGCACGAGATCGGTGCGCACCCGCGGCGAGAGGCCGTAGCAGGTGGCGTTGCGCATGAAGGTCGGCGCGAAGGTCGCATCGGCGAGGGCAAGGAGCCCCTTCTCGCTCTCCACCTTGCTGGCGGCATAGGCGGTGAGCGGATTGACGGGGGCCGTCTCGTCGAGGAGGAGGTCCGGATTGCCGGCGCCGTAGATGGAGCAGGACGAGGCGAAGACGAAGCGCTTGACGCCGGCGGCCTTCGCAGCCTCGGCGAGGGCGATCGTCGCGTCGCGGTTGATCGCGGCGGTCAGCTCCGGGGCGAGGTCGCCCATGGGGTCGTTGGAGAGTGCGGCGAGATGGAGGACAGCGTCGAAGCCGGCGAGGTCCTCGGCCGTCACCTCGCGCACGTCCTTCGCGATCGTGCGGGCGGGATCGACCGGCACCATGCCCTCGGTGTGGCAGGGGGCGAAGAAGCCGGTGTCGAGCCCGGTGACCTCGTGGCCCGCTTCCGTCAGCACGGAGGTGGCGAGCGATCCCACATAGCCGGCATGGCCGGTGACCAGAACCTTCATCGTATCCTCACGCAGCCGCCACCGCACGGACGGTAACGTCGATCCAGGTCTTCCACGGCGCCTTGCCGCTGTCCCAGAGGCCCTGCAGCAGGCGCAGTTCGCGCAGGGTGTCGACGCATTGCCAGAAGCCTTCGTGGCGATAGGCGCCGAGCTTGCCCTCGCGGGCGAGACGCTCGTAGAGCGCGACCTCGAGCGAGCCCTCGTCGCCGTCGAGCGCGAGATAGTCGAAGACGCCCGGCTCGAAGACGGCGAAGCCGCCGTTGATCCAGCCCTCGCCGATCTGCGGCTTCTCGACGAAGCCGGCGACGTCGTCGCCGTCGAACCTGAGGCCGCCGAAGCGGGCAGGGGGATGGACGGCGGTGATGGTGGCGAGGTGCCCCTGCGCGCGATGCTGGTCGATGACCGCCTGCATCGGCACGTCGCAGACGCCGTCGCCGTAGGTGACGAGGAAGGGCGCGCCGTCGAGATGGGGTTTCAGGCGCAGGATGCGCCCGCCGGTATTGGTGTCGAGACCGGTGTTGACGATGCGCACCCGCCAGTTGTCGAAGGCGGGGCCGGAGCGGGTGACGCGGCCGCGGCGGGTGTCCACCGTCAGGTCGCCGGCCATGCGCACCTCGTCGAGAAAGAAGCGCTTGATGACGTCGGCCTTGTAGCCGCCGGCGATGACGAAGTCGTCGAAGCCCTGCGCCGCATAGTGGCGCATGATGTGCCAGAGGATGGGGCGGCCGCCAATGTCGACCATCGGTTTCGGCTTCACGTCGGTCTCTTCCGAGATCCGCGTGCCGCGCCCACCGGCGAGAATCACCACCCGCATCGACTGCCCCTGGTCCATCGTCGGCGCAGGATGGGCGGACATGGTAAACGACCGGTAAAGAGGGTGCCTCGCGCTGAACCCGTCAGGGTTGGGCGGCGGCGGGGCTCTTCGCGGCGAGGGCGAGGGCCATCAGCTCGGCCTCGCGCTCCACGAGCAGCCGGGCGTGGTCGAGGGCGAGGGCGAAGTCCTCCTCCATCAGCGCGAACTGCATGCCGAGGATCAGCGGCCGGGCGCTCGGCATGGCGCCGAGGATGAGCTCGATCCGGGCAGCGAGATCGGCGTGGGAAATGGCGTCGAAGCCCTTGAGGAGCATCTCCTGCACGAGGAATGCGATGCTCTTGCCGATCGTGTCGACCTCCTCGACGCGCAGCAGCAGGCCGAGCTCGCGGGGCGCGGGAGCGTCGGGGAGGGCGAGGATCGCGGAACCGGCGGGCAAGTCGGCCATGAATCACCTGAAGTGTCTTCGGTCATCGCTTAAGTATTTTGTCAAGGTTAATAATTGGTAAACGCAGTATAGTTGCCGACGCGTTTACCATTAATTCCAGATCATTTCATGTAACGGAAGAAAAAAGTCTTTTTTAATTCGCGTAGGGGACAGTCGCCGTGCCTTCGAGAATTGAAGGACCTCCCAGAATGCGGAGGCGTCATCGTCCACCCCTCAGAAGCAGGGGTCCCTAGGAAAGGGTTCTACCATGTCTGACATCACCATCTCGCGCGGCGTTCGCTCGAACCTCCTCTCGCTCCAGAACATCGCGTCGCAGCGTGAGACGATCCAGGGGCGCCTCGCCTCGGGCAAGAAGGTCAACTCGGCCCTCGACAACCCGACCAACTTCTTCACCGCCGCTTCGCTGAACTCCCGTTCGAACGACCTCGGCTCGCTGCTGGACTCCATGTCCAACGGCATCAAGACCCTGGAAGCCGCCGACAACGGCCTGAAGTCGATCACCAAGACGGTCGAGTCGCTGCAGTCGGCCATCCGCCAGGCCCGTCAGGACAAGTCCTGGCAGGGTGAGAGCTACGCCTTCACCGCGACGTCCGGCACGGGCGACATCGTGTTCACGGGCGGCGCCGTCGGCACCACCGCCGTCACGGTCGCCGTCTCGGCCAACGCCTCGGTCGACGACGTGGTCGCCTCGATCAACGGCAACTCGTCGCTGACGTCCAAGGTTCGCGCCTCGAACGACAACGGCAAGCTGCGCATCGAGAACCTGTCGACCTCGGACCT
>NZ_JBQVQL010000143.1:0-7003 GCF_052440005.1 Phreatobacter sp.
GTCACGCGGCGCGCCGGGGGCTGCCTGCTGCTCCGACGGGTCGAAGACGTCGCCGCGCCGTTGCGGCTGCTGCTGTTGCTGCTGCTGAGGCGGCCGCGGCTGCTGGGCCGGACGGGCGCCGCCGCGCGCATTCTCCAGCTCGTTGAGGCGGAACTCGATGTCCGCCTGCATGCGCCGCTGCTGGTCCTCCATCTGGCGGACACGGAACTGCGACTGCTCGAGCTGGCCGTTGAGGGAGCGGATCTGCGCCTCCAGCCGCTGGATCCGGTCGATCAGGTCGGCGGTGCCCTGCGCCTGTGCCGGCAGCGCCAGCATCAGCACGACGGCCGCCGCTCCCGCGCCTGCCCCCAGGCGGAACCAGGCTTTCGCCATCCGTCCGATCATCATCGCAGTCCCTCAGCCCTTCGCCTCGTGGCAATTCATGCCCGCAATTGGGCGACAATTCGGCCCATTTCAAGCAAAAACGGCGCCCGGTTGCCCCGTGCGCCGTTTTCACATGCGGTATCGCCGCAGATCAGGAGCCGGCGCCGCCGGACAGCACCGTCACCGAGCGGCGGTTCTGCGACCAGCAGGAGATGTCGTTGCAGACCGCCACCGGCCGCTCCTTGCCATAGGAGATGGTGCGGATGCGGGCCGAGGAGATGCCGCGGGCCGAGAGATAGTCGCGCACCGTCTGGGCACGGCGGGCGCCCAGAGCAATGTTGTACTCGCGGGTGCCGCGCTCGTCGGCGTGGCCCTCGACTGTGAAGGAATAGCGGCTGTACTGGTTCAGCCAGACCGACTGCTTGTCGAGGGTGGAACGGGCCTGGGGCGTCAGCTCGGAGGAATCGGTCTCGAAGAAGACGCGATCGCCGACGTTGACGATGAAGTCCTGGGCGCTGCCCGGGGTGGCCGAACCGGCGCCGCCGGCACCGGCCTGGGTGGTGGGGTTCTGGGCGCAGGCGCCGAGCGCGAGGCCGAACGCCATGATGGCTGCAAACTTCAGATTGCGGCCGAGAGCCATGGTCAGCATGATGGTCTCCTTGACCTGAAACGTGAGCGATCCTGTATCAGGAATTCGGTTAAGCGAACCTTCCGGGATCGGGTGTCCCTGAGGCGGTTGCGGTCACCAAGACCTGTCGGATGCGCCGCGTCCAGGTTGTTATGATCCTGAAACGACCGTGTTTTTGGCGATTGGTCGGGGGGTGAGGCGTTAAATCCTCGCCGCCCGGCCAATCGCCCGGATGGTCAACCGTCCGTTAACGGAAGGCCCTCCGGCGACGCCGACGCCTGACATGGCGACGGCACGCCTCCCGCTTCACGGCGGAGCGTGACCAGACTGTGGCAGGCGGGTGGCGCTGGCGAGAAGCCTTCCCGGTAACGGCATCCGGTGGCGCGCTGTGGCGCGAATGCAACAGCGGGGGCGCCTGCAGCTCAGCGGCCCCAGCGCGTCGACCAGATCGCCGCCATGGTCGCGAGGCCGTAGACCACCATGGCGAAGCCGACGAGCGCGAACATGGTCCAGGCCGGCTGGCCGGTGGAGGCCAGCCACCAGCCGCCGACGGCGATGACGGCGAGGCGCGCCGTGCCGGCCAGGACCGGGCCGAAGACGCGCCCCGCACCCTGCGCGGCGAAATAGAGGCAGAGACCGAGCCCGTAGAAACCGAAGGCAGGGCCGGCCCAGACGAGATAGGAGCGCGCCGCTTCGATGACGGCGGGGTCGGCCGAGAACAGCCGCGCCCAGGCCTCCGGCATGAGCCAGCCGGCGAAGCCCACCGTCCCGGTCACCGCGAAGGCCATGAACCCGCCGGTCCAGGCGGCGCGGCGGGCGCGCGGCGCGTTGCCGGCACCGATCGCCATGCCGACCATGGGCACCAGCGACACGCCGATGGCGAAGGTGACCGGGATGAGGAGGAACTCCAGCCGGGACCCGATGCCGTAGCCGGCGAGCGCCGCGTCGCCGAACTGCGCCACCAGGCGGGTGAGGATCAGCACGGTGAGAACCGACTGGAAGGACGACAGCATGGCCACCGTCCCGACCTTCAGGATGTCGGCGGCATGGTCGAGGCGCAGGGGCACGCCCGACAGCGGCAGCACGAACCGTCCCCTGCCCGAGCGCAGGTAGCGCAACAGCCAGAGGGCACCGAGGCCGTAGGCGACCGCCTGGCCGAGGCCGACCCCCGCCATGCCCAGCCGCGGCAGCGGACCGAGGCCGAGTCCGAGCCCGCCGCCGATGACGATCTGGATGGCGGCGACCCCCAGCAGCGTCGACGACGGCACGGCCATGTTGCCCATGCCGCGCACCACCGAAGCGAGCAGGTTGCAGAGCCAGATGGCGAGCGCGCCGGCGAAGACGACGTTGGAATAGACGAGCGCCTGCTCCAGTGCCGCGCCGTTGCCGCCGAGAAGACGGTAGAGTGCCGGGCCGATCCCGAGGAACAGCGCGGTCATGCCGAGGCCGCCGGCGAAGGCGATGAGCACCGTGTGGTAGGCGAGCGAGCGGGCGCGCGCGACGTCCCCTGCCCCCAGCGCCCGGCTGACGGCGGAAGAGACGCCCCCGCCCATGGCGCCCGCTGACATCATCTGCTGCAGCATCACCATGGGAAAGACGAGGGCCATGCCGGCCAGCGCCGCGGTGCCGAGAAGGCCGACATAGGCCGTCTCGGCGATGGCCACCGCGGCGGTCGCCACCATCGCCATCATGTTCGGCGTCGACAGCCTGAGGATCGTCGCGACGATGGGAGCCGAGACGATGGGATTGCCGGCCGGAACGGGGGTGGCGGTCATGATGCCGGCCTTGCTGTCGGGGGAACGGGGCCGCGCCGCGTCATGGCGGCGACAGGCGGGCGAGCGTGTCGTCGAGCCGCGCGACGAGGGCGATGCTTGCCTCCTCGCCGAGGGCGAGGCGCACCTCGTCCTGCGCCGCCGCCCAGCCGGGACGGGCCTGCCGGAGCGCCGCGACGCCTGCATCCGTCAGCGCCAGCCGCCGCGTCCGGCGGTCCTGGCTGTCGGCGGCGAGAACGACGAGGCCGCGCTGCTGCAACGGCCTGAGGCTTCGGGTCAGCGTCGTCGGATCCATCACCATGCGCGCCGCCATCTCGCCGATGGAGGGCGAGCCCACGGAGCGGATCTGGCTGAGGATGCCGAACTGGCTGATCGTCAGCCCGACGGGCGCCAGATGCCGGTCGTAGATCTGCGACACGCGGCGCGCCGTGCGGCGGACGCGGGCGCAGATGCAGGGCAGAGCCAGCTGCGGGGCGGCATGATCCATGGATCGAGATTAGCTGCATATGCAGGCATGTCGAGACGCGGGCCTACGCGCGGCTTGCATGGCTGTTCCCCGCCCGCCTAGGGTGGGTGCCGCACAGACCGGAGCGCCCGCCATGAGGTTCGTCTCCCGCATCTCCGCCGTTCTCGCGATCCTGATGCTGGCCGGACCGCTGCGCGCCGCCGATCCGCGCACCTGCGCCCTCACACCCGACGTCGTCGCGACCGCCGACCTCCTGCTCGTCGACCCGCGCAACGAGCGACGGTTCTGGCGCGACCGGTTCAGCGCCGACGCCGCCTACCTGCTGATCCGCTACGGCGAACTGCCCGAGCCCGCCGCGCGCGCCCTGGTCGACAGGCTCGCGGCGCGGACGAAGCCGCCCCAGCGCATCGAGGAACTCCGACTCGCCATGCTGCCGCCGGCCGAACGGAAGCCCGCCTATCTGGCGGCCCGCACGACGCCCGTTCCCGGCCCTGGCAATCTCTCGGTGCTGCGCGCCTTCATCCTCGATGGGGAGGCCGATTGGCTCTTTGCCGACGTCGCCAGGGCGGTCGCGGGGGGTGCGCCGCCCCAGCCCGTGATGGCGCTGCAGGTCGCACTCGCCCGCGCCCTGGCCGATCTCGACCGCGACGCGAGCGCAGCGGTTGCCGCCAAGGCCGAGGCGCACGGCCTCTGGACCCTCGCCCGCGACCTCGCCGCCATGCGCGGCGACATGGAGGCCTGGCTCGCGACTGTCAGGCGCTCGCCGCAGCCGCCCGCGGACACCCGGGCACTCGCCAGCCTCTTCGCCCCCGTCTGGCGCGGCAGCCTCATGCCGGGCATCACGCGGCCCGCCCGCGACACCCTGCCCGCAGACCTCGCCGCCGCCGTCGACCTCCTCGACGCCAACCGGCCGGCCGGCGCCGAGGGCTTCGACATGGTGCTCGACCTCCTCGGTGTTGCGCCAGCCGCATCGATCCTCGCCACCGCCGTGAACCAGACCGGAGAGGTGCGTCTCGTGAAGGAGGTCGTTGCCCCCTTGCTGAAGGGCATCCGCGACCGTCGGATCGACCCTGCCACCGACGGCGACGCCATCCGCGCGCTGATCCTCGCCGGCACCATCCACGTCCTGGGTCCGGAGCGCGCCCGAACGCTGCTCGCCTCGTTCCCCGGCCCGGGCAACAGCTGGCCGGCGGCGAACGCCCTCGTCACGCTGGAGAGATCGCTCACGCGCAGGACCCTTGCCGCGTATGTCAGGGGCGAGGCACCCGCGCCTGGTCGCCCGCCCCTGCTCTCGGCGGATTTCGACTGGTCAGGCTGGATGAACGCCGCGAGTGCCATACGCCGGCGGGAACCGGCCCCGGACAGCTACCGCATCGTCGAGGCGGAGGTGCTCTTCGCCGCCGGGCGGCATGCCGAGGCCCTCGGCGTTCTCCGGGCGCTGGGGCCGACGGACGAGGTGCGCCAGCAGGCCTACACAATGCTCGTGACGCTCGACCAGCGCTGCGGCGGCGCCCTGTGGCCGCAGGCGCCCGTCTTCGAGCCGCTCTACCGCTTTCCGCCCCGGCGGCCCTGACGCCTCAGCGCAGCGTCGGGCTCCAGGCCGGGTCCGAGGCGAAGCTCGGCGTCGGCACGACGTTTTCGGCGCGGGCGAAGATGTCGGCCTGGAACAGCTTCGGGCCAGCCCCCTGCTCGCGGAAGAACATGACGAAGAGCCCGTTGGGCGAGAAGGTCGGGCCCTCGTTGTGGAAGCCCGAGGTGATGATGCGCTCGCCCGAGCCGTCCGGCTTGATGACGCCGATGGCGAACTGGCCGCCGCCCTGGCGGGTGAAGGCGATGAAGTCGCCGCGCGGCGACCAGACCGGCGTCGAATAGCGGCCCTGGCCGAAGGAGATCCGGTTGGCGGCGCCGCCGCCTGCGCTCATGACGTAGAGCTGCTGGCCGCCGCCGCGGTCGCTCTCGAAGACGATCTGGCTGCCGTCCGGCGAATAGGAGGGCGAGGTGTCGATGGCCGAACCGTCGGTCAGGCGCACGGCCGCGCGCGAGCGCAGGTCGAGCGAGTAGAGCGAGGAGCCCGAGCCCTGCTGCAGCGACAGGGCGATGCGCTGCCCGTCGGGCGAGAAGCGCGGCGAGAAGGTCATGCCGGGGAAATTGCCGACCTGCTCGCGCTGGCCGGTCTCGATGTTGAGAAGATAGACCCGCGGCTCGCCGCCGGCATAGGCCATGTAGGTGATGTCCTGGCTCGACGGCGAGAAGCGCGGCGTCAGCACAAGGTCGCCGCCGCGGGTCAGGTAGCGCACGTTGGCGCCGTCCTGGTCCATGATGGCGAGGCGCTTCTGGCGTCGGTCCTTCGGTCCGGTCTCGTCGACGAAGACGATGCGGGTGTCGAAATGGCCCTTCTCGCCGGTGACGCGCTCGAAGATCTGGTCGGAGACGAGATGGGCGATGCGGCGCCAGTTCTGCTCCTGGGTGGCGAACTGCTGGCCGTGGAGCTGGCCGCCCTGGGCGACGTCCCACAGGCGGAATTCGACGCGCGAGCGCCCGTCGGCACCGCGGCCGGCGCGGCCCGTGACGATTGCCGCCGCCCCGAGCTGGCGGAACTGGGCGAAGTTCGGCGGCTGGTCCGGGTCGAGCGTCGCGTTGCCGTAGGCCTGCTTCTCGATGATGCGGAAGAAGCCGGAGCGACGGAGATTGTTCTCGATGACGCCGGAGATGTTGCGGCCCATGTCGCCCTCGCCGCCGAGGTTCGGCACGACGATGGGGAAGGGCTGCACCTGTCCGCGGCGGATGTCGATGACGGGTGGCGCGCCCTGCGCAAGCGACCAGGGCGAGAACAGGCTCGTGCCGGCAATGGCGGTGCCGGCGGAGAGGATGGTGCGGCGGTTCAGAAGCAGGGTCATGATCAGGTCTCTTGAGGCCTTCAGATGGCGCTGGCATGGCGGTTCGTCGAGAGCGTGACGACAAACCGGCACGAGGCGTCCGTCAGCGCATCATTTCCTTGGGATCGAAGTTGAGGACGACTTCGCGCCACGTGTCGTAGCGCTCGCGCGGCAGGCGCACGCCGCCCTCGGCCGAGCAGCGCATCACCGCGCGCACGGCAGAATTGGCCAGCACCTGGAAATTGGAATCGCTGCGGGGATTCTGCACCTCGGGCCGCGCGGTCACGGTCCCGTCGGGGTTGAAGGAGACGCGCAGGCGTACCGCCGGGCTGTTGCCCTCGCGCGCCGCGATCGGAATCTCCCAGCACCGTTCGGCCCAGGCGCGGATGGCGTCGATCTCGCGCCCGGTGATGCGGGCGGCCGAGCCCGTCGCGGTGCCGAGCGATGCGGTCCGCGACGGCGCCGTCGCGCCTGTCGCCTCGGTCCGCGAGGCGGCGCGGCGGTCGTTCTCCTGCGAGCGGCTGGTCGCGAGCCGTGCGGCGATGGAATTGGCGTCGAACTGGCGGGCATTGGCCTGTTCCTGCCGCTGCCGCTCCGCCCGTTCGCGGGCCTCGCGCTGCTGGCGCTCACGGGCCTCGCGGGCGACGCGCTCGCGCTCCAGCCTCTCGCGGGCCTCGCGCTGCTGGCGTTCCTGGCGTTCACGGGCCTCGCGCTGCTCGCGCTCGCGCTGTTCCTGCTCGCGGCGGGCCTGCTCCTGACGCTGCTGTTCCTGGCGCTGCTGTTCGCGGCGCGCCTGTTCCTGGCGCTGCTGTTCCTGCCGGCGCTCTTCCTCACGCTTCTGGCGGGCCTGGAGCTCGGCCTCCTTGGCGGCGAGGTCCTCCTGCTGCTGCTCGGCGGC
>NZ_JBQVQL010000144.1:0-6964 GCF_052440005.1 Phreatobacter sp.
GCACGTGCCCGCGTCCTCGCGCTGCTCGCCGACGGCTTCGCCCGCGCCAAGGGCGAGACCGCCCGCGAGGCCGGCGTCTCGTCCTCGGTCGTCGACGGCCTCGTGGACGAGGGGGCGCTGGAGGCCGTGCTCATGCCACCCGAGGCGCTCGCCCGGCTCGACCCCGAGCACGCCGTCGCTGCCCTCAACGACGCGCAGCACGCAGCCGCGCTCGCCCTCTGCGACGCGGTGGCGGCGCGCGCCTTCGCGGTGCAGCTCCTCGACGGCGTCACCGGCTCGGGGAAAACCGAAGTCTATCTCGAGGGCGTCGCGGAGGCCCTGCGCCAAGGCCGTCAGGTGCTGATCCTTGTCCCCGAGATCGCGCTGACGACCCAGTTCCTCGACCGCTTCGCCGCCCGCTTCGGCCACCGCCCCGCGGCCTGGCATTCCGGCGTCGGCACCACGAAGCGCGGCCGCGTCTGGGCCGGCGTCGCCTCGGGTGAGGTCCAGGCGGTCATCGGCGCCCGCTCGGCGCTCTTCCTGCCCTTCCGGGACCTCGGCCTCGTCGTCGTCGACGAGGAGCACGAGGGCGCCTACAAGCAGGACGACGGCGTCCACTACCACGCCCGCGACATGGCCGTGGTGCGCGCCCGGCTGCAGGACATCCCCGTCGTCCTCGCCTCCGCCACGCCGTCCGTCGAAAGCCGCGTCAACGCCGACCGTGGCCGCTACCGCCGCCTCGTCCTGCCCGAGCGCTTCGGCGGCCGCGACATGCCGAAGATCGCCACGGTCGACCTGCGCAGCGCCGGCCCGCCACGCACCCGCTGGATCGCCCCCGCCCTGGAGGCGGAAGTGCGGCGCACGGTGGAGGCCGGCGAACAGGCGCTGCTCTTCCTCAACCGGCGTGGCTATGCCCCGCTCACCCTCTGCCGCACCTGCGGCGAGCGCATCCAGTGCCCGAACTGCTCGGCCTGGCTGGTCGACCACCGCTTCCGCCGCCGGCTGATGTGCCACCACTGCGGCTTCAACATGCCGCCGCTGGAGCACTGCCCGAAATGCGACGCGGTCGACAGCTTCGTCGCCTGCGGGCCGGGGGTCGAGCGCCTCGCCGAGGAATGCGCCACGCTGTTTCCGGAAGCCCGGCTTCTGGTGCTCTCCTCCGACATGGCGGGCGGCATCGAGCGCATCCGCCAGGAGATCGAGGCCGTGGCGCGTGGCGAAGCGGACATCGTCATCGGCACGCAGCTGGTGGCCAAGGGGCACAACTTCCCGAATCTCGCGCTGGTGGGCGTCATCGACGCCGATCTCGGCCTGTCCAATGCCGACCCGCGCGCCGGCGAGCGCACCTTCCAGCTCCTTCAGCAGGTGGTGGGCCGCGCGGGGCGGGCGAAGGACGGCTCGCGCGCCCTGATCCAGACGCACCAGCCGGAGCACCCGATCATCCAGGCCATCGTCCGTGGCGACCGCGAGGGCTTCTACGAGGCCGAGATCGCCATGCGCGAGGCGGCCATGCTGCCGCCCTTCGGCCGGCTGGCCGCCCTCGTCGTCTCGGCCGAGGCGATTGGCGACGCGCAGGCCTACGCGCGCACGCTGGTCCGCGCCGTGCCGCCGACGCCGGAGGTGAAGGTGCTGGGACCGGCGGAAGCGCCGCTGGCGCTGGTGCGGGGCCGCCACCGCGTGCGCCTGCTCGCACGCTCGCCCCGCGCCTTCGACCTGTCGGGCTGGATGCGCCGCTGGCTCTCCTCGGTGGAGGCCCCGCGGGGCAACGTGCGGCTGGAGATCGACGTCGATCCGCAGAGTTTTCTGTGAGCGCGCATCAGAGGCCCCACCCGCTCCCTCCCCGCTGCGCAGGGAGGGGGACTTCGACGTATTTGCCCGATCGTAGGGGTTGAGCCTGGCGCAACCGGGGCAGGGTCAAAGCCCACGCCATAGTCCCCCTCTCCTCGCGTCAGCGAGGGGAGGGTGCGGGCGGGGTCGTTGTCGACCCGCAGATCCGCCCTCAGCCTCCCACCGCCTCCCCTGGCCAGGCGAACCGCGCCCAGTCCGGCTTCACCGGCGTGAGCGCAATGCCGCCCGCGGTGATGGCGTCCCCCGCTGCCAGTGCATCGGCGATGCGGTCGAGGCGCAGTTTGGCGAGGCCGTGGCCCTCGGCCGACGATCCCATCACGCCGATGGTCTTGTCGCCCGCCGTCACGTCCAGCCCCTCCATGGGCGCGAAATCGGGGAAGGCGACTGGCACGACGCGCGTGCGGGCGGTGCCGCGGTGCTGCATGCGGCTCACCACCTCCTGGCCCACGTAGCAGCCCTTGTGGAAGTCGACGCCGGCAAGCTGGTCCATGTCGGCCTCGTGTGGGAACGTGTCCCCGTAGACGAAGTCGCGGCCACCCTCCGGGATGCCGAGGCGGATGCGGTGGGCGTCATAGGCGCCGGCATCCGAGACGATTGCCAGCGGCGGCGGCGCCACCATGCGCCAGCCGAGGCCGGGATGGCGGGGGTCGCGGGCGAGGACCCCGCCGGTGGCGGGCGACGCCTCCATGCCCCATAGGGCGGTGACGCCGAGCCGGTCCGACTGGTCCTCCACCGCGACCTTCGCCCGCAGGCGGTAGAAGCCGAGCTTCTTCGCGAGGTCCGCGGCCAGCGCCCGCGGCACGTCGAACAGGAAGCCGCCGCCGACCGCGGCAGGCGCGGGAGTGACGAGGAAATCGACGACGATCTTGCCCTGCGGCGTCAGCAGGGCCCCGAACCGCGCCTCGCCCTCGGGGACCGCCGCGACGTCGCAGGTGACGAGACCTTGCAGGAATGTCGTGGCCTCCTCGCCGGTCACGCGGACGACGCCACGGTCGGGCAGGAATGCGCTGGGCATCGGGGCCTCTCGGTCGCTTGGCACGGTTGTCGTTCTCGGACATAAGCGAGGCCGCGCCGGGGACAAGGCCCGGCAGTGCCGGGAGCCCGCCATGCCGAACTACGACGTCATCTACAGGAACGGCACGGTGGTCAATCAGGATGGCCGGGCCGTCCGCGACATCGGCGTCACCGCGGGCCGCGTCGCCGCCATCGGCGACCTCTCGCAGGCGTCCGCCGGCGAGGTGGTCGACTGCACCGGCCTGCATGTCCTGCCCGGCGTCGTCGACAGCCAGGTGCATTTCCGCGAGCCCGGTCCCACCCACAAGGAAGACCTCGAATCAGGCTCCCGCGCCGCCGTCATGGGCGGCGTCACCGCCGTCTTCGAGATGCCGAACACCGATCCGCTGACGACCTCGGAGGCGGCCCTCGCCGACAAGGTGAAGCGCGCCACCGACCGCATGCACTGCGATTTCGCCTTCTGGGTCGGTGGAACCCACGAGAACGCCCCCCACGTCGCCGAACTGGAGCGCCTTCCCGGCGCCGCCGGCATCAAGGTGTTCATGGGCTCCTCCACCGGCTCGCTGCTGGTCGAGGACGATGCGGGCGTCGCCGCCATCCTGCAGAACACCCGCCGCCGGTCCGCCTTCCATTCCGAGGACGAGTTCCGCCTGCGCGAGCGCAAGGGCGAGCGCATCGAGGGCGATCCGCGCTCCCATCCCGTCTGGCGCGACGAGACCGCGGCGCTGATGTGCACCGAGCGGCTGGTGACCATCGCCAGGCGCTACAACGCCAAGATCCACGTGCTGCACATCTCCACCGCGGAAGAGATCGACTACCTCCAGCACCACAAGGACGTCGCCACCTGCGAGGCGACGCCGCACCATCTCACCCTCGTCGCGCCCGACTGCTACGAGCGGCTCGGCACCCTCGCCCAGATGAACCCGCCGGTGCGGGACGCGAGGGCGCAGGCCGGCATCTGGAAGGGCATCGACCAGGGGATCGTCGACGTCCTCGGCTCCGACCATGCCCCGCACACCCTCGAGGAGAAGCAGAAGACCTATCCGGCCTCGCCCTCCGGCATGACCGGCGTGCAGACGCTGGTGCCGACCATGCTCGACCACGTCAACGCCGGGAAGCTGACGCTGGAGCGTTTCGTCGACCTGACGAGCGCGGGACCTGCCCGCATCTTCGCCATGGCTGGCAAGGGCCGCATCGCCGCCGGCTACGACGCGGACTTCACCGTCGTGGACCTGATGCGCAAACAGACCATCACCAATGGCTGGATCGCCTCCAAGAGCCGCTGGACCCCTTATGACGGCAAGGAGGTCACCGGCTGGCCTGTGGGCACCGTCATCCGCGGCCGCCGGGTGATGTGGGAGGGGGATCTCGTGACGCCCTCGGGCGGCCGCCCCGTACGCTTCCAGGACCAGGGCGCGTGAGCCGCGCCTCCACCGCCGGCTATGCCGAGGAGGCGGAAAACCTCGCCCGCCAGTACGAAAGCGTGACCTTCGAGGAGGTCCACGCGCCGCTGCTCCACCTGCTGCCGCTGTCGGGCCGCGCCCTCGACATCGGCGCCGGCAGCGGCCGGGACGCGGCGGCCCTCGCCGCCCGCGGGTTCGCCGTCACCGCCGTCGAACCGACGGCGGAGCTGCGGGCCGAGGGCGTGCGCCTTCATGCCGGCAGCGCCATCACCTGGCTGGACGACAGCCTGCCGGACCTGCCGGTGCTCGCGGCCCGGGCGGAGCGCTTCGACCTCGTCCTGCTCACCGCCGTCGTGATGCATCTCGACGCGGGCGAGCGCGCGCGCGCCATGGCCCGCATCGCCGCGCAGCTGTCGCCGGGCGGGCGGGTGTTCATGAGCCTCCGCCACGGGCCGGTGCCGGAGGGGCGGCGCATGTTCGACGTGTCGGGCGAGGAGACCGAGGCCCTGGCGCACGTCCATGGCCTCGCGACCCTGCACCGCGCTGCCCGCTCCGACATGTTCGCCCGTCCCGGCGTGTCCTGGACCCTGCTCGCCTTCACCCCGGCGTGAGCCGGCCTCGCCGACGGCTCCATCGCGATCATGGCCGCCGCTCCCGCGCGGTCGTGGCTGCGCGGAGTGAGACGACGGCGTCCCCGCCGGCTGCTAGGCATCGGGTCCGTCGATGCAAAAAGGTCCTCCCCCGATGAGCCGGCTTCACTCGATCGTCCTCGCCGTCTGCCTCTCCCTGCTCGGGTCCATGCCCGCCGCCGCCGCGACTTTTGAGCTGGGCTCGCCGCCCGTCGCCCGGATCACCCTGCCGGACGCCTGGTCACCGAAGGTGACGGCACGCGGCGTCGAGGCCACCACCGACGACGACGAGATCTATGTCGCCGTCCGCCCCGCCGCTCTCGCCAGCACCGAAGAGGCGGTCAGGCAGGCGCTGGCCTACCTCCTGGAGCAGGGGGTGAAGATCGACGCGTCCACCCAGCGTCAGCGGATCGGTGAGATCAACGGCATGGAGGCCGTCAGCCTGGCCTTCTCCGGCAAGGATGAGGACGACGAGGATGTGGAGATCAGCGTCAGCGTCGTCGTCGCCTCGCCCTCCTCGGCCGTGGTCCTGACCTATTGGGGCTCGAAGGACGGCGAGCGCACCTATGCGGCGGAGCTGGCCGCGATCCTCCAGAGCCTCACCCGCCCGTAAGGCTTTTCGGCCGCCGGCAGCACGGGAACGTCGCCGGCCGTGTCGGAGATCAGGTGAAGCGGACGCCGATGTCGCGCCCGTCCTGCCAGACCGCCTCGCAGGGACGCCTGACCGCTGCGTTGGCGAAGCTCAGCAGCAGGGGTCCCGACAGGCGGGCCATGGTCGCGAGCGACAGCTTCGCCCCGGTCCTCGAGACGTCGATCAGCCGGCACCGGTGGGCGGCGCTGCCGTCAGGGCGGCTGAGTTGGGCAGGATAGGCCACGGCCTTGCGCGGCGTCTTGCGGAGTTCCTCGAACCTCTCGCGCTGGCGTCGCTCCAGGCTGCGGCGGGCCTCAGCCGACAGATCGGCGCCGGGATTGCGCGCCAGGCTCTTCACCACCGACCTGTTGCCGCGCTCGATCAGCTTGTCGGCCACATCCGCGGGAAGTGCCCGCCGACGGCTGATCGCGAGGAGATGCGAATGGCCCTTGCTGTCGATGACCTTCAGCAGGGTTTCATCCGACAGGCAGGGGGACTGGGTCAGGATGGGGGACGCGACCTCGATCCAGTCGTCGCAGGCCAGGCGCGCGACGACGCCGGGCGGGGCATGGGGATCGCTCGCGATGCGGGCCGCGATGGCCATCCGGTCGACCGGCGAGACATCGGCCACGAGGCGGGCGATGACGCCGTCGACGGTCTCCGCCTGCTCGGCGGTGTAGGTTCCGGAATTCTCCGCGAACGTGCCGATGAGCGTGTTCACCTTGTCGGCGAGCCCGGCGCGCGAACGCTGCGCGACCAGGTCGTCGATGGCGTGATTGACCTCTGTCACATCGGTCATCCGGGCGTTCCGCGAGGGCCCGATCCAGCGGCCCGACCCTAGCGCGATACCGTGGAGCGCCTTAACGCAGGGATAAGCGCGAAGCGCAGGATGGCCCCGGAGCGGCCACCTCGCGGGCAGAGTTAACGTAACGTCACTCGCCCGCCAGGAAGAAGTGTACGGTGCCGTCGGGCCCGATGCCGAGCCGCCAGAACACCCAGGACCCGAGAGTGCGCGTGTCGCGTACGTCCTGCGCCGTCATCAGACGGTAGAGGTCGACGGTCTGGCGCGGCGTCAGATCGGTCAGCGGCACGTGGGCGAGATAGGGCCAGACATACATTTCCTGCGGCGTGCCCTTGTTGATGAGGGCGGCCGGCAGGTCGAGGATGTTGAGCAGGACGGCCAGGATCTCCCGTCCTTCGCCATCGCCCGAGGCGCTCTTCCAGAACGCGACGGGGTCGCGCTCGGAGCCGCGGGTGAAGACCGGCAGGGTCTCGTTCATCTGGAAGACGACGCCGAGCCGCGCGATGTCGCCGGAGCGCGCTGCGAGGATCAGCCGTTCGCGCATGGACCCGACCCGCTCGCGCAGGTCCTCGTTGTCGGGGAGAAGCTCGACCGAGACCGGAGCCTGCGCCGCGCGGCGGGGGGAGGGCGTCGGCACGGGCGCCGCGGAGCGCGGCGG
>NZ_JBQVQL010000145.1:0-6374 GCF_052440005.1 Phreatobacter sp.
GGCCGGAGCGGGGCCGGCTCGGGGCGGGCCGGCGGCATGTCGAGATTCATCGGCCGGGACGGAGTGGGCTCGCCGGCCGCCTGACGCGCGGTCTCGCGCAGCGAGGGCCGGGTCTGCGGCATGGGCGGATCCGGCTCGACATAGGTCGGGGCGGGGGCCGCCTCGCGCAGGGAGGAGGCCTGGACCGGCATGCCGCGGACGATGGAGGTCTCCACCACCACGTCGGTCGGGCCGCCGAGCAGGAGCAGGTGCTCCACGTTGTCGCGGCGGATGAGCACCAGCTTGCGGCGCTGGTCGACGTCCGCATAATCGAGGACGGCCAGGCGCGGCTGGCGGCCGCGACCGCCGGAGCCGATGCCCAGACCCCGGCCACGGATCAGGCGGAAGATCCACGCGGTCAGCCCGATCAGCACCAGGACCGCCGCGAAGGCGACGATGAAGGTGGCTGCCAGGGGGGCGTTGGGACCGAGCAGATTGGTGAGAAAGTTCATCGAGACCGATCCCATGGCATGGCGCACGCCCGCCCGGAGAGCGCGCATTAAATCTATGTTGAGGTTAACAGACCCGGCAAGCCTTGCCGACTTCGACCTCGCGGGATGGTTAACCCGGCGGGGCAGAGGTTGAAAGTCCCTTAACAGTTAACCGGTCGTTAACCATGTGCCCGGCATCCTTTGCCTATCGACGGGGCGCGGGGGATTCCATGGCGACGAGCGACGTGCCGATCTTCTCCATGCTCCGCAACCGGATGCGCTGGCATCAGGACCGGCAGAAACTACTGGCCGAAAATGTCGCCAATGCGGATACGCCGGGCTACCGGGCGCGGGACCTGAGGGCCCCGACCTTCGAATCGATGGCGCGCGGCACGGCCGTCGCCTCGGCCGGCGCCAGCATCGGGGCAGGGCCCATGCGCACCGACCCCCGCCACATCCAGACCTCGGGCAGCCAGACGACGCGCTTAGACGTGCGCCGCGACACGGGTCTCGTCACCACGCCCGCCGGCAACCGCGTCAACCTCGAGGACGAGATGCTCAAGGTCTCGCAGAACCAGATGGACTACCAGGCGGTCGCCGGCCTCTACCAGCGCTCCCTCGGTCTGATCCGCACCGCCATCGGCAAGAAGGGTTGAGACGCACCATGTCCACCGACTTCCTCAAGTCCATCCGCATCGCCGCCGGCGGCATGCGCGCCCAGGCCGGGCGCATGCGCATCACGGCCGAGAACATCGCCAATTCGAGTTCGACGGCCGAGACGCCGGGCGGCGACCCCTACCGCCGCAAGATCCCGACGTTCCGCACCACCTTCGACCGCGAGCTGCAGGCGACGACGGTGCAGCTCGGTCCGGTGCGCCAGCAGCAGGGCGAGTTCCGCACCCGCTTCGACCCGCAGCATCCGGCGGCCGACGCCCGCGGCTACGTGAAGGTGCCCAACGTCAACTCGCTGGTGGAAAGCCTCGACATGCGCGAGGCCCAGCGCAGCTACGAGGCCAACCTCAACGTGGTCACCTCCACGCGCCGCATGATCCAGCGCACGATCGAACTCCTGAGAGCCTGATCCCGATGTCGTCCTCGTCCATCGCCGCAAACGCCTATGCGACGGCCGCCCGGCTGTTCTCGCCCGCCGCCGGGGCCACCCGCGCCGCCGGCCAGGGCGGAGGCTTCGGCGAGATGCTGCGCAGCGCCGTGCAGAATCTCGACCAGACCGCCCGCACCACCGACCAGCGCAGCCAGGCCATGGCCGCAGGCCGCGCCGACCTCATCGACGTGGTGACCGCGGTCGCGGAGACCGAGGTCGCCATCGAATCCCTCGTGGCCGTGCGCGACAAGGTCGTGCAGTCCTACGAGGAAATCATGCGCATGCAGATCTAGGACCAAGACCATGAGCCCCGCTGATGTTCTCGACGTCGCCCGCGACGGCATTCTCACCATCATCCTGGTCTCTGCGCCCCTGATGGTGGTCGGCCTCGTCGTCGGCGTCGCCGTGTCGCTGGTCCAGGCCCTGACCCAGATCCAAGAGCAGACGCTGGTCTTCGTGCCGAAGATCCTCGCCATCTTCGCGACCCTCATCCTCGCGCTCCCCTTCATGGGCGACATGATGAACGGGGTCACGGGGCGCATCATGGCGAAAGTGGTCTCGGGCGAGTGAATCAGCTTTGATCGGCGGCGTCTGCCCCGCCGCATCGGCCGAGCTCCAGGAGGGGCGCCCCGCGTGACCGTCCCGATCACCCCGGAGATCATGGTCGTCTTCCTGCTCGTCTTCGCGCGGGTCGGAACCATGATGGCGCTGATGCCGGGGCTCGGTGAGCGATCGCTTCCCATGCGGGTCAGGCTCGGCATCGCGCTTCTCCTGACCCTCGTCCTCTTCCCGCTGCACCGGCCGCTCTACGAGATCGACCTCACCCGCCCGGGCGGCGTCCTCATGGTGCTGTTCATGGAGATGGCGGTCGGCTTCACCCTCGGCATGGCGGCACGCATCGCGGTCTCGGCGCTGCTGACGGCGGGCGTCGTCATCGCCCAGGCCATGGGCATCGGCTTCGCCATGCAGGTGGACCCGACGCAGGGCCAGCAGGGCGCCGTCATCGGCACCTTCCTGTCGCTGATCGGCGTGGCGCTGGTCTTCGCCACCGACCTGCATCACCTCATCATCGCGGCGATTTCCGACAGCTTCACCATCATCCGCCCGGGTCTGCTGCCGGCCTCGGGCGATGCGGCGCAGTTCCTCACCATGGTGATGGCGCGCTCCTTCCTCATCGCCATCCAGCTCTCGGCGCCGTTCCTCGTCTTCGCGCTGGTGTTCAACATCGGCCTCGGCGTGCTGTCGAAGCTCATGCCGCAGATGCAGGTCTTCTTCATCGCCATGCCGGTGACCATCGGCGTCGGCTTCTTCATCCTCCTCCTCGTCCTGTCGGTGATGATGTCCCACTACATGGGCAGCCTCGAAGCGATCCTGGGCGAGATCGCCGTCAACCGGAGATAGCCGGTGGCAGAGGGCGGCGACGACAAGGACCAGAAGACACACGACCCCACACAGAAGAAGCTCGACGACGCGCTGAAGAAGGGCGACGTCGCCAAGAGCCAGGATCTGGTCTCGTGGTTCCTGCTGTTCATCTCGACCCTCATCGTCGCCACCATGGCCGCGGGCTCGGCGGGCGGGCTCGCGGTGCCGCTGAAGAACCTCATCGCAAATGCCGATCTCGTCAGCGTCGACCGCTCGGCAGGCATGCAGCTGATGATCTCGCTGATCCTCGCCATCGTGGTGGCGGTGGGCCTGCCGTTCCTCGGCCTCTTCGTCGCCGGCATCGCGGCCAATCTCGTCCAGCACCGGCTGGTCTTCTCAGGGGAAAGCCTGAAGCCGAAGTTCTCCAAGATCTCGCCGCTCGCCGGCGCCAAGCGCATCTTCGGCCCCGACGCGCTGGTGAACTTCCTCAAGGGCCTCGCCAAGATCACCCTGGTCGGCGTCGTCATCTTCACCGTGCTCTGGCCGCAGCGCAGCACCATCGACAGCCTCGTGCGGATGGACGTGGAGATGCTCCTGCCGCACACATTCTCGATCGTCATGAGCGTGCTGATCGCGGTGGTGGCGATCATGGCGATCATCGCGGTGGCCGACTACGTCTACCAGTATCAGCGCTGGTACACCCGGCAGAAGATGTCGATCCAGGAGCTCAAGGAGGAGTTCAAGCAGTCGGACGGCAATCCCGAGATCAAGGGCAAGATCAAGCAGCTGCGCCGCGAGCGCTCGCGCAAGCGCATGATGGCCAACGTCCCCACCGCCACCGTGGTCGTCACCAACCCGACCCACTTCGCCGTGGCGCTGAAATACGAACCGGGCATGGTGGCCCCGGTCTGCGTCGCCAAGGGCATGGACCTGATCGCCCTGAAGATCCGCGAGCTCGCGACCGCCAGCGACGTGCCGATCGTGGAAAACGTGCCGCTCGCCCGCGCCCTCCACGCCAGCGTCGAGGTCGACCAGCCGATCCAGGAGGAGCATTTCCGCGCCGTGGCCGAGGTGATCGGCTACGTCATGCGGCTGAAGGGCACGATGCGCTAGCCCCGGTGCCGGAATTGCACGCCCGTGGTGCCTCCGCCCTTGCCTCCCGGGCGGCGACGCGGCACGACTAGATTGCGAGAATCGGCGTCGGATTCTCGTTTGACCCTGACCAACGGCTCTTCCCCGCCATGGCCTTCGCCGAAAAGAACATCCGCGCCGACCATGCCTCCCCGGCCGTGCCGGTGACGCGGCGGTCGGTCGACCGCTCCGAACAGTCCGGCTCGACCGCCATGGTGCTGGTCGTCGCCGTCGTGCTCGTCGGCGCGGCGCTGTTCTTCCTGATGATCGGCCGCGACAACGCCTATCCCTACGTCATCGGGCTTCTCGCCACGCTGGCGGTCTGCGGCGTCTTCTCGCTCTTCGCCTATGCCTCGGGCATCCTGCGCTTTGCCAGCGAGGACAACCGCAACGATTTCACCAAGGCGATGGTGGACAGCGCCAGCGAGGCGGTGGTGGTCAGCGACCCCTCGGGCCGCGTGCTCTACGCCAACCCGGCCTATCTCGGCCTGACCGGCGCTGCGGGCGAGGAAGACGTCAGGGCGGTGGAGCGGGCCTTCACCGGTGCTCCGGAGGTTTCGGAAGCGATCTACCGCCTGTCGCAGGCCGCCCGCGAGGGCCGCCGCCACCAGGAGGAGGTGCGCCGCGCCGAGGCGGACGACGCCCGCTGGCTGCGCCTCAAGGTGCGGCCGATGACGGGGGAGGGCGCCTCACGCATCCGCGGCGGCGGCCGTGCCAGCGTCTGGACGGTGGAGGACATCACCCGCGACCGGCAGAGCGCGGAGAGCGCCTTCGAGACGCTGCAGAAGGCCATCGACTTTCTCGACCACGCCCCCGCCGGTTTCTTCTCCATGGAGCCGACCGGCGAGATCGCCTACATGAACGCCACCCTCGCGGGCTGGCTCGACCATGACCTCACCGAGGTCGGCCCCGGGGGCCTTGCCCTCGCCGACATCCTCGCAGCCGACGCCGCGGCCCTTCTCCGGACGATCCCCGCCAAGCCCAGCGAGGTGACCACCGCCACCTTCGATCTCGACCTGAAGCGCCGCTCCGGTGAGGCGCTGCCGGTGCGCCTGCTGCACAAGGTCGCCTTCTCCGCCGATGGCACGCCCGGCGCCTCCCGCACCCTCGTCATCAACCGGGCGCGTACCGGCGACAGCGGCGACAGCCTCCGGGCCGCCGAGGTGCGCTTCGCCCGCTTCTTCAACTCCTCGCCGCTCGCCATCGCCACCGTCGACCGCGAGGGCCATGTGGGCCGCGCCAATCCGATCTTCGCCCGCATGCTGGCCGACGTCGCCCCGACCACCGAGGCGGGACCGCGCTCCATCCTGTCGCTGGTCAAGGAGAGTTCGCGCCCGGCCCTGACCCAGGCCATCGGCGAGGCGGCCGCCGGCAAGGGCGATCTCGCCGCCGTGGACGGAGCGCTGCAGGGCAATGCCAACCGCTTCTGCCATTTCTTCGTGGCGCCGGTGGACGACCCCGAGCAGCCGGGCGAAGCGGCCATCGTCTATGCGGTGGAGACGACCGAGCTGCGCCAGCTGCAGGAGCAGTTCGCCCAGTCGCAGAAGATGAACGCCGTGGGCCAGCTCGCCGGCGGCGTCGCCCACGACTTCAACAACGTGCTGCAGGCCATCATCGGCCATGCCGACCTGCTGCTGATGGACCACAAGCCGGCGGACCCGTCGTTCAACGACGTCATGCAGATCAAGCAGAACGCCAACCGCGCCGCGAGCCTGGTGCGCCAGCTGCTGGCCTTCTCGCGCAAGCAGACGCTGCGCCCGCAGGTGGTCCAGCTCGGCGACGTGCTGTCGGACCTCTCCATGCTGCTGCGCCGGTCGCTCGGCGAGCGCGTCGGGCTCGACATGATCCACGGCCGCGACCTCTGGCCGGTGCGCGCCGACGTCACCCAGCTCGAACAGGTGATCCTCAACCTCGCGGTCAACGCCCGTGACGCGATGCCCGACGGCGGCAAGCTGACCATCCGCACCGCCAATGTCGCGGCGGCCGACATCACCCGCCATCGCTCCAAGGACGACCCGGTGGACATGCCGGAGAGCGACGCGGTGATGATCGAGGTGACCGACACCGGCACCGGCATCCCCGACGAGATCAAGCAGAAGATCTTCGACCCGTTCTTCTCCACCAAGGAGGTGGGCAAGGGCACGGGCCTCGGCCTGTCAACCGTCTACGGCATCGTCAAGCAGTCCGGCGGCTATGTCTTCGTCGACAGCGAGGTCGGCCGCGGCACGGTCTTCCGCGTGTTCCTGCCGCGCCATGCGGAGAGCGCCGAGCCGGCGGCCCCCGAGCCGGCCGTCGCCGCCGCCGAGGCG
>NZ_JBQVQL010000146.1:0-6360 GCF_052440005.1 Phreatobacter sp.
GCCCCTTCATCGGTCGTCCCGGCCCGCGCCCCGGTCCCTTCATCGGCCGCCCGGGCCCCCGCCCCGGCCCGTTCATCGGCCGCCCCGGCCCCCGTCCCGGCCCCTTCATGGGACGGCCCGGCCCGCGCCCCGGCTTCGCGATGGGCGGCAGGGGGCACTTCGGCGGACGCTTCGCCCGCCGCTGACCTCCAGCCCCCAGACGAGGAAGGCCCCGGACCACTCCGGGGCCTTTCGCGCGTCGGCAACCATCAATTGGTAAGGCGCAGGCGGGTGAGCTGGCCGCCGATGTCGCTGAGGGTGGTGAGGAGCTGGGTCGGATTGGTCATCAGCGTGAACTTGTCGGTCGTGCTGGCGCAGTTCCTCATCACCGTCGACGTCGCATCGCCTCCGGTGTTCACCTGGATGGTGTAGAGCGTGATCCCGGCGGCCTTGACCGCGTTGCAGAGCAGGGCCTGGCGCGCATCAATGTCCGTCTGGCGGTCGGAATGGCGGCTCTCGGTGTTCAACCCGTCGGAGATGAGGATGATGACCTTCTTGTAGGTGTATTTCGGGTCTTCCGCCGGCGCATTCATCGGCAGGCCCTGGGTCAGCGTCTGCCAGGCCCAGGCGAGGCCGATGACCTGGTTGGTGTTTCCGGCCGGGCTCATCTGCGCCACCGTGGAGCGCAGTTGACCCCAATTGGAGGTCAGCGGCTGGATCGCGACGGGCGTTCCGCCGGTGTAGTTCTCGTTCATCGCCGGAAAATAGGTCGAGGAACCGGTCGGCGTCGCGTTGGAGATGTCGTTGTTCTTGTCGCGATCCTGGACGGCCCCGCTCCAGCTCGTCGAGCAGAAGATCCACGTGCAGACCGTCGCGTCGGACATGCGGAGCCAGGTCGCGTTGCGGTAGGACGTGCCGACATTGACCACCTTGGCGAAGGGGATCAGGGACACGAGCACGTCGCCGTCGTTCTTGGCGTTGTCCTGCAGCTGCGTGAGCAGGCTCAGCGTCGCCGTCTTCAGGGCCGTCATCTTGCCGGCGCTCGACATCGATCCGGTATTGTCGAGCGCGATGGCCACCCTGAGGCGGGTGATGCCCCAGGCCGTCTTCGACGAGGCCGACACTGCCACGGAATTGATGCCGACGACGGGAAGGAAATGAGCCGGCAGGTCGAGGGTCGCCTTAAGCTCGAGGGTAGACGTGGTCACCGTCGCGACCACGCTCGGCGTCGGCACGCCGGCCTCCTTGAACTGGGACGCGAAGAAGGCCAGCGCGTCCGACCTGATCTGGTCGGTCGTCTTTCCGGAGGCGCGGGAGGAAGCCGAGACGGCCGCTGCGTCGAGCGCCGACTGGAGCTTTGCCTGGACGCGGGCACCGCGGGAATAGTCCACCGCGAGGCCGATGAAGCCGAATATGGCGACGAGGCAGATGGCGAAGGTGATGGCAATGCTGCCCCCCGCCTCACGGCGTAGCCGACGCAGGACGGCGAGGTCGGGGCGGAAAAGCATGAAAAAAGCCGATGGGCAAAAGCAATCTGCCTGCAACGATGACAGGCAGTCCTTGCCGAACCGCTAACGCGCGGTTGCACGCCGGCCTTTGTCCCTCACACCCGGAACGGCGGTCCCGGGCGGACGCACCGCCCTGCCGATCAGCGCAGGAATCCGTCGAGCACGTCGTCGAGGCGCTTGGTCGGGGCGCGCTGGCATTCGGACGTGACGCGGGACAGGACCTGATCGTAGGTCATGTTGCGCAGGATGTCCTTGTTCTTGTGGAAGGCCGAGGCCGAGAGATAGCCAAGCATCCACTCGCGGTACTCGGCGGCCTGGGGCGTGGTGCGCACGCGCAGCCAGACAGAGCACTGGTCCGTGCCATGGCCGAGGATGCGAATCGCCTGGGCCTCGCCAGCCATGAGGGCGGTGAGGGCGACTGCGGCGACGAGGGCGATGCGGCGCATGGATGTGTCCTCCTGGGGGCGAGCCCGGCGGCGACCCCGGGTGCGAGCGGCGGGAGCCTAGCCGTGGCCGGGATTTTCGCAAGCGCCATGACGAGAGGCACAGGCAGGGCTCCAAGATGCAAATCGATTGAAAATGATGCAGCGCAGCAACGATTTCCATGCGACGAGGCCTGTTCCTGCGGCCGAAATCGTCGTCGCACCCGGTACTTAGTCTTGCCATCCGGCCCGCCCCGGCCTTGGATGGGCGCCCCGGCCACGCAAGAGCCGGCCCGCCACCGAAACGCCCGATCACGAGATGCCCATGACCCGCCGCAAGACCCCTGCGGACCTCCGCAGCGCCCGTTGGTTCGCCCCCGACGACCTCCGGTCCTTCGGCCACCGCTCGCGCTGGATGCAGATGGGCTACGCCCCGGAGGACTGGGTCGGCAAGCCGATGATCGCCATCCTCAACACCTGGTCGGATGCGCAGCCCTGCCACGCCCATTTCAAGGACCGCGTCGAGGACGTGAAGCGCGGCATCTTCCAGGCCGGCGGCTTTCCCATCGAACTGCCCGCGCTCTCCCTGTCGGAGAGCAACGTCAAGCCGACCACCATGCTCTACCGCAACCTGCTCGCGATGGAGGCGGAGGAACTGATCCGCTCCCATTCGGTCGACGGCGCGGTGCTGATGGGCGGCTGCGACAAGACGACACCCGCCCTGCTGATGGGCGCCACCTCGGCTGGCCTGCCGATGATCTACGTGCCGGCAGGGCCCATGCTGCGCGGCAACTGGAAGGGCCATACGCTCGGCTCCGGCTCCGACGCATGGAAGTACTGGGACGAGCGGCGGGCCGGCAACATCTCCGACCGCGACTGGACCGACGTGGAGGGCGGCATCGCCCGCTCCTACGGCGTCTGCATGACCATGGGCACCGCCTCGACCATGACGGCGATCGCCGAGGCCATCGGCATCACCCTCCCCGGGGCCTCGGCCATCCCCGCCCCTGATGCCAACCACAAGCGCATGTGCGCGGCGGCCGGCCGACGGATCGTCGACATGGTGTGGGAGGACCTGAAGCCGACGGACATCCTCACCCGTGCCGCCTTCGAGAACGGCATCACGGTCGCCATGGCCATGGGCTGCTCGACCAACGCCATCATCCACGTCATCGCCATGGCGCGGCGGGCCGGCGTCGACATCAGCCTCGCCGATTTCGACAAGGCGAGCCGCAAGGTGCCCGTCCTCGCGAACGTCCGGCCGAGCGGCGACACCTACCTAATGGAGGACTTCTACTACGCAGGCGGCCTGCCCGCGCTGATGACGCGGCTCACCGACCACCTGCACCTCGGCGCCGTCACCGTGACGGGCCGGCCGCTGGCCGAGAGCCTCGACGGAGCGGAGGTCCACAACGACGACGTCATCCGGACGGTGCAGAATCCGATCTATGCCGAGGGCGCGCTGGCGGTGCTGAAGGGCAACCTGTCGCCCGACGGCTGCGTCATCAAGCCGAGCGCCTGCGAGCCGCGCTTCCTGAAGCACAGCGGCCCCGCCCTCGTCTTCGACGACTATCCCTCGATGAAGGCGGCGATCGATCGCGACGATCTCGACGTCACCGCCGACACGGTGCTGGTCCTGCGCAATGCAGGGCCGCACGGCGGTCCGGGCATGCCGGAATGGGGCATGCTGCCGATCCCGAAGAAGCTGGTGAAGCAGGGCATCCGCGACATGGTGCGGATCTCGGACGCGCGCATGTCCGGCACGAGCTACGGCGCCTGCATCCTGCACGTCTCGCCGGAGGCGCATATCGGCGGGCCGCTGGCGCTGCTGCAGACCGGCGACATCGTCGACCTCGACGTCGACGGGCGCACGCTCAACATGCGCGTCACGGACGAGGAGCTCGCCCGCCGCCGGGCCGCCTGGCAGCCGCCGAAGGCCCATTACGAGCGCGGCTACGGCTGGATTTTCACGAAGCACATCAAGCAGGCCCACGAGGGCTGCGATTTTGACTTCCTCGAGGAGAGCTTCGGCGGCCCGGTGGCCGAGCCGGCGATCTTCTGAGCTGCGGAGCCATTTTCATGAGCCTCAAGACCGAGACCCGCGAGAAGCTGAAGGGCGTCTCGACCGCCACCCTGTGCACGGCGCTGTTCAAGCGCGGCCTGCGCAACCAGTTCATCCAGGACGTCAAGCCGCTGAACCCCGCGCTGCCGACCATGGTCGGGGAGGCCTTCACGCTCCGCTACATCCCGGCGCGGGAGGACCTCAACCCGATCACCGTATTCCAGGACCGCAGCCATCCCCAGAGGAAGGCGGTAGAGGAATGCCCGCCCGGTGCCGTCATGGTGATCGACAGCCGCAAGGACGCGCGGGCGGCCTCAGCCGGCGGCATCCTCGTCTCGCGCCTGATGATGCGGGGTGTCGCGGGCGTCGTCACCGACGGCGGCTTCCGTGACAGCGCGGAGATCGCCGGCCTCGCCATTCCGGCCTATCACCACCGCCCCTCGGCGCCGACCAACCTCACGCTGCACCAGGCGCTGGACATCAACGTGCCCATCGGCTGCGGCGACGCCGCGGTCTGGCCCGGCGACGTGGTCGTCGGGGACGGCGACGGCGTGGTGATCATCCCCGCCGCCATCGCCGACGAGATCGCCGCGGAGGCGGTGGAAATGACGGTGTTCGAGGATTTCGTGACGGAGAAGGTGCTCGAGGGGCGCTCGATCCTCGGCCTCTATCCGCCGACGGACGAGCAGACCAAGGTCGACTTCGCGGCCTGGCGGGAGAAGGCGGGGCGCTAGCCGCCCCGCGACGGCCCTACCACCAGGGGTCCGGCAGCCAGCCGATGAGGTAGAGCCCGGTCAGGATGATCATCAGCAGGAACAACGAGCCGCCGGCGCCGCGCGTGCCGCCGAGATAGCCGCCGAAGACCAGAACCAGGATCAGCAGGACAACCAGAAAACCGGTCCACATGGGCCCCTCCTCATGGGCCGGAGCCGAGGGGGCTCCGACCTTTCCGGGAGGGATAACGCGCGAACCGGTATCAGGTTCAGGCGACGATCACTGCGGCTCGATGCGCGCTTCGCGGACGATGACGCGGTAGCGCTCGCGCTCGGTGCGGGCGAAGGCGGTGAAGACGTCCGGTGTGTTCGGCGCGGCGACGGCGCCGATCTCCTTGAGCTTGGCCACCACGTCGGGGCGGGAGAAGATCTCCTTCACGTCCGCCGCCACCTGGTCGACCACGGCGCGCGGCGCGCCGGCCGGTGCGAAGAGACCGTGCCAGGTGGCGATGTCGAAGCCTGGGAATGTCTCCGCGATGGCCGGAATCTCCGGAGCCGTCGGACTACGCTCCTTCGACGTCACCGCGATGGCGCGCACCGTTCCGCCCTGCGACTGCGGCAGCGCGAAGGTGATGTTGTCGAAGGCGAGATGGATGTGGCCGCCGACGAGGGCGTTCATGATCTCGTTGGAGGAGCGGAAGGGAATGTGCGTCATCGGCGAGCCGATGAGGTTGGAGATGATCTCGGCGGGGATGTGGTTCGAGGCGCCGATGCCGGACGAGCCGTAGTTCAGCTTGCCCGGATTGGCCTTCGCATAGGCGACGAACTCGCTCATCGTGCGGGCCGGGATCTGGTTCGACACCACCAGCATGTTCGGCAGGGTGGCGAAGAGGCTGACCGGCTGGAAGTCGCGGTCGGCGTCGTAGTTCATGTTCTTGTAGACGTAGGGCGCGATGGCGTGGGTGCTCGCCGTGCCGACGAACAGCGTGTAGCCGTCCTTCGGCGCGCGGGCGGCGGCGGTGGCGCCCACCGTGCCGCCGGCACCGGCCCGGTTCTCCACAACGAAGGCGGTGCCGTATTTCTGCTGCATCGCCTGGGTGAAGATGCGGGCGAAGAGGTCGGTGGTGCCTCCGGCCGTGAACGGCACGATGACGGTCACCTGCCGCTGCGGCCAGGCGGGAGCGGCGGTCTGGGCTTCCGCCCGCACGGCCGTCAGGGCCAGGGCGCCCAAGAGCGCCAGCATCATTTTCTTCATCAGTTTCCTCCCGGCAATGTCATGGTTCCCGCAGGGCGGGCCTTGCCTTGGTCCGGAGTTTGAACCGTTTGAATCGGATCGGAAAGGGGAAACTGCGGAATGGTCAGCCGGGAGGCCGGTGGGGGCCGGAACGATGACGGGGGTTGGTGGGTTGTCCCGGCAAGTCACCCGGAGGCCACCATGATGATGCAGAGCGCGCCGATCCTACTCGGCACCCCCTATTTCGGCACCCCGCAGCCGCCGATGCCGGAACCCTTCCCCCAGCCGGGCCCGGTGCCGATCCCGCCCCAGCCGGACCAGCCGGATCCGATGCCCAACCCGCCGCAGCCGGAAGATCCGATCCAGACCCCCGACACCATGTGAGATGTGAAGAGGCCCGCCGGATCCCGGCGGGCCTCTTTGCTTCGATCAGCGGCTCACC
>NZ_JBQVQL010000147.1:0-6330 GCF_052440005.1 Phreatobacter sp.
CCCATGCGCTGGAGGAGGCGGCCCGCAGCGTCGGCGCCCGCGGCCAGGGTGGCGCCCGGGCCGACCGGGTCGACCTCGCGGCCCTCGGCCAGGCCTTGCAGAAGCAGGCGCGGGTGATCGGTCGGCTGGCGCCCAAGGACGCGCCCCGCCACTATCTCGCCAAGGCGGTGGCGCGGGCCTACGGCAAGGCCCGCAAGGCTTTCCGCGCCTACGAGGCGGAGCCCGCAGAGGAACCGCTGCACGATGCGCGCAAGCGGATCAAGGACTGCCTGCACCTCGTCGAGGCGCTGGAGGAGGTCCGTCCCCGCGGGGCGCGGCCGAAGGCTGGCAAGCTCGACCGGCTCGGCGAACTGATGGGCGCCATCCGCGACCTCGACCTTCTCTCGCGCCGCCTCGACGCCAGCGAGGCGGGGCGTGCCAAGAAGCTGCGGATCCTGGCACGGCACACCCGGCTGGCGCGCGAGGTCGCGCGGACCGGCGAGAAGACCTTTTCCGACAAGCCCGCCGCGGTGGAGAAGAGCTGGCGCAGGGCGCGGGCATGAGCCCCTTCGCCTGGCGCCCGATGACGGCGGCGGACCTGCCTGCCGTCTCAGCGATCGCGGCGGAGGTCCACCCCGACTTTCCCGAGGACGATGCGGTCTTCGCCGAACGACAGTGGCTGTATCCGTCCGGCTGCCGGGTCCTTGCCGGAGCAGAGAGGCTCGACGCCTATGTGGTGAGCCATCCCTGGGAGGCCGGCTCCTGCCCGCCGCTCAACGCGCTGCTCGGCCACCTGCCTGAGCCGGCCACGACCTACTACATCCACGACATCGCCCTGCTGCCGGCCGCGCGCGGGACCGGGGCGGCCGCAGAGATCGTCGAGGCGCTGAAAGCCGAGGCGCGGGGCCAGGGGCTCCCCGCGATCAGCCTCGTCGCCGTCAACGGCTCCGCCGGCTTCTGGCGACGGATGGGCTTCGCCGAGACGTCCATCCCGGCGCTCGCCCCCAAGCTCGCGAGCTACGGCGCCGACGCTCGCTACATGGTCTGCCGGGCCGGCTGAGCCATGCTGCGGCGCATCATCCCTTCTGCCACCGTGACAGCGGCCTCATAATCTGCATCATGCCGCCTCCTCCGGAGCCTGCCGCGGCAGGTCCCGTCCCCGCAGGCCAGGGACCGCGTGCCGATGAGTTCCTTCTCGCTCTCCGACCTCGAGGCGATCGTCGCCCGGCGCGCGGCGGCGCCGGCGGCCGAGAGCTACACGGCGGCCTCCCTCGCCAGGGGACCAACCCATTGCGCCCGCAAGTTCGGCGAGGAGGCGATCGAGGCGATCATCGCCGCGACCGAGGGCGACCATGACGGCCTGGTGGCCGAGAGCGCGGACGTGCTCTTCCACCTCCTGGTGGTGTGGAAGGCCCGCGGCATCGCCCTCGACGAGGTGATGGCGGAACTCTCCCGCCGCACCGCCCAGTCCGGCCATGCCGAAAAGGCATCGCGCCCCAAGTCTCCTTGAATGAACGAGCGCCCGATGCCCGCAAGCCTCGCCGCCGCCGCCCTGGTCGAACCCCCGAACGGCAATCCCTCGCCGTACCGGGTCTTCTCGCGCGCCGAATGGGCCGAGAAGCGCGCCGACACGCCGATGACGCTGACGCCGGAGGAGGTGGTGAAGCTGCGGTCCTTTACCGACCAGCTCTCCATCGAGGAGGTCGAGGCGATCTATCTGCCGATCTCCCGCCTCCTGTCCTTCTACGTGGCGGCCCAGCAGAAGCTCTCGCGCGCCTCGCAGTCCTTCCTCGGCGCGCGCGACGTGAAGATCCCCTTCGTCATCGGCGTCGCCGGCTCGGTGGCTGTCGGCAAGTCGACGACCTCCCGCGTCCTCCAGGCGCTGCTGTCGCGCTGGTCCAACACGCCGAAGGTCGACCTCGTCACCACCGACGGCTTCCTCTTTCCCAACGCCCATCTCGAGCGCGAGGGGCTGATGAAGAAGAAGGGCTTCCCCGAAAGCTACGACACCAAGGCGCTGCTGCGCTTCCTGGCGGCCGTGAAGGCCGGCGAGCGGCACGTGCGGGCGCCGATCTATTCGCACCTCGTCTACGACGTGGTGCCGGGCGGCACGGTGGAGGTCGACCGGCCGGACATCCTCATCGTCGAGGGGCTGAACGTGCTGCAGACCGGCCGCGCCCCGCGCGAGGGCAAGGCCATTCCCTTCGTCTCGGACTATTTCGACTTCTCCATCTTCATCGACGCCGAGGAGGACGTGCTGGAGCGCTGGTACCTCGACCGCTTCATGCGGCTGCGCGAGACCGCCTTCCGCGATCCCCAGAGCTATTTCCGCCGCTATGCCGAGAAGTCGGATTTCGAGGCAATGAAGACGGCGCTGGCGCTGTGGTACGGCATCAACCTCGTGAACCTGCGCGACAACATCCTGCCGACCCGCCACCGCGCCAAGCTGATCCTGAAGAAGGCGGACGACCACAAGATCGAGAGCGTCAGCCTGCGACGGGTGTGAGTGGCGAGCGGTTCCGCGGCCGCCCTGGATTTCTCGATAGCGGCTGCCTCAATCACGTCATGCCCGGCCTTGTGCCGGGCATCCACGACTTCCTTGGAGGCGGCGTGTCCGGCCGCGCCAAGCCTGGCCATGACGGAGAGGGCGGTTTCTGGCATCACAGCAGGGCTCTGACTTTCCGCTTCAACCCACCGCATTCCCCCTCCGGACGAGATGACAGCCCGGCCGGCCTCCGCTAGCTCTCCTCGCCAGCCCATCCCCCAACGAGGACCGCCCATGGCCCCCTACGAGACCATCATCGTCGAGACCCGCGGCAAGGTCGGGCTGATCACGCTCAACCGGCCGAAGGCCTTGAACGCGCTGAACAGCCAGCTGGTCGGCGAGATCAACAGCGTCCTCGACGGCTTCGACAAGGACCCGGCCATCGGCTGCATCGTCATCACCGGTTCGGAGAAGGCCTTCGCGGCCGGGGCCGACATCCTGGAGATGAAGGACAAGTCCTATCCGGAGAGCTACCTCGAGGACTTCATCACCGCCTGGGACCGGGTCGCCCAGCGCCGCAAGCCGATCATCGCGGCGGTGGCGGGCTTCGCCCTCGGCGGCGGCTGCGAACTCGCCATGATGTGCGACTTCATCCTCGCCGCCGACACGGCGAAGTTCGGCCAGCCGGAGATCAAGCTCGGCGTCATGCCGGGGGCCGGCGGCACCCAGCGCCTCACGCGCTTCGTCGGCAAGTCCAAGGCCATGGAGATGTGCCTCACCGGCCGGATGATGGATGCGGCGGAGGCCGAGCGCGTCGGCCTGGTGTCGCGGGTGGTGCCGGCGGCCGAGCTGGTGGAAGAGGCGGTGAAGGTCGCCGCCCAGATCTCCGACATGTCCATGCCGACGGTGATGATGACCAAGGAGTCGGTGAACCGCTCCTACGAGACCACGCTGGCCGAGGGCATCCGCTTCGAGCGGCGGGTGTTCCACGCCATGTTCGCCATGGACGACCAGAAGGAAGGCATGGCCGCCTTCGCGGAGAAGCGGAAGCCCGCCTTCAAGAACCGCTAAACCGGCATGGCTGCCGGGCCCTGCGCTCATGCGGAGGTGCCCTGCGGCGGGGCGGGGTGCAATTCCTCTGGCGATCGGCGCCAATCAGGGCTTCACCGAGGTCGTCCCCGGAGGTCCTGATCATGCCGGTATCGCTTGCCGACATCGCGACGGCACATGCCAGTCGCTACCTGCAGCAGCTCTGCAAGCACTGGAGCCACAAGTTCGCCGTCACCTTCGACGAGCGCTCGGGCACCGTGCCCTTCAACGACGAGGCGGCGCTGACGCTCTCCGCCAACGGCGACGTGCTGAGCCTGAAGCTCGACGCGTCCGCCGACAGGTTGCCGACGCTCGAGGAAGTGGTCGCCGAGCACCTCAAGCGCTTCGCCTTCCGCGAGGAACTGCACATCGACTGGCAACCGGTTGGCTAGGCGCCTCCATCTGTCCGGGAGGGTCTCGCCGCGACGCAGCAATCTGTGGCAGCATGGCGGGAGCCGGGTCGGTGGCCCGGCGGAGGAGGCTCCCCCCATGACCTTCGTCTCAGACATGCTGGCGACCGTCTCGCGCCGCAGCCGGGAACTGATCGGCTGGAAGCCGGCGGAACTGCAGCCGCGCCGCGCGGCCGACGTTGTGGCACTCGCCCGCGCCCTCCTGTCGCGCCGCGGCGAGGCCTCGGGAACGGCGCTGGCCCGTGACATCCTCGACGGCTACGCCAAGCTCGACGCCGATCAGCGCGTGGCCGTTCTGAAGGATTTCGCCGAGGGCTTCGGCGCCGACCGGACGAAGCTGGAGGCCGCGATCGCAGCCTACCAGTCCGAGCCGACTGCTGCCGCCGCCGCCAGCCTGCATGCCGCCGCCGAACCGCGCCGGCAGGAACTGATCCGCCGGCTGAACCTCGCGCCGGGCGGCACCGCCGCCCTGGTGCGCCTGCGCGACGACCTCCTTGCGGCGCTGCCCGGCCAAGCCGATCTGAAGGTGCTGGACGACGATCTCGTCCATCTCTTCTCCTCCTGGTTCAATCGGGGGTTCCTGGTCGTGAGGCGCATCGACTGGTCGACGCCGGCCAACATCCTGGAAAAGATCATCCGCTACGAGGCGGTGCACGAGATTCGCGACTGGGACGACCTGAGGCGGCGGCTCGAGCCCGAGGACCGGCGCTGCTACGCCTTCTTCCACCCCCGCCTCGACGACGAGCCGCTGATCTTCGTCGAGGTCGCCCTGACCGCCGAGATCCCGGCCGCCATCGGCCCGCTCATCGCCGAGGGCGGTACGGCGCTCGCCGCCGACGAGGCCCGGGTGGCGGTCTTCTATTCCATCTCCAACTGCCAGACGGGCCTCGCCGGCATCTCCTTCGGCTCGCTGCTGATCAAGCAGGTGGTGGAGGAGCTGAAGCGCGAGCTGCCGAAGCTCACCACCTTCGTGACGCTGTCGCCGGTGCCGGGCTTCGCCAGGTGGCTGGCCAAGGAGCGCAAGACCGAGACCGGCTTCCTGCTGGAGGAGGAGCGCGGCCTGCTTACCGCCCTCGACGAAACCGACTGGCGCGCCGACCGGACGCGCGTGGTAAAGGTCGACCGGCTGCTGGCGCGCTGCGCGGCGCGCTACTTTCTCACGGCCAAGACCACCGGCAACCGTCCGCTCGATCCTGTCGCCCGCTTCCATCTTGGCAATGGCGCGAGGCTCGAGCGCATCAATGCCGGCGCCGACCTGTCGGACACCGGTCTCGCCCAGTCGCACGGGGTGATGGTCAACTATCTCTACGACCTCGGCCGGATCGAGGAAAACCACGAGGCCTATGCCGAGCGGCGCGAGATCGTGGCGAGCCCGTCCGTCCGGAAGCTCGGCGAGGCGCGCGGCTGAGCGGTTATAGGGTTACCTGTCTCACCGACCTGTGTCTTGGTGGCCGCGCCGGCCCTTCCTAGGCTCGCCCCCAGATGCCGGGCCCTGGAGCCTGACAAGGCATCGACAGGGCGAGGACGACACCGATGGCTATTCGTTTGACGGCGGCGCTGATGGGCGCCGCGGCGCTGGCATGCCTTGCGGGGCCGGCGGCGGCGCAGCAAGCCCCGATGGGCTTCTTCATCACCTCCGCGCCGCTCGACGGCGGCAATCTCGGCGGTCTCGCCGGTGCCGACAGGCATTGCCAGGCGCTCGCCGCCGCGGCGGGTGCCGGCAACCGCACCTGGCGCGCCTATCTGTCGACGCAAGGGGCGGGCGCGGTGAATGCCCGCGACCGGATCGGCACCGGTCCCTGGGCCAACGCCCGCGGTGTGGTGATCGCGGCCTCCGTCGCCGAGCTGCACGGCACCAACAACCTCACCAAGCAGACGGCGCTGACCGAGACGGGCGCCGTGGTCAACGGGCGCGGCGACACGCCGAACCAGCACGACATCCTCACCGGCAGCCAGGCCGATGGCACGGCCTTCTCGGGCGATGCCGACCGCACCTGCGGCAACTGGACGAAGAACGGCGAGGGTTCGGCCATGGTCGGCCACCACGACCGCATGGGCCTCAACACCGAGCCGCCGGCGCTGTCGTGGAACACCTCGCACGGCTCGCGCGGCTGCGACATGCCCTCGCTGCGGGCGACCGGCGGCGATGGCCGGTTCTACTGCTTCGCGGCCAACTGACGGACGCCGTTCCGTCACGAGGGGGTGAGCGCTGCAACCGAAGGGCGCCCGGCGGTGTTACCCGCTGCAGTGACCCGAGCAGGAGCCCCCGCATGACCCTCGTCCCTTCGCGCCGCGCCGTGCCGGCCCTTCTCGCCGGCGCGGCCGCCGGCCTCGCGTGGTCGGCCGCCCCGGCGCTCGCCCAGGGCC
>NZ_JBQVQL010000148.1:0-6206 GCF_052440005.1 Phreatobacter sp.
CCCGCGCCTCCTGGCTCGCCACCATGCCGTTCGGCGCCAGGGCCGGATGCACGCGCGCCGCCTCCGAGATGATCGGCCAGGCGGCGGCTGCGGCGGGCGGCGTCTGCGCCTGTCCGGTGACCGGCGCCAGCGCCAGGAGCGCGGCGGCGGCGAGGCGTGTCCCGTATGCCATGTGTCCCATCCCCTGAAGGCTCCATCCCCTGAATGGCGCACTGCCGTCCCGCGCCGGCGGCCCTTGGCAAGCGCCCGCCGACCGCCATGATGAAACCGGTCGCGGATTTGAGTCGGTCACATCCGCGCGACCCCATAAGAACAACCGACACGAGACACGTCCATGGCCGCCCCCGATCGTCTACCGCCCATCGCTCCCGCCGACTACACGCCCGAGCAGGAGGCCGCCGCGGCCGATTTCCGCAAGCGCCGCGGCGTCGAGCCCTTCGGCCCCTACGCGCCGCTCCTGCGCTCGCCCAAGGTGATGATCGACGTGGAGGCCCTCGGCCGCCGCCTGCGCTATGGCTCCTGCCTCTCCGAGGACCTGAAGGAGCTCGCGATCTGCCAGGTGGCGCGCTCCTGGTCGCAGCAGTTCGAATGGTCGGTCCACGCCATGGAGGCGGAGAAGGCCGGCGTGTCCAAGGACATCCTCGCCGCCATCGCCGACGGCCGCCGCCCCGACGCCATGACCGCCGACGAGACGCTGATCTACGACGCCGTCGCCGAACTGCTGGCGACGAAGCGCTGGTCCGACACCACCTATGCCCGCATCGTCGCCCGCCACGGCGAGCAGGGCGCAGTGGAGATTCCGACGCTCGTCGGCATCTACTCGCTGCTGGCCATGGTCCTCAACGTCGCCCGCACGCCGGCCGACGGCCCCGAGGGCCTGCCCCGCTGGCCGGAATGAAGCGCCTCTCCCGATTGTGATTTCCGCATCGCGTGCAGCCCCCGCAAACAACCGCGACGCCTGAAGTCCCTCCGGCGCGGAACACGTCCAAGGCCCCCGTCATGCTCCCCCCGGTCACCGTCTCCGACGAGACCGCCGCCAAGCCGGCCCCCCGATCGGCGATCGCCGGCTGGGTTCTCTTCGACTGGGCGGCGCAGCCCTATTTCACGCTGATCAACACCTTCGTCTATGCGCCCTTCTTCGCCAGCGCCATCGCAGCCAATCCGGTCGACGGCCAGGCCATGTGGGGTTTCGCCACCAGTGCAGCGGGCATCGCCATCGCGCTGCTCTCGCCGGTGCTGGGCGCCATTGCCGACGCCTCCGGCCGCCGCAAGCCTTGGATCGCCGCCTTCGGCCTGCTGCTGGTCGTCGGCGCCGCACTGCTCTGGTTCGGCAGGCCCGGGGCGCCGGAGACCATCGCCATCGTGCTCGTCGCCTTCGTGCTGGCGACCATCGGCGCGGAATTCGCCACCGTGTTCAACAATTCGATGATGCCCACCCTGGTCCCGGCCGAGCGCATCGGCCGGCTCTCCGGCCTCGGCTGGGCCATCGGCTATCTCGGCGGCATGATGTCCCTGATCTTCATGCTGGGCTTCCTCGTCGCCAGCCCCGAGACCGGCCGCACGCTCGTCGGCCTCGAACCGCTCTTCGGCCTCGACGCCGCCCAGCGCGAGGGCGACCGCGCGGCCGGGCCGCTGACGGCGCTGTGGTTCATCGTCTTCACGATCCCGCTGTTCCTCTTCACCCCCGACGTGCCCGCCCGCATGTCGATAGGCCAGGCGGTGCGGTCTGGCTTCGCCAGCCTCAGGGGCACGGTGAAGGAGGTGCGGCGGCACGGCAACGTGCTCACCTTCCTCGTCGCCAACATGATCTACATGGACGGGCTCGTGGCGCTCTTCGCCCTCGGCGGCATCTATGCGGCCGGCGTCTTCGGCTGGACCACCATCGAGATCGGGCTCTTCGGCATCCTGCTCACCATCACCGGCACTGCCGGCGCCCTGCTCGGCGGCCGTCTCGACGACACGCTTGGATCGAAGACGGTCATCCTCGGCTCGATCGGCTTCCTCACCTTTGCCGTCGTCACCATCCTGCTGATCGGCCCAGGGCACGTTTTCTTCGTCTTCAAGACCGCGCTGCCGGCCCCCGGCGACGGTCTCTTCGCCACGGCGCCGGAACAGGTCTATCTCGTCCTCGGCGGATTGATCGGGGCGGCGGCCGGGCCGCTGCAGGCGGCCTCTCGGTCTCTGCTCGTGCGCCTCGCCCCGCGCGACCAGATCGGCCAGTTCTTCGGCCTCTTCGCCCTGTCGGGCAAGGTCACGGCCTTCATCGGGCCCTTCCTGGCGAGCGTCGTCACGCTGGCGCTGAACGACCAGCGCGCCGGGCTCGGCATGCTGGCGATCATGTTCCTGATCGGCGCGACGGTGCTGTCCTTCGTCCGGGTCGAGAGGCCCTGAGGGTCTGCACGCCCCGAGGAGGGGCTTGCACCCCACCCCCGTCCTCTCCGCGCTCGGCCGCCCCTCCCCCTCCAGGGAAGGGTGAAGAGGCGGGTCGCCGCAGACCGCCACGTCATGCCCGGGCTTGGCCCGGGCATCCACGAATTCCTTCTGACGTCGTGGTCAGGTCGTGGTTGCCCGGCACGAGGCCGGGCATGACGCGACGAGGTGGAGCCTCAGGCGATCAGCGCTGGCCGCCCCAGGGGGGCACCGAGCCGCCGAAGCTCGACGGCTGGGTCGGCGCCTGCTGGCCCATCATCATCTCCACCGTCACGGCGGTGCCGGCCACCGAGACCATGAGCATGGACTTGCCCAGCGTCTCGTAGTCCACGTCGATGCCGACGATGGCGTTGGCGCCGAGCCTCTGGGCCTCCGCCATCATCTCCTGGAAGGCGGTGTTGCGGCCGTCGCGGAGCACCGTCTCGTAGGAGCCGGCGCGGCCGCCGACGATGTCGCGGATCGAGGCGAAGAAATCCCGGAAGATGTTGGCGCCGAGGATGACCTCGCCGGTGACGATGCCGTTGTAGCGGATGATCCGGCCGCCCTCGAGGGTCGGCGTCGTGGAAAGCAGCATGGGGGGTCTCCCTTGGTCGCCCGGGCCGGATGTGGGGATGCGCCCTCAGTGGCGGAAGTGGCGCACCCCGGTAAAGACCATGGCGAGGCCGGCCTCGTCGGCGGCCGCGATCACTTCATTGTCGCGCATCGACCCGCCCGGCTGGATGACGGCCGTGGCGCCCGCCTCGACCGCGGCGAGAAGGCCGTCGGCGAAGGGGAAGAAGGCGTCGGAGGCGACCACGGACCCCTTGGTGAGCGGGGTCGCCCAGCCGCCGGCCTCCGCCGCGTCCTGCGCCTTGCGCGCGGCGATACGGGCCGAATCCACGCGGCTCATCTTGCCCGCGCCGATGCCGACCGTGGCGCCGGCCTTGGCATAGACGATGGTGTTGGACTTGACGTGCTTGGCGACGCGGAAGGCGAAGGCGAGGTCCGTCAGTTCCTCGGCCGTCGGGGCGCGCTTCGTCACCACCTTGAGGTCCATGGCGTCCACCACCGCGTTGTCGCGCGACTGGACGAGGAGGCCGCCGGCCACCGTCTTGACGGTGATGCCCGGCGCCTTCGGGTCGGGCAGGCCGCCGGCGAGCAGCAGACGCAGGTTCTTCTTGGTCGCGAGGATGGCCTTCGCCTCCTCCGTCGCGTCGGGGGCGATGATCACCTCGGTGAAGATCTCGACGATCTTCCGCGCCGCTTCCGCGTCGAGCGTGCGGTTCAGCGCCACGATGCCGCCGAAGGCCGAGACCGGATCGCAGGCCAGCGCCTTCTCGTAGGCCGACAGGAGATCCGGTCCCTCGGCGACGCCGCAGGGATTGGCGTGCTTGATGATGGCGACCGCCGCCGTGCGGGCAGGGTCGAACTCGCCCACCAGCTCGTAGGCGGCGTCGGTGTCGTTGAGGTTGTTGTAGGAGAGCTCCTTGCCCTGGAGCTGGCGGATCGTTGCGACACCGGGCCTCGGCGCCGCGCCCTGGGGCGTCTTGTAGAACGCCGCCCACTGGTGCGGGTTCTCGCCGTAGCGCAGCCCCTGCGCCAGGGCGCCGCCGAAGGCGCGGTAGGGCGTCGCCGTCTCGCCGAGCTGGTCGAACAGCCAGTTGGAGATGGCGGCGTCATAGGCGGCGGTACGCGCATAGGCCTTGGCGGCGAGGCGCCGGCGCAGGTCGAGGGTCGTCGCGCCGCCATTCGCCTTCATTGCCGCGATCACGGCGGCATAGTCGGCGCCGTCCACCACCACCGTCACGGCGTCGTGGTTCTTCGACGCGGCGCGGATCATGGCGGGGCCGCCGATGTCGATGTTCTCGATCGTGTCCTCCCACGAGGCGCCGCGGGCGATCGTCGCCTCGAAGGGGTAGAGGTTCACCACCAGCAGGTCGATCGGCAGGATGCCATGGGTCTTGGCCGCCGCCTCGTGCTCGTCGTTGCCGCGGATGGCGAGGAGCCCGCCATGCACCTTCGGGTGCAGCGTCTTCACCCGGCCGTCCATCATCTCCGGGAAGCCGGTCAGTTCCGCCACCTCGGTGACGGCGAGGCCGGCGTCCTTCAGCGTCTTGTAGGTGCCGCCGGTGGAGACGAGCGCCACGCCGAGCGCCGACAGGTCACGGGCGAAATCGACGATCCCCTCCTTGTCGGAGACGGAGAGAAGGGCACGGGCAATGGGCTTCACGGTCGACAAGGCGGGCGGCTCCGGCAGGGGCGGGGAATGCCGCGCGCTCTAGCACGGGCAGGCCGCCGCCGAAACCGCTTTCGCGCGCCGCCGCCGGAGTTACAGCGGCAGTTCGGGCTCGTCCTCGGCACGTGCCGCCGGCCGCGGTCGCTCGAGTTTCTGGAACGACCAGGACACCGCCGGCGTCGCGGCGGAGGAGGCGACCGGCACGGTGATCTGCAGCGTGCGCCGCGGGCCCTCGGCGAGCGCCAGCGCGACGCTCTCCTCGATGGTGACCGGCTGGTCGGCGAGGAAGCGCCAGCCCTCGCCGCTCGGCAGGCGCAGCAGCGCGGCGCGCGGATGCTCGGTCGGGATCAGCGTCACCGCCGGATGGATGTGAAAACGCAGGACATAGGGCCTGTCCTCGCCCTCGATGCGATCGACGCCGTCCAGAAGGTCCCCCGCCGCCGAGAGGCTGAGCCGCCGTCCGTGCCGCACGCCGACCCGGGCGAGGTAGCCGTCGTGGCGCGCCTCCAGCGCCAGGTCCTGCCGGCGGCAGGTCACGTCCCGCGGCCCCGCCAGGATGAGGCCGGCCGTGTAGATCCCCTGGCCAAGCGTCATCGACGAACGGTCGGCCACGGTGGCGGTGGAATGGGCGGCGGTCTTGCGCGCCTGCACCCGCCAGACGGCGCGCTGCAGGGACGGGCTTCCGCAATTGATGACGATGGTGTCGAGGCCCGACGACAGCTCGAAGGAGAGGCAACCGGCGTGGGCCCGGGCGCTGAAGGCGGAGGGTGGCGCAGGACCGCAGTCGACAAGGGCCACGGTGCCGCCAGCCTCCAGCCGCTCATAGCCGCCGCGCGGCGCCGATGTCGGGGTAAGGCCGCGCGTCTCGTCATAGGCGAGCGCCGTCGCCACCTGGTCGATGGCGGTCTGGCCCATGCCGTTGAAGCGGGCGAGCGTGCCGTCGCCGTGCTGGAAGAACCGGATCATCGGCATCATCCGGTCCACCGCCGTGAGGATCGCCGCCGGCGGCGTGGCGTTGCGCGCCGGAAAAAGCTGGCGCAGCGGCAGGAGGTCGAGGACGAGCGCCACCAGCACGCCGGGATCGCGGCTGACATGGCAGCCATCGGGCAGAATCTGGCGGTCGAGTTCCTCGCCGAGAAGCCGCGAGGCCCGCACCACCAGCCGCTCCTCGCCCTCCATGCACAGGCCCGCCGTGACCAGCGCCACCAGCGCCGCCAGCCGCTCGATGCCGGGCGGCAGCCGCGCCATCTGGAATTCGAGCTGCCGCACCTGGCGCCACAGCGCTCGCGAGAAGCGCCGGTAGAACACTTGGTCGGCGCCGGCGAGGAGAAGGCCCGAGGCGCCGATCCAGGCGCGGACGCGTTCGGCCGCGATGCCGTTCGAGGTCGGCCCGAAGCGGCCGCGCGCCTGCGCCTCGATCCAGGCGGCGACGAGGCGCCGGCCGGCCTCGGCCGCTTCCGGCGTGCCGGCGGCGCGCAGGTGGCGCAGCCAGGAAAAGCCAGCCAGAGCCTCGGCCCAGTCCCGGTTGGGCGGCCGGGCGGCGAAGGGGTCGGCGTCGGTG
>NZ_JBQVQL010000149.1:0-6095 GCF_052440005.1 Phreatobacter sp.
GGTGGCGGCGGGGCGGCGGCCTCCTCCGGCTTAGGCTCGGGAACGGGCGGACGCGGCGGCGGCGGTGGCGGAAGTTCGGTGTTCTGCACCCGCTCGCGGGCGACCGGCAGGGTGGCCGGGTCCTGGGTCTGGCGCTCTTCCGGTGCCTGACGGTCGACGACGCGCTGCGGCGTCGGCGTCTGCTCGCCGCGGCGGTCGCCGCGGGTCGACTGGGCCTGCTCGTCCGAGACGATCTCGACGGGCACGCTCTCGCCTTCGTCGACCTTGGAGGGCGACGTCAGGAAGCCGACGAGGCCCGCGACCACGAGAAGCACGTGCCCCGCGACCGAAACCCCGTAACCGACCTTCTGCGGGTGGAGCGCCAAAACCTGTCCCTGCCCTGCCCTCAGCGCGTGGCGCGCTCGGTGGCGACCAGCGCCACCTTGGTGAAGCCGCCGCCCTTGAGCTGCGACAGGACGTCCATGATGGCCTGGTAGTTGGCCGCCGCGTCGCCGCGCACGAAGATCCGCTCCTCGGCGCCGTTCTGGGCGCGGGTGCGGACTCGCTCGACGAGGGCCGCGGACTCGACCTTGTCGTCGCCGACGAAGATCTCGCCGTTCTGGCGCACAGACACGGTGATCGGCGGTTTGTCCTGCTGGATGGCGCGGGCCGAGGCCTGCGGCAGGTCGATCGGCACCGACACCGTCATCAGCGGCGCGGCGATCATGAAGATGACGAGCAGCACCAGCATCACGTCCACGAAGGGCGTGATGTTGATCTCGTTCATGACGTGGGAGCGGCGCCGGCGGCGTCCGCCGCCCCGTCCGCCACCGCCACCTGCGAGTTGGGCACCCATGTGGCTTGCTCCTTACGCCGCGCGCTGGTCGTAGCCGCCGCCCTGCTGGTCGATCTGACGCGACAGGATGGCGGAGAACTCGTCGGCGAAGCCCTCGAGCCGGCTGGCGATCTTGTTCACCTCGCCGGCGAGCTTGTTGTAGGCGATGGTCGCGGGAATGGCGGCGACGAGGCCGATGGCGGTGGCGAAGAGCGCCTCGGCGATGCCGGGCGCGACGACCGCGAGAGAGGTGTTCTTCGACACGGCGATGGCCTGGAAGGCGGTCATGATGCCCCAGACGGTGCCGAACAGGCCGATGAACGGGCCGGCCGAGGCGACGGTGGCGAGCACCATCAGACGGGCCTCGAGCCGCTCGACCTCACGCTGGATGGTGACGTTCATCACCCGGTCGAGGCGCTGCTGCAGGCCGGCGAAGGAGCGCGAGGCCGTTTCGTGGCTGCGCTTCCACTCGCGCATGGCGGCGACGAAGAGGGCCGCCATGGCCGTGGTCGGGCGCTGCGCCAGCGAGCGATAGAGCTCCTCGAGGCTCTGGCCGGACCAGAAAACCTGCTCGAACCGGTCCATCTGCGTCTTGGTCCGGCGATACATGATGATCTTCTCGACGATGATCGCCCACACCCAGATGGAGGCGGCGACGAGCCCGAGCATCACGCCCTTGACCACCCAGTGGGCGGCCCAGAACAGGCCCCACAGGGACACGTCGTGGGAGGCGACCGCAGCAGCGTCGGCGGGGGTCATGGCAAAATCCTTTTCGCGACAGGCGGCTCTGAGGTCGCGCGTCCGTTCCGGCCCTGGTCGAAAACACGGGAAGACGGCGGCAACTGCACCAATTGACGCTCAATCGTCCCTGGAAGGGGCGAAATGGCCCCTGAATGTGTCTTGACCGTGGCGCGGAACGTGCGTCCGCGTGGTGACCTACCAAGCCATTGATAAGGTTAAGGGCAGGTTATCTTCGGCACTGCATCATGAACGACGCGTCACCGCATCGGGACAAGGCCGGACTGCCGGCGGGTGGGACCCTGTCGCACCGGCAGACACCGGCAGGGTCGCCATAGCCCGCTCCGGGGCTGCGAACAAGCGGGCTGGCGGGGATGTGATCGGCCGGGCGGCATCGCGCGCCGCCGGCAATGAAGGGCCGCTGGATCTCAGTCCGGCGCGCCCCCCTGCGGCGTCATGGCCCGGCGGAGCCCGTCGGGGATGCGGACCGGCTTGCCGCCGGCGAGGAAGGCGACGCGCACCTTCGCCTCAACCAGCACCTCCTCGCCGCGCTTGACCCGCTGCGCGAGGTTCAGCGTCGCGCCCTTCACCACCTCGGTGCGGGTCTCCACCGTCAGCACGTCGTCGATGCGCGCGGGCTTCAGGAACTCGATGCCCATCGACCGCACGACGAAGAAGAAGCCTGCGCCCGCCTCTTCCTTGGCGCTCTCGAACAGGTCGCCCTGCGCCACGCCCAGGAGCCGCAGGAAGTCTGTTCGCCCTCGCTCCATGAAGCGCAGATAGCTCGCGTGGTAGACGACACCGGAGAAGTCGGTGTCCTCATAATAGACGCGCACGGAGAGAAGGTGTGTCTCCCCATCGATGCGGCCGGCCAGATGGTGGCCATCGGTCATGCGGTAACCCTTTACACTCGCCAGGTATCGGATCGTCCGGGACCGCTTAACGCGCCGATGGGACGAAAGCGAGGCACCGCTTCCAGCGGGTTCGCCCTGCGGAAACTAGCCGTCGACTCCGCAAGGCCCGCGTGCTCTAAGCCGCCCGCCGTGCGCATCCGCGCCCGCGCTTCGCATGAGACATCCCCCATGAAACCGATCCTGACGGCCGCCTTCCTGGCGCTGCTGACGACCTCTGCCATGGCACAGGGCGCCGATACCTGCGCCGGTTACCTCAAGTCGCTCGCCGAGATGGAAGCGGCGATGAAGTCAGCCGGAGCAGCGATGCCGCCGACCGACCCGAACGACGCCAAGATCATCGCCTATTGCCGCGCCAATCCGCGCGCTTCGCTCGCCGACGCAATGACCAAGGCCCTGCAGTAACCCGCGACGAGAGCCGCCGGTCCCACGGGCCGGCGGTCACGCCTCCTCGTCGCCCTTGAAGAGCATGAACTGCGCCCCGTCGCGCTGCGGCTCGGCGAGGCCGAGATGGCGGAAGGCGCCGGAGGTCAGGAGCCGCCCGCGCGGCGTCCTCTGCAGGAAGCCCTGCTGGATCAGGAAGGGCTCGATGATTTCCTCGATGGCGTCGCGCGGCTCGGAGAGCGCCGCCGCCATGGTCTCGATCCCCACGGGACCGCCCCCATAGTTCAGCGCGATGGCCTTGAGATAGCGCCGGTCCATGGCGTCCAGCCCCGCATCATCCACCTCGAGCCGTGTCAGTGCCTCGTCGGCGATGGTCCGCGTGATGGTGTCGGAATCCCGATAGATGGCGAAGTCGCGCACGCGCCTGAGCAGCCGGCCGGCGATGCGCGGCGTCCCGCGCGCGCGCCGTGCGATCTCGTTCGCCCCGTCCGCCGTCATGCCGACGCCGAGGACGCGGGCACCGCGGGTGACGATCAGCTCCAGTTCCTCCACCGTATAGAAGGCGAGGCGGATGGGGATCCCGAAGCGGTCGCGCAGCGGCGTGGTGAGAAGGCCGGCCCGCGTCGTCGCGCCGACCAGAGTGAACTTGGCGAGGTCGATCTTCACCGAGCGCGCCGCCGGTCCCTCGCCGATGATGAGGTCGAGCTGGAAATCCTCCATGGCCGGATAGAGGATTTCCTCCACCGCCGGATTGAGCCGGTGGATCTCGTCGATGAAGAGCACGTCTCGCTCCTCGAGGTTCGTCAACTGCGCCGCGAGGTCGCCGGCCTTGGCGATGACCGGGCCGGAGGTGGCGCGGAAGCCGACGCCGAGCTCCTTCGACAGGATCTGGGCCAGCGTGGTCTTGCCGAGGCCGGGCGGGCCGACGAAGAGCACGTGGTCGAGCGCCTCCCCGCGCGAGCGCGCCGCCGAGATGAAGACCTCGAGGTTGGAGCGCGCCTGCGCCTGGCCGATGAACTCGGAGAGCCGCTGCGGCCGCAGATGCGTGTCGGCATCGTCGTCGCGGCGTTCGGCGGAGAGGATGCGGTCGGCCTCGCTCAAGACGACAGTTCCTTCAGGCCCATCCGGATCAGCGTCTGCGTGTTCGCCTCCTCCCCGGCCTTCTTCGCCGCGGCGGCGATGGCAGCGGCGGCCTGCGGCTGGCCGTAGCCGAGATTGGTCAGCGCCGAGATGGCGTCGGCGACGGGGCCCGCGACGCGCTTCTCGTCGACGTCGCCGGCAAGCTTGGCGAGAGCCGGATCGATGTCGGTGAAGCCCGGCGCCTTGTCCTTGAGTTCGGTGATGATGCGCTCCGCGACCTTCGGCCCGACGCCGTTGGCGCGGCCGATGGCGGCCTTGTCGCGCAGCGCGATGGCATTGGCGAGGTCGGAGGCCTTCAGCGTCGAGAGAACGGAAAGCGCCACCTTGGCTCCCACCCCCTGCACCGCCAGCAGCAGGCGAAACCATTCGCGCTCGAGGTCGTTGGCGAAGCCGTAGAGGCGGATCATGTCCTCGCGCACCATGGTCTCGATGGAGAGCACGGCCGCCTCGCCGGCCGCCGGCAGCGACTGCAGCGTGCGCGACGAGCAATGGACCACATAGCCGACGCCATGGACGTCGACGATGACCCAGTCCGGTCCGAAGCTGTCGATGGTGCCCTTGAGCTTGCCGATCATGTGAGGTCCGCCGTTTGGATCAGGCGCTTATAGCGGATTCGCGCGACCGGCGTTGACGTCGCCGGGGCAGGCCGACGCGCCCTTGAATCATCGCGTGAAGAACCTGAATCGATTTCCCCGCGGCCGGAATCACCGTCGCAGGACAGACGGCCAAGTCTCTGGCGGATCTACACTTTCCCCCTTCCCGTTGAATCGGAAACGCAGCGAGGCCGAAGCCGCCGCTTGCCCCCTGCTGCGGTTTTGGCGAGACAGGGCCATGGCCCAGCCGATTCCCACCTTTTCCCTCGAGCGGCGCGCCCTGAAGCAGGGCTTCGCGCCCGTGGCAGGCGTGGACGAGGCCGGCCGCGGCCCCCTCGCCGGCCCTGTCGTCGCCGCTGCCGTGATCCTCGACCCGCGCGCCATCCCCGCGGGCCTCGCCGATTCCAAGGTTCTCGACCCCGCCCGCCGCGAGGAGCTCTACGAGGCCATCACGGGCTCCGCGCTGGCCTGTTCCATCGCCTCCTCGGGCCCTCTGCGCATCGACGCCACCGACATCCGCAAGGCGACGCTGCACGCCATGACCCGCGCGGTCGCCGGCCTCTCGCTGCCGGCGCGCCACGTCCTCGTCGACGGCCGCGACGTGCCGCCTCTGCCGCTCGGCGTCTCGGGCGAGGCCATCGTCGACGGCGACGCGCTGGTGCTCTCCATCGCGGCGGCCTCCATCCTCGCCAAGGTTCACCGCGACCGGCTGATGGTCCATGTCGACCGCGTCCATCCCGGCTACGGCTTCGCGATCCACAAGGGCTACGGCACGAAGGCGCATCGCGAGGCCATCGCCGCCAACGGGCCCTGCCTGCACCACCGCATGACCTTCGGGACGCTCAAGTCGACCGCCGAGTGAGACAGCGGCACCGTCGCGGCGCTTACAGCCCCAGCGTCTTCCGGATCGTCAGCATGTCGCGCCAGGCCTGCCGCTTGGCGATGGGGCTGCGCAGGAGATAGGCCGGATGCAGCGTCGCGATCGCCTGGATGGTCCGGCCGCCGCTCTCGAAGCCCATCAGGCGGCCCCGCACCTTCATGATGCCCTTCAGCCCCAGCAGCGTCTCGGTCGAGGGCGCGCCCACGCAGACGAGCAGGTCCGGCGCCTTCAGCTCGATCTGCCGGCGAACGAAGGGCTCGCAGATGGCGATCTCCTGCGGCGTCGGCGTCCGGTTGCCCGGCGGGCGCCAGGGGATGATGTTGGCGATATAGGCGTTGGTCTTCCGGTCGAGGCCGACGGAGGCCAGCATCCGGTCGAGCAACTGGCCGGATTTGCCGACGAAGGGCCTGCCCTCCATGTCCTCCTCGCGGCCGGGCGCCTCGCCCACGAACATGACGCGCGCATCGCGCACCCCATCCTCGAACACGGTGCGCGAGGCCGTCGCCTTCAGTGCGCAGCCCTCGAAGCTCTCCACGATGGCCCGCAACTCGTCGAGGCTCGCCGCCGACCGTGCGGCCTCCCGCGCGGCCGCCACGGCCGAATCGGGTGCCGGCGGGGCCCCCGCGGCGCTCACC
>NZ_JBQVQL010000150.1:0-6065 GCF_052440005.1 Phreatobacter sp.
GTTCTCGCCTTCTGCGGCATCGGCCGGCCGGCCAAATTCGCCGAGACCCTCGGCGCGGCCGGCGCCCGCAACGCGGTGCTGCGGCCCTTCCCCGACCACCACGCCTATGGCGACGAGGACGCGGAGCGGCTGCTGGCGGAGGCGACGCGGACGGGCCTGCCGCTCGTCGCCACCGAAAAGGATCAGGTGAAGCTCAAGGGGTCGCCCGCGCTCGACCGGCTGGCGGCGGCGACGCGGGTGGTTCCGGTGAAGCTGCAGGTGGAGGAGGAGGCCGTCATGCTGGCGCTCCTCGACCGGGTCATCGCGGCACGAAGGTCTTGAACCGCTCGGGATGCAGGCGCTCCAGCACCGCGGGCGGGCCCGAATAGGCCTCCTGCCGGGCAACGCTCCAGTATTTCAGGTCGTCGAGAGCGATGGGCTGGCCGGTGACGGCGCAGCGCACGAAGGTGCCCGGGCGCACGATGCGGAAATCGGCGTCCAGGTAGCGCAGCTCGGCCTCGCCGTCGCCGGGGCGGCCGGAGGTCAGGCGGTTGAGCATCGCGAGGGGCTCCGTGCTCAGGTCCCCGGACCCGCCGGGTCCTGGCCCGTCGAACGGCGGGCATTGGGCGCCTGCGGGTCGTCGGGACGGCGGCCGACCGGGCCGTAGGGTGCGTCGGGAGAAGCGGTGCGATAGCCCGGCGGCGGCTCGACCAGGCGGCGGCGCGCAGGCTCGCCGGGGAAGGGCACGACCTGGTCGCGCGAGGACGAGCCGAACAGCGAGCCGACCTGCGACCAGATCGGCGCCACGCGCATCTCGTCGACGGTGGCCGGGCCGGAAATCTGCGCCTGCGAGCGATCGCGGGTCGTGTCGACCAGCCCGCCGCCGAACCAGCCGCCCTGGCGGGAGCGCAGCTCGCCGTTGGTCATGGTGCGGCCGAACTCGTCGCGCTGGATCGGCGTGCGCTCGGCAAGGCCTGCGGCCCGGGCCCGCGCCACGTCCGGATCGTTGGGCCAGTTGGGATTGCGCGCGGCGGCCGAATCCTGCGGCGGCGGCAGGGCGTTGCCGCGCGGCAGGACGAGGGGCGCCCGCTCGCGATAGTCGATGGGAGGCCGCGCCGTCTCGACGAGGCCGAGGCCGCTGAGCAGGCCGCCCATGATGTTGGCTTCGAAGCCCGGTCCGTCGCCCTGCTGGGCGAAAGCGCCGGTTCCGGCGACGGTGAGGGCCGTGGCGAGGAGCGCAGTGCGGATGCGCGTCATGTCCGTCATCCCCTGAAAGAGCCCGGCTGAAGGTGGAAGCCCGGCCTTGAATGGACCCGGCGCCGTCGGCGCCGCTGTACGGCCGGTTCTATCCATCAGGATCATGCCGATTTCGAGGCACCCGGCCGGCCGCCGAAGAGGGACTCATACAGAAGCAGGCCCACGCCCGCAACGATGCCGACATCGGCGAGGTTGAACACGTACCACTGGAACTGCCAGGTGGCGGTGGTGATGTGGAAGGCGAAGAAGTCCGCCACCGCGCCGTAGAGAACCCTGTCGAGGCCGTTGCCCACCGCTCCGCCAGCGATGAGGCCGAGCGCCACCGCCGTCATCGGGCTCTCGGCGCGCCACAGCCACCAGCCGATCAGGGCGACCGCGGCGACCTTGAACAGCACCAGCGCCCATTGGCCCAGGACGCTGTCCTGCTGGAACATGCCGAAGGAGACGCCGTAGTTCCACGCCATGACGAGGTCGAGCACCGGCAGGACGGTGATCGTCTGGCCGGAGGTGATCCCCACCACCTGGAGCATGAAGACCTTGAAGGCCTGGTCGACGACGAGGGTGGCGACGAGGGCGATGAGGCCGGAGCGAAGGTAGGGCGAAGGGGTCAAGGGCGCGTCATCCGGTGGCGGTCCCGCCGGAGGTGGCGCGTCCGGCGGGGCGGGTCAAGCACTTATCCTCGACATCCGCGCCGCGAGCCGCCATAGGAACGTCGTCGCCAGCCCCCATCGTGCAGCCATGACCCACAAGCTCTATTTCGTCCGCCACGGCGAGACCGACTGGAACGCCGAGGGGCGGCTCCAGGGCCAGCGCGACATTCCCCTGAACGACGTCGGCCGCGTCCAGGCCGAGGAGGTCGGCGCCATCCTCGCCCGGCTGGAGCCGCGCTTCGATGACCTCGCCTACTGGTCGAGCCCGCTCTCCCGCACCCGCGAGACCATGGAGCTGATGCGAACCCGCCTCGGGCTGCATCCGCCGGCCTACCGCATGGACGACCGGCTGAAGGAGCTCTCCTTCGGCGCCTGGGAGGGCCTGACCTGGCCGGAAGTGGAGGCGCATTCGCCGGCCATCGCCGCCTCCCGCCTCGCCGACAAGTGGCACACCAAGCCGCCCGAGGGCGAAAACTACGAGGACATCGCCACCCGCCTCGGCGCCTTCGTCGCCACCCTCGAAAGGCCGAGCGTCATCGTCTCCCACGGCGGCGTCGGCCGCACGCTCATGGCGCTGCGCGGCACGATGGACCGGGTCCGCGCCTCCGAGGTTTTCGTGCGCCAGGGTGTCGTCTACGTCTTCGAGGGCGACCGCTTCACGGTCGAGGGGCCGTGACGGCTCAGTAGCCGCCGAGGATGCCCCAGAGGCTGCGCGCCGTGGGCAGCGGGCGCCGGCCGTTGGGCCGGTCCCAGGGGCACTGGTACTGGCTGGAGGCCACCGTGTCGTCCATCCGCGCCGGGAAGCATTTCGGCCGCGTGCCGGGGGCCAGCGTGCCGCGGCTCTGATGGACGAGCAGGACCCGGTCGCGGGTCTCGTCCTCGAGCCCGGAGCTGCGCGCCCAGACCGCGGGTGCGGTCGCAATGAGGGCGGTGAAGGCCAGAACGGCGATGCGGGTCATGGCGGCTCCTGCGAATGATCGTGCCGGCGGGCCGGCTCCAAGCCGGTTCCCGCATCGACAACGCCTCACATAGCAGACCGGCTCCGTGGCGTCATTGCGGCGGCGGGCCGACGTCTCACTTCAGGCCGCCGACGGCCCGGCCGAATCGGGCGATGACGGACCGCAGGGCCTCGTCCTCGAAGCCGGCGAGCGCCGCCTTCAGCCGCGCCTCGTCGGCAGGCGGCCGCGGCGCCTCCCGCGGCTTCGGCTTTGCCGTGAGCGGGATCTGGGTCAGCCGCACGGCGGCGACGCAGCGCCAGCCCATGAAGGCATTGACCCGTTCGACGATGACCGGGGTCATGTGCTGGATCTCCAGCGCGAAGGGCGCCTCCACGCGGATATGGAGCGTCCCCGGCTCCGGCTCGCCGATCCCCTGCGGCCGGCGTGGCCAGGCGATTTTCACCGGCGCGGAGCGGCGGGCAAGGTCCGCGCCGACGATCTCGTCCCAACGCGTCACCACCTCCGTCGAGGCGAAGCCGGCCTGCTGCAGCGCCTGCCCGATGGGGGCGGCGGCGATGTCGGCGAGGGGCCGCGGGCCTTTGGGACGGTAGGGCGATTTCATCGAGGCTGTGGGTTCTTGGGCGCCGGGACTGGAGGTGGCGTTGCGGCGGCGCCCGTGCTGGGCGAGGGTCCACCGATGACGCGCGCCACCATAGCACGGACGAAGCCCGCACAGGAGAGCGCAGCGCCGGCCGCGGCACTGCTCGCCTGGTACGACCGCCACCGCCGCCGCCTGCCCTGGCGCGCGCTGCCCGGGGAGCCGGTGGACCCCTATCGCGTCTGGCTGTCGGAGATCATGCTGCAGCAGACCACGGTGAAGGCGGTGGCGCCCTATTTCGCCGCCTTCCTCGACCGCTGGCCGACGGTCACCGACCTCGCGGCGGCACCTGTCGAGGAGGTCATGAAGGCCTGGGCCGGGCTTGGCTACTATTCCCGCGCCCGCAACCTTCATGCCTGCGCCATCGCCGTGACGCGCGACCACGGCGGCCGTTTTCCCGCCGATCTCGCGGGCCTGCGCGCCCTGCCGGGCATCGGCGACTACACCGCCGCCGCCGTCGGCGCCATCGCCTTCGACCTGCCCGCACCCGTCGTCGACGGCAATGTCGAGCGGGTGGTGACACGGCTCGAGACGGTCGACGACCCCCTGCCGGGGGCGAAACCCCTGATCCGGGCGCTGGTGGCCGACATGCTCGACCCCGCCCGTCCCGGCGACTTCGCACAGGCCACGATGGACCTCGGCGCCACCATCTGCACCCCGCGCAGGCCCGCCTGCGCGCTCTGTCCGCTGCGCCCCTTCTGCGCCGCCGCCGCCGAGGGCACCCAGGAATCCTACCCGCGGAAGGCGCCGAAGAAGACCGGGACGCTGCGCCGCGGCGCCGCCTTCGTCGTGGTCCGCGCCGACGGCGCCCTGCTGGTCGGCACCCGTCCGCCGAAGGGACTTCTCGGCGGCATGACCGAGGTGCCCGGCTCGGAGTGGTCCTCCACCTTCGAAGAGGCCGGGGCGCTGGCGGCGGCGCCGCTGGCGCTCGCCTTCCGCCGGCTGCCTGGGGTCGTCACCCACGTCTTCACCCACTTCCCCCTCGAACTCGCGGTCTTCCGGGCCGAGGCGCCGCAGGACATGCCACCCGCGCCGGGGCTGCGCTGGATCGCGGCGGGCGAGATCGCCGGCGAAGCCTTTCCCTCGGTGATGCGCAAGGTGATCGCCCACGCCCTGCCGGGCTGGTGACGCGTGCGGGCTTGACCTCGGCCCGCCGAGCGGCATGCTGGCCGGCCCGGGACGGGAAGGAACCACCGCGGCGCGGCGGACTTCCAGAGGAGCACCCGGGATTCGAACGAGAGGATGTCGCCGGAATGACCGATGGCCGGCCGCAGGGGATGACCTGGCACTACGACCGCGCCGAGATGGTCGCCGACGGCGTCATCCACGTGCTCGGCGCCATCTTCGCCCTCTTCGCGGCGGGCGCGCTGATCGGCGTCGCCCTGTACCGGGCGGAGCTCGCCACCATCTCGTCCCTGGCGGTCTATGCCGCGAGCCTCGTCGCGGTCATCGGCTGCTCGGCCGCCTACAACATGTGGCCGGTCTCGCGCACCAAGTGGATCCTGCGCCGCTTCGACCACGCCGCCATCTTCATGCTGATCGCCGGCACCTACACGCCCTTCATGGTGCATGTCGCGACGCCCACCGCCCACGCCATGCTGGCAGGCGTCTGGATCGCCGGTTTCGCCGGGGCGGCGTTGAAGCTCTTCGCGCCCGGCCGCTACGACCGCGTCACCGTCTTCCTCTACCTCGCCATCGCCTGGAGCGGCGTCGTCGTCGCCCACCAGGTCTTCGCCGTGCTGCCGACGGCGGCCATCGTGCTGCTGGTTGTGGGCGGGCTCATCTATTCGGCGGGGGTCGTCTTCCATCTCTGGCATTCGCTGCGGTTCCAGAACGCCATCTGGCACGGCTTCGTTCTCGTCGCCGCGGGTTGCCAGTATGTGGCGGTGCTGAACGGCGTGCTGCTGAGCGCCTGATCGGAAACCACGCGATGACCCTCTCCGGCTTTCTCCTCTTCTGCGGCGTCTACGCCATGGCGACCTTCTCGCCGGGCCCGGCAGTGGCGGCCATCGTGGCGCGCACCCTGGCGGTGGGGCTGAGGCGCACCGCGCCCTTCATCCTCGGCATCGTCGCCGGCGACCTCGTCTGGTTCGCCCTCGTCGCCCTCGGCCTCGCGGCGCTTGCCCAGAACGCCCAGCCGCTGTTCCTGGCGATCAAGTTTGCCGGCGTGGGGTATTTGCTCTGGCTCGCCTGGAAGCTGTGGACGGCGCCCGCCGCCGCACCCCGGGAATCGCCGGCCGCCCGCGGCGAGGGCTGGAAGCTCTTCCTCGGCGGCCTCGCGCTGACCATGGGCAATGCCAAGGTGATGGTCTTCTTCGTCTCGATCCTGCCGCTGGTGGTCGATCTCGGCGCCCTGACGCCCCTGCTCGCGCTGGAGCTCGCCGTGGTGATGATGGCGATCCTCTCCACCGCCATGTGGACCTATGCGCTGGCCGCCGCCCGCGCCCGCCGCTTCATCGCCAGCCCGCGCGCCATGCGCCTCGTCAACCGCGGCACGGGCGCGGTGATGGCCGGCGCCGCCGTGGCCGTCGCGGCACGGGGGTAGGGCCCGTCAACGCGTCATGCCCGGGCTTGTCCCGGGCA
>NZ_JBQVQL010000151.1:0-6053 GCF_052440005.1 Phreatobacter sp.
GGACGGAGAGGCTCAGCGCCGGCGCTGCGGGCCGCCGGGACGGGCGCCGCCGGGACGCGGGCCGGGGGGCGGGGCGTCGCCCTTGTGGCGGAAGACGAGGCGGCCCTTGTCGAGGTCGTAGGGCGTCATCTCGACCGTCACCCGGTCGCCGACCAGCGTCTTGATCCGGTTCTTCTTCATCTTGCCGGCGGTGTAGACGACGACCATGTGGCCATTGTCCAGTTCCACGCGGAACCGGGCGTCCGGCATGACCTCCGTCACCTTGCCTTCGAAATTGAGGACGTCTTCCTTCGCCATAAGCTCGGCTTCTCCGTCGTTGCACCGGTCGTCCCGGCGCACAAAACCCCGGCGAAGCGGATGATCCGCTCGATGCCAGGGTTCGCGTCATACAGAATTTGTCGACGCGGGACCACCCTCTTGCCGCCGTTACATCCGCGGTCGGCTGGATGAGGTGATCTCGCGTCAGGGCTGAGATGCTCGCTGGACCGTCGCGACGCCCTTCGGCATCGCATGACGTTCACGGGAGAACCGCCGTGCCAGCCCAACGTCGCAGCAGGGGGATGGTTCCCTTTGCAGGGAGCATCCGCGCCGCGCAGCGCGGGAAGGCAGGCCTCGTCAGCCGGTGAGCCTGAGATGGGGAGCCTTTTTCCGATTGCAAGGGGCGCCCCGCCGGCTCAGGGGCCGAGGAAGCCGCGGGCGACGATGAGGACACCGCCGATCACGATGACCGCCTCCAGCATCAGCGTGTGCAGCCGAACCGGCAGGCGGTCGAGCAGGGCGCCGGCAACGAAGCCGCCGGGGAGGGTCGCGACCCCCACCAGCAGCGCGAAGAGCAGGAGCGGTGCCGGCAGCGCCTCGTTCCAGCCGAAGGTGCCGGCCTTGGCGATGCCGATGACGATGGAGATGGCGGCGTCGGTCGCGATCACCGCCTTGCTGGTGAGGCCCGCCGCCATCAGGAAGGAGACGAGGATGATGCCGGCGCCGCTGGAGGCCCCGGTGACGAGGCCGTAGACCCCGCCCGCCGGCACGAGCTGCCAGCCCTGCAGGCGGAAGCCCATGCGCACCAGCCTGCGCCTCAGCGGCACCAGGACGATCAGCATGAACCCGATGACGAGCGAGGCGCCGCGGGTGTCGAGCCGCGTGAAGCCATAGGCCGACAGCATGACGAGCGGCACGGCGAGCGGCAGCATCGCCGCGACCTTCCGCCAGTCCACCGCCTCCCGCATGGCGATGAAGCGGCCGACATTGGTGAACATGGAGGAGACGGCGATGACCGGGACGACGTTCTCCGCGCCGATCACCGGCACCAGCACCAGTGGCAGCAGCAGGCCGGTGCCGTAGCCCGCCATGCCGCCGATGACCGCCGCGCCGAAGGCCGTGCCGGCGACGAGGACTGCCTGGACGAGGGACACGTCGGCGAGGGCGAAGGCCATGGGCGGGGCGGGGCTGTTCGGCGTGGACGCGGGCGGCGGAGCGTTCTAGCCTCTCCCCGATCCCGATCACCTCCTCTTAGAGCGATTCGCCTCCATGCGCGCGAGCGCGGCCCCGTCCTCCGACAGCCCGCTGGAAACCCTCACGGGCACCATCGAGCGTGTCACCTTCCACTCCCCCGCGACCGGCTTCGCGGTGCTGAAGGTGCGCGTCCGCGGCAAGCCGCAGCCCGTCTCCATCGTCGGCACCACCTCGGCCGTGGCAGCCGGCGAGATGATGACGGCCGAGGGCTCCTGGGTGAACGACCGCACCCACGGCCTGCAGTTCAAGGCGGCGCGCCTCGTCACCGCCCCGCCCGCCTCCAAGGACGGCATCGAGCGATACCTCGCCTCCGGCGCCATCAAGGGCATCGGCATCGCCACCGCCCACAAGATCGTCCAGGCCTTCGGCAAGCGCACCTTCGAGGTGCTGGACACCGAGCCGCACCGCCTCAAGGAGATCGTCGGCCTCACCGATGCCCGCATCCGCCGCATCACCGAGAGCTGGACCGAGGACCGCATCGTCCGCGACCTCGGCGTCTTCCTGCAGGAGCACGGCCTCGGCCTCGGCCAGGCGGCGCGCGTCTTCCGGGCCCTCGGCACCGACGCCATCGGCCTCATCCGCAAGGACCCCTACCGCCTCGCCCGCGACGTCCGCGGCATCGGCTTCCTCACCGCCGACCAGGTGGCGGTGTCGCTGGGCCTTGCCCGCGACGCGCCGGAGCGCCTGCGCGCCGGCATCACCTATGCCCTCCAGGAGGCCCGCGACGACGGCCATACCGGCCTGCCGCGCGACGAGGCGGTGGCCCTTGCCGCCCGCCTGCTCGATGGCGACGTCGGTCCGATCGAGGAGGCCGCGGCCGCCGAGGTTGCCGCCCGCAACCTCGTCGCCGACACCATCGGCGGCGAGCCGCACCTCTTCCTGAAGGACCTGCACCGGGCCGAGAGCATCATCGCCGAGCGGCTGCGCGACCTCGCCAAGGGCTCCCCGCCCTGGGGCAGGATCGACCTCGCGACGGAAGTGCCACGCGTCGAGGCGCGCACCGGCAAGGCCCTCGCGCCCTCCCAGCGCGAGGCGCTGGCGACCATCCTCGCCGCCAAGGTCTCGGTCATCACCGGCGGCCCCGGCGTCGGCAAGACGACGCTCCTCGACACCATCCTGAAGCTGCTGACGCGGCAGGACGTGTCGGTGGTGCTCGCCGCTCCTACCGGGCGCGCCGCCAAGCGCATGACCGAGCAGACCGGCATCGAGGCCAAGACCATCCACCGCCTGCTCGAGATCGACCCGGAATTCGGCGCCTTCTCGCGCGGCCGCGAGAACCTCATCGACTGCGACCTCCTCGTGGTCGACGAGACCTCCATGGTCGACATCCCGCTGATGCTGGCCCTCGTCGAGGCGCTGCCCGCCGATGCCGGCCTGCTGCTCGTCGGCGACGTCGACCAGTTGCCCCCCGTCGGCCCCGGCCAGGCGCTCGCCGACATCATCGCCTCGGGCCTCGTGCCGGTGGCGCGCCTCACGGAGGTCTTCCGCCAGGCGGAGGCGAGCCGCATCATCGCCACCGCCCACCGCATCAACCGCGGCGAGATGCCGGACGCGGTGCCGGCCGGCGCCGAGAGCGACTTCTACTGGGTGGAGGCCTCCACGCCCGAGAGCGGCCTCGCCAAGATCATCGAGATGGTCAAGGAGCGCATCCCCCGCCGCTTCGGCCTCGACCCCATGCGCGACGTGCAGGTGCTGGCGCCGATGAACAAGGGCGTGCTCGGCGCCCGCAACCTCAACGTCGAGCTGCAGAAGGTGCTCAATCCCCCCGCCGGGCGCTCCATCGAGCGCTACGGCTGGACCTATGCCGCCGGCGACCGGGTGATGCAGACCGCCAACGACTACGACCGCGACGTCTTCAACGGCGATCTCGGCCAGGTGCTGCGCATCGACCAGGAGGAGGGTGAGCTCGTCGCCCTCTTCGACGGAAGGCAGGTCTCCTATTCCTTCGGCGACCTGGAAAACCTCATGCCGGCCTATGCCACCACCATCCACAAGAGCCAGGGCTCGGAATATCCGGCGGTGGTGATCCCGGTGACGACGCAGCACTACGCCATGCTGGCCCGCAACCTCATCTACACCGCCGTCACACGCGGCCGGTCGCTCGTGGTCATGGTCGGCGAGACGCGCGCCCTGCGCATCGCGGTGGACGGCGGCCGCATGAAGCCGCGGGTGACGAAACTCCGGGAATGGCTGACGGGGTAGGGGCTCGCTGCACGCCGCAAGTGCGTGCTTCGAGGCTCGGTCGCTGCCCTCCCTCGCACCTCAGGATGAGGAGGGTGGTGTGTGCCACATCGCGACGCGACGCCCGCCCCGACGCGCCCCTTCTGCAAGTCTCTCCCTCCTCATCCTGAGGTGCGAGGGCCCCTGGCCCGAGCCTCGAAGGACGCACTTCCGTCGTGCAACCCATGGGTTCTGACGGCCCCTCACCTCCGCATGCCACCCGGGTAACGCCCCACCCTCACCCCCCCTTTTCGCTCCGCTCCAAGGGGAGGGGGACTACGGCGTCGCGGGTCCCTGGCAACGGCTGGGCCTGGCCCACCCCCTCACGGCAATCGGGACGCAGAAGTCCCCCTCTCCGCGCGCAGCGCGGGGAGGGTGCGGGTGGGGCCCTTGTCCCCGCCACACCCTCACAGCAGCGGCTTCACCGCCAGATGCGCGCCGAGCAGCATCAGCCCGATCATGAACCACGTCCGGAACGCCGCGGGGCTGATGCGCGAGCGGATCGCCTGTCCGATCGCCATGCCGAGGAGCGCCGGGGCGAGCATGGCGAGCGAGATCAGCGCCGTGCCGCCGGCCAACACGCCCTCGCTGAACAGCCCCAGCCCCAGCGCCACCGTGGCGACGAGGAAGGTGATGCCGAGGGCCTGGACGAGGTCGTCCTTCTCCAGCCCCAGCGCCTGCAGATAGGGCACCGAGGGCATGACGAAGATGCCGGTGCCCGCCGAGACCACCCCCGTGATCAGTCCGACGACCGGCGACAGGAAGGGCTCCGCCCGGGCCGGCACCCGCGGGCGGAGCGGCGACAGGCCGAGCCCCGCATAGAGGATCAGCACGAGGCCGAGCGCCACCGAGGCATGGCCGGCCGAGGCGCCGGTGATGATGCCGCTTCCGAGCCAGGTTCCCGCCACGAGCCCGGCGAGCAGGGTGGCGAGCCGCCGCGTCAGCGGCCAGAGGTTCGGCCCCGCCGCCACCTGCCAGACATTGGTGAGGAGCGAGGGCACCAGCATCCACGAGGCGGCCAGCGCCGGCGTCATGAACAGGCTGAGGAGGCCGACGGCGATGGTCGGCAGGCCGAGCCCGATCACGCCCTTGACGAGGCCGGCGACGACGAAGACGGCGGTGGCGAGGGCGAGCATGGCCATGGGAGGATCCTGACTGCGAAGGCGAGAGCCGCACCATCCACCGGTTCGGGAGCCCGACGCTTCGGCGGACGACGAAGCAATCGTCTCCTGCCCGGTGTAGCCTGTCCGAGGCTGCGGGACATCCCGCGGCCAAAGGAGGAGCCCCATGAAGGAAGGTCCGTCCATCGCCACCATCGCCGCGCTGATGGGCGATCCCGCCCGCGCCAACATGCTCGGCGCGCTGATGGCCGGCCGCGCCCTCACGGCGGGCGAGCTGGCGCGCGAGGCGGGCGTCAGCGCCCCCACGGCGAGCGGCCATCTGGCGCGGCTCAGCGAGGCGGGCCTCGTTCTCGTCGAGGCGCAGGGCCGCCACCGCTACTTCCGTCTCTCCGGGTCCGACGTCGCCCTCGTGCTGGAGGGCCTGATGGGGCTCGCCGCCCGCACCGGGCGCCTGCGCACCCGCCCAGGTCCCCGCGACCCCGCCCTCCGAGAGGCCCGCACCTGCTGGGACCACATGGCGGGCGAATGGGCCGTGCGTCTCTACGACGGCCTCATCGCCGACGGACGCCTCGCGGCCACCGACGGCGCGGTGAGCCTGACTGAGTCCGGCCGCCGCTTCTTCCGCGCCGAGGGGGTCGACGTCGATGCGCTCGACACCGGCCGCCGGCCGCTCTGCCGCGCCTGTCTCGACTGGAGCGAGCGGCGCCCCCATCTCGGCGGCCCGCTCGGCCGCGTGCTTCTCGACCATGCGCTCAGCCGGGCCTGGATCAGGAAGGCGCCCGAGGGGCGCGCGCTCACCGTGACGCCGCCCGGCCAGCGTGCCCTGCGCGCCTGGATCGGCGAGCCGCGGCCGGTCGCGGAAACAATCAGCTACGCAAGAGGCTGAATCGGCAACGATTTCGTCCGGATTACCGCCATAGTCGGGGGGCCTTCTGGCGCCCTGATTGGTGTCGGAGCGGAGTGACCCCGTGAGTTCTGGAATGCTTGGATCGGTGGCGAGGGGCGGCCGCAGGCTCGCCGCGCAGATCGTCGTCTCGGTCGTCGCGACCGCCTGCGCCGCCGTGGCCGTGCCGAAGATGCTGACGGCGCTGGCGCCGGCCGCCTGGACCGCCCCGACGGAGAAGGCGGCCATCGTCAGCCGCGTCGCGCCGCCGGTGGATTTCGACGCCGCCTTGGGTACGATCATTCAAGTCTGTATCG
>NZ_JBQVQL010000152.1:0-5916 GCF_052440005.1 Phreatobacter sp.
GCTCTCCACCGTACGGGGAGCCTCCTCGCGCGGCGACCGGGAGCGCACCGGCCGGTCCGCCGCGCGTGCGGGGCGCCGCTCATCGGACGGCTCGCGACGCGACGCGCGTGGCTCCTCGATGGCGTCGATGTCCAGATCGGCATCGGGCGCCCATGTCGCATTGTCGAGGTCCCAGTCGTCGGACCGACCGCGGCGGGGCGAACCGTCGAAGGACCGCAGGTCGGTCGGCTCGCGCCGGACTCGCTCGCGGCGCGGCGGGCCGGAGCGGCGGGGCTCGCCATCGTGCTCCTCGGGGCGACGATCCTCGAAACCACGATCGTCCGAACGCTCGAAGGGCCGGCGGCTGCGCACCGGACCGCGCGGCGCGCGCTCGGCCTCGGCGGCAAAGGGCGGGCGCTTGGACGGCGGACGGGCGCCCATGCGCGGTGCCTCGCCGGCAGGTCCCGCGCTACGGCCGCGTGCCGGCTTGCCCGGACCCTTGCCGGGTCCCTTGGCAAATCCCTTTGCAGGTCCTTTGGCCGCGCCCTTGCCGCCGAAGCGTTTGGCGCCGCGGTCGACGGGTCCCTGACCGGGCGGCTTGCCCCTGCCCTTCATGAGAAGCTCCTGATGACGGCGAGGCCGACCGCCACGGCTGCGATCGAAAGAACCACCGAAAGCACCACATAGAGGGCGGCGGCCCCGTAGTCACCCCGTTCGATGAGGGTCACGGCGTCGAGGGAGAAGGCGGAGAAGGTGGTGAAGCCGCCGAGGATGCCTGTGGTGAGGAAGATGCGGAGGTCCTGGCTCCATGGCGCCTGGGCGCGAAAGGCGAGCCAGCCTGCGATCAGCCCCATGGCGAGGCCGCCCGCGACGTTGACGATGAGCGTGCCGGCTGGGAAGCCCGGCCCGAAGGCCTTCAGCGACCAGACGTTGACGCCGTAGCGCGCCGCGCCGCCGATGCCGGAGCCGAGGAAGACGAGGAAAAGCTTGGTCATGGGCCAAGGCCTAGCGGATGTCAGGCCCTGCGTGAAGCGTCAGCCGCCGCGCTCGCGCCGGAGCTTCGCCCACCATTCCATGCGCTTGGCGACCTCCCGCTCAAAGCCACGTTCGACGGGCCGGTAGAAGCTCTGGCGCCCCAGCGCCTCGGGCCAGTAGTCCTGGCCGGAAAAGGCGTCGGGCTCGTCGTGGTCGTAGCGGTAGCCGTCGCCGTAGCCCTCCGACTTCATCAGCTTGGTCGGCGCGTTGAGGATCGTCTTGGGCGGCGTGAGGCTCCCGCGCTCCTTGGCGAGCGACAGCGCGGCCTTCCAGGCGGTGTAGGCGGCGTTCGATTTCGGCGCCGTGGCGACGTAGATCACTGCATTGGCGAGGGCCAGTTCACCCTCGGGGCTGCCGAGGAAGTCGTAGGCGTCCTTTGCGGCATTGGCGACGACGAGGGCCTGCGGATCGGCGAGGCCGATATCCTCCACCGCCATGCGCACGACGCGGCGGGCGATGAAGAGTGGGTTCTCGCCGGCGTCGAGCATGCGGGCGAGATAGTAGAGCGCCGCGTCGGGGTCGGAGCCGCGCACGGTCTTGTGGAGCGCGGAGATGAGGTTGTAGTGCCCCTCCTGCGCCTTGTCGTAGATCGGCGCGCGGCGCTGGACGATCTCCGAGAGACCGGCGGTGTCGAAGACCTCGCCCTCGCCGGCAGCGCGCCAGACCTCCTCCGCCAGTGTCAGGATCGCGCGGCCGTCCCCGTCCGCCATGCGTACGAGGGCGAGGCGGGCGTCGGCGTCGAGCGGCAGGGGTTTCGCCTCCAGCGCCTCGGCGCGGGCGATCAGCTTTTCCAGCGCATCGTCGTCGAGGGAGCGGAAGGTCAGCACGCGGGCACGGGAGAGCAGCGCGGCATTGAGCTCGAAAGACGGGTTTTCGGTCGTCGCCCCCACGAGGGTCACCGTGCCATCCTCGACCACCGGCAGGAAGGCGTCCTGCTGCGAGCGGTTGAAGCGATGGATCTCGTCGACGAACAGGAGCGTGCCGCGCCCCTGGACGCGCCGGGAGCGGGCCTGCTCGAAGACCTTCTTGAGGTCCGCGACGCCGGTGAAGATGGCGGAGATCTGCTCGAAGGCGAGATCCGTCTCGCCCGCCAGCAGCCGCGCCACCGTCGTCTTGCCGGTGCCCGGCGGCCCCCAGAACACGAGCGAACCCAGTGAGCGGGTGCGCAGCAGCCGGGTCAACGCGCCGTCTGGACCGGTCAGGTGCTCCTGACCGGCGACCTCGGCCAGCGTCTGAGGCCGCAGGCGGTCGGCGAGCGGGCGCGGTGCCTTCGGATCCGGGCCCGCGGCCTCGAAGAGGTCCACGGCGCTCAGCCGCCCATCATGGAATTGATGATCTGTCCGCCGCGGTCGATCTGGAAGCGCCAAAGGCGGGCGCGCTGGGCCGTGGCCTCACGCAGATCGGCCGGCGAGCGGATGTCGCGGCCGTTGACCGACAGAACGACGTCGCCGGGCTGAAGCCCCACCTGCCCGGCCGCCGAATTCGGCTCCACCGCCATGATGACGACGCCGTCCGTGCGGTGGGAGACGCGAAGCTCGTCGGCCATACCGGGCTCGAGGGTCGCGACGCGGGCGCCGGCGAAGGGCGAGGGCCCGGCGAGGGTCACGGCGTCCTGGCCGCCGGGGGGCGCGGGCTCGAGGGCGACGGGCACCACGAGGTTGCGGCCGTTGCGGGTGACCGCGATGCTCGCCATTCCGCCGATCGGCTTGACGCCGAAGCGGTAGCCGAAGCCGTCCGGGTCCTCGACGGCTTGCCCGTCGACGGCGGTGATGAGGTCGCCGGCGCGCATGCCGGCCCGCGCGGCGGGCGAATTCGGAACGACGGAGACGACGAGGGCGCCGGTGGGACGGGCGAGCCTCAGGCTCTCGGCGACGTCGGCGGTGACGGTCTGAAGGCGTCCGCCGAACCAGGGCCGCTGGACCGTCTGGCTGCCGGTCTTCGCCGATTCGACAACGAGGCGCACGAGGGCGGTTGGAATGGCGAAGCCGATGCCGTGGCTGCCGCCGGAGCGCGAGAAGATCGCCGTGTTCACGCCGACCAGGCGGCCCGCCATGTCGACCAGCGCGCCGCCGGAATTGCCGGGGTTGATGGCAGCATCGGTCTGCACGAAGGACTGGTAGTCGGCGACGCCGACCTGCGTGCGCGCCAGCGCCGAGACGATGCCCTGGGTGACCGTCTGGCCGACGCCGAAGGGATTGCCGATGGCGAGCACGATGTCGCCGACCTCCAGCGCGTCGGAGTCGCCGATATCGAGGACTGCGAGGTCGGCTGGCGGATTCTTCAGCTTCAGCACAGCAAGGTCGGTGCGCGGATCGCGCAGCACGATGTCGACCTCGAACTCGCGCCGGTCGGCAAAGGCGACCTTCACCTCCGTCATGTTCTGGATGACGTGGTTGTTGGTGATGACGAGGCCCGAGCGGTCGACGATGACGCCGGAGCCGAGGGAGCGCGCCACCTCGGCGCGACCGGGCCCCTGCGGGCCGCCCTGCCCGCCCCGGTCGCCGAAGAAGCGGCGGAAGATCGGGTCGTCGAAGAAGGGATGGGCCTGCACCTGCTCGACGCGGGCCCCGTAGACGTTGACGACGGCGGGTGCGGCCCGCTTCACCACGGGCGCGAAGGAGAGCTGCACCTCGGCGCGGCTCTGGGGCGCCTGGCGCTGCGCCTCAGCGGCTCCGGGGGACAGGACGGCGAGGGCTGAGGCGAGGAGGACGAGGGGAGCGAGTCTGGTCATGGCGGCAATATAGCGAGGCGCCCTCCGTCCCGGAAGGGAATGCAGGGGCGGACTGCACCGGGCGCGTGTTGACGGACGCCACCCGGGCCGCGAGGCTTGCAGCCGTTTCCGCCGGAATCCTTTTTCATGACCGCCGTCGATTTCACCCCGGGCAACTACCGTTTCGTGCCGAACGTCTTCCAGTATTCCGGCGCGGTCGCCGCCATGCCGGGGCACCATCTGGTGCGTACGGTCTTCCCGACGCCGGTGCCGCTTGCGGACGCCTTTCGGCAGATCGCCGACATGCTCGCCTCGGTGGGCCGGCCGCTCACGGCGTTCTGCGCCTGCGAACTGCGCTCGCCTGCTCCCTTCGACGAGGCGGGTTTCCGCGCCTTCAACGCGATCTATGCCGGAACCCTCGCCGCATGGGGCCTGATCGACGGGGAGGTCAATCCGGTCGCCCGCGCCAACGTCTGCCCGGTCGTCGACGCGCCGGCGGAGCCCTCCATCCACGCCTTCACCCATGTCGCCGTCGGCGACGCGGGTCGCCCCTCCTTCGTCGTCGCCGGCAGCGGCGAGGGGTTCGATAAGGGTCCTGGCCATTTCTCCGAGCGGATCGTCCGCCATGGCGAGACGTCGCCGGACGCTTTGCGCGACAAGCTCCGCACCGTGCTCACCCACATGGAGACGCGGATGGCGCCGCTCGGCTTCGGCTGGGCGGATACGACCGCCGTCCAGATCCATACGCTGCACGACCTCGGTCCGTTGTTGGAGCGCGAGGTCTTCGGCCGCGGCGCCGGCCGCAACGGCGTGACGCTGCATCGCGACCGCCCGCCGATCGACGGACTCGAAATCCTGATGGACACGCGAGGCGTCGGCGTCGAGCACGTCCTCTGACGCCGGCAGACGGCCGATGCGTTCGGGCCGGTTGACCGGGGGATGGGGACCCGCGAGGCTCGCCGCCGAGGAAACGCGGAGACCCTGATGACCCCGATCGACTTTGCCGCCGGCAACTACCGCTACGTGCCGAGCGTGTTCCAGTATTCCGCGGGGGCTGCCGCCCTGCCCGGCTATCACGTCGAGCGGGTGATGTTCCGCAATCCCGTGCCGCTGAAGGAGGGTTTTGCCCGCATCGCCGGCCTCATCCAGGGTGCCGGGCGGCCGCTGACCTCCTTCTGCGCCTGCGAGTTGCGTTCACCGGCCCCCTTCGACGATGCCGGCTTCAAGGCCTTCAACGAGATTTATGTCGGGACGCTCGCCGAGTGGGGCATCTACGACCCCGCGACCAAGGCCAATCCGGTGGCGCGATCCAACGTCTGTCCGGAACTCGCAGGCCCGCCGGAGCCCTCCTTCCACGCCTTCTCCTTCATCGCCGAGGGCGACGCGGGCGTGCCGCAGTTCGTCATCTCCGGGTCGGGCGAGGCGCGCGAGGGGGCCGGCCCCTATGCCGAGCGAATCGTCCGCCTCAACGATACGAGCCCCCAGGGCCTGCGCGAGAAGGGCGTCTTCGTGCTGGAGCAGATGGAGAAGCGCATGGCCGCCTTCGGCCACGGCTGGCCGGACACGACGGCGGCGCAGGTCTATTGCGTCCACGACATCCATCCCTTCCTCGCCGACGAGATCGTCCGGCGCGGGGCAGCCCGCTGCGGCCTCTCCTGGCACTTCAACCGGCCGCCCGTGGTGGGGCTCGACTACGAGATGGACTGCCGGAGCGTCGCCGTCGAGCGCAGCCCGTGAGTCCTGGCGCCACGGGGGGCTGGCGCGGGTTCTTCGCGCCCATCCTCGCCGGCTATTGCGGCCTGCTCATCGGCGTCGGCATGGGCCGCTTCGGCTATCCGCCGCTGATCCCGGCGATGGTCGAAGCCGGTTGGGCGACGCCGACCACGCTGCACCTCGCCGGCGCCTTCAACCTCGCCGGCTACATCCTCGGGGCGGGAACGGCGCTCGCCACCGCGCGGGCGCTGGGTGTCAGGCCGGCGATCGCGCTCGCAGCCGCCTTCGCGGTCCTCGCCTTCGCGGCCTCGGCGGTGCCCCTGCCCGCCTTCGCCTTCATCGCGCTGCGGGCGCTGTCCGGCGCCACCGGGGGCGTGCTGATGATCGTCATCCCGCCCGTCGTCGCCAACGTCGTCGCCCCCTCCCACCGGGGCCGCGCCAACGGCCTTGCCTTTGCCGGCGTCGGCACGGGCTTCGTC
>NZ_JBQVQL010000153.1:0-5867 GCF_052440005.1 Phreatobacter sp.
AGGGCGCCGCGACCTTCACCGGGCCGCGCAGCCTCGAGGCCGGCGGCCGCACCATCGAGGCGCGCCGCTTCGTGCTCGCCGCCGGCGCGACGCCCCGCCTGCCCGCCATTCCCGGCCTCGAAGGCGTGCCGGTGCTGACGCCGGACACGATCTGGAACATCGACGCGCTGCCCGCCCATCTCGCGGTCGTCGGAGCCGACGAGACCGCCCTCGCCCTCGCCCAGGGGTTCCGCCGGCTCGGCGCACGGGTGACGCTCTTCGCCCCCGAGAGCCTCCTGCCCGGCTTCGACCCGGACATGGCGGCGGCCCTGCGCGACCGGCTCGCGGCGGACGGCGTCACGCTCTTCGAGGAGGCCCGCGTCACCGGCGTCGAGCGGCAGGGGGACGGCATCGCCCTCACCGCCAGCCGCGGCGGCGAGGACGGCGCGCTCGTCGTCTCCCACGTTCTCGTCTGCGCGGGGCGCGAGCCGGCCCTCGGAGCCCTCGGGCTCGACGCCGCCGGCATCGTCCATGGCCCCCGCGGCATCGCGGTGGATGGCGGACTCCTGACCGCCAACCGGCGCGTCTTCGCCATCGGCGAGGCGAGCGACCCCGCCGCCGAGTCCGGCCTGTCGGAGCGCCAGGCCGCACTCCTCGCCGGCCACGTCCTGCTGCGCCGGCCGATCCGCTCGAGCGACCTCCTGCCGATGCGTACCGCCCTCACGTCGCCCGCCCTGGTCGAGCTCGGCGTCGGCGAGGAGGAGGCGCGCCGCCGCGATCCCCGCTGCCGCATCCTGCGCCTCCCGCTGGCGGAGAGCCCCGGCGCCCATGTGGCCGGCCCGCCGGAGGGCCACGTGAAGCTCATCGTCTCGGCGAAGGGGCGCCTTCTCGGCGCGGCCATCCTCGCCGGAGAGGCCGCGCTGATCGCCGCACCCATAGCCCTCGCCATGGGCAAGGGCCTGACCGTTCATGATCTTGCCGCCATCCAGTTGCCGTATCCCGGCGTAAGCGACATAGGCAAACGCGCTGCGCTGGCCTATTTCAGCAATCGCTTGTCGAATCCGTGGATCAGGCGGACCATCCGTCTGCTACGCTGGTTCGGCTGAGACAGCACCTTAACGGAAGGCCGGATGGCAGAGACCACGGATGATCGTCAGGCCCGGGAGACGGCGGCGCGCCCCGCCGGCATCGACCCGGCGGCGCTCGACGTCGCCGCCCCCGTGCCCTCGCGCGGCGTCGGCCTGTCCGGCAAGCTGCTGATCCTGACGACGCTCTTCATCCTCGTCGCCGAAGTCCTGATCTACGTTCCGGCGGTCGCCAACTTCCGCAATTCCTGGCTCGACGATCGCCTCGCCTCCGGCCGCACCGCCGCCCTCGTGCTCGAGGCGGCGCCGAGCGGCATGGTGCCCGAGGCGCTGGTGCGCGAACTCCTCGACAGCGCCGGGGCCAAGGCCGTGGCGCTGAAGACCGGTCCGGCGCGCCGGCTGCTGGCGGCCTCCGACGAACTGCCCGACGTCGACGTCACCATCGACATGCGCAACCAGCCGATCTTCCGCTCGATCCCGGAGGCCTTCGCCACGCTCTTCGCGGCCGACGGGCGCGCCATGCGCGTGATGGGCGAGGCGCGCCGCGCGGGCGACTTCGTCGAGATCGTCATGGACGAGACGCCGCTGCGCCACGCCATGCTGCGCTTCTCCAAGACGCTGCTGATCTATTCGCTCTTCATCTCCGCGGTCTCGGCGGCGCTGGTCTACGTCACGCTGCACCTGATGTTCGTGCGGCCCATGCGGCGCCTGACCGACACGATGATCGCCTTCCGCGAGAACCCCGAGGACATCAGCCGCGCCATCGTGCCGACCGGCCGCAAGGACGAGGTGGGCGTCGCCGAATACGAGCTGCAGTCCATGCAGCATTCGCTGCACGACATGCTGGCGCAACGCTCGCGCCTCGCCGCCCTCGGCCTCGCGGTCTCCAAGATCAACCACGACCTGAGGAACCTTCTCGCCTCCGCGCAGCTCTTCTCCGACCGGCTCGCCAACGTGCCGGACCCTACGGTGCAGCGCTTCGCGCCGAAGATGATCCAGGCGCTCGACCGCGCCATCGCCTTCTGCCAGTCGACCCTGTCCTATGGCCGCGCCCACGAGGCTCCGCCCCAGCGGCGCCCGGTGGAGCTCGCGACGCTGGCCGAGGAGGTGCGCGAGACCATGGGCCTCGGCGAGGACGCCCGCATCGGCTTCGTCAATGCGGTGGAGGACGGCATCAGCCTCGACGCCGACCCCGACCACCTGTTCCGCGTGCTGCTCAACCTCGCCCGCAACGCCCACCAGGCGCTCGAATCGCGTGCGCCGAACGATCCCGCCCGCGACCACATCCGCATCGCCGGCCGGCGCGAGGGCGCGGTCGCCGTCATCGAGGTCTCCGACACCGGCCCCGGTGTCCCCGAGCGCGCCCGCCAGCACCTGTTCGAGGCCTTCCAGGGCTCCACCCGGCCGGGCGGCACCGGCCTCGGCCTCGCCATCGCCGCAGAGCTGGTCCGCGCCCATGGCGGCACCATCACGCTCGCCGACGGCACCCTCGGCGCCACCTTCCGCATCACCATCCCCGACCGGCCCATCGACCTCGCATCCGCCCGCCGCGCCCAGCGCAAGCGCGCCTGAGGGACGAGAGCGGCCGGGGCGGTGGTGACGTTTCGTTCCCCGCCCGGCCCAGCGAAAGCCCGCCTGAGGGGCGAGGGCCGCCGCAGCGGTGGAGAAATTTCGATCCCCGCCCGGCCCAGCGAAAGCGCGCCTGAGGCGCGAGGGCCGCCGGAGCGGTGGAGAAGTTTCGATCCCCGCCCGGCCCAGCGAAAGCCCGCCTGAGGCGCGAGGAGCGCCGGAGCGGTGGAGAAGTTTCGATCCCCGCCTGTCCCAGCGAAAGCCCGCCTGAGGCGCGAGGACCGCCGGAGCGGTGGAGAAGTTTCGATCCCCGCCCGGCCCTCTTGCAATCGGTTTCGAAACAGCGTATCCGACCGCCTCCATTCGAGAGGCACCTCGCTTTTCGGATGCGGCGCGCGCCCGTAGCTCAGCTGGATAGAGCACCAGACTACGAATCTGGGGGTCAGAGGTTCGAATCCTTTCGGGCGCGCCATTTCGCTTTTCAGACGCGATGATTGAACGTTCGTCGGGACCCGTGGCGCGTCTAGAACGCCCGCCGCTGTCGTGGCCAGCGCGGCGCCCGACGGGTCAAAGCCTTCTGCCTCCCCCTCCCCGAAAGCCTGCTCCCCCCATTTAGGGGCGCGCGCGCCTGCCGCGAACCTGCTAAACGGATGGTTAACGGTGGTGCTGCCGCCGTTGCTTTCAGTGCATCGGGTGAAACATGCCGCCGGCGCATGCCAGACACGGGGACTTCGCGCCGGCCTCCCTCGCGGCCGGGTTGCCGACCCTGGCCGCCACCGCCCTGTTCTGCTGCACCTTCCTGTACATTTGGGTGTCCTTCAGCCCCTTCCCCGACCTGACCCACATGGATCAGTCGGCCGCGCCGGGTGTCGCGTCGAACCGGGCGAACCAGATCGCCGCGCTGGTCCTTCTGTCGATGCTGGTCGGCTATGCGCTCGCCTTCGGGCGCCATTCGCTGATCCTGCGGCCGCGGATCCTGCTGTTCCTGATCTTCACCTGGCTGCTGGCGGTCTCATTGCCGAGCCCGGAGCCCCTCTTCGCCATCCGGCGGCTGGCGATGGCGGCGATCGTCTGCACGGCAGCGAGCGTCATTCTCCTCCTGCCGCGGGACGAGCGGCACTTCGCCGCCATGCTGGCGGCATGCACGGCCATCGTGCTGGCGCTCTGCTACGCCGGGGTGATCCTGTTCTCCCGCTATGCCGTGCACCAGTTCACCGACGAGCTGGAGCCGCTGCTGGAAGGCGACTGGCGGGGCCTCTACAGCCACAAGAACACGGCGGGCACCGTCATGGTGGTGGCCGTCCTCTTCGGGCTCTACGTCACGCGGGTGCTCGGGCCGCTCGTCGGCCTGCCGATCGTCCTCCTGGCCGGCGTCTTCCTCCTCTTCACCGGCAGCAAGACCTCGGCCGCGATGCTGCCGGCGACGCTCGCCATCGCCTTCCTGGTCGTGCGCCTGCGTTACGTCAGGGCGCTCGTCGTTGTCGGGGCGCTCGCCGGCGTCTGGACACTGACCATCGGCTCAGCCGTGTCGGAACGGATCGCCGGCGCCGTGAAGGCGCTCGGCGTCGACCCCACCTTCACGCTGCGCACGGAGGTCTGGTCCCTCGCCCTCGAACACATCCCCAGGAAGCCGCTGCTCGGCCATGGGTACCAGTCCTTCTGGCGCAACACCGACCTGATGCACGGCTTCCGCGAGGAGTTCAGCTGGGCGGTCAACGCGGTGAACGCCCACAACAGCTATCTCGACCTGCTGCTAACGGCAGGCATTCCCGGGACGCTGCTGATGATGGTGTTCCTCGTCGCCCTGCCGCTGCGCTACATCGCCCAGGCCGAACGCCACGGCGCCCGCAGACGCCTGACCGAGCTCTACACGCGCATCTGGATCTTCGGCCTTCTCGCCGGATGCCTCGAAACCATCCTGTTCGACACCGTCGGCGTCGTCTGGTTCAGCATGCTCATGGCGATCTTCGGGCTGCGGCTGCAGGCGCGGGCGCACCTTCGCCCCGACGGCGAACGGCCCTCTCCGCCCTACCGCGCCAGCGCCGCCACCGGATCGAGCCGCGCCGCGCTGCGCGCCGGCAGATAGCCAAAGACGAGGCCGATCAGCATGGAGAAGACGAAGGCCAGCACGATGGAGGCCGGCGAATAGATCAGGGAGAATGACGGGCTCAGCGCGTTGAAGGCGACGCCGATGGCGAGGGCCGTGACGACCCCGATCACCCCGCCGAACAGGCTGATCAGCACCGCCTCGATGAGGAACTGCTGGAGGATGTCGCGGCGCCGGCCGCCCACCGCCAGGCGCACGCCGATCTCGCCCGTCCGCTCCACCACCGAGACCAGCATGATGTTCATCACCCCGATGCCGCCCACCACCAGGGAGATGACGGCGATGGAGGCGATGAGCAGCGTCAGCGTCTCCGTCGTCTGGGTCAGAGTCTGGCGGATGTCGTCGGTGTTGAGGATGAAGAAATCCTTGCGCCCGTGCCGCTGCAGCAGCAGCTGCGTCACCGCCGCCAGCGCCACCTCGCTCGCGACATCGTCGCTCACCCGCACCGTGATGCTGCGCAGCGATGCATCGCCCAGGAAGCGCGCCTGCACCGTGGTGTAGGGCAGGAAGACCGATAGGTTCTGGCTGGAGCCGAAGCCGCTCTGCTGGCGCGCGGCGACGCCGACGATGCGGCACGGCACGCTGCCGATGAGGATGACCTGGCCGATGGCGCCGGCCCCGCCGGGAAACAGGCGCTCGGCGGTGTTCTCGTCGATCACCACGTCCTGAGTCAGGCGGCGGACGCTGTCGGCATCGAAGAAGCGGCCTTCCCTGAGCTTCGTCCCCTTCACGGCGAAGTAGCGGTCGCCGACGCCGTTGACCATGACGCTCGCCTCGATGGAGCGGTAGCGCGCCGTCGAGGAGGTGGAGACGGTGGGGGTGACGGCGGCGGCATAGGCTTCCGCCTCCAGCGCCCGGGCATCGCCCACCACCAGCGTCTTGATCTTGCCCGAGCGCACGTCGCCGAAACTGGTGCCGGGGAAGATCTCCAGCGTGTTGGTGCCGAGCCCCGAGATGTTGGCGAGCACGCGCTGCCGCGAGCCCTGCCCCAGCGCCACCATGCAGACCACCGAGGCGATGCCGATGATGATGCCGAGCATGGTCAGCACGCTGCGCAGCCGGTGCGCGTTCATCGACACCAGCGCCATAACGAAGGCCTCGCGCAGCCCGTCGATGCGGGCCGCCAG
>NZ_JBQVQL010000154.1:0-5859 GCF_052440005.1 Phreatobacter sp.
CCACCAGCCCCACGCCGCTCCGGCCCAGCCGGCGCCCGCCGCCCGCGACGAGGATGCAGGTCTCGGCCTGCCCTCCTTCATCACCGGTGGCGCCGCAGTGGTGCCGGCCGTGGCCGAGGAGCGGGAGGCGCCTGCCCCCCGCGTGCGCAAGCGCCGCACGCCGCGGGTCGAGGATGATCCGGCCGCTCCCGCCGGCGAGAAGACCCCCGCCGCCGAATAAGGCCGGCACCGATGGACAGCGCGAGGGCGTGCCGAAAGGCGCGCCCTCATGCGTTCTGGGAGCTTGCCCTGAGACGGCCGGACCGGTAGAGCGCGCCGACACGCGAAACGGGGGACCCGACCATGGCCACGCACAAGCTTCTCATCCTGCCCGGCGACGGCATCGGCCCCGAGGTCATGGCGGAGGTCGAGAAGGTCGTCGCCTGGTTCGGCAGCCAGGGCGTCGCCGCCTTCGAGACGGAGCGCGGCCTGGTCGGCGGCAGCGCCTACGACGCCCACGGCGAGGCCATCTCCAACGGCGACATGGCCCTCGCCCAGGCGGCGGACGCCGTGCTCTTCGGCGCCGTCGGCGGCCCGAAATGGGCGGATGTTCCCTATGCGAAACGTCCCGAGGCAGGCCTCCTTCGCCTGCGCAAGGATCTCGGCCTCTTTGCCAATCTGCGGCCCGCCATCTGCTTCCCGGCCCTCGCCGCCGCCTCGTCCCTCAAGCCGGAGGTGGTCGAGGGTCTCGACATCCTCATCGTCCGCGAACTGACCGGCGGCGTCTATTTCGGCGAGCCGAAGGAGATCGTCACCCTCGAGGACGGCCAGCAGCGCGGCATCGACACCCAGCTCTACACGACCTCGGAAATCGAGCGCATCACCCGCGTCGCCTTCGAGCTCGCCAGGACCCGCCGCAACAAGGTCTCGTCCGCCGAGAAGCACAACGTCATGAAGACGGGCGTGTTGTGGAAGCAGGTCGTCACCCGCGTCCACAAGGCCGCGTTCGCCGACGTCGAGCTGGAGCACGTGCTCGCCGACAACTGCGCCATGCAGCTCGTCCGCTGGCCGAAGCAGTATGACGTCATCGTCTGCGACAACCTCTTCGGCGACATCCTCTCCGACGTCGCCGCCATGCTGACGGGCTCGCTCGGCATGCTGCCCTCCGCCTCGCTCGGCGCCGAGGATCCGGTCTCCGGCAAGCGCAAGGCGCTCTACGAGCCGGTCCACGGCTCGGCGCCCGACATCGCGGGCAAGGGCGCCGCCAATCCGATCGCGACGATCTCGTCCTTCTCGATGGCGCTGCGCTATTCGTTCAAGGCGATCGAGGCCGCCGACATGCTCGACAAGGCGGTGACCAACGTCCTCGCCTCCGGCCTGCGGACGGCGGACATCCGCTCGGACAACACCCACGTGGTCGGCACGGCCGGCATGGGCGACGCGATCATCAAGGAACTCCGGCACCTCGCCGGCTGAGGCCGCATGGCGTCGGCGGGGGCGTCCCCGCCCGTCCGCCCGTCAGGTGCGGAAGTCGACGTTGATGCCCGGCTTGGTCATCTGCTTCGGCTGCTTCGACGTGCCGATCGTGGCGGTGAAGCCCTCGAGCCGCGAGAGATGCTGGCGCGCCTCCGGCGACAGCGTCACCGTGACGTTGGCGGTCTTGATCCGCGGCGCGCTGTCCGCGGGCCGCACGGCGCTGGCCGTGGACTGTCCGCCCGTGGCGCTGCCGCCCGCCGGGCCGATTGCGCCCGTACCGATCTGACCGACGGCCATCGCTGCCTCCTCCATCCGATTGTGAGGAGACCATGAACAAACATGGTTAACCGAGGGTAAACGCCCTGCGCGGGTCCGGTACGGGCCGCCGTCAGAGGCGGTTGAGGCGGAGCGGCGACGGCCGGCCGCCGCGCTCCGACACCACCGGGGTCGCCTGCGTCGCGGCGGGGGTGGACGGACAGGGAAGGCGGGCGAGCTCCGCCCGGGCGAAGAGGCTGGCGATGGCGGCGTCGCGCACGCCCACCGTGAACAGCCTGTCGACGAAGCACGAGGCGTCCTGGCGGCTGACGATCTCGGGGCCGCCGCTGCACACCCAGCCCGTCACGCGGATTCCCGCCTCGCTCTCGCGCAGCGCGAAACCGAGGCAGGCCTTGCTGCCCTCCTCCGTGTCGATGGTCACGTCGGCGGTCTGCATCGGGCCGAACTTGGTGGCGAGCGGGATCGGATTGGGGGCGATCGTCGCCGAGACGCCGAGGTCCGACACGACGGTGCCGAGATCGGCCACCGCGGTCGCGGGCGCCATCTCGCCGCGGTCGATGACGAGCGCCGCATGGCGGCGGGCATCCTCGGCCGAACCGAAGCGGAAGACCTCGCGCGCCAGCCCGTCCGACCGCCGGAACATCGCGACCTCCTGGCCGAGCGGCCGCCAGCGCGGCGCGTCGACGTCGAAGCCGCCGTGGCGCGCCGTTACCGGGCGCCAGACGGGCACGGGGTCTGCGGCCTCCTCGGCGATCAGCGACGGGCGGATCGCCTCCTCCGGCATCCGGACGCCACCGGCGAGATTCACCAGCAGCACGACCGGGAGCGCGGCCATGATGGCGAAGGCGCAGAGGGCCAGTAGCGCGGACCCTGTCCGCCTGTCCGGCAGCCTGACGACCTCTCCAACCGTTGTGCGCAAGACCCGCTCTCCGTTCGACGGGGCGAGCCTGACAGCGGAGCAACCACCGCCGGGTTGAGCGGCATGGTTGACGCACGGTAAATGTGCAGCGTGGTGAATGGTTTATGAGCATTCACCATCGTCACCCCCGGCAGCGTTGCTGGCTTGCAACACGGTCTCGCCGCCTCGTCGCCACAAAGCAACGAGTCGTTGACTCTCGTCCCGGATTTTCTTCTCTCGACAACTGAAGAGAAACTGATCGCCCCGCTCTTTCGGCGCGTGACCGCCGGTGGGTATGGGCGGTATGGGAGAGGGTCATGGGACGTCGTTGGGCGCGGCCGCTGGCGGCTGCGGGTCTTGTCGTGTGTGCGGTGGCCGGTATCTCGGCACCGGAAAGGGCTGAGGCGCGGGAGGTCGTCCGGTTCAATTTCAACGCCGAGCCCGGCACCATCGTCATTCGCAATTCCGAACGCCGGCTCTATCTCGTCAAGGAAAACGGCATCGCTATCCGCTACCGCGTGGCCGTCGGCCGCGCCTCGGAGCAGTGGGAGGGCCGCACGGTCGTGAACGGTCGCCACGTCCGCCCCGCCTGGTCGCCGCCCGCCGTCGTCCGGCGCGCCAATCCGAGCCTGCCGGACGTCATTCCCGGCGGTGCCCCGAACAACCCGATGGGCGAGGGCGCGCTGACCCTCGCCGGTGGCGAATATGCCATCCACGGCACCTCCGCCAGCATGCGCCGCTCGGTCGGCACCGCCGCCTCCTTCGGCTGCTTCCGCATGCTGAACGAGGACGTGGTCGACCTGATGAACCGCGTGGGTGTCGGCGCCACAGTCGTCGTCACGCGCTGAGACATCGCCTTCTCAGGGCGCGGCGCCGAACCAGCGGCGCGCCAGCGTGACGTCGGCCTGCGTCAGGCCGTGACCGGCCGGTAGAACTTCGTGCTCCACCGCCGCGCCGGCCGTCGACAGCTGGGCGGCGAGCTCGGCCGCCTGCTCCTCCGGCACGATCGGGTCCATCGCTCCGGAGAGGATGAGAACCCGCCGGCCCGACAGGTCCGCGGCAGGCGGGTCGGGAAGCGGCACCATGGCGCGGATCAGCACGGCCCCGTCCAGCACCTCCGGCCGGAGCAGCAGCATCGCCGCGGCGATGTTGGCGCCGTTCGAGAAGCCGACAGCTACCGGACGGGCGAGGCCGTGGGCCCGTGTCGTCGCCGCCACGAAGTCGGCAAGCTCGTGGGCGCGCCGCACCACGTCCTCGTGATCGAAGACGCCTTCCGCCAGCCGGCGGAAGAAGCGCGGCATGCCGTTCTCCAGCACCTTGCCGCGCGGCGAGAGCAGCGCCGCTCCGGGCGCGATCATCTGGCCGAGGGGGAGCAGGTCGTTCTCGTCGCCGCCCGTGCCGTGAAGCAGGAGCAGCGTGCGGCTGCCGGCATTCGCCGCGGGCACGAGGCGATGGGCGAAGCCGCCGTCGGTGAGGGTGGCCATGGCAGGTCTCCTGGGATGGATCCGCCGCGCCCGGGTGGGCGCGGCGGTCTCGTGGGGCACGGTCAGGCGAGGGCGGGCAGCACGGCCTCGATGCGGGCGCGCTGGGCCTCGTATTGCGGCGGCAGCTTCAGCGCCTCTCCGAGGGTCTCCGCCGGCTCGTCCACGGCAAAGCCGGGAACGTCGGTCGCGATCTCGAACAGGATGCCGCCCGGCTCGCGGAAATAGACGGATCGGAAGTAGTTCCGGTCGCGTTGTTCCGTGACCCGCTGGCCGTGGTGCTCGCGCAGCCGCGCCACCATGGCCTCCTGCGCCGCATCGTCCCCCGCCCGGAAGGCGACGTGATGCACCGATCCCGCACCCTCGCGCCCGGCAAGGAAGCCGCCGGCCTCGCGGATGTCGACGATGCCGCCGAGGGGGTTTCCGGCAACCGCATAGCGGGTCACGTTGCCCTCGCTCGCTCCCCTTGCGAAGCCGAAGACGTCGGTGAGAATCGCCCCCGTCTTTTCGCCCCGCTCGACCAGCAGCGACACGCCGTGGAAGCCGCGGATCGCGTGCTCCGCCGGCACGCCGCCGCCGTCCCAGGCCGGCTCGTCGCCGATGCCGGGGATGCAGGCGAGGGCGAGCCTCATCCCGTCGGGATCCTTGAAGGACAGGACGGATTCACCGAAGCGCCTGGTGATCGTCTCGTGCGGCACCCCCTTTTCGATGAAGCGATGCGCCCACCAGCCGAGCGAGCCCTCCGGCACGCGGAACACCGTCTCCTGCGTCTGCCCGACGCCGAGCCTGCCGGGGGCGGCATGCTCCCAGGGGAAGAAGGTCAGGATGGTGCCGGGAGATCCCGCAGCGTCGCCGAAATAGAGGTGGTAGGTGCCGGGATCGTCGAAGTTGACGGTCTTCTTCACCAGCCGGAGGCCGAGGACCTCGGCATAGAAGGCGAGGTTGCGGCGGGCCGGGCCGGAAATGGCGGTGACGTGATGGATGCCGTTGGGGGACGTGCCGTTGAAATTGCCGATGAAGGACATGGAAGCCTCCTGCCGGACGCGGTGTGCGTCCTGTTGACGGCAAGATAGGCAGCGCCGGCCCCGGCGCCACGGCCAAAATCCTTGCGTGCCCGCAAGCCGACTGTGCGCTGTCCTTGATGTCCGATTGCGCGCGAGCGCTCAGTTCGTCTTCGGGAAGACGTAGATGAAGGTCGCCATGTCCGTCTCGGGTGTGGCGTCGGGATCGCGGACATATTCCTCGACGAAGGCGTCCTCGGCGACGATGGAGCGCTCGTCCAGATGGTTGGTGATCTCGTCGTAGGTCTGTTCCATCGTGTCGTAGCCACCGTGGTGGACGAAGCGCAGCGCCTTGCCGGCCGGGGTCTGGCCGGGCTTTGCGGGCGCATAGGCTTCCGCCGGCTTGGCCGCCTCGCGCACGGGCAGGATCGCCTCGAAGTCGACGGCATCGTCCGAGGAGGAGACGAAGCGGATCATCGGCGGTCCCGTCACCTCGGCGCCCTCGCGGGCGGCGATCGCCTTGAGTTCGGTGATGGCCTTGCGGAACGTGCCGTAGAGGTCGTCCCAGGTGGTCTTGCCGCCGAGCACCAGGGCCGGCCGCGCCGAAAGCGTCACCTCGTCGCCGAAGCCGGCAGCCTGCACCGCCTCGTCCGTGGGCAGTACCCCGCCGGGTCCTGCGGGAGCGGCCGGGGCCTGCACCGCGGCGGGCGGGGCCGGGATGGCCGGCGGCTCCGTCGCGGGGGGAGGG
>NZ_JBQVQL010000155.1:0-5821 GCF_052440005.1 Phreatobacter sp.
GGCGAGGGCGCCGCGGCCGACGAGGCCCGCGCCGGCGCCGGCGGCGGCGAGGGTCAGCACGGTGCGGCGGGAGAGGCGCGGCATGGCGGGGTCCTTCCGGTCAGGTCGACACAAAGGGTAGAGGGTCGGCGCCGCCTGTCAAAGCCCGTTGCCGCGACGGCGGGCCGCGGCTTCAGCCGAGCGGCAACACGTTCGTGTGCTTCACCTGGGCGAGGGCGAAGGAGGATTCGATCGAGGCGATGCCGTCGAGGCGGGTCAGCCGGGCCTTAAGGAACCTCTCGTAGGCCGGCAGGTCGGCGCAGACGACGCGCATCAGATAGTCGCGCTGGCCGGTCATCAGATAGCACTCCATCACCTCGGGCCAGCGGGCCACGGCCTCGGCGAAGCGGTCGAGATCCTCCTCGCGCTGGCGCTCCAGCTTGATGGATATGAAGACGGAGACCGGCAGGTCGACCGCCTTCTGGTCGACCACCGCCACATAGCCGCCGATGATGCCCGCCTCCTCCAGCCGCCGCACCCGGCGCAGGCAGGGGGTCGGCGACAGGCCGACCTTCTCGGCGAGGGCCTGGTTGGTCATGCGGCCGTCGCGCTGCAGTTCGGCGAGGATGCGGCGATCGATGGCGTCGAGCTGGGTCATGAGCAGAACCTGCCAGATTATGATGTCAGGCTAGCAGATCCTGCTCATTGTGTCGTGGCTGTCAGGTGCTTTTTGGCAGGAGCCTGCCTTGCCCTTTCGGCATGATGGCGCACCCCAAAGGGATGCCGCACGCCATGACCGACCGTCTCGCCGCCCTCGCCGCGCTGGAGCAAAAGATCCTCTGGCTCGCCTCGTGGACGATCCACAACGCCAACCACCTGCGCGAGAACGCGGACGGGCTTAAGGTGGGCGGCCACCAGGCCTCCTCCGCCTCGCTCGCCACCATCATGACGGCGCTCTATTTCGCCGTGCTGCGGCCGGAGGATCGGGTGGCGGTGAAGCCGCATGCGAGCCCGAACTTCCACGCCATCCAGTATCTCCTCGGCAACCAGACGCGGGAGAAGCTCGAGAATTTCCGCGGCTTCAAGGGGGCGCAGAGCTATCCCTCGCGCACCAAGGACGTGGACGACGTCGACTTCTCCACCGGCTCGGTCGGCCTCGGCGTCGCCCAGACGCTGTTCTCCTCCCTCGCCCAGGACTATGTGCGCGCCCACGGCTGGGGCCTGGAGCGACCCGAAGGGCGCATGGTGGCGCTCATCGGCGACGCCGAGATGGACGAGGGCAACATCTACGAGGCGCTGATCGAAGGCTGGAAGCACGGCCTCCGCAACACCTGGTGGGTGGTCGACTACAACCGCCAGAGCCTCGACGCCGTGGTGCGCGAAGGGTTGTGGGAGCGCTTCGAGGCCATGTTCCGCAATTTCGGCTGGGACGTGGTGATCCTGAAGTATGGCAAGCTCCTGGAAGCCGCCTTCGCCGAGCCCGGCGGGGAAGCCCTGCGCCGGTGGATCGACACCTGCCCGAACCAGCTCTATGCCGCGCTCTGCTACCAGGGGGGCGCCGCCTGGCGGAAGCGGCTCGAGGACGACATCGGCGACCAGGGCGCGGTGACGGCGCTCATCGGCCGACGCTCCGACGCCGAGCTCGCCCGCCTGATGACCAATCTCGCCGGCCACGACCTGCCCTCGCTGCTGGAAGCCTTCGAGGGGATCGACCACGACCGCCCGGTCTGCTTCATCGCCTATACGATCAAGGGCTTCGGCCTGCCCTTCCAGGGCCACAAGGACAATCATGCCGGCCTGATGACGCCGGCGCAGATGGAGGCCTTCCGCGCCGCCATGAGCGTGCGGCCGGGGCACGAGTGGGACCGGTTCGAGGGGCTCTCCGTGCCGGCGAAGACGCTGGAGGCCTTCCTGAAGGACGTGCCCTTCGCGGCGCGTGGCCGGCGCCGCTACGAGGGCGCCAAGCTGCCGATCCCGGACAGGCTCGCCGTGCCGATGCAGCCGGCCATGTCGACCCAGCAGGGCTTCGGCCTGATCCTCAACGAGATCGCCCGCGGCAAGGAGCCCTTCGCCGAGCGCATCGTCACCTGCTCGCCCGACGTCACGGTCTCGACGAATCTCGGCGCCTTCGTCAACCGGCGCGGGCTCTTCGCCCGCGAGGCGCTGGCCGACACGTTCAAGCAGGAGCGCATTCCCTCGACCTTCACCTGGGACTTCTCGCCGAAGGGCCAGCACATCGAGCTCGGTATCGCCGAGATGAACCTGTTCATCCTGCTCTCGGCGCTCGGCCTCACCCATTCGATCCACGGCGAGCGCCTGCTGCCCGTCGGCACGCTCTACGATCCCTTCATCCAGCGCGGCCTCGATGCGCTGAACTATGCCTGCTACCAGGACGCCCGGTTCATGCTGGTGGCGACGCCGTCGGGCGTGACGCTCGCCCCTGAGGGTGGCGCCCACCAGTCCATCGCGACGCCGCTGATCGGCATGGCGCAGGACGGGCTCGCCGCCTTCGAACCCGCCTTCGTCGACGAGCTCGCCGCCATCATGCGCTTCGGCTTCGACTACATGCAGCGCGACGGCGAGGGCGACCCGGACGAGGAGACCTGGCTGCGCGACGAGACCGGCGGTTCGGTCTACCTGCGCCTGTCGACCCGCACCCTCGACCAGCCGCAGCGGACCATGGACGAGGCGCTGGCGAGCGACGTCATCAACGGCGCCTACTGGCTGCGCCGGCCCGGCGCCAATGCGGGCGTCGTCATCGCCTATATGGGCGCGACGGCGAGCGAGGCGATCGCCGCCGCTGGGCTGCTGGCGGAGAGCCACCGGGACGTCGGCGTGCTCGCGGTGACCTCGTCGGACCGGCTCAACGCCGGCTGGACCGCGGCGGAACGGGCGCGCCAGCGCGGCCACGACCAGGCGACCAGCCACGTGGAGCGCCTCCTCGGCGGCCTGACGCGGGACTGCGGCCTCGTCACCGTGGTGGACGGCCATCCGGCGACGCTCGCGTGGCTCGGCGCCGTCCACGGCCACCGGGTCAAGTCGCTGGGCGTCGAGCATTTCGGGCAGACCGGCACGGTCGGCGACCTCTATCGCCACCACGGCATCGACGCCAACGCCATCCTGCACGCGGCGCAGGCGATCATGGGCGCGCGTCCGGTCCGCTATCTCAGGGCGCTCGCCTGACGCGTCCCGGCGCGGGACGGAGACGTTAACGCCGCGGCCTTCGGCGGATGCCGACAGGCCGGCGCCGGGGCTTCCCCGCGCACCCAGGCGGCACGAACGGCCCGGACGAAGCAGGAACCTGGGGAGGCTCCCGATTCGGACGCGATTCGTTCGCGGGCTGATCGCAGGGTTAACGGCAGGCGCGGTATCGCGCGGTTCCTGTGCGCACCAGGGTTTGCGAAGGCCGCAGCAGCCTCGTTCAGGTTGGGCCCCTCACCCTGACCCTCTTCCTGAAAGCGGGAGAGGGGACGCCGGCGCTGCGCTCCGTTCTCGACCGTCGTGTTACCGAGAGTCCCTCAACCCCTGCCCTCTCCCCGCGGGCGGGGAGAGGGGACACGAGCATCGTGCTCGATCCCCAACCGTCGCGCCTGGCGCTGCACTCTCGTGTAATGGGGCGAGGCGGAAAGTCCCCCCTCCGCACGCGGGGGAGGGCAAGGGTGAGAGGTCGTCAAAGAGCGAGGGGCCAGCGGATACGCGAAAGGCCGACCGCGCTGCCCCGAAACGACACGCGTCGGTTAACGGTTGGGGACGTCAGGAGCGTTCCGGCGCCCCTGCACCGCCGCCGGCCGTTTGAAAAACCTGCCGAGAACGATGCCGCTCCGCCGGAACGAACGGGCACCCCGCCGATGTCCGTGATTCGGACGGGTTTCGTTCCCGTCCCGGCCCGGAGCTTAACGCCGCGGCGCCCGGGGTCAGCTGCGGCCGGGCCGCGCCGGCGGCATGACCAGCCGGTCGCGGCGGCAGGCGCGGCGGTCGATCTCCTCGCAGGCGGTGAAATTCATGTCGCGGCCGATACAGATGCGCACCTCGCGCAGCCGGCGCTGGTCGCACTGCACGGCGATCATTTCGCGGGTGAGCCCGGGATTGGCGCGCACGAAGGCCTCTTCCACCTCGTCGGGCGTCACCATGAGCGGCTCGGACAAGCCTTCGTACTGGGTGGGGATGCGCACCTTGGCGCGGGCCTGGCGAACCTGCTCGAAATAGGCGCCGGCCGAGCGGGCGCCCGAGCACGTGCCGTGCTTCGACCACTGGTGCCTGACGAGGCCCGGCGCCGGCATGATGTCGAGCATGGAGGTGACCGTGCGGTTCTCCAGCACCGGGGCGGGCACCTGGCAATATTCGGGGAAGCCGCGCTGGAACTGCGGCCAGAGGCCGTGCACCACGAAATGGAACGGCCGGTCACCGGCGCATTGCATGGAGCGGGAGGTCCGCTCGCTGGTCGCCTCGCAGAAGGAGGGAGACCAGGACAGGGCCAGCACGTAGAAGTCGAACTCGCCGGGCGTCGCGCCCGGGCGCGCCTGGGCGTGGGCCGGTGGGGCCGCGGCGAGGCCGGCGACCAGAGCCGCGGCTGCGGCGAACCGCGTCACGGCGCGGCGGGTCCTGGCGAACATGCAGGCCATCATGGGCGACCTCCCTCTCAGCAGATCCAGGCTAGCGGCGCCCTCGGAACAAAGCAAGAACTCGCGCCCGCCCCCCGTATTCGTCCGGATCAGGGGCGCGCCATCCTGCAGGACGGGTCGAAGCTGCGGCCGCGATCGAGCCCGTGGACGCACCATTCGACGCCCCAGGTGGCGCCGATGATGCTCTGATCCTCGAGGATGGCGTAGCTGACGGTGCGCACGCGGCCGTCGGAGAGATGGGCGCGGGCGGTGCAGAAGCGCCGCGGGATGAGGTTCTGCCCGTGCGGGTTGGTGGTGACGAGGCGCACCCGGTCGAAGCCGCGGATGCCGAGGGACGAGTTCCAGAAGCGCGCCTCCTTCTCGGCAAAGGTCTCCTGGATGCGCTCCAGCGCCGCCGGCTCGTCGCAGGGGAGCAGGCGGTTCTGGAAGCGCGGATCGCGGAACAGCATGACGCCCGCAGGGCCGCGCATCCGCATATCGTCCTCCACGGCGCCGGGATAGCCGCCGCCCGGTACGCGGCCGGTGGTGTAGGTCGAGCCGGCGAGCCCGCGCGGCCCGCCATCGTTGAAGGCGAGGGTCTGGGCCCCGGCCGACGGGATGCCCGCGAGGGCGGCGAGGGCAAGGGCGAAAAGGCGGGTCCGCATGGCTGCTGTTCCGGCACGGCTCGAGGCGATGCGGGACGATCCATGGGCCGCGGGCGCCGGTCAAGAGCCGCGCGGCCACAGGACCGGGGAATTCGACGTCGGCGGTCCGGTCAGGGGCGGCGGATGCGCACGTAGAGGGCGCCCGCCCCGCCGTGGCCGGCCGAGGCCTCCTCGAAGCCGATGACCAGCGGGCGCATCTCCGGCAGGGAAAGCCATTGCGGCACCACCCGCCGCAGCACGCCGCGGCCGGCATAGGGATCGGGCGTGAAGGCGTCCTCGTCGAGTTCGCGCTGCCGCTTCGGCGCGCCCTTGCCGGTGATGACGATGACGAGGGCGTGGCCAGCCGCCTGGGACCGGTGCAGGAAGGCGATCAGCCGGCGATGGGCAGCCTCCTGCGTCAGGCCATGCAGGTCGATGCGCGCGTCGGCGTCGCGCCTGCCGCGGGAGAGCTTGCGCTTCAGCCCCTTTTCCAGCGCCGCCAGCGGCGGCGGAGGCGGGACCGCGGGCACGATCGAGCGCGTCGGCGCAGCGGCCGGAGCCGGCTTGCCGGCTGGCGTCGGGGCGACGGGGTCAGGC
>NZ_JBQVQL010000156.1:0-5795 GCF_052440005.1 Phreatobacter sp.
GCCGGACGCGGCGGCGCGAACGAGCGCGGCTTCGCCGAGACCTTCTCCACCACCACCGTCTTGGTGCGGCCGTGGCTGAAGCTCTGGCGAACCATGCTCTGTTCGTTACCGGCGGGCTTCTTCAGGCTGAGGGTCTTCCCCGTCAGGCTGATGGTCTTGTCGCCGGAGGTCTTCTCATCGGTCATTCGGTTCTGGTCCTGCCCCAGGCGGCTGGGTCCTGGAAATTCGGTGTTTCGGCTCGTTGACGGAAGCCGGAGGACTGCCTCCGGTCACGTCACCGGTGCGGTAGACCTCGAGGGCCGTGCATCTCGCGAGTGCATTTTCGCTCGGCCCGCCGGCGAGCAGCGCAGCATGTATCACATTCATGCGCCCCAATGCCAAATCCAATTGCAGCGAGGTGAACGCCGTCACCCGCGGCACGTTATCCGGCTCGTCGCCATAGATGCGACGCAGGACCTGGCCGAGCTTGCGAACGCCATCATCGCTGGCATCCGCGGCGTGAATAAGGCCGGCGGCGGTATCTGTTCCGAGCGCGGCCTCCACTTTGGAGAAGCCCGCCACCACGGCGCCCGCCTTGTTGGCGAGCGAGAGCGAGGCGAGGGCCTGGGCCTCCAGCAGCCGGTCGACGAGGTCCGCCAGGTCGGCGGGAGCCACGACGTCGGTGCGGAAGGCGCGGGCGAAGAGCTTGCGCCGCACCGCCTCGGCGATCGCCGCGCGGGTGGCGGTCACCCAGGCGCCGCGGCCGGGCAGGCGCGCCTTCAGATCGGGGACGACGGCGCCGTCGGGACCGAGGACGAAGCGGATCAGGCCCTCCGGCGAACCGGCGCGGCGGTTGACGATGCACGTGCGCTCGCTGCCGGCGCGCCCCGTCAGGGGCCCGCCGTCCAGCGTCGGCTCAGGCGCGTCGTTCTCCACCGCGATGACCACTCCCGCCCATCTCCCCGGCTCAGGCTTCGGCTTCGGCCGTCTCGGCCCCGGCCTCTTCGGCAGCCTCGGGCGCCTCGATCCAGCCGGCCTTGACGCGGGCCTGCATGATCATGGCCTCGGCCTCGTCCTTGGTCAGTTCGAAGCCGTCGAGGAAGCCGGCGTTCTTCACCGACTGGCCGTCCTTGCGCTCGGTCCAGCCGACGATGTCGTCCGGCACGCAGCCGGCGAAGTCCTCGAGCGACTTCACGTCGTTCTCGCCGAGCTTGACCATCATGGCGGTGGTCAGGCCGTCGACCTGGCGCAGGTCGTCGGCGACGCCGAGCTCCTTGCGGCGGGCGTCGTGCTCGGCCTCGATGCGGGCGATGGTGTCGAGAGCGCGGCGCTGCAGCTCCTGCGCGGTCTCCTCGTCGAACCCCTCGATGGAGGCGAGGTCGGAGAGCTCGACATAGGCGATCTCCTCGACCGAGCGGAAGCCCTCGGAGGTCAGCAGCTGGCCGACGACCTCGTCGACGTCGAGGGCGCCCATGAACAGCTTGGTGCGGGCCTCGAACTCGGCCTGGCGGCGCTCGCTCTCCTCCTGCTCGGTGAGGATGTCGATGTCCCACCCGGTGAGCTGGGAGGCGAGGCGCACGTTCTGGCCGCGGCGGCCGATGGCGAGCGAGAGCTGCGGATCGGGGACGACCACCTCGATACGCTCGCGGTCCTCGTCGAGCACGACCTTGGCGACCTCGGCCGGGGCCAGGGCGTTGACCACGAAGGTGGCGATGTCCGGGTTCCAGGGGATGATGTCGACCTTCTCGCCCTGCAGTTCGGCGACGACCGCCTGGACGCGCGAGCCGCGCATGCCGACGCAGGCGCCCACGGGATCGATGGAGGAATCGCGGGAGACGACGGCGATCTTGGCGCGCGAGCCGGGGTCGCGGGCGACCGCCTTGATCTCGACGATGCCGTCATAGATCTCCGGCACTTCCTGGCCGAACAGCTTGGCCATGAACTGGGGATGGGTGCGGGAGAGGAAGATCTGCGGCCCGCGCTGCTCGCGGCGGACGTCGAAGAGATAGGCGCGGACGCGGTCGCCGTTACGGAACATCTCGCGCGGGATCAGCTCGTCGCGGCGGATGATCGCCTCGCCGCGGCCGAGGTCGACGACCACGTTGCCGTATTCGACGCGCTTGACGAGGCCCGAAACGATCTCGCCGACGCGATCCTTATACTCGTCGAACTGGCGGTCACGCTCGGCCTCGCGGACCTTCTGGACGATGACCTGCTTGGCCGACTGGGCGGCGATGCGGCCGAAGTCGAAGGGCGGCAGGGTCTCGGCGATCCAGTCGCCGGGCTGGGCCGCCGGATTCTTGCGGCGGGCCTCTTCGGTGGCGATCTGGGTGGCGACGTTCTCGACCTCGTCCACCACCTGCAGCAGGCGGGACAGGCGGATCTCGCCGGACTTGGCATTGATCTCGGCGCGCACCTCGGTCTCCTGACCGTAGCGCGAGCGCGCCGCCTTCTGGATCGCATCCTCCATGGCTTCGAGGACGATCTGGCGGTCGATCTGCTTCTCGCGTGCCACCGCATCCGCGATCTGCAGCAGTTCCAGTCGGTTTGCCGAAACGGCCATGGGTCGTTCCCCTCTAGCGGGATGGTTTGGGTTTGGCGTAGCGGCCCGGGCCCTTGGGCTTGGGGCCGCGCGAATAGGGCGTGCCGGGCGACGGCTTCTTCTTCGGCGCCTCAGCGGAACGGACCGGACGGGGCGTGCCGGGGCGGACGATGACGAGTTCGGTGTCGTCGGTGGCGTCCTCAGCCTCCCCGGCGTCCCCGTCGAAGTCCTCGTCCTCCTCGTCCTCGTCCATGGCGCGGCCGGCGGCCTTGGCGCGGCGCAGCGCCTCGCGGATGAGGTCGTCGGTGAGCACGAGGCGCGCCTCGCCGATCTCCTCGATGGGCAGGACGATCTCGGCGGGCTCGTCGCCCTTGACGTCGGTGCGGCGGATCTTGGCGCCCGTGCCCTCGGCGCCGAGGATGAAGCCGCGGAAGCGCTTGCGGCCGTCCTGGGCGACCGCCATCTCGATCTTCGCCTCGTAGCCGGCCCAGCGGGCAAAGTCGCCGACGCGGACCAGCGGCCGGTCGATGCCGGGCGAGGAGATCTCGAGGTTGTAGGCGGCGGCGATCGGGTCCTCGACGTCGAGGACCGGGGAGAGCGCACGGCTCGTCGCCTCGCAGTCGTCGATGGTGAAGGTGCCGTCGGGCCTCTCGGCCATGATCTGCAGCGTGGAGCCGCCGGCCTGCGAGCCGGAGATGCGCACGCGCACCAGCCGGAAGCCGAGGCCCTCGAGCACCGGCCCGACGATGGCGGCGACGCGCGCGGCGACGCCGCTCTCGACGATCAGGCGCGGATCGGCCTCCGCCGGGGCATTCGCCTCGGTGGGCACTTCATCGGTGATGCGCGGCTCTTCCGCTGACAATCGACGCTCCGAAACTGGCCTCGCCGGCGGCTGAAACAAAAAGAGCGGGTCCCCGCAGGAACCCACTCTCACGATCGCCATCGATGAGGGTGTATGAATGACCGAAGTCGGCCCCTCACATACGCCCGGAACGGCCGGAGCGCAAGGGCCGCGGGCGCTGAACGCCCGCCGGCCCGGCTGCAGCCTTACTGGTCGTCCTCGTCGTCGGCGGCATCGCCGATGAGGTCGGAGACGTCGCCGTCGTCCTCATCCTCGTCCTCGGCGAGGAAGGTGTCGTCGTCGTCGGCGGCATCCTCCACGTCGACGTCCACGTCGTCGTCGAGGGTCGCGGCCTTGGCCGGGGACGCTTCTTCCTCGTCCGCCTCTTCGAGGCTCACGAGCTCGGCGTCCTGCACCTCGAGCTCCGCATCCTCCTCGTCCGGCTGCGGCGCAACCTTGGCGGCGGCGGCGGACGAGCCGCGGCGGGCGGGCTCGAACATCACGCGCTGCAGCACCTCACCCGTGTAGGGCGAGACGATGGGGTCGCGGTTCAGGTCGTAGAATTTCTTGCCGGTCGTGGGGCAGATGCGCTTCACGCCGAGTTCGGGTCTCGCCACGGCGGACTCCCTGAAAAGATCGCACTTCGTTTGAAGGGGGGTCAGTTGGACGCAGAGCCCCGGCTTGTCAAGAGGCTTGCGGCGCGGGATAGAGCGCGGCACCGGTTTTTCGAACGGACGGGACCATCCCACCTTGAGCGCCTCCGAGATAAAGACACCGCTGACCTCGCGCCGCGGCGCCGCCCTCACCGGCCACATCACCGTGCCGGGCGACAAGTCCATTTCCCACCGGGCCCTGATGTTCGGGCTTCTGACCGTGGGCGAAACCACGATATCCGGGCTGCTGGAGGGCGAAGACGTCCTCAACACGGCGAAGGTGTGCCGCCAGCTCGGTGCGACGGTGGAGCGCACCGGCCCGGGGGCCTGGCGGGTGCAGGGCGTCGGCGTCGGCGGCCTGAAGGAGCCGACAGAGCCGCTCGACTTCGGCAATGCCGGAACCGGGTGCCGGCTGATGATGGGCGTCATCGGCTGCCATCCGATCCGCGCGACCTTCGACGGCGACGCCTCGCTGCGCAAGCGGCCGATGCGCCGGGCCCTCGACCCGCTGGAGCTGTTCGGCGTCACGGTGGTGGAGCAGGGCGAGGGTGGGCGGCTGCCGATCACCATCCAGGGACCGAAGGACGCCGTGCCGGTGACCTATGAGTCGCCCGTGGCCTCGGCGCAGGTGAAATCCGCCGTACTGCTCGCCGGCCTCAACGCGCCGGGCATCACCACGGTCATCGAGACGGAAGCGACGCGCGACCACACCGAGCGGATGCTGACCCATTTCGGCGCCGAGGTGACGGTGACGCCGCATGGCGCGCACGGCCGGCGCATCGACCTCGTCGGGCGGCCGGAGCTGAAGCCGGCGCCGGTGGTGGTGCCGGCGGACCCCTCCTCCGCCGCCTTCCCCATCGTCGCCGCTGCCATCGTCCCCGGCTCCGACGTCACCGTCACCGGCGTGATGATGAACCCGCTGCGCACCGGCCTGATCACGACGCTGATCGAGATGGGCGCCGAGATCGAGGTTCTGAACCCGCGGGTGGAATCGGGCGAGGACATCGCCGACCTCCGGGTGCACGGGTCGCGCCTCAGCGGCGTCGACGTGCCGGCGCATCGCGCCCCCTCGATGATCGACGAATATCCGGTCCTGGCGGTCGCGGCCGCCTTCGCCGAAGGGCCGACGCGGATGCGCGGCCTGCACGAGCTGCGCGTGAAGGAATCCGACCGCCTGGCGGCGGTCGCGGCGGGCCTCGCGGCGGCGGGCGTCACCCACACCATCGAGGGCGACGACCTCATCGTCGCCGGCGACGGCAAGGCGCCGGGCGGCGGCACGGTCGAGACGCACATGGACCACCGCATCGCCATGAGCTTCCTCGTCATGGGCCTCGCCACGGCCCACCCGATGCGCGTCGACGATACCGCCTTCATCGCCACCAGCTTCCCCGACTTCGTCGGCCTGATGCGCGGCCTCGGGGCGGATTTCTCGTGATCATCGCCATCGACGGACCGGCGGCCTCGGGCAAGGGCACCCTCGCCCGCCGCATCGCCGCCCATTACGGCCTGCCGCATCTCGACACCGGCCTGCTCTATCGCGGCGTCGGGCAGATCATGCGCGACCGCGGCTTCCCGCTCGACAATGTCGAGATCGCCCAGGTCATCGCCGAGAACCTCGACCTCGCCGACCTCGACGCGGAGCGGCTGCGCACCCGCGAGGCGGGCGAGGCCGCCTCCGTGGTCGCCGCCCACGGGCCGGTGCGGCGCGCGCTCCTCGACCTGCAGCGCGCTTTTGCTGCCCAGGCGGGCGGCGCGGTGCTGGACGGGCGGGACATCGGCA
>NZ_JBQVQL010000157.1:0-5653 GCF_052440005.1 Phreatobacter sp.
AGGCGCCCCCGGTCGCTGCGCCGCGACGGCTGGAGCTCGTTCGCCCCGAGCCGGATGCCGCCCCCGCCGTCGCCCCGCCGCCGGTGGACGCGATGGCCGCGCTCGCCCGCGACTTCCCCGAGCTCAACGACATCCTCGCCCCGAAGAAACCCGCGGCCGACCCCGCCACCTCGCTGATCGACGATCTCAAGGACATTTTCGAGCAGCCGAAGGCGGCGCCGCGCCAGGAGCCGGTGGTTGCCGCGCCGCCGCCACCCCCGCAGCAGCCCATGCCGCCGCTGCTGCGCGAGGGCGTCATCGCCGGGATCGCCTTCCGCCTCTACGGCGACGGCAGCATCGAGGCGGACCTCCCGGAAGGGACGACGCGCTTCGCCTCGCTCAAGGATTTCCGCGCCCATGTCGGCGGCTGACGGCCGCCGACGAAACGGAGCGGGACCCGGCGGCTGACGGCCGCCGACGAAACGGTTCGGGACCCGGCGGCTGACGGACGGTGTTCCCGCCTCAGATGCGGGGGCCGGCCGCCGCGTAGTCGAAATAGAGTTCGCGCGCCCGGCGGCCAATCGGGCCGGGCTGCAGTGCCCGGTCGTCGATCTTCGTCACCGGCATGACCTTGGAATAGTTGCCGGACGAGAAGATCTCGTCTGCCGTCTCGAAGTCGGCATAGCGCAGGCTCTGCTCGACCACGGTGACGCCAGCCTCGCGCAGGAGTGCGATGGTGCGCTGGCGCGTGATTCCGTTGAGGAACGTGCCGTTCGGGATGGGCGTGTAGACCACGCCGTCCTTCGCCATGAAGATGTTGGAGGTGGCGGTCTCCGCCACGTTGCCGACCATGTCCATGACGAGGCAGTTGTCGAAGCCGCGCGACTTCGCCTCGCGCAGGGCGCGCCCGTTGTTGGGATAGAGGCAGCCCGCCTTGGAATCGGTCGGCGCGTTCTCGATGGTCGGGCGGCGGAACTTCGACAGGGTGATCGACATGCCCGTCGGCGCGCCCATCGGCGCCTCGTAGAGGCAGAGGCAGAACCGCGTCGTCTCCGGATCGGGCAGGATGGCGTTGGGGCCGTCGCCCTCGGCCCAGTACATCGGCTTGACGTAGAGCGGCACCGAACCGTCGAACTTGCTTGCCCCGTCGCGGGCGAGGCCCACGATGCTCTCCGCCGTCATGGTCGCCTTGAGGCCGAGCGCCACGGCCGAGCGGTTCACCCGCGCCGCGTGCAGGTCCATGTCCGGCATTGTGCCGTCGAAGATGCGGGCGCCGTCGAACACGGAGGAACCGAGCCAGAAGGCGTGGCTGCGGGGCCCGGTCAGCGGCGGATTGCCCTCCAGCCAGTCGCCGTCGACATAGGTCCAGGTTTTCGACCAGCTGGTCATCGCGCTTCTCCTCCCGCGGGGGAGCGGGAATTTAGCGTGGCGGCGGCCGCCGTCATCATGAATTGTGGTGATCCCAGCCGCGCGGCGATGCAATGGTTCGGCCGGGACCCCGGGGGAGACGAGACCATGCCCGCCACCGCCTTCATGTTCGACGCCTACGGCACGCTGTTCAATGTCCACGCCGCCGTGCAGCGCGCCGGCGCGCCGCTGGGGCCGCTGGCCGAGCCGGTCTCCCAGCTCTGGCGCGCCAAGCAGCTCGAATATTCCTGGATCACCACGATGACGGGCGGCTTCGAGGACTTCTGGACCCTCACCGGCCGCGGTCTAGACTTTGCGCTCGCCCTCCACGGCGTCGCCGACCCGGCGCTCAGGCAGGCACTGCTCGCCGCCTACGAGACGCTGGACGCCTATCCTGACGTCGCGCCCGCCCTTCAGCGGCTGAAGGCGGCGGGCAAGACCACCGCCATCTTCACCAACGGCACCCGCGCCATGGTGGACAAGGCCATCGCCGCAGCCGGCATCGGCCCGTTGCTCGACGCCGTGGTGACCGTGGAGGACGTCGGCGCCTACAAACCGGTGCCGGCCGTCTATGCCCATGCGCAAGGATCGCTCGGCATCGCCTCCGCCGGCGACGTCGTCTTCGTCTCGTCCAATCGATGGGACGTGGCGGGCGCGGCGCGTTTCGGCTTCGTGCCCGTCTGGGTCAACCGCACAGGCATGCCCAACGAGTATCCGGGCGCCGACCCGGTGGCGACGCTGCCGGACCTCGCGGGCTTGCAGCCGACGCTCGTCGCCTGATCAGGCCGCCAAAGCCGCCACGGCGTCCCGGCGAATACGGTCGATCATCGAGCGCACGCCGTTGGAGCGCTGCGGGGTGAGGTGCTGCTCGAGGCCGAAGGAACGGAACAGGTCGAAGGCGTCGTCCGTCGCGACCTCCCGGGCCGGGCGGCCGGAATAGAAGGCGAGGGTGAGGGCGACCAGGCCCTTGACGATATGGGCATCGCTCTCGCCCTCGAAGCGCATCACGGCCTCGGGGCCGGGCCGCTCTACATGGGTGACGAGCCAGACGTTGCTGGCGCAGCCCTTCACCCGGTTCTCCTCGCTGCGCTCCTGCGGCTCCAGCGGCGGCAGCGCCTTGCCGATCTCGATGAGGTAGCGGTAGCGCTCCTCCCAGTCGTCGATCAGGGCGAAGGCTTCTTTGATCTCGTCGATGGCGGGCGCGGCAAGCTGGCTCATGCCGGGGATATAGGGCGATGCGGCGCCGAAACAAAGCGCCGCATGCGTCAGGCCGGCCGCCGCGGCGGCAGCGGGGCGCGCATCGGCGCCGATCCGGCCGGAACCGGCAGGCCGCCGAACGGCACCTGGAGGTCGGCCGGCAGAAGCGTGTCGCGGGCGGCGGGCACGGTCTCGCCGATCACCTCGCGCTGCACCGTCTCGGTGACGGCGCCCACACCGCGGGCACAGGTTTCCGCATTGTCGCGGCAGAGCTGGGCGGCGCCGCGGATCACCGCGCTCGCCACCTGTCCGCCCGACGGCAGTTCGTTGCCGGCCGAGGGCGGCAGAGGCGCCGACGGCGGCAGCACATAGAAGACGAGGCCGAGCCAGAAGGCGGCCTTGAAGAGGAATGACATGACGCCGTTTCCGGTCGTTGGAGCCCTGTATCCGGGCGGTCGTTGTCGCCTCGAGGGCACCGCTCCGGTCGTGACGATCATGGCTCCCACCTGTGAACGCGGCCTTGGCGGACAGGGTGAATCCGCCGGAAACCCGGCTGAATGCAGGTTAAGGTTTATGCAAATTGTCGGGTTTGTCCGGTCCGGCGGCCGGCAAGCCTTTCTTCACCATGAAGGACGAAACGCAAATACCGTCCACCGGCCGTGCCGGCAGGCGCGCCGACTTAGCTTTTCCTTCATGCGGCGCTGCGATCCTGACGGCATTGAGAACGGCGGACGCCGCGTTTCGGGGTGAGTGCGTTGCGTGAAAGCGCGTTGATCGGTTCGGTGAGATCCTATCTCGACGGTCTGGTTCATCCGGCCGCGACCGTGGACCCCGTCGTGTTCGCCCGCCACCGGGCCTTCATCGCCACGCGCCTCATCCCCGGCCTCGTCGCCCTCTCGGCCATGCCGCTCTTCCTCGCCTTCCAGGGCGTGCCCGGCCTCGTCGAGACGATCGCTTTCGGCTGGCTGGTTCTGCCCATCACCATCGCCACCTTCCTGTCGCGCACCGGCGCCTACCAGCAGGCCCATCTGTTTTCCGCCGCGGCGCTGACGGGCATCGTCTCCATCATCGCCCTGCTCTCCGGCGGGCTCACCTCCTTCATCGTCATCTGGTTCGCCCTGGTGCCGGCCGAGGCGGTGCTGTCCGGCTCGCGCCGCGTCGTCCACAGCGCCGGCGCCATGGTCCTTGGCGCCGTCGGCGCCATCGGCGTGATGCAGCTCAGCGGCATGCTGATGCCGTCCGGGCTCGGCTCCACCCAGCTCGCCGTCGCCGGCTTCGCCTCGGCCGCCGCCGCTGTGATCTACGCCGTCGGCCTCGCGCTCTCCGCGGTGATGGTCAGCCGCGCCGGTGAGGAGGTCCATTCGGTCGGTGAACAGCGCTACCGGCTGCTCGCCGAGAACATGACCGACCTCATCACCTGCCACAGCCGCAGCGGCGCGGTGGTCTTCGCCTCGCCCGCCGCCGAGCGCGTCGTCGGCGTGCCCTCCTATGGCCTGCACGGCCAGAGCCTGTTCGACCGCGTTCACGTCGCCGACCGGCCGGCCTATCTCAGCGCCCTGTCCATCGCCTCGTCCCGCCACATCGAGGCGGCCGCCGAGTTCCGCCTGCGCCGCGAGGATGCCGCCGACGGCCAGCCCTCCTTCATCTGGATGGAAATGCGCAGTCGTCCGCTCGCCGGCACCGCCGGCGAGGGCCAGCAGGTCGTCTCGGTGCTGCGCGACGTCTCCGAGCGCAAGCAGCACGAGGCCGCCGTCGAAGCCGCCCGCGACGAGGCCGACCGCGCCAACGAGGCTCGCGGCCGCTTCCTCGCCAATGTCAGCCACGAGCTGCGCACCCCGCTGAACGCCATCAACGGCTTCTCCGAGATGCTGATGCACGAGCAGGACATGCGCCTCGACCAGGCCCGCCGCCACGAATACGCGACCCTCATCCGCGACTCCGGCGAGCATCTGCTCAATCTGGTCAATTCGATTCTCGACATGTCGAAGATCGAGAGCGGACATTTCGAGATCACGCCCGAACCCTTCGCCCTGCCGCCGCTGATCACCCAGTGCGTGCAGATGATGGACCTCAAGGCGAGCGGCGCCGGCGTGGCGCTGACCGCCGAGCTCCCCGAGGGGGTCGAGGAAGTGGTGGGCGACAAGCGCGCCTACCGGCAGATCCTCCTCAACCTCGTGTCCAACGCCATCAAGTTCACCAAGCCCGGCGGCACTGTGACGATCGGCCTGCGCCGCGACGGCTCCTGGCTGTCGCTCTCGGTCACGGACACCGGTATCGGCATCGCCGCCAAGGACCTGCCGCGCCTCGGCAGCCCCTTCTTCCAGGCGCGCTCCAGCTACGACCGGCCCTACGAGGGCACCGGCCTCGGCCTCTCGGTGGTCAAGGGCCTCGCCGAACTGCATGGCGGCCGGCTCGAGATCACCTCGCAGCTCGGCCGCGGCACGCGGGTGACGCTGCGCATGCCGATGGACTGCGAGACCCACGGCAAGGTGGCGCCCCTGCCGCTGGCCTCCGCCACGAGCCCGGCCGAGACGATCCAGGAGGGACGGAAAATTGCGTGACGCGACCTATGACGACGAGGATCTGCGTCCCCGCCGCGGGCGCTCCTCCATGGACATGGACGACGAGGCGCCGCGCGGCGGCCTCTGGCGGCAGATCATCGGCCGCAGCCCGGGTGACCGCATCGCGCTCGCCCTGATGGGCTTCGTGGCGATCGGCATCGTCGCCAACGCCCTCGTCCGCCAGACCGGCCCCCATCCCGCACCGCTCTTCGCCGCCGCCGTGATCCAGCCGGCGCCGGCGCCCGCGCCCCGTCCGGCCGACGTGCAGCAGACCGCCAGCATCTCGCCGCGCCAGAGCGAGCCGGCCGCGCCCGCCGCCGCGACCGCCGCGCGGCCGAAGTCGGAGATCGTCGCCGACGTCCAGCGCGAGTTGCAGCGCCGCCGCCTCTACGACGGCACGATCGACGGCGTGTCCGGTCCGAAGACCGAGGCGGCCATCCGTCGCTTCGAGACCGAGGCGCGGGTCGCCCCGACGGGCGAGGCCTCCGAGGCGCTGCTCACCCGCCTGC
>NZ_JBQVQL010000158.1:0-5501 GCF_052440005.1 Phreatobacter sp.
GCCGCGGCCCGCATCGGCGCGCTGGTACAGGCGGCGACCGACCCCTTCACGGGCCAGCCCGAGATGAAGGCGACGCGCGTGGCCCTGACGCGGGAAACGGTGGCCGCCGACGGCTTCCTTATCGCGCGCCGCGCGCTGCCGGTGCCCGACGGGCTCCTGTGGACCAAGGTCGCCGTGGCCGGCGGCGCAGGCCTCCTCTTCGCGGCGACCGAGCCCCCCGATGCGCCGGCGCTCCTGCGGCTCCTCGCGGCAGAGGGCTGCACCATCGCCGAGGTCAGCGATCCCGCCCGCGGCCTCTACCGGGCCGCCGCCTACCGCGACGAGGAGCTGGAGGCCGTTGTCTTCACCGGGCCCGGCGCGCGCGCGGCCTGGACGGTCGTCGAGGCGCTCTTCGGCCAGCGGTCCCTCGACGCGGCGGAGCGCCGCGCCCTGCTATCGGGTCGCGCCGCCGGAGGCATGCCCGATCCCGGCCCCACCATCTGCGCCTGTTTCTCCGTGGGGCTCGCGGCCGTTGGCACGGCGATCGCGGCCGGCGCCGCCGATGTCGACGCCGTCGGCCGGGCGACGAAGGCCGGCACCAATTGCGGCTCGTGTCGATCCGAGATCAAAAAAATCCTTGCGCAGCTGGTCAACCCCGTCCCCGCATGAGCGGCCGGCGCCGGCGGGACGAGACAAACGCCGCGCCGCATCCTATCACTCGGCCATGGACCTTGGACTGAAGGGCAGATCGGCCATCGTCTGCGGCGGCAGCCGCGGCATGGGCCGCGCGGCGGCGGAGATGCTGGCCGCCGAAGGCGTCGCGCTGACGCTCTTCGCCCGCAATCCGGAGCGGCTCGCAGCAGCGGCTGCCGACATCCGCGCCCGCTTCGACGTGCCCGTCGCCACCGTGTCCGGCGACGTCACCCTCGCCGCCGACCGCGCCCGGCTGGTCGCCACCTGCCCCGCGCCCGACATCCTCGTGACCAATGCCGACGGCATGCCGCCGGGCGACTTCCGGGCCTGGTCGCGGGAGGACTGGATCGCCGCCCTCGACGCCATGATGCTGGCCCCCATCGACCTGATGAAGGCGACCGTGGACGGCATGATGGCCCGCGGCTTCGGCCGCATCGTCAACATCGTCTCGCGCTCGGTGAAGAGCCCGCAGGCCGAGATGGGCCTGTCCAACGGCGCCCGCTCCGGGCTCGTCGGTTTCGTCGCCGGCCTGTCGCGCCAGACGGTGGGCCGCGGCGTCACCATCAACAACGTCCTGCCCGGCATCGTCGCCACCGACGCGCAGAAACACCATGTCGAGAAGCTCAGCGCCATGACCGGCCGCCCCTTCGCCGAGATCTGGGCCGAGCGCGCCGCCCAGAACCCCGCGGGCCGCTATGGCGAAGCGGCCGAGATCGGCGCCACCATCGCCTTCCTCTGTTCCGCCCATGCCGGCTTCATCACAGGCCAGAGCCTGCTCATCGACGGCGGGCAATACCCCGGAACCTATTGAGCGCGATCCCGGCGGCGCTGGAACCTTGGCCGGACCGGCCGGTTCCTCCCAAGGGGCCTTCTCAAGGAGGATCCGACATGAACGACGGCTCACGCGACGACCGGCGCACCCAGGACGCAGCGCGTTTCGACAAGGCGCAGCCGAACCAGCCCCAGCAGAACCAGGGAAGCGACAGCGGCCGGCAGCAGGGCGGCTTTCCGCACGAGGACGGGGGCTGGGGCCAGGCCGAGCAGGACCTGCTCCGCGACCAGCAGAACCCCGCCGCGATGGATGGGGACGAGGAGACCGGCGGCGGCAAGGCGCGGCAGCGTCAGGCGCGGCCCACGGGCATCTGACAGGGAAGAGGGCCGTCGCCCCATCGGGCGGCGGCCTGCCCTTCAGTGGGTGGACGCCATCCGACGGCAGCTCTCCGCGCAGCGCCGACAGGCCTCGACACAGTCGTCCATGCCGCCCAACCGCTCGCAGTCATCGGCGCACTCGGCGCAGATCTCCGCGCATTCGGCGCAGGTATGCCTGTGATGCGGCGTCCCGATCAGCATGAAGTGGGCGGAGGTGCGGCAAATTTCGGCGCAAGCCATCATCAGCGTGAAATGGCCTTTCTCGACGTGTTTGCCACCCGCCTCGAGGCAATGGCCCATGGCCGAGGACAAGCAGGTCCTGTAGCAGGCGAGACAATCCTCGATGCAGGATGTCATCGTTTCGGTCTGTCCGGAATGCATGGCGTCCTCCTTGGGGCAAGTCGACAGGCGTCTTGGGACAAGTCGGCATGCGTGGCGTCGGTGAACGCGAACCCCTGAGCGCGGCAGGCGTTCCTATCCGGCCACCGGACAGGCGCGGACGATCGTGCAGGCGAGATTGCCGTCGGGTGAGACCAGGAAGGAACGTGGCGTGCGGGCCGGGGACCGCACCAGGTCCGGCTGGCGTGGGACTCAGCTCCTGTCGCGCGTCCAGAGCACCGCTGCGAGCGCCACGGCCGCCGGCAGTGCCTGGATGAACAGGATAGAGGTCTTCGCGGTGGCGGCACCGAACATGCCGGCGACGACGACGCAGCCGAGGAAGAAGATCTGCAGCGGCACCGCCAGGTGCTTCGGCGCGATGAGGCTCCAGACGAGACCGGCGGCCAGGAAGCCGTTGTAGAGGCCCTGGTTCGCGGCGAGCACCGCCGACTGGGCGGCGAACTCCGGCGTCAGATTGAACGAGCGCTGCCCGAACGGCGTGTTCCAGAAGAACATCTCGATGACGAGAAAGCCGGCATGGAGCAAGGCCACCAGCGCAACGAGGGCCTTGGCGAGCAGCGTCATCGGATGTCTCCCTTGTGTCAGCGCTTGCCGCGCAGCTTGAACACGGCCTGTTCGCCGAAGAAATTCCAGAACCACCAGGGCGCGTTCACCCGGACCTCGCGGCCCCAGCCGTCGAGTGCGGTGGAATGGTCGATGACCGCCTCCACCTCGCGCACCAGGTCGACGAAGTCGCGAATGGTGCAGAAGTGGATGTTGGGCGTGTCGTACCAGTGGTAGGGCAGGTTTTCCGAGGTCGGCATGCGGCCGCGCGTGACGAGCTGAAGCCTCAGGCGCCAGTGGCCGAAATTGGGGAACGAGACCACCGCCTGCTTGCCGATGCGCAGCATGTGCTCCAGCACCACGCGCGGCGCCCGCGTCGCCTGGATGGTCTGCGACAGGATCACCACGTCGAAGGCGTCGTCGGGATAGAAGGCAAGATCCGTGTCCGCGTCGCCCTGGATCACCGCCAGCCCCTCGGCGACGCAGCGGTTGACGCCCTCGCGCGACAGTTCGATGCCCCGGCCGTCGACCCCCTTCTCGTCGCGCAGCAGTTTGAGGAGCCCGCCATCGCCGCAGCCGACGTCCAGCACCTTCGAGCCGGGAGCGATGAGACGCGAGACGACGAGATAGTCGGCGCGGATCGGGCCGGGCACCGCCGCCATGGTCAGGTCGGTACTCATGCGATGCCCCGGGCGCGCGCAGCCGATTCCAGGAACCCCCGCGTGATGGCGAAGAGCTCCGGCTCGTCAAGCAGGAAGGCGTCGTGGCCCTTGTCGGACGTGATCTCGGCGAAGGACACCGAGGCGCCCGCCGCGTTGAGGGCGTGGACCACGTGGCGGGAATCGGCGGTGGGGAACAGCCAGTCCGAGGTGAAGGACACGACGCAGAACCGCGTCTTGGTCCCTGCGAAGGCCTTGGCCAGCGATCCCCCGTGGTCGGCGGCGATGTCGAAATAGTCCATCGCACGCGTCACGTAGAGGTAGGAATTGGCGTCGAAGCGCTCCACGAAGGCCTCGCCCTGGTAACGCAGATAGCTCTCCACCTGGAAATCCGCGTCGAAGGAGAAGGTCGGGGCGTCGCGGTCCTGGAAGCGGCGGCCGAACTTCCGGTGCAGCGCCGCGTCCGAGAGATAGGTGATGTGGGCGGCCATACGTGCGACCGCGAGGCCGGCGCCGGGGCGCGATCCTTCCGCCAGATAGCGCCCGCCGCGCCATTCGGGATCGGCCATGATCGCCTGCCGGCCGACCTCGTGGAAGGCGATGTTCTGCGCCGAGTGGCGCGCCGCCGTGGCGATCGGCATGGCCGAGAACACCCGGTCGCGATACTGCGTCGCCCATTGCAGCACCTGCATGCCGCCCATGGAGCCGCCGACGACCGAGAACAGCGTGTCGATGCCGAGACGCTTCACCAGCATGGCCTGGGCCCGGACCATGTCCGGAATGGTGATGAGCGGCAGCGACAGGCCGTAGGGCTTGCCCGTCGCCGGATCGGTGGAGGCCGGCCCCGTCGTGCCCATGCAGCCGCCGAGCACGTTGGAGGAGATGACGAAATAGCGGTCGGTGTCGATCGGCTTTCCCGGCCCGATCATGATCTCCCACCAGCCGGGCTTTCCGGTGACCGGGTTGTCGCTGGCCACGTGCTGGTCGCCGGTGAGGGCATGGCAGACCAGAATGGCGTTGGAGCGATCGGCGTTCAGCGTCCCGTAGGTGCGGTAGGCGATCTGGAACGGCGCCAGCGCGATGCCGGCATCCAGCAGCAGCGGCTCGTCGGCTCCGAAGCGGGCGACGTCGCCGGCCGGCTGGTCGGCCTGCTGGCGGGCGAGTTCATCGGAAATGCGCCGGGGGCGAGCCATGGAGCGTGGGTTCGGGCGTTTTGCAAGACAGTCAGAGCGTTCGTTATTCCGAACAAGGCCATCCTGGCAAGCAGATTCGCCGCGCCCTCAGTCGTCGTCGCGCCGCAGGCGGTCGAGATCGCGACGGTCGGCCTTGGTCGGCCGCCCGCTGCCCGGCTCCCGCTCTGCCACCGGGGAGGGCGGCTCGAAGCGCGGCGGCTCGGGCGACAGGTCCTCGTAGATGTGCTGCGCCTCGGCATAGGGGCCGCGCCGCTCGGCGAGCGCGACCACCTTCAGCACCTTGATCCGGCCGGTCAGCGCCACCGTCACCACATCGCCGATGCGGATCGCCTTGTGGGCTTGGTCGACCCGGGTGCCGTTGAGCCGGACCGAACCGTCCTCGCAGAGGGCGGCCGCGGCGCTGCGCGTCTTCACGACGCGGGCGAACCACAGCCACTTGTCGATCCTCAGCTTGCCCGTCTCGCCCAAGCGGCCCGTCCGGACGCCGTCAGGGCTTCTTGGTCAGCGCTTCCTTCAGCGCTGCCAGCTTGGCGAAGGGCGAGTTCGGGTCGGGCTCCTTCTCACGGCGGGGAGCGCGGTCCTGCTGCGGGCGCGGGCCGCGCTGGTCGGGCCGCTCGTCGCGCTGCGGACGGTCGCGACGGTCCCCGTCGCCACCCTTGCCGCGGAAGTCGCGGCCCCGATTGTCGGGGTTGCGGTTCTCCTGGCCACCCGGGCCCTTGAAGCGGGAGAGGTCGCGACGGGGCGGCCTGCCGCCCTCGCGACGCTCGCCCTCCGGCGCACCCTCGCGCGGTGCCGGACGCTCGCCGGCCGGCTGCCCCTCGCGCGGACCCTGGTTCTGCCGCTGGCCCTCGCGGGGATTGCGGCCCTGGCGCGGGCGACCCTGGTG
>NZ_JBQVQL010000159.1:0-5175 GCF_052440005.1 Phreatobacter sp.
CCCACGGGCCCACCATTGCCGCCCCCGGGCCGGCGGGTGGCGTTGGCGCGCGATGCCGCCTTCTCCTTCATCTATCCCCATGTGGAGGCCGGATGGTGCGCCGCCGGGACGGTCCTCGTGCCCTTCTCGCCGCTCGCCGACGAGGCGCCGCCGGAGGACTGCGACGCCTGCTGGCTGCCGGGCGGCTATCCCGAACTGCATGCGCCGCAGCTCGCCGCCGCCCGCCGGTTCCTGTCCGGCCTCCGGCGCTTTGCCGCGACGCGCTCCGTCCATGGCGAGTGCGGCGGCTACATGGTGCTCGGCGAGGCGCTGGTCGACGCCGAGGGCGCCGCCCATCCCATGGCGGGGCTGTTGCCGGTGACGACGAGCTTTGCGAAGCGCAAGATGTCGCTCGGCTACCGGCTTGTGACGACGGATGCGCCGAGCGCCCTTGGGCCCGCGGGCGCGGTGCTCTCCGGGCACGAATTCCACTATGCGACCATCGCAGAGGCTGCTTCCGACGGGGCTCTTGGTACGGCGCGGGATGCGGAGGGCTCGGTGCTCGGTCCGGTCGGCCACGTCCGCGGCCATGTCTCCGGTTCGTTCTTCCACGCCATCGCGCGGCTGCCCGGCTAGTCGCTGCGCCGCAGGAGATAGGTGTCCATGATCCAGCCGATGGCAGCGCGCCGCTCCGCGCGCAGCGCCAGGATGGCGTCGCGGATTTCCGTGAGCGGCCCCGCCATCAGCACCTCGTCCGGCGTGCCGAGATAGGCGCCCCACCAGATGTCGAGCCCGATGGGGTCGATGGCGGCGAGGCCCGTGCCGTCGTCCAGCATGACGACCGTTGAATCGATCTCGCGGGGGAGTCCCTCGCCGATGCGACGGCCGGTCGTGACGTGGACCGGCTCGCCGATGCGGTTGAGCGGGATGCGGTGGGCGGCGGCCAGAGCCTGGGGGGCGCTGATGCCGGGAATGACCTTCAGATCGAAGGCGAGCCCCTCTGCGGCGACGGCATCGAGGATACGGATGGCGCTGTCGTAGAGCGCCGGGTCGCCCCAGACGAGGAAGGCGCCATGACCGTTCTCGGGCAGGTCGCGCGCGATGACCTCGACGAGCAGGCGAGTGCGGGCGGCGTGCCAGTCGGCCACCGCGCCCTGGTAGTCGCCGCCGGCGGCGCGGCGTGGATCGGCGACGCGCACGAGGCGCCATCCGGGCCTCGTCGCGTAGCGGGCGAGGATCGCCTCGCGCATGGCGACGAGCTGATCGGCGGCCCGCCCCTTCTCCATGACGAAGAACACCTCGGCGGCGGCGATGGCCCCGATCGCCTGCAGGGTGAGGTGGCCGGGATGGCCGGCGCCGATGCCGACGAGGGTGATGCTGCGCATGGCGCCTGCCTGCCCCATCGGCGGCCTGCCGGCAAGGGCGGGCGGCGCGGTTCTGCGGGTTGACTTCGGAGGCTACCATACTAGCTTGCCCCGGCTGCCGGAGAGGAAGGGCGCCCGGTGAGAGGCGGCCATCCGCAGCGGGAGGCCCCATGACCCCGTCGCGGCTGCCATCGCCGTCGAGCCGCATCTGCGCGCCCGACCGGCTCCTGCCCCTCGATCCCACCGCTCGGGCGGTCGCCCGGCGGCTCTACGACAGCGTCGCGAACCTGCGGATCATCTCGCCCCACGGACACACCGACCCGCGCTGGTATGCGGAGGACGCGCCCTTTCCGGATCCGGCGAAGCTCTTCGTGGTGCCCGACCACTACGTCTTCCGCATGCTCCATGCGCAGGGCGTGAGGATGGAGGATCTCGGTGTGCCGACGAAAGACGGGACGCCGGTGGAGACCGATCCGAAGGCCATCTGGCGGCGCTTCGCGGCGCATTATCACCTGTTCCGCGGCACGCCGACGCGGCTGTGGCTGGACCATGCCTTCGCTGCGCTGTTCGGTATCGACGAGCGGCTGTCGGCCGCCAATGCCGATGCGACCTACGACCGGATCGCCGCGGCGCTGGCGCTGCCGGCCTACCGGCCGCGGGCGCTGTTCGAGACCTTCGGCATCGAGGTGATCGCCACCACGGAGGGCGCCCTCGACGATCTCCGATGGCACGCTGGGCTGGCGGCCTCCGGATGGAAGGGCCGGGTGGTCACCACCTATCGGCCGGACGCCGTGGTCGATCCGGATTTCGAGGGATTCCGCGCCAATGTCGCCCGCCTCGGCGAGATCACCGGTGAGGACACGGCGACCTGGGCCGGCTATCTCGCCGCCCATCGCCAGCGCCGCTCCTTCTTCAAGGGCTACGGCGCCACCGCCTCAGACCACGGACACCCCTCGGCCACCACGGCGAACCTGTCACGGGGGGAGGCCGAAGCGCTCTTCGCAAAGGTTCTGGCCGGCGGGGTGGGTGCGGGGGAGCGGGATCTCTTCCGCGGCCAGATGCTGACCGAGATGGCACGCATGAGCCTCGACGACGGGCTGGTGCTGCAGATCCATCCGGGATCGCGGCGCAACCACAATGCCGGGATCTTCGCCCGTTTCGGCCGCGACATGGGGGCCGACATCCCGGGACCGACGGACTATGTCGGGGCGCTGAAACCGCTGCTGGACGCGGTGGGCAACGAGCCCTCGCTCACCATCATCCTCTTCACCCTCGACGAGACCGCCTATTCGCGCGAGCTCGCGCCGCTCGCCGGCCACTACCCGGCGCTCCGGCTGGGGCCGCCCTGGTGGTTCTTCGATTCGGTCGAGGGCATGAAGCGCTTCAAGAGCCAGGCGATCGAGACGGCGGGCTTCTACAATACCGTCGGCTTCAACGACGACACCCGCGCCTTCCCCTCCATTCCCGCCCGGCACGACGTGGCGCGCCGCGTCGACTGCGCCCATCTCGCCGAGCTCGTTGGTGACGGCCGACTTGACGAGGACGAGGCGCAGGAGCTGGCGGTGGACCTCGCCTACCGGCTGGCGAAGGAGGCCTATCGGCTGTGAGGCGGGGGTGTTGGAGGCCTCGGGGCCACGACACATCCCACGTTGTCGCATCGCCAGCCGTCACCCCCGGCGAGGCCGAAGGCCGAGGGAAGGGGGTCCAGGGTCCGTAGGAAGCGCCCCCGCAACCCCTGGATGCCCTTTCCCTCGCTGCACGCGGCCGGGGATGACGGCGAGGTGGCGGCTGGAGCCGAGGAAGAAATCTCGCCCCTCAGAAACTCGTCCGCGAGCGGATGGCGGCGGAGATCGTGCCCTCGTCGAGGTAGTCGAGCTCGCCGCCGACCGGCACACCGTGCGCGAGGCGGGTGACCGCGACCCCCGTGCCCGCGAGGAGATCGGTGACGTAGTGCGCCGTGGTCTGGCCGTCGACGGTCGCGTTGACCGCGAGGATCACCTCGCGCACGCCACCCTCGCGCACCCGGTTCACCAGGCTCTCGATGTTGAGGTCCTGCGGGCCGACGCCGTCGAGCGGCGAAAGCGTGCCGCCGAGCACGTGGTACTTGGCGTTGATGGCGCCGGCGCGCTCCAGCGCCCAGAGGTCGGAGACGTCCTCCACCACGACGATCACGCCGCCGTCGCGGCGTGGATCGGTGCAGATCGTGCAGGGATCAGATGTGTCGACGTTGCCGCAGACGCTGCAGATGACGATCTTCTCAAGCGCTTCTCCCATGGCCGCCGTGAGCGGCTGCATCAGGCTCTCGCGCTTCTTGACCAGATGCAGCGCGGCGCGCCGTGCCGAACGGGGCCCGAGGCCCGGCAGCTTGGCGAGGAGCTGGATCAGCCGCTCGATCTCGGGGCCAGCGACCCTCTTGGACATGGATGGGCTTCTTTCTCAGGTCTTGCTCAGGTCTTGCGGCGGTCTTCGGTCCAGTCGCTCTGCCGGACGGCCTCCAGCGGCACCTCGGCGCCGAGCCCCTCGACAAAGGCGACGCCCTGGTCGGGGTAGAGGCAGACCTCGTGGGGAAAGCGGTTGCCGAAGGCCCAGATGACGAGGTCCGCCGTGCCGGTGTTCTCGAAGCAATGCGGATCGGGGTCGCCGGCCCGGTAGCAGAAGGCTTCGCCCGCCTTTGCAGGAACGCGCTCCTCGCCGTGGATCAGCGTGCCCTCGCCGGCCATGACGACGAGGATCTCCTCCTGGAACAGGTGCCGGTGGCGGCGCGAGGAGCGCATACCCGGTTTCACCGTCTGGACGAGGAGGCCGATCGTGTCGCTGCCGACCGTGCGGCCGATATCGGTCATGGTGCCGCCAATCCCTGCCTCGAAGGCATAGGCGAAGGGGGCGATGTCGGCGATGGCGACGCGGCGCGGCGGCATGCGAGCCTCAGAACGGCAATTTCATGCCGGGCGGCAGCGGCAGACCGCCGGTGACGCCCTTCATCTTCTCCTGCGCCACCACCTCGGCCTTGCGGCGGGCGTCGGCATGGGCGGCAAGGAGAAGGTCCTCGAGGATCTCCTTCTCGTCCGGCTTGAGCAGCGAGGGGTCGACCGAGACGCTGCGCAGGTCACCCTTCACGGTGAGGCTGACGGTGACCATGCCGCCGCCGGCCGTGCCCTGCACCTCCGTGCGCTCCATGTCGGCCTGGGCCTCCTGGAGCTTGGCCTGCATGGCCTGCGCCTGCTTCATCAGGCCCATGATGTCCTTCATGGCGAAATCCTTGGCTCGGGGTCAGAAGTCGTCGTCCCAGGGGTCGACGGGTTCCCAGTTTCCGTCCGCATCGTCCTCGGCGGCGGGCGCGAGGGGCGCGGGCTCCGCCTCGGCGCCGCCGTCGAGCGGGCGCACCGCAACGATCTCGGCGCCGGGGAATTTCGCCAGCACGGCCTGCACCGAGGGATGGGCGAGGACGCCGCGCTCGCGGTCGGCCTGTTCGGCGGCGAGGCGCTCGCGCACCGTCGGCTCGCCCTCCTCGGATGAAATGGTGACGACCCAGCGCCGGCCGGTCCAGTCGGTGAGCTTCTTCTGAAGGTCGCCGGCGAGCGTCGGGGGGGCGGAGCGGGTGGGGCGGAAGTCGAGGCGGCCGTCCTCGCAGCGCACCAGGTGCATGTCGCCCTCGAGCTGCTGCTTCAGCCGCACGTCGCGCTTGTCGGCGACGAGCTTGATGACCTCGGCGAAGCTGGCGAGGACCATATGCGGCTGGGCGGCGGGAGCGGCCTGCTCGCGCATGGCGACGGGCGCGCCCTCGGGCCTCGCGACCGAACTGAGCCGCGGGGCGCCGCCGGCGGAGGCGACC
>NZ_JBQVQL010000160.1:0-4772 GCF_052440005.1 Phreatobacter sp.
GGCCAAGGCCGCTGCCCCGAAGGCCGCCGAGAAGTCGGCGACCAAGGCGGCCGCGCCGGCCAAGGGCGCCGCCAAGGCGAAGGCCCCGGCCAAGGCGAAGGCTCCGGCCAAGGGCAAGAAGTGACGCCCGGCCGGCGCGCCGTGCCCTGAGGGCGCGGCGCCCGCGCCATCGCATGGGTTCCTGGCTTCCCGTCCGGCCTGACCGGACGGGGGCCATCGCAAAGGCCGGAATCAGCGGAACGGATCCCGTCCGCATCTCCGGATCGTCATTCGCGGTCCCTCGGCTGCACATTCTCATCGCGCGCGGCCGACCGGCTCGCACAGGAGCTATGAATGTCCATTCTGATCACCAAGAAGACCAAGGTCATCACCCAGGGCTTCACCGGCAAGAACGGCACCTTCCATTCCGAGCAGGCGATCGCCTACGGGACGAAGGTCGTCGGCGGCACGTCGCCCGGCAAGGGCGGTTCGACCCATCTCGGCCTGCCGGTCTTCGACACGGTTGCCGAAGCGCGCGAGAAGACGGGCGCCGACGCCTCCGTCGTCTACGTGCCGCCGCCGGGTGCGGCCGACGCCATCTGCGAGGCCATCGACGCCGAAATCCCGCTGATCATCTGCATCACCGAGGGAATCCCGGTGCAGGACATGATCCGCGTGAAGCGCTCGCTGGTGGGCTCGAAGTCGCGCCTCATCGGACCGAACTGCCCCGGCGTCGTCACCGCGGGTGAATCGAAGATCGGCATCATGCCGGCCAACATCTTCCGCAAGGGCTCGGTCGGCATCGTGTCGCGTTCCGGAACCCTGACCTACGAAGCGGTGTTCCAGACCTCGAGCGAGGGCCTCGGCCAGACGACCGCGGTGGGCATCGGCGGCGACCCGGTCAAGGGCACCGAGTTCATCGACATGCTGGAAATGTTCCTCGCCGACCCCAAGACCGAGTCGATCGTGATGATCGGCGAGATCGGCGGCTCGGCCGAGGAGGACGCCGCCCAGTTCCTGCGCGACGAGGCCAAGCGCGGCCGCAAGAAGCCGATGGTCGGCTTCATCGCCGGCCGCACGGCGCCTCCCGGCCGCCGCATGGGCCATGCCGGCGCCATCATCTCCGGCGGCAAGGGCGGCGCCGAGGACAAGATCGCGGCGATGGAAGCCGCGGGCATTCGCGTCTCCCCCTCGCCGGCCCGCCTCGGCAAGACCCTGGTCGACGTGCTGAAGAAGCGTTGACCGATCACAATCCGGAAATCGGCCCGGTGCGGGCCGATTTCCGCCATCGACACGGCGTCTGGTGGCGCCCCGCATGACAGCGCGCGGACAGCGGATCGCAGCGGCGATCCCTAAGCTGCAGGAAACGACCATGGCACGCCAAGACGAGACCATTGCGCTCACGTCCTTCCTCTACGGGGGCAATGCCGCCTACATCGAGGACCTCTACGCCCGCTACGAGGCCGATCCCGCCTCGGTCGATCAGCAGTGGCAGGCCTTCTTCTCCTCGCTCGGGGACGACCGCAAGGACGTGGTCAAGAGCGCCGAGGGTCCCTCGTGGTCGAAGCCGAACTGGCCGATCGCCGCCAACGGCGAGCTCATTTCCGCCATGGACGGCAACTGGGCGCAGGTCGAGAAGGCCATCGGCGACAAGCTTAAGGCCAAGGCCGCCGACAAGGGCCGCGGTGCCGAGATCACCGCCGAGCAGGTGCAGCAGGCGACGCGCGACAGCGTCCGCGCCCTCATGCTCATCCGCGCCTACCGCATGCGCGGCCACCTGCACGCCAACCTCGACCCGATCGGCCTCGACCCGCCGAAGACGCACGAGGAGCTGGACCCGAAGTCCTACGGCTTCACCGAGGCCGACTACGACCGCAAGATCTTCATCGACAAGGTCCTGGGCCTGGAATTCGCCACCATCCGCGAGATGGTCGGCATCCTTGAGCGCACCTACTGCCAGACGCTCGGCGTCGAGTTCATGCACATCACCGATCCTGCCCAGAAGGCCTGGATCCAGGAGCGCATCGAGGGTCCGGACAAGGAGATCGCCTTCACCAAGGAGGGCAAGCGCGCCATCCTGCAGAAGCTGGTGGAGGCCGAGGGCTTCGAGAAGTTCCTCGACGTGCGCTACACCGGCACCAAGCGCTTCGGCCTCGACGGCGGCGAGAGCATGATCCCGGCGCTGGAGCAGATCATCAAGCGCGGCGGCCAGCTCGGCGTGCGCGAGATCGTGCTCGGCATGGCCCATCGCGGCCGCCTCAACACGCTGACCCAGGTGATGGGCAAGCCGCACCGGGCGCTGTTCCACGAGTTCAAGGGCGGCTCCTTCGCCCCCGACGACGTCGAGGGCTCGGGCGACGTGAAGTACCACCTCGGCGCCTCGTCGGACCGCGAGTTCGACGGCAACAAGGTGCACCTGTCGCTCACCCCCAACCCGTCGCACCTCGAGATCGTCAATCCCGTCGTGCTGGGCAAGGTGCGCGCCAAGCAGGACCAGCTCGGCTGCTCGCCGGAGGACCGCACCGCCGTGCTGCCGCTGCTGATCCACGGTGACGCGGCCTTCGCCGGCCAGGGCGTCGTGGCCGAGTGCTTCGGCCTGTCCGGCCTGAAGGGTCACCGCACCGGCGGCTCGATCCACTTCATCATCAACAACCAGATCGGCTTCACCACCTATCCGCGCTACTCGCGCTCCTCGCCCTATCCCTCGGACGTGGCGAAGATGGTGGAGGCGCCGATCTTCCACGTGAACGGCGACGATCCCGAAGCGGTGGTCTTCGCCGCCAAGGTGGCGACCGAGTTCCGGCAGAAGTTCCAGAAGCCGGTGGTCATCGACATGTGGTGCTACCGCCGCTTCGGCCACAACGAGGGCGACGAGCCGGCGTTCACCCAGCCGCTCATGTACAAGAAGATCCGCGGCCTCCAGACGACTCTCGACGGCTACTCCAAGAAGCTGGTCGCCGAGGGCATCGTCACCGAGGGCGAGATCGACAAGATGAAGGCCGACTGGCGCGCCCGTCTCGATGCCGAGATGGAAGCGGGCCAGTCCTACAAGCCGAACAAGGCCGACTGGCTGGACGGCAAGTGGGCCGGCCTGTCGGGCGGCGCGTCCTCGGACGACGATCCGCGTCGCGGCGCCTCGGGCGTGGCGCGCGAGACTCTGGTGCGCATCGGCAAGGCCATCACCTCCGTCCCGGAAGGGTTCACCGCCCATCGCACGATCCAGCGGTTCATGGACAACCGCCGCAAGATGATCGACACCGGCGAGGGCATCGACTGGGCGACCGCCGAGGCCCTGGCCTTCGGCACGCTGGTGGACGAGGGCCATCGCGTCCGCCTGTCCGGCCAGGACTGCGAGCGCGGCACCTTCTCCCAGCGCCATTCGGTGCTGATCGACCAGGAGACCGAGGCGCGCTATACGCCGCTCAACAACATCGACGGCTCGAAGGGCCGCTACGAGGTCATCAACTCGATGCTCTCGGAAGAGGCGGTGCTCGGCTACGAATACGGCTACTCGCTGGCCGAGCCCAATGCGCTGACCATGTGGGAAGGCCAGTTCGGCGACTTCGCCAACGGTGCGCAGGTGGTGTTCGACCAGTTCATCTCCTCGGCCGAACGCAAGTGGCTGCGCCTGTCGGGCCTCGTCTGCCTGCTGCCGCATGGCTACGAGGGCCAGGGTCCGGAGCACTCCTCCGCCCGCCTCGAGCGCTTCCTGCAGATGTGCGCCGAGGACAACATGCAGGTCGCCAACTGCTCGACGCCGGCCAACTACTTCCACATCCTGCGCCGGCAGCTGAAGCGCGAGATCCGCAAGCCGCTGATCCTGATGACGCCGAAGTCGCTGCTCCGCCACAAGCGGGCGGTGTCGCGCCTGGACGAGCTCGTCACCGACACCTCGTTCCACCGCGTGCTGTGGGACGATGCCCAGAGCCTGGCCGGCCAGGACATCAAGCTGGTCGACGACAAGAAGATCCGCCGCGTCGTGCTGTGCTCGGGCAAGGTCTACTACGACCTCTACGAGGACCGCATCAAGCGCGGCATCGACGACGTCTACCTGATGCGTGTCGAGCAGCTCTATCCCTTCCCGCTGAAGGCGCTGGCTGGCGAGATCTCCCGGTTCAAGAACGCCGAGGTGATCTGGTGCCAGGAAGAGCCGAAGAACATGGGTGCGTGGAGCTTCGTCGAACCCTATCTGGAGTGGGTGCTGGGAACGGCCGGCTCCAAGTCGAAGCGCGCCCGCTACGTGGGCCGTCCGGCCTCCGCCGCCACCGCGACGGGCCTGCTGTCCCGCCACAACGCCCAGCTCCAGGCCTTCCTGGACGAGGCCTTCGCCTGATCCGGTCCGGCCCCCCGGGGCCGGACGTTCCGCCATTTACGACCTGAGAGAGGCCCGCGAGGGACTGAACACATGGCCACCGAAATCCGCGTTCCGACGCTCGGCGAATCCGTCACCGAGGCCACCGTCGCCAAGTGGTTCAAGAAGCCCGGCGAGGCGGTGAAGCAGGACGAGCCGCTGGTCGAGCTCGAGACCGACAAGGTGACCCTCGAGGTCAACGCGCCGGCTTCGGGAACGTTGTCGGAGATCGTCGCGGATTCCGGCACGACGGTCGGCGTCGCCGCCCTGCTCGGCCAGATCGCCGAGGGTGCCGCCGCCGCTGCGGCTCCCGCCAAGGCCGCCGAGGCGCCGAAGGCTGAAGCGCCCAAGGCCGAGGCTCCGAAGGCAGCTCCCGCCAAGGCGGCCTCCGCCGACAACGGCCCGGCCGTCGCCCGCATCGCCGCCGAGAGCGGCGTCAGCC
>NZ_JBQVQL010000161.1:0-4656 GCF_052440005.1 Phreatobacter sp.
GCCCTCGGCGCCGGCATGGACCGCGCCGTCATCTATCCCGTGCCCAACCGCGAGGCGAAGGGCGACCTTCTGCTCGAACGGCCCCGGCTGCGCCTGAGCATCGGCTCGCTGCAGAACGACCCCTCCGTCCTCATGCCGCCCTCCGACCTCTCGGAGGTCTCGCGCTTCACCCCCGCCGCTCCCGAAGAGGGATCGGACACCGAGCACTCCCCGCTCGCCATCGGCGGCCTCCAGCTCGCCGCGGTCTCGCCCACCGTCACCCTCGACGACGCGCCGCCCGCCGCCCGCCTCGGCCTTGCCCCCCCGCCTCTGGAGACAGCCGGCGAGGAGATCGTGGAAGGCCGGCGCTTCGCCGCCACCCTCGACGAGGACAAGGCCGGCATCGCCATCGGCGGCGAGGGCCCGATCGCCCGCGCCGGCGCCGGCTTCGGTGCGCCCTCCATGCCGCTCGAGAGCGCCCCCTTCCGCGTCACCGCGACCCACGATGCCGTCCCGGGCTTCGATCCCGTTCTCGGCCCCTTCGCCACCGACACCCGTGGCGATCGCCCCGACAGCCTGCTCTCCCGCCTGCTCGCGCGTCCCGCGGCGCCGAGCCTCGAGACCCCGTCCAACGACCGCTCTCCGCCGCGGATCGCCGCTGCCGTCCATCCCGCCGTCGCCCTCGGCCTGTCCGGTCCCGCCCATGCCCGCGCCGAGCGCTGCCTGGCCGAGGCGATCTACTGGGAGGCGCGCTCCGAGCCCGAGCGCGGCCAGATGGCCGTCGCCCAGGTGGTGCTGAACCGCTCCGTCTCCGGCTTCTATCCGCGCGACGTCTGCGGCGTCGTCTACCAGAACGCCCACCGCTACCTCGCCTGCCAGTTCACCTTCGCCTGCGAAGGCCGCCGCAGCCTGGTGCCGACCGAGGCTGCCCCCTGGACCCGCGCCACCACCATCGCCAAGGAGATGATGGCCGGGCGGCTCTGGCTGCCGGAAGTCGGCCACGCCACCCACTATCACGCGACCTATGTCCGGCCCTGGTGGGCACGCTCGATGAACCGCCTGCAGCAGATCGGCATCCACGTGTTCTACCGGCCGCGCAATTGGGGCACGGGCCCGCAGGTCCAACTCGTGCGCACGGCGCGGGACGAAAGCTGAGCGGCCTGATCACGCACAGTCACTCGATGATCAATGGACCGTGATCGTGTAACCAAACCGCCGTTTGCTGGGTATCAGCCTGTAGAGACGCCAAGAAGAGGCTCTCGCAAGTCTGCAAGTTACCCCCGCAAACGGAGAATTATCATGCGCAAGATCGTCCTCGCTGCCGCCTTCGCCACGATGTCGTCTGTCGCCGCCTTCGCCGATGCCGGTTCGGCTGGCGTCGACCGCAATCCCGAGCGCCAGGTCATGAACGACGCCCGCCTCGGTCCGGCCGCCCGCGAGTTCACCATGCGCGACCGTCCGGCGATCCCGGCTCCGCGCGCCACGGCCACCACCCCGTCGGGTTCGCTGAGCTACTTCACGGCCTTCTGAGGCCGCTTCCGGGAAGCGCGGCGTCGGGGCATTCCCCGACGCCCGGCTGGCGGCCGCGACGCCGCTGACACCTCTGGCCATCGGGTATTGGTATGGGAGCCATCACGGCTTTTGGCTTCCGGATGTGCCGCGTCGGAACTAGAGTGCCGGACGTGTAGCTGCACGATGCAGGGCCGGAGCTCCCCCGATGACCGCAACGACCTCGTCTCCCTCCCAGGACGGCTGGCGCACCCCCTTCGTCATCATCCTCTGCGGCTGCCTGATCGGCCTGCTGTCTTTCGGGCCGCGCTCCGTCGTCGGCATGTTCCTCATGCCGGTCTCCACCGAGAACGGCTGGACCCGCGACATCCTCTCGTTGACCATCGCCATCCAGAACCTGATGTGGGGCGTCGGCCAGCCCTTCGCCGGCGCCATCGCCGACCGCTTCGGCACGCTCAAGGTCTTCTGGGCCGGCGCGATCATGTATGGTCTCGGCCTCGCCTGCATGGTTCTGCCGCTGCCCCCCCTCGCCATGCACGTCCTCTCCGGCACGCTGGTCGGCCTCGGTCTCGCCGGCGTCTCCTTCAACCTCGTTCTCGCCTGCTTCGCCAAGCTGCTCCCGGAGAGCCGCCGCGCCTCGGCCATGGGCATGGGCACCGCCGCCTCCTCCTTCGGCCAGTTCGTCTTCGCGCCGCTGACGCCTTTCCTCATGGACATGCTCGGCTGGAAGGCGGCGCTGCTGATCTTCTCCTGCGTGCCCGTCCTCATCATCCCCCTGTCCTTCGCGCTGGCGACGCGGCCCTCCTCGGGCATGGGCCAGGGCACGGGCGCGGAGATGAGCATCGCGGCGACGCTGAAGCAGGCCTTCGCCCATCCGAGCTACGTCTATCTCGTCATCGGCTTCTTCACCTGCGGCTTCCAGCTCGCCTTCATTACCACGCACTACCCGACCTACCTGAAGGACCTGAACATCGAGGCCTGGGTGGCGGGCGTCGCGCTCGCGCTGATCGGCCTGTTCAACATCGTGGGGTCGCTGAGTGCCGGGTGGCTGTCCTCGCGCATGTCGAAGCGCTGGCTGCTGGTCTGGATCTACTTCTCGCGCGGCGCGGCGGTGATCCTGCTGTTCGTCTTCCCGCCGAGCACGGCGCTCGCCCTCGTCTTCGCCGCGCTGATGGGGCTTCTCTGGCTCTCCACGGTGCCGCCGACCTCCGGCCTCGTCGCCCTGATGTTCGGCACCCGCTACATGGCCATGCTCTACGGCTTCGTCTTCTTCTCCCACCAGGTCGGCGGCTTCCTCGGCGCCTGGCTCGGCGGCGTCATGTACGAGCGAACCGGCTCCTACGAAGTCATGTGGTATCTCTCGATCCTGTTCTGCATCGGCTCGGGCCTGATCAACATCCCGATCAAGGAGCGCCCGGTGGCCCAGCCCGTCGCCGTCCCGGCCGAGTAGGGCCACGCGGCCCTACCGCCTCCAGGTCAGGCCCTACCGCGCCACGAGCACCTGCCGGCAGGCTTCCGGCAGCGAGGCCATGGTGATCGGCGGCGGCGGCCGCCAGTTCGGGTTCGGCCGCGGGTTCAGCACCGCATCGGTGAACCACCAGTCGAGGTCGGCGCCGCAGCCATCGCCCGTCGGCGGCGGGTCCTGCGGCCGGCAGCCGGCACTGCCCGCCGGGCAGCGGATGCGGATGTGCATGTGGTAGTTGTGGCCCGGCACGGGCCTCACCCGTGACAGCCACGAGCGGTCGGCGCCCGCCTCGCGGCACAGCGCCTTCTTGATCGCGGCGTTCACCAGCACCCGCTCCACCACCGGATCCTGCGCCGCCGCCTTGATCACCCTGAGGTGGTCGGCCGTCCAGGTGGCGGGGTCGATGTCGCGCCGGTCGGTGCGCACCATGTTCACCGCGGAGGTCATCTCCCGCTCCTCGGTCGTCAGACGCCGACGCGGCATGGGGGTGAGCCAGATGTCGGCGTCGAGGCCGATCTGGTGCGAGGCGTGGCCGGTGAGCATCGGCCCGCCGCGCGGCTGCGAGATGTCGCCGACCAGAATGCCCGGCCAGCGCGACACCTGCGGCACCCTGGCCGCGAAGCGCTCGAGGAAGGCCATCATGTCCGGGTGGCCCCACATGCGGTTGCGCGACAGGCGCATGACCTGCCAGGTCTCGCCGTTGACCGGCAGGGCCACCGCGCCGGCGACGCAGCCGCGCGAGTAGAAGCCGAAGGCGCGCGCCTCCATGGGCGCGCCGCTGGTGGCCCGGCCGAACAGTTCCTTGGCGGGAAGGTTCGGATCATTCGGATTGGCGAGCGGCGGCAGCGGCCGCGGAGTGACGGTGCCGGGCGTCTGCGCCCATGCGCCGGCGATGCCGCCAAGGAGGGTCGCACTGACGGCGGCGATGAGGAGGGGGCGGGTCATGGCAGGGGTCCCGTGAATCGGCTGCGCTCACCCTAGTCAGGATGTCATTAACCCTTCCTGTCCGCCGCGGCGGTCGCTTGTCGCAGGCTCTGACGCACCTCCCTGAGGGGAAGGCACGGCCCACCGCGGGTCTCCTCTTAAGGTTGACGGCTTCTGCCCCCTTTACACCAGCCTCTGCTTTGGGAATCACTGGAGAGCGGCCCGCAAGGGAAGCTCTGTTCGTATCGCGTCGGAGGGGGAATCCATGCGTGCATTCCATTGCGCGGCCGCAGTTCTCGTCGGCCTCTTCCTGTGGACCGCCGAGGCCGCCGCCTCCATTGTCGTTCGTGTCGACAAGTCCAGCCAGACCATGCGCGTCATCGTCGACGGTGAGCAACGCTTCACCTGGGCCGTCTCCACGGGCCGCGCCGGCTACAACACGCCCAACGGCTCCTACCGGCCGCAGCGCCTCGAGCGGAACTGGCGCTCGCGCAAATACGGCATGGCCCCCATGCCCCATTCCATTTTCTTCCGCGGCGGCTACGCCATCCACGGCACCAACATGGTTGGCCGGCTCGGCCGGGTCGACAGCCACGGCTGCATCCGCCTTGCCCCCGGCAATGCCCGCACCCTCTTCGAGATGGTGGCCCGCCAGCGCGGCGCGACGCGCATCGTCATCGAGGGCACCTCGCCCCGCCAGGCGCCCCCGGCCATGGTCGCGAGCCGCGCTACGCGCCAGGCCGCGGCAGCCCCGCGTACCGCCCAGATGCGCCTCGCCC
>NZ_JBQVQL010000162.1:0-4409 GCF_052440005.1 Phreatobacter sp.
GGCTCTCGCCGCGGGCCGGGCTCTGCTGTCGAAGACCATCGCCGCGCTGGAACCCCTCGCGACCCTCGACCGGCAGGCGCCCATCGCCGCCTTCGCCGCGGCTCACCGCGAGGTGCTGCGGCGGCTCGGGCTCGACGGGGCCGCCATCGGCGCCGAGGCCGTGCTGACCCTTCTCGACGACCTCGCGGCGTCGCCGCCGGCCATGGCCTTTCCGCTCACCCGCGACGACTACCCCTCCGCCCTCGACGCGCTGATGCAGACCCAGACGACCCGCCTGCCGGCCAATCCCGGCGCGCGCATCCGCATCCTCGGCCTCGTCGAGGCCCGCCTGCTCCATGTCGACTGCGTCGTGATGGCGGGACTGGTCGAGGGGTCCTGGCCGGGCCAGACGCGGCTCGACCCCTGGCTCAACCGCGCGATGCGGGCGAGCTTCGGCATCGATCCGCCGGAGCGCCGGGTCGGCCTCGCCGCCCACGACTTCTGCCAGCTGATGGGCCAGCGCCAGGTGGTGCTGACGCGCGCCACCAAGGCCGGCGGCGTGCCGACCGTGCCGTCGCGCTGGATGCAGCGCCTCGCCGTGGTGCTCGGCGAGGAGGCCTGGGCGGGTTTGCGCGCCCGCGGCGACAAGGTCCTCGCCCTGGCGCAGGCGCTGGACGCGGTGGAGCGGCCGCGGCCGATCGCGCGCCCCAATCCGGCGCCGCCGCTGGCTCTCAGGCCGACGCGGCTCTCGGTCACGGAGATCGAGACGCTGCAGCGCGACCCCTATGCCGTCTATGCCCGCCACGTCCTGAAGCTCAGGGCGCTGGAGGCGCTGGACCAGGTGCCCGGCGCGGTCGAGCGCGGCATCGTCATCCACGGCGCACTCGATGCCTATACCCGCGAGGCTTCGGCGGGCCCGGTGGCCGATCCGGTCGGCCGCCTCGTCGCCCTCGGCCGCGAGGCCTTCGCGCCCTACTGGGACGACCCGTCCGTCAGGGCCGTGTGGTGGCCGCGCTACCTGCGCATCGCCGCCTGGTTCGCGGGCGCCGACGCCGACCGGCGCAAGCTCTTCGCCGCCGCCCATGCCGAGCGCTCCGGCCATCTCGAATTCGAGACGCCGGCAGGCCGTGCCTTCCGCCTCACCACCAAGGCCGACCGCATCGACGTCACCGAGGACGGGCGCGCCGAGATCATCGACTACAAGACCGGCAGTCCGCCGAGCGACAAGCAGGTCAATTCCGGTCTGGCGCCGCAGCTGGCGCTGGAGGCGGCCGTGCTGAAGGCGGGAGGCTTCGCCGAGATTCATCCTGACCTTTCGATCGAGGCCCTCGTCTATGCCAAGCTCGGCGGCCGCGACCCGGCCGGCGAGTTCCGCGCGGTGAAGGTCGAGACAGGCGTCGAAACCCTCGTGGAGGACACCCTCGCCGGCCTGAAGCGGCTCATCGCTGCCTACGAGGACGAGCGGCGCGGCTATCTCTCGTGGGCCATGCCGCAATATGTCGGTGGCCGCTCCGGCGACTACGCCCACCTCGCCCGCGTCAAGGAATGGTCCACCGGCACGGGAGAGGGCGAATGAGCCGCAACCTCGCCGCCCCCCCGGAAGCCGTCATCGCGCAGCGCCGGGCCTCGGATCCCGCCCACTCGGCCTGGGTCTCGGCCAATGCCGGCTCCGGCAAGACCTATGTGCTGGCCCGCCGCGTCGTCAGGCTGATGCTGGCGGGAACGCCGCCCGGCGCCATCCTCTGCCTGACCTTCACCAAGGCGGCTGCCGCAACCATGGCGAACCGCGTCTTCGAGCTGCTCGGGCAGTGGGCGGTCATGGACGACACGACCCTCCGCCAGGCGCTGCATGCCCTCGACGGGCAGCACCACGACGCGGCCACCCTACGCCGGGCGCGCCGGCTCTTCGCCGAAGCGCTGGAGACCCCGGGCGGACTGAAGGTGCAGACGATCCACGCCTTCTGCGAGCGCGTGCTGCACCAGTTCCCCTTCGAGGCCAACGTCGCCTCGCAGTTCACCGTGCTGGACGAGCGGGAGCACGAGGAGATGGTCCGGCGGGCAAAGCTCGCCATCCTGCTGGAGGCGGCGGCCGAGCCCGACGGGGACATGGGCCGGGCGCTCGCCTATCTCTCGACCGTGGCCGCCGATTCGACGGTGGACGACCTTCTCGGGGAGGCGCTCGCCGCCCGCCACGCCATGGAGGCGGATATCGCAGCCCGCGGCGGGCTCACGCAGGCCATCGCGACCCTCGGCGACCTGTTCGGCCTCCTGCCCGGCGAAACCGAGGCGGCGCTGACCGCAGCCATCGTCGGCGAGGCGGAGCTGCCGCCGACGGAATGGCCCGGGGTCGCCGAGACGTTGGCGCACCACTCAGACGCGAAGACCGACAGGGACGTCGTCGCGGCGCTGCGCGAGGCGGTGCGGATGCCCGAGCGGCGGACCGAGCTCTATGAGCGCATCTTCCTCAAGGCCGACGGCGACCCGCGGCAAAGGCTGGTCACCAAGGCGGTGGCCACCCGCGAGCCGGCTCTCTGCGCGATCCTGGAGCGGGAGAAGGAACGGATCGCGGCGCTGCGCGAGAAGCGCCGGGCGGCACAGCTGCGGGACGGCACGGCGGCGCTGCTCACCCTGGCACAGGCGATCTGCCGCCGGGTGGAGACGGAAAAGGCGGCGCGCGGGGCGCTCGATTTCGCCGACCTCATCGTGCGCACGCGCGACCTCCTGCGCAACGGCTCGGCGCCCTGGATCCTCTACAAGCTCGACCAAGGCATCGACCACGTCCTGGTAGACGAGGCGCAGGACACCAGCCCCGACCAGTGGGAGATCGTCAGCGCCCTGATCGAGGAGTTCACCGCTGGCGAGGGCGCCCGCGGCATGCCGCGCACGCTCTTCGTTGTGGGCGACGAGAAACAGTCGATCTATTCGTTCCAGGGCGCCGTGCCGCAGAATTTCAGCGGCCTGCGCGACAGCTTCGCCCGCAAGTTCGCCGCGGCCGCGCGGCCCTTCGAGCGGCAGATCAACCTGAACTTCTCCTTCCGCTCGACCCGCGCCGTCCTCAGCGCCGTCGACCGGGTCTTCACCGACGACGACGCCCGGAAGGGGCTGTCCTTCACGCCGGGGCCGCTGATGCCGCACGAGGCGGCGCGGCAGGCAGCGCCCGGCCTCGTCGAGCTCTGGCCCGCCACCCTGCCGGAGACGGCGGAGGACAGGTCGCCCTGGACCGCGCCGGTGGATGCGCCGACCCTCGGTGATGCGGCCGAGCGCCTGGCGGCGCGCATCGCCCGTCACGTCCGGCTGTGGCTGGACGAGGGGCACCGGCTGCCGGACCGCGACCGGCCGATTCGCGCCGGTGACATCCTCATCCTCGTGCGGCGGCGCGGGCCGATCTTCGAGAGCATCATCCGGGCGCTCAAGAACGCCGGGGTGCCGGTGGCCGGCGCCGACCGCCTGGTGCTGGGCGAGCATATCGCGGTGATGGACCTGCTGGCGCTCGGCGACTGTCTGCTGACGCCGGAGGACGACCTGTCGCTCGCCGCGGTGCTGAAGAGCCCGCTCATCGGAATCGATGAGGAGGAGCTCCTGGAGCTCGCCTCGGGCCGCCCGGGATCACTGTGGGACGCGCTGGTGGAGGACGCGCACCCGGCCGCCGCCCGTCTCGCCGGCTGGCGGGACGAGGCCCTCGCGCTGCCGCCCGCCGCCTTCTATGGCCGGGTTCTGGCGCGCGACGGGGGCCGGCGCGCCATGCTGGCGCGCCTCGGATCGGAAGCGGCCGATGCGCTGGACGAGTTCATGTCCATGGCGCTGACCTTCGAGGCTTCGGAGATCCCGACCCTGCGCGGCTTCCTCGCCGCCATGCGGGCGAGCGAGGTCAACGTGAAGCGCGACATGGAGCTCGGCCGCGACGAGGTCCGCGTCATGACCGTCCACGGCGCCAAGGGGCTGGAGGCCGACATCGTCTTCCTCGCCGACACGATGGGAAAGCCCGGCGGCAGCCACGACCCGAAGATCTTCGCCATCCGGCCGCCCCATGCGCCGGCCGACGCGCCGCCGCGCCTCGTCTGGTCGCCGGCCTCCAAGGCCGACACGCCGCTGGTAGCCGAGGCGCGCAGGCTGAGCCGCGACGCGCAGGCGGAAGAATATCGGCGCCTGCTCTACGTCGCGATGACGCGCGCGGCGGACAGGCTGATCGTCTGCGGGGCGCGGCCGAAGAAGCCCAGCCCCGACGTCTGGTACGACATCATCGACCGCACCATCGGGAGCGAGGCGGTGGAGGAGTCGGCCGACGACGGCGACGGTGTGGTGAAGCGCTGGCGCAACGGGCCGGCGCTCCCCGCGGCGCGGGCGCCCATCGCGCCGCAGACGATCGTGCGCCCGGCCCTGCCTGACTGGCTCGCACGGCCCGCGCCCGCGGTCGCCGTACCACCACGCAC
>NZ_JBQVQL010000163.1:0-4186 GCF_052440005.1 Phreatobacter sp.
CGGCCCGGACGATGCGGCCGAGTTCGGCCGCGGCGGCGCGCAGCCGGTGGGCGTCGAAGCCCGAATAGCCGAGCACCAGGCCCTGGCGGGGCGGGGCGGCCAGGTAGTGCGGGCTGACGGGCTTGACGACCAGTCCCTGCCGGCGCGCCGCCTCGGTCACGGCGATGTCGGAAAGGCCGTCGCGCAGATGGACGACGAGCTGGATGCCGCAATCGGGCACCTCGACGTCGACGAGATCGCCGAGATGGCGGCTCATGGCCTCGACGACCACGTCGCGCGCCTCTTTGTAGCGCTGGCGCATGCGGCGGATGTGGCTGACGAGCAGGCCCTGGCGCATGAACTCCGCCGTCATGGCCTGCTGAAGGGTCGGCGGCGAGCGGTCGGAGAGGAAACGGGCGCCGCGGAAGACGTCGACGAGCTGGTGCGGCACCACGGCGAAGCCGAGCCTGATGCCGGGGAACAGCACCTTGCTGAGGGTGCCGACATAGACGACGCAGCCGTTGCGATCGAGGCCCTGGAGCGAGGCCAGCGGCCGGCCGGCATAGCGGAACTCGCTGTCGTAATCGTCCTCGATGATCCAGGCGCCGGTCTGCGCCGCCCAGGCGAGCAGGTCGAGGCGGCGCGCCATGCTCATGACCGCGCCGGTCGGATACTGGTGCGACGGGGTGATGTAGGCCGCCCGCGCGCCGGCGGCCGCGGCCATGCCGGCGGCGACGTCCAGACCCGCCTCGTCCACCGGCACCGGCACGAGCGCGGCACCGGCCGCCGCCAGCGCCTCGCGCGTCGCGCCGTAGCCGGGATCCTCGATCCAGACGGGGTCGCCGGGATCGAGCAGCGTGCGGATCGACAGGTCGATCGCCTGCTGGGCACCGGAGAGCACGACGACCTGGTCCTCGTCGCACCGGACGGCGCGGGCGGCGCGCAGATAGGCGGCGATCTCGCGGCGGAGCGCGGGCTCCCCGCTCGGATCGGCATAGGACAGGTTGACCGGGTCGAGACGGCGCATCTGGCCGGCGCCGATGCGCCGCCAGTCCTCCACCGTCCTGGCGTCGACGGAGCAGCAGCCGGCGGCGAACGGCAGGCTGCCCGGCAGCGTCATCCCGGCGGCGAAGCGGCCGTAACGCGCGCCCGCCACCGAGAGGCTGCGGCCCGTGGCGGCACCCGCCGCGCCGGCGGCGGGCGGCGGCGCCAGAACGGCCGCCGGAACCTCGTCCGAGACATAGGTGCCGGAGCCGCCGCGGCCGACCACATAGCCCTCGGCCAGGAGCTGGTCATAGGCGGAGACGACGGAGGTGCGGGAGACGCCGAGCCTGAGGGCGAGGGCGCGGCTCGAGGGCAGCTTGCCGCCGGGCGCCAGCGTGTTGGCGACGATCGCCTCGCGCAGCGCGAGATAGATCTGCTGGAAGAGGGGGCTGTCGCCGGCCGGCTCCAGCGCCAGATGCAGGAGGTCGGACCACGACGCGCGGGACGGCTTGTGTCGCATGGAACGCTCTCCTTGCGAGGGCCCGAGCAACCGCCGTGCCATGGGGAGCATGGCGGGAGGAAGGGGGCGGGGCAAGGGCGGGGGGGGAAGGTGGAGCGGGAACGAGCGATCCGAGCCTACTGCTTAAAACAGTGCTCGCGATGCCATTTGAGAAACTGCGGATGCGGCCGGTCGCGACGATCGGGCGGGGCATGGGCGTAGCCAGTCTGGTTGATAAAGGCTCTCACACCATTCACGTCGTTCGCCTGACGTGAAATGAGGATCTGAAGATCGTCGCTCAAACTGACCAGACCCCTGTCGAACATCCAGTGAGCCGTCCCGGACAAGGCGAGGCCGTTGTTCACGCTATCGGGGCCGCCGGCGTAGACAGCCTGGATATGTGCCGCGTCCACCTCGGCACGGCCTCCACCGTTGATCAACCGCAAGCCTGACAACGCGCACCGCTCGCCGTAGGCACGCAGAACAACCTTTCGGAAGACCCGGTCCCGCACGATCCGCGATGACAGCTGTCGCGTCCGCTCCACTGGTTCGTTGATGAAGGGCACCTGCTCGTCCTCGAAGCCAGCGAGGCGACCCAATACGTCCTCTCGCGGCAAGAGAGATGCCTGATCATCCAGGCCGAAGTCGACGATCCGCGCGAAGTCCTGGGCGGATATGGGCCTTACCGCAGCCTGTGCGCGGCCGGACAATCGTCCCTCGGCGTTGAGAAGACCTGCCTCAATCGGCATTCCGCCCGCGCTAAAGGGGACGGGGCGCGCGAACTCCAGATAGGACCCCGGTTCGATGAGCGCCAGAAACATCGCTGGTGCTTTCGGATCGGGCACAATGTCCTTCACCCGGGCCACTGCGAAATAGCCCCGGCTGCCTGCCAACTTCGTGGGCTGAAGATAGAGGATCCAGTCGCCGACGCTGCCGGCGGCGCGCCCCAAATATTGTTTCGGGAACTGGTACCGTTCCTCAGGAAGATCATCGTAGACCGAATCCGGTCGGTGCATGAAGACGCAGTGGCCCATCCCCCGAGGTTAGACGACGGAACGGGCATTGCGCCAGGTGACTGAACCGGCCGCCCCACCCATTGGGTGCAGGTCACGCGGGAGGCTCGTCTGGGCCGGCTGAGTTGATGGTGTGAAGGTGGCGGAGACGGAGGGATTCGAACCCTCGATACCCTTTTGGGGTATGCTCATTTAGCAAACGAGTGCCTTCAGCCGCTCGGCCACGTCTCCGTTGACGGGTTCTATGCCCGCGCCGCCGGTGATTTGCAAGGCGGCAGGGCGGCCTTGTGGACAGGGGCGCGCCCGCCGCAGGGCCATGCCCCGGGCCGACCGCCATCCTTCACAGCACCGCCGCGCCGAAGCCGGCGCTGTCGGCCAGCGGCTCGGCGATGGCGTCCTCCATCGCCTCCTCGCGCAGCCAGGCGCAGAAGGCGGCGACCTGCGGCTTGGCGGCGCCGGCCCGGGAACGGATCAGGTAGTAGCCGTGGGGGCCGTCCACCTGCCGATCGAAGGGGGCGACGAGGGTGCCGGAGCGGATGGCCTCGTTGATCAGTGGCGAGACGCCGAGGGCGACACCCTGGCCGCTGATCGCCGCCTGGATCATCTGGTCGTAGCGCGAGAAGCGCAGGGAGCCGGCGGGCTTCAGATCCTCGATGCCGAGGGCGGTCATCCAGGTGCCCCAGTCGAACCAGGTGCGGCTGGCGCCGTGATAGTCGAGGTGCAGCAGGGTGTGGTGCCTCAGGTCCTCCGGCGTCAGGAGCGGCGTGGCCGTGTCCGCCACCAGCGAGGGGTGGCAGACGGGAAGGATGTCCTCGGCGAAGAGCTTCTCGGCGTCGGGCGGCGCGCGGTCTGCCTTCGAGTAGCGGATGGCGAGGTCGATCATGCCGCGATCGAGGTCGAGGATGCGGTCGTTGGCGATGATCCGCACATCGATGTGCGGGTTCAGGCGCGTGAAGCGCTTGAGGCGCGGGATCAGCCAGAGCGAGGCGAAGCCGGTGACCGTGGTCACCGCCAGCTGGTTGTCGGAGCCGCGGGCGCGCATCTGGTTGATCGCGCCCTGCAGTCGGTCGAGCACGTCGACGGCGATGCGCTGGAAGGCGCGGCCGTCCTCGGTGAGGGCCAGCGCCCGGTGACGGCGCTCGAACAGCGTCACGCCGAGATGCTCCTCGAGAGTCTTGATCTGGCGGCTGACCGCCGACTGGGTGAGCGCGAGCTCGTCCGCCGCGCGGGTGAAGGAGAGCGTGCGGGCGGCCGCCTCGAACCCCTGGACGAAGCCGAGCGGGGGCAGGTCGTAGCGCTTGCGTGCCATGAGCCAAACTCATCCAGAGTGTGAGATTTGATCGTTTGTGCGATGCGGCAATCCTCCACATTCTAGGCACAGAACGGCGCGGATGTCGCGCCTGCCGTCATCGGTCCCATTCCCGGTGATCATCCAGGGGAGGCCGCCATGGTCTGTCTCGATCCGTCCGTCCGCGTCGATCTCGTGCGGGGAGGCGTGGTGCGCCTGCCCGATGGTCCGGGCACCCGCGTCGTCGCCCTCGCGGGGACCCTTTGGATCACGCTCGAGGACGACCCGCGCGACGTGCTGGTGGAGGCGGGCGCCGCCTTCGTCGTCGACCGGGGCGGGCTGACGCTGGTCTGCGCCATCGCCGGGCCGGCGGCCGTCCTGATCGAGGCGGCGCCGCCTCAGGCGCACGCCCCTGTCGACGAG
>NZ_JBQVQL010000164.1:0-3987 GCF_052440005.1 Phreatobacter sp.
GGGCAGGAGGCGGAGGCGGAGCCGGTGGCATCGGGGCCGGCGGGACGGCGGCCTCGACCGGCGGCGGCGCCGGGGCCGGAGCCGGAGCCGGAAGCTCGGACGGCAGGAAGATCGGCGCCGGGAGGTCCGGCAAGGCCGGGATCAGGCTCTCGATCGGCGGCGGAGGCGGCGGCGGGGGGGCCGGTGGGCAGGCGATCGTGGCCTGAGCCACCGAATCGGGACCGTCTCCCTGCGCGATCTGAAGCCGCAGCGCCTGGCAGGCGTCATAGGTGTCGGGGCCGTCTCCCGACAGCCGGTAGGCGTCCCCCTCCAGTTCCGCCTTGCCCTGCCGCAGCCGCGCCAGATCCGCGAGTGCGCGGCCGACCTTGGTCAGATAGGCAGCCGGCTCGCCGGCGCCCGGCTTCAGCCGGTCGTCGACAGAGACCTGGCCGGGAAAGGCATTCCGCAGCAGGGCCAGAACCTGCTGGCGCGTCGCGTCGGACGGATAGAAACCCTCGAGGCGCAGGACATCGCCGGCAAGCCGCTCGACGCTCCAGCGATAGGGCGAAACGACCGACGGCTCGATGGTGCAGGGCACGGCCTGGAACCCGTCGCGCGCGAGGCGGCCGAGCGCGGCCTGCAGGGAGAGATAGGCGTCGGGCCCGGTCGCCCGGCCCTCGAGGCAGAAGCGCATGTCGTCGAGCGCCACCTTGCCGGTGGCGAGCTGCGGCAGCTCGGCCAGGGCCGAACCCGCCATCGTGCCGAAACCGGTGGGGGCGCCGAAGGCGAAGGCCTGCCGATCCTCGACCTTGGCACCCGGCAGCGCCTTTTCGGCCGCGGCGACGAGCGCCCGGGCGGTGGACTCGTCGGGGACATAGCCTGCCAGCGTCACCACATCGCCCTGGCGGGTGGCCGACCAACTGTAGGGGCGTTGCGGGACGACCTGCGACAGCCCGCCGAGCGCACGCCGGACGCCGAATTCGGCCCGCAGCCGCGCCAGCGCGCGTGCGGCGCCGTCGGCCGACAGAGCCTCGCCGCTGATCGTGACGTCGCGCCCGTCGATCTGGGCCGTGACCGGGCGCGCGCCCGCCGCCTCGCCGGCGACGGACACCGCGGCGGCGACGGCCCGGCGCGTCACGTCCCGCTCGATGGTCTCGTCGAGAAACAGGTTACCCGCGCCCCAGAGCAGTGCCAGCGGCACCAGCCCCCAAAGCCAACGTCCCGGCTGCGACATGCCCTCACCCCCAAGCCCCTTCGCCCCCGGCCTGAAGCGTCGAGGCTCGAGCACCAGAGGCGGCGTCGCAGCGATCCAGGGAGAGGCCGCGATCCGGGCTCCGGACGGAGCGGAGATCGCAGTCCCCGTCCGAACGCGGCGACACCTCCAAGAAGGCGTCTCGCTCGACCGCTGTCAACAGGAGAGCGGCCTGCAGCCGCACGCAGCGGGACAGGCCGACATAAAAAAAGCCCCGGGTTTCCCCGGGGCTTCCTGACTAAGATCGTTTGAGACGATCAGAAGTCGCGCTGGATGCGGAAGCGCGCGGCGACAGCGTCGTCGCTCTTCACCAGGCGGCCACCGGCAGCCAGGACCGGACGGGCGCCAGCGTTGTTGGCGGCCAGGACGGCCTGCTTCAGCTCGGTGCGGGTGTAGACCACCTCGAGACCGATATCGAGACCCGAAACCGGCGACCAGATCAGGTTACCAGCGAGGATCATCTCCTTCGGATCGAGCGGACGCGACACGACGCCCGGGACCGCCTGGGAAGCGAGGGTGTAGCCGAGGCTCAGCTCGCTATACGAACCGTAGATCTCGGTGCGCAGCTGCGGGGTCCAGAAGTGACGGAACGCAGCGACGATCGACCAGCCGGTGGCCGACTTCGTGTTGCCGAACGCCGAGACGCCGTAGTCCGCGACAATGAGCTGGTTGCCGGCGACCGAAGTCGTCTGGCGACCGGCACCGAACTGACCACCCCAGCCGAGATAGCCGAGAGCGCCATCGGCGTAGGCAGCCTGCAGGAACAGCTGATCGCCAGCGGCGAGCATCGGCAGGTTGATCTTGACGCCGCCCTGGATGGCGAAGCCCATCTCATCCTTCGACGCGTTGAACAACGGGCCGGTGTTCGAGATGTTGCGCTGGGTGATCGCACCCGACAGCTGGGCAGAGCCCCAACCCTGATCGACGCGCAGCGAGGCGACGACGTCCGGGAAGTCCTGACCGAGAACCGCAGACGCGCCGAGCGGGCTGACGACGCCGTTTTCACGGGTGCCGGTGCCGGTGTTGCGGTCTTCGAGCGACACGGTGGCCGAGAAGCCCGAACCGAAGGTGGCGGTGTAGGCCAGCAGGTTCAGACGCGCGTCAGCCGTGCGCAGGGTCGAGAAGCCGAAGTCGTTGGCGTAGAAGTCGAAGAACGACTGCGCGCGACCAGCGGTGATCGGGCCGAACTGGACGAAGGCCAGGTCGAGGTTGGAAGCGGTGCCCGAGGCGACGTTACGGCCGGTACCCGGAGCGATGATGCCCTGGTTGCCGTTGGTCGTGCCGGAGTAGAAGCCCGACGAAACCGTCAGCTCGTAGCGGAAGAAGGTGCGCAGCGTGCCGTAGGCGGTCGCGGTGCGGGCGTCGACGTTCAGACGACCGCGCGAGCGGGTGCCGTAAGCGTCCTGACCTTCACCGTAACGGGTGCCGACCGTGTACTCGGCGCGAACGCGGCCGCCGACGCGGAGGCAGGTCTCGGTGCCGGGGATGTAGAAGAAGCCTGCGCCGTAGGCGGAGCAGACGCGAACGTATTCGACCGGAGCGGCCTTCCGCGAGGGAAGGTCGGCGGCCTGAGCCCCGGCGACCGCGGCGAAGCCGGCGGCGGAACCGAGGAGGAGGCTCTTAACGAGCTTCATTGGTAACCTCCAAAAGAGTTTCGAGACCCTCGGGCTTCCACCGCTTCGTTGGTGAGAGGCCCCAGGAGACCCTATTCACCGAACCGGCTTGTTCCCGGTCTTTCGCCCGCGTCCCTGACCATTCAGAGGCGAAGACGAAAAACAGCGACCGGGAACGTCCCGACGCAGGACAACCATACGAAAGCCCTCCCGCCGATCAACCGCGATCACGCCGCCGCGAGGCCCGAGGGGGTGCTTTGGAACCCGGTGTTGCAGGCAGGCCACGCTTTGAACGCCGAAATTTACCACCCGTTAACCGCACCTCGCCGGTAGCGCCGGTTTGGAGCCGTTCCAAAGCAGAATCACGGGTGTCGTGCCGGGCGAGCGCGCTGCGACAGGCCGCAGAGCGATTCCCCTCGGCGCCTCAGTATTCCCACTCGGCGCCGACGCCGACGGCCGCGCCGCCCTCGGCATTGGTCTCCGCCTGCAGCTTGAGACGGCGCGTCACGTCGATGTTGACGGAGACGCCGGTGTCCTCCGGGCGCGCCCCGGCCTTCACGCCGACGGAGACATTGTCGCTGATATAGCGCGAGACGCCGATCGTCGGCCCTCCCGCGCCGACGCCGATGTCGAGATTGTCGACACCGAGCGACTTGCGCAGCCGCTCGAAGGAATCATCCCCGCCCCCGCCGGCGAACTGGGCCGCCGTCTGCGCCAGCTGCAGCGCCTGGAAGGGCGACAGCGAACCCGAGGCGCGCGCGAAGAGCAGGCGCGAGAGTACCTCGTCCTGCGGCAGGTCCGGATCGGAGGTGAAGGCGAAGGCGGGCTGGTCGGCCGGGCCGTTGACGGCGACGCGGGCGGTGACGTCGCCCGCGCGTGTCTCCGCGACGAAATCGAGTTCCGGCAGGGTGCCGCCCGCGAAGGTCAGACGACCACGGCTGAAGTCGAGCCGCTGGCTCAGCACGGAGAGACGCCCGCGGCGCAGTTCGAAGCCGCCCTCGAGCTGCGGCGCCGCCAGCGTGCCGCCGACGCGCAGCTGGCCGCCGAGTTCCGCATCGATGCCACGGCCCCGAACGAAGACCCGGTTGGGGGCCGCGACCGTCAGCGCCAGCGCCGCATCGAAGGCGGGCACCGGCCTGGCGC
>NZ_JBQVQL010000165.1:0-3979 GCF_052440005.1 Phreatobacter sp.
CAGCTGCACCGTCCACTGCCGCTGGTCCTGGGTGTCCACTTCGAAGAAGCCGAGCCGGTCATAGCCGCGCGCCAGGCACTGCTCGATGCCGCGGATGGTGAATTCCTTGTCGCGCGAGCACATGAAGGCACGGCCCGACCACTCGCCGCCCTGGTCGTAGTCGACCGCGTAGAGGTAGTAGTAGCGCGCCACCAGCGGGCCGCGCAGGATCGTCTCGCAGGAGCGGGCCGGCACGTTCCACCAGCCCTCGGTAGTCCAGCCCTCGCCGTCCTTGTAGCCGATGGCGACGCCGACGCGGCTTCCCGTCGTGTTGCACAGGCGCAGGTCGGCGGCGGCGGGTGCCGTGCCGCCGAGCCATATCGCGCCCGACGCGAGGCCGGCGAGGAGGCAGAATGCGCGGGGGGAGAGACGAGTCATCAGCGCCTTGTCATCCAGCTCTTTGGCTTTTCCTTGATACCACCGGCACTGTCAACGAAACGGCCGACCGGGCCGGCCGCCGTCCACCGCGGCATCAGTTGCGCAGCACGATGCAGGCGCCCCCCGCCGCCCGGATGCGGTTGCAGAGCTCGTCCGCGCCCCGCCGCGTCTGCACCGGCACCCTCACCCGGTAGAACAGCGCCCTTCCCCGGCTGCGCAGGCGCTGACCGAGCACCAGCGGCTGCACGTCGCCGAGCACGCCGGCGAGCCGCACCCGCGCCCGCTGGTAGCCGGCGAGCGCCACCGCCCGCGAGAAATTGCCGGAGAGCTGGACGCCCCAGGGCGCGAAGGGCCCCTGGATTCCCGCCAGGAGCTCGCCCGGCCGCCGGAGCAGCGCGGTCACCATCAGGCAGTTCTGCGGCGGCTGGTCCTGCAGGCCGGCCGGCGGCACCACGCCGCGGCGGCGGTCCTCGGCCCAGTCCTCCGCGGTGCGCGCCGTGATCTGGAACACGTAGTTCTGCGTTTCGAGCGGCAGGCCTCCCCGCCCGTCGAGGAAGTTCTGCACCCGCGTCGGCCCGCCGTTATAGGCGGCTGCAGCAAGGCCGAGATTGCCGAACTGGCGCCGGAGGTCCGCGAGGAGGCCCGCCGAGGCGGCGATCGCCTGTTCGGGATCGAAGGGATCGGCGAGGCCGCGCTCGCGCGCCGTCCCCGGCATGAACTGGGCGACTCCCTGCGCGCCGGCCGGGCTGACCGCGCGGATGCGGAAGCGGCTTTCCACCCAGATCAGCCGCGTGAAGAAATGGACCGGCAGGTCGTGGCGGCGGGCGCCCGCCTCGATCAGCCGGCAGATCGCCTGTTCCAGCGTCTCGACCGTCGCGGTTTCGGCGCGGACCGGCAGGACGGGGGCGAGCGTCAGCGCCGCCAGCAGGACGAGGCGCGCCAGTCGCCGCAACCCCCTCATCGCGGCCGCGCCACCCAGATGCCGAGCATGATCGCCGCGCCGCCCGCGACCTGCGCCACGCTGAGCGCCTCACCCAGCACGACCCAGGCGAAGAGCGCGGCGATGACCGCCTCGAGGAAGATGACGAGCGAGGAGAAGACGGTGGGCAGCGTTCCCAGCGCCACCGACAGCAGCCCCTGCCCCGCCGCGTGGGTGAGCATGCCGAGCGCCAGCACGGCGAGCCAGCCCTGCAGGCTCTGCGGCAGGATGCGCGGCTCCAGCATCAGCGCGACGCCGAAGAGCACCAGCGCCGTCACGGCCGTGGAGTGGAGGGTCAGCCGCGCCGCCCCGTGCGTCACCCGGCCCGCGCGGATGGCGTGGAAATAGAGGCCGAAGAACACGCCGGTCGCGAGGCCGTAGAGGTCGCCGGACAGGCGCGAGCGGTCGACCTGCAGGCTGTCGCCGACGAGCGCCGCGCCGCCGGCGATGCAGAGGGCGAGACCGGCGAGCGTCGCCCCGGAGACGCGGTCCTTGAACCACAGCCAGGCGACGAGAATGACCCAGACCGGAGCCGTGGTGGCGAGGAAGGTCGAGTTGGCGATGGAGGTGTTGAGGATGGACAGGTGCCAGAAGAACAGGTCGCCGGCGAAGAACAGGCCGGCGAGAATGCCGGGCAGGGTCAGCCCGGCGCGTTCCGTCCGGCCGCGATCCTCGAGCCGCATCCACACATAGAGCACGGGCAGCGCCAGGGCCGCTCGCCAGAAGGCCGAGGCGAAGGGCCCGACATCGGCGAGGCGCACGAAGACCGGCGAGACGCCGAGCGCCGTCGCGCCCGCGAGGAGCGCCAGGAAGGCGCCGGCCCGGGAGGTGCGCGGCTCAGACGGGATGACGGCGGGCGGAGATGTCATGGCACGGTTTCGCCCGTCGATGCATAGGCGGCGGCGGGCCTGTGGACAAGCGCCGCGCCGCTTGACCCCGCGACGCGAATTCGCGAACCAGTGCGGCTTCCTCCGCCCTCGTCCCGGGAGCCGCACATGGTCGATACCCAAAGCGTCGCAGCCGATCAGCTGAAATCCATCATCGAGCGCATCGAGCGCCTCGAGGAGGAGAAGAAGGCGCTGTCGGACGACATCAAGGACGTCTACGGCGAGGCAAAGGCCAACGGCTTCGACACCAAGGTGCTGCGCAAGATCGTCTCCCTGCGCAAGCAGGATCGCGACGAGCGCATGGAGGAGGAGGCGATCCTCGAGCTCTACAAGCAGGCTCTCGGCATGGCGTGAGGGCGCAGCCCCCTACGCCCTCTTCTGTCCGAACGTGGCAAGGCCCGCCGCGGCGATGACCGCGGCGAAGCCGACATAGTCGAGAAGGCCCGGCCGGTCGCCGACGAGCACCATGGCGCCGATGACGCCGACCACCGGAATGGCGAAGGTCGTCATCGAGGCGGCCCCGACCGTCAGCCGGTCGAGCAGCGTGAACCACAGCACATAGGCGAGCGCCGTCGCGCCGACGACGTGGTAGGCGATGGCGAAGGCCGTCCCCGCCGACAGGCTGCCCGGCAGGCTCTCGCCGCTGACCACGAACCCCACGGCCGCAACGCTCCCCGCCAGCAGCAGCTGATAACCGATCGCCACCATGCGGTCGGCCCGGTAGGGCCGGCGCTTGAGGTAGACCGAGCCCGCCGCCCAGCTCAGCGCCGCCACCACCGGGAACAGCACGCCGAGCGGGTTGACCGTTCCCGTGAAGATCGGTGACGCCAGCACCGCGATGCCGGCGAGGCCGATGACCAGCGCCGCGACCCGCGTGCGGTCGAGCTTCTCACCCAGCACGAAATAGGCGAGCACGATGGCCCAGAGCGGCGTCGTGAACGTGAGGATCGCTGCCCGCGACGTCGTGGTGGCGAGCTGGGCGAAGACCACGGCGAGATTGAAGACGGTGATGTTGAGGAAGCCGCCGACGAGCAGCGGCACCACGTCGGAGCGCGCGAAGCGCAGCGACCGGCCGGTGAGGAGCGCCAGCGCCAGCAGGATGAGCCCGCCGGCGCCCATGCCGCCCATGCGCAGCGCGAAGGGCGGCACCTCCGACAGGCCGATCTTCACGGCCGGCCAGTTGAGGCCCCACAGGATCGCCAGGGCCGGCGGAATGAAGCGGATGGGGTCCATGGCGTCCCGCGTCGTCCGGGGCGCGCGGCCGGTCCGGCACTGTGATCGGATCCCGGCCGTCGGGCCGGGAGGGGGCCGGACCATGCAACGGATGGGCGGGCCCCGCCATGGGGCCGCGTGCAGGTCAGGGGCGCGAGGGCGCCCCCGTCAGGATCAGCGGGAGAGGAAGGCGCCGCGCTGCGGCGTCGGCGCGGCGAACTCGATCGTCCGGAGCGTCGAGACCGCCTGCCCCGAGAAGCGCTGGGTCGGCACGGTGGCCGGCGCCGAGGCCGAGAAGGTCATGGCGACCACCTGGACCGGCTGCTGGATGAGCCGCTGGGCCCGCGGGTCGGGAGCATGCATGGCCGCGACCGTCGCGGCGCGCTCGGTCGGCTGGCGGGCGAAGACGACGGTTCCGCCGGCGCCCTCGGCGTTCGGAGCCACCATGGCGGGCGCCGGAACGGGCGGGCGGGCGGTGCGGGCC
>NZ_JBQVQL010000166.1:0-3921 GCF_052440005.1 Phreatobacter sp.
CCGCCATCGCGACCGGTGGCTCCGCCGCCCCGGCGCCGGCCCCCGTCTCGGCCCCGCGCCCGGCCTCCCAGCCGGAGGATGCGGCCCGCGAGGAGCGCGTGAAGATGACGCGCCTGCGCCAGACCATCGCGCGCCGCCTCAAGGACGCGCAGAACAGCGCCGCCATGCTGACGACCTTCAACGAGGTCGACATGACGGCCGTGATGAGCCTGCGCAACCAGTACAAGGACCTGTTCGAGAAGAAGCACGGCGTGAAGCTCGGCTTCATGGGCTTCTTCGTGCGGGCCTGCGTGCAGGCGCTGAAGGATATCCCGGCAGTGAATGCCGAGATCGAAGGCAGCGACATCGTCTACAAGAATTTCTGCCACGTCGGCGTCGCCGTCGGCACCGACAAGGGCCTCGTCGTGCCGGTGGTGCGCGATGCCGACCAGATGGGCATCGCCGAGGTCGAGAAGACCATCGCCGATTTCGGCCGCCGCGCCCGCGACGGCAAGCTGACCATCGAGGAGATGCAGGGCGGTACGTTCACGATCTCCAACGGCGGCGTCTACGGCTCGCTGATGTCGACGCCGATCCTCAACGCGCCGCAGTCGGGCATCCTCGGCATGCACAAGATCCAGGAGCGGCCGATGGTCATCGGCGGCAAGATCGAGATCCGCCCGATGATGTATCTGGCGCTCTCCTACGACCACCGGATCGTCGACGGCAAGGAAGCCGTGACCTTCCTGGTGCGCGTCAAGGAGAGCCTGGAGGATCCGGCCCGCCTGGTCATGGACCTCTGAGGTCCGTGACGCTCTGAGGCCATTCCGGCCGCCGGTCGACGGCGGCCGCCGCGGCGGGAGAAGCAGCATGTCCAAGGGCGTCGTCATCGTCACCGGATCGAGCCGCGGCATCGGGCGCGCCTGCGCCCTGCTGGCGGCTGAGCGCGGCTATGACGTGGTGGTCAACTACACCGCCAATGCCGCGGCGGCCGAGGAGGTCGTCGCCGCCATCAATGCGCTGGGCGCCCAGGCCGTCTCGGTGAAGGGCGACATTGCCGAGGAATCCGACATCCTCGGCATCTTCGCCGCGGCCGACAGGCTCGGACCGCTGGTCGGCCTCATCGCCAATGCCGGCGTCGTGTCGCTGTCGGGCCGTGTCGAGACCTACACGGCTGACCGCCTCCATCGCATCATGAACATCAACGTGGTCGGCACGATCATCTGCGCCCGCGAGGCGGTGAAGCGCATGTCGACCAAGCACGGCGGCAAGGGCGGCGCCATCGTCGCCATCTCGTCGGTGGCCTCGGTGCTCGGCAGCCCGAACGAATATGTCGACTACGCCGCCTCCAAGGGCGCCGTGGACAGCTTCGTCATCGGCCTCGCCAAGGAGGTCGCGATGGAGGGGATCCGCGTCAACGCGGTGCGCCCCGGCATGGTCACCACCGACATCCACGAGGCGAGCGGCGACCCCGGCAGGGTCGAGCGCATTCGCCCGTCCATTCCGATGCAGCGGATCGGCGATCCGGAAGAGATCGCCCGTGCCGCGCTCTGGCTCCTCTCGGAGGAAGCCTCCTACTGCACCGGCACCTTCATCACCGCATCCGGCGGGCGCTGAGCGCCCCGCCACCGTCCGCAATTCCGGAGACAGTCCATGTCCTACGATCTCATCGTCATCGGCACCGGCCCCGGCGGCTATGTCGGCGCCATCCGCGCCGCGCAGCTCGGGCTGAAGGTCGCGGTGGTCGAGAAGCGCAAGACCCATGGCGGCACCTGCCTCAACATCGGCTGCATCCCGTCCAAGGCGCTGCTGCACGCTTCCGAACTGTTCGACGAGGCCGGCCACGGCTTTCAGGCGCTGGGCATCGAGGTGCCGGCGCCGAAGCTCAACCTGAAGCAGATGATGGTGCACAAGCAGGAGACGGTGGACGCCAACGTCAACGGCGTCGCCTTCCTGATGAAGAAGCACAAGATCGACCAGCATTTCGGCCGCGGCGCCATTACCGCGCCGGGCAAGGTCTCGGTCACCGCCGAGGACGGCAAGGTCACGGAGATCGAGGCGAAGAACATCGTCATCGCCACCGGCTCGGAGGTGACCCCGCTGCCGGGCGTCACCATCGACGAGAAGCAGATCGTCTCCTCGGAAGGCGCGCTCGAACTCGCCAAGGTTCCCTCGAAGATGGTGGTGATCGGCGCCGGCGTGATCGGCCTCGAGCTCGGCTCGGTCTGGCGCCGCCTCGGCGCCGAAGTGCACGTGGTCGAGTATCTCGATCGCATCCTCCCCGGCATGGACGCCGAGGTCGCCAAGCAGTTCCAGCGCATCATGGGCAAGCAGGGCGTGACCTTCCAGCTCGGCTCCAAGGTGACCGGCGCCAAGGCCTCGAAGAAGGGCGTCTCCCTGACGGTGGAGCCCGCCGCCGGCGGCGAGGCGCAGACCATCGAGGCCGAGGTGGTGCTCGTCGCCATCGGCCGCCGTCCCTATACCGAGGGCCTGGGGCTGGAGACCGTCGGTGTTGCGCTGGAGCGCGGCCGTGTCGTCATCGACGACCATTTCAAGACCAACGTTCCCGGCATCTACGCCATCGGCGACGTGGTGCGTGGCCCGATGCTCGCCCACAAGGCCGAGGACGAGGGCATCGCGGTGGCCGAGATCATCGCCGGCAAGGCGGGCCACGTGAACTACGACTGCATTCCCGGCGTCGTCTACACCTATCCCGAGGTGGCAACCGTGGGGAAATCCGAGGAGGACCTGAAAGCCGCCGGCATCGCCTACAACGTCGGCAAGTTCCCCTTCACGGCCAACGGCCGCGCCCGCGCCAACCGTGCCACGGACGGCTTCGTGAAGGTGCTGGCCGATGCGGCGACGGACAAGGTGCTGGGCGTCCACATCGTCGGCGCCGGCGCCGGCGAGATGATCCACGAGGCCGTGGTGCTGATGGAGTTCGGCGGTTCGGCCGAGGACCTCGGCCGTTCCACCCACGCCCACCCGACCATGTCGGAGGCGGTCAAGGAGGCGGCGCTCGCCGTCGACAAGCGCGCCATCCACATGTGAGGCGCCCTGACCTGCCAGATTCCGAAAACCCCGGCTTTGCGGCCGGGGTTTTCTTTTGTGCCGGTGAGCGATCTTTCCGGCGCCCTGGATGAACCTTCGCCGCTCCCAGACCGACCCATGGACATCGCAAGCGACCGCAGGACGCGGCGCCCGGAACCCAAGGAGATCACCATGTCCAGGTCCATCAGCAAGCTGGCCGTCGCCGGCGCCCTCACCCTCGCGCTGACCAGCGCCTTCACCGGCCTCGCAGAAGCCCGCGGCGGCGGCGGCGGCGGCGGTGGTGGTGGCGGCGGCTCGGAGGCCACCTACACCAACGCGGTCGTCATGCCCGGCGGGCCGACGCACCAGCGCTACGGCGCGCCGCCCCCGGCCAGCGCCAGCATGGAGGCCTGCCACTACTCCACGTACTGGGGCGGCATCGTCTGCGAGCGCCGCGGCGGCCGCCGCTGATCCCTCCCTCCACACCCGACAAACCGGACCGGCGGAGCGCAAGCTCCGCCGGTTTCTTTTTGCCCCCGGTCCAGGCCGCAGAGCCTCGAGCGTCGCGGGCCGCATTCGAACGGCGCGTGAATGAGGGACAACGGCCCGGCTGAAGGGCAGGCCGGCCCTGCCTCTCCCCCAATCCTCCAAGGTGACCTCTTCGCCATCTCGCCGGCCTGCCGACAAGCAAAAGCCCCGGTGCATGGCCGGGGCTTCGCTGGAGGTCTGATGGAGGTCTGTCAGGCGCCGGCGATCACTCGCAGACGCGGACGGTGCGGCGCTCCGGGCCGTAGGGGCCGTCGACCCAGCGGCGGGTCAGGTAGCACTCGGAGGCGTAGGCGTTGGAGCGGCTTGCGGCGATGGCGCCGCCGACGATCAGGCCGGTGGCAAGCGCCCCGACGCCGAAGCCGA
>NZ_JBQVQL010000167.1:0-3887 GCF_052440005.1 Phreatobacter sp.
GAGCGGCAGCGGGCGGTCGTCGGGCAGGCGGCGGACCGCCCACAGCGCCTCGCGGCGGTCGAGGCCGATGGAGCGGAAGGCGTCGGCATCGGCCAGGATATGCAGCGCCCGGGCCGGCAGGGCGCAGCGGCGGGCGAGGTCCTCGATGTCGGCAAAGGGCCGTGCGCGCGCCGCCACCAGCCTCTCGGCCCAGGCCTCGTGGAGGCCGTCGAGCTGGCGGAAGCCGAGGCGCAGGGCATGACCGTCCCGACCGCGCTCGAGGCTGTTGTCCCAGAGGCTCTGATTGACGTCGACGGCGCGGACCTCGACGCCGTGCTCGCGCGCGTCGCGGACGATCTGGGCCGGCGCGTAGAAGCCCATGGGCTGGGCGTTGAGGAGCGCGCAGGCAAAGATCGCGGGGTGGTGACATTTGATCCAGGAGGAGATGTAGACGAGCTTGGCGAAGGAGGCGGCGTGGCTCTCGGGAAAGCCGTAGCTGCCGAAACCCTTGATCTGGTCGAAGCAGCGCTGGGCGAAGGCCGGCCCGTAGCCGCGCGCCACCATCCGCCCCGTCATCAGCGTCTCGAACCGGCCGATCGTGCCGACATTGCGGAAGGTCGCCATGGCCCGGCGCAGGCCGTTGGCCTCGTCGGCGGTGAACTTCGCCGCCACCATGGCGAGGCGCATGGCCTGTTCCTGGAACAGCGGCACGCCGCAGGTCTTGTTCAGCACCTGGTAGAGCTCGTCGGGCTCGCCGTGACCGGGGGCGGGCGAGGGATAGACGACGGGTTCGAGGCCGCTCCGCCGCTTCAGGTAGGGATGCACCATGTCGCCCTCGATGGGGCCCGGGCGGACGATGGCGACCTGGATGACGAGGTCGTAGAGATTGCGCGGTTTGAGGCGTGGCAGCATGTTGATCTGCGCCCGGCTCTCCACCTGGAAGACGCCGATGGAATCGCCGCGGCAGAGCATGTCGTAGACGGCGGGGTCGTCGGGGGGCACGTTGAAGAGGTCGAGGTCCGGCCCGCCGGTCTCGCGCAGCAGGGCGAAGGCCTTGCGGATGCAGGTGAGCATGCCCAGTGCCAGCACGTCGACCTTCATCAGGCCGAGCGCGTCGATGTCGTCCTTGTCCCATTCGATGAAGGTGCGATCCGCCATGGCGGCGGGGCCGATGGGGACCGTCTCGTCGAGCCGGGCGCCGGTCAGTACGAAGCCGCCGACATGCTGGGAGAGATGGCGGGGAAAGCCGATGAGGCGCTCGGCGAGGCCGACGGCGCGGCGGATCAGGGGATTGGCCGGGTCCAGCCCCGCCTCGCGGACATAGTGGTCGCCGATGGCGGTGCCCCATGAGCCCCAGACCATGCCGGCGAGGCGGCCGGTGACGTCCTCGGTGAGGCCGAGGGCCTTGCCGACCTCGCGGATGGCGCTGCGCGGCCGGTAGCTGATGACGGTGGCGGCGATGCCGGCGCGCTCGCGGCCGTAGCGGGCATAGATGTGCTGGATGACCTCCTCGCGGCGCTCGTGCTCGAAATCGACGTCGATGTCCGGCGGCTCGCGCCGTTCCGACGAGATGAAGCGGGCGAAGAGGAGGTCGTGGTCGTTGGGATCGACGGCGGTGATGCCGAGCACGTAGCAGACGGCGGAATTGGCGGCGGAGCCGCGGCCCTGGCAGAGGATGCCCTTGTCCTCGGCGACGCGGACGATGTCGACGATGGTGAGGAAGTAGCGGGCATAGTCGAGGCTCGCGATGAGGGCGAGTTCCTCGGCGAGAAGCTTCTCGACCTTCGCCGGCACCTCACCGCCATAGCGGTGGACGGCACGCTCCCAGGTGATCTTTTCCAGCCAGCCCTGCGGCGTCCAGCCGGGCGGCACCGGCTCCTCCGGATATTCGTATTTCAGCTCGGCCAGCGAGAAATCCATGCGGGACAGCAGGTGCTGCGTCTCGGCGACGGCCTCGGGGCAGTCGCGGAAGAGCCGCGCCATTTCCTGCGCCGGCTTCAGGTGGCGCTCGGCATTGGCGGCCAGGCGAAAGCCGGCCTCCTCGATGGTGACGCCCTCGCGGATGCAGGTGAGCACGTCCTGCAGGTCGCGCTGGGCGGGGTCGTGGTAGAGCACGTCGTTGACGGCGAGGAGCGGCACGCCCACCGCCTCGCCGAGGGCCCGAAGGCGGAAGAGGCGGCGGCGGTCCTCGCCGCTCCGGCCCATGGTTGCGCCGAGCCAGAGCTGGCCGGGCGCAGCCTCGTCGAGGATGCGCAGCGGCGCTTCCAGCCCCGCCTCGTCCTCTCCCGGCATGAGGATGAGCAGGAGGTCGCGGGTGTCCGCCACGAGATCGTCGAGGGTGAGGCGGCAGTCGCCCTTGCCGCCGCGCAGGTTGCCGGTGGTGAGGAGCCGGCAGATGCGGCCCCAGCCGCGCCGGTTGACCGGATAGGCGATCACCTCCGGCGATCCGTCGCAGAAGACGAAGCGGGTCCCGACGGCGAGCCGGAAGCGCTCCGCCGCCGCCTTGAAGGCCTCCGGCTTGAAGCCGAGGGCGCCGGCCTGGGGCATGTCGACCCAGACGAACTCGCCGGGGGAGGAGCCCTCCTTGACCTTGTCGGGTGGGATGAGGCCGTCGGTCCGGATCTCCTTCAGGAAGGCATGGGCGCGCACCACGCCGGCGACCGTGTTGCGGTCGGCGATGCCGATGCCGGAATGGCCGAGGGCGAGGGCGGTGAGCACCAGGTCGCGGGCGTGGGAGGCGCCGCGCAGGAAGGAGAAATTCGAGTGGGTCGCGAGCTCGGCATAGGCCGGTTCATGAGAGGCCATGGGTGGCCTCACGCGAAGAGCCCGTGGACGAACCAGCGCGGCGCGGTCGTCTCAGCACCATAGAGGCCCTGGCGGAACACCCAGAAGCGGCGGCCCTCGCGGTCCTCGAGGCAGTAATAGTCGCGCGTCAGGGCGCTCTCGCCGTCGCGCCACCATTCGGTTGCGATGCGCTCGGGGCCCTCGGCGCGGGCGATCTGGTGGGTGGTGCGCCGCCAGTGGAAGGTGGCCGGCGGGCCGTCCGGGACTTCGGCGAGGGTTTCGATCGGCTGTGGCGGATCGAAGAGCTGGAGGGGCCGGGTGAGGGGGCGGGTGGCGCGCATGGCGGGCCAGGCCAGCGTGGCGCCGACGGCGATGGCCGGCCGCATGGCCTCGGCCCGTTCGGGGATGTGGGAGTGGCGGTCGACGAGGCGCACGACGCTGTCGCGGCCGAAGCGGGCGACCAGCCGGTCGATGAGGGCGACGGTCTCGCGATCGGCCTCGCCGCGGCCGTCGAGCCGCGCCTGGCGCTGCATCTGCGCTTCCGTGCGCAGGACGGCGAGGCGGATGAGATCGAAGCCGAAGCCGGGGTCGGATGGATCGTCGATGAGGTGCATCTTTTCGGCGAAGAGGCGGATGAGGGCCGCCGCGTCGCGCGTCGCCTCGCCCGTCTCCACCCCGATGCGGCGGACGACGCCGTCGGTGCGGAAGAAGCTCGCCTCGAAGAGCCGCCCTCCTTCGCCTCGTTCCTCCAGCGTCGCTCCGGCCGTGCCCAGGATGAGACCGAGCGCGCCGAGGAGATCCTCGCGCCGGCCCACCGGTTCGGCGAAACGGCGCTCGACCATGCAGGCCGCCACCGCCCGGCGCGGCGTCAGGCGCGTGTCCTCGCGGCCGGTGACCCGGCGCAGCCGCGTCGCCAGCAGAGCCCCGAAGCGGGCGACGAGGATGTCGCCTGGACGGGCGGCGAGGTCGCCGATGGTCTTCAGCCCGGCGCGGGTGAGCGCCAGGGCGACGGCGGGATCGATGCCGAGGGCAATGACGGGCAGGGGCGCCACCGCCACCGCCTCGCCGCCGGGGGGGACGCGATCGCAGGTGGCGTAGCGGGCGAGGGCGGAGGCGGCCTCCGG
>NZ_JBQVQL010000168.1:0-3767 GCF_052440005.1 Phreatobacter sp.
CTCCCGCGGCTCCGGCCGCCGCCGCCCCTGCCCGCCCCCAGCCCGGCGCTCCCGCAGCTCCCGCCAAGGCCCTGTCGGCCGACGAGAAGTCGGTGTTCGACAGCCTGGAGGAGGAAATGGCCGCCCTCCTCGGCCGCGGCCCGACGCCGCCGAAGAACTGACGCGGGCTCCGCGGGCGTTCTGTCAGGACCCACTGAGGTCGGGAATTCCGGCGACGCGTGCCTCCGGCCGGCTCGTCCGAACGCGACGCGGTAATCACCCTCCCCTTGTCGCTCCGCGCCGAGGAGAGGAGGACTTCGACCGTGTGCCCCGTCCGGAGGAGACGAGCCTGGCACGGTCGTCATGGCGCCGGGCCGCGACCGTTGCCACAGCGCGGCGACGGCAGCGCGGGTCCCGCGGCGTCCTGTCCTGCCGGCCATCCACAGGCCCCGGCCCGCGAGCCTGCTAAACTCGCGCATCGATTCGGACGGTGCGGGACGGCGATGGCCCTGACGATCCCTGACGGCAGGACACGGACCCGCCCGGCCATGCGCCGCGCGACGATCCTCGTCGTCCTCGCCGCCGCCGGGCTGGCCGCCGGCCCCGCGGCCGCCCAGGACATCTCGATCAACCTCGGCCAGGGCGCCGGCGTCAACGAGCGCGTCATCCAGCTCATCGGGCTCATCACCATCCTGTCGGTGGCGCCGTCCATCCTCATCATGGTGACCAGCTTCGTGCGCATCGCGGTGGTGCTCTCGCTGCTGCGCACCGCCATCGGCACCCAGACGGCGCCTCCCAACGCCGTCATTGTCGGCCTGTCGCTCTTCCTCACCGGCTTCGTCATGGCGCCGACCCTGCAGCAGAGCTACGACCTCGGCGTGCGCCCGCTGATCGAAAACCAGATCGAGATGCCGCAGGCCTTCGAGCGCGCCTCCGGCCCGTTCCGCGACTTCATGCTGAAGCACGTGCGCGAGAAGGACCTCGCGCTGTTCCAGGAGCTGTCCCGCGAGGCGGTGCCGGCGACGCCGCAGGAGGTGTCGTTCCGGGTGCTGATCCCCGCCTTCATGATCTCGGAGCTCAGGCGTGCCTTCGAGATCGCCTTCCTGCTCTTCGTGCCCTTCCTGGTGATCGACCTCGTCGTTGCCTCGGTGCTCATGTCGATGGGCATGATGATGCTGCCACCGGTCACCGTCTCGATGCCGTTCAAGCTGATCTTCTTCGTGTTGGTCGACGGCTGGAACCTCGTCGCCGGCAGCTTGGTGCGAAGTTTCGGCACCTGAACGGCGCGCGCCTCAGCCCTGGCGCGGCGTGGCCCCGGTCGGCGTGTCGGACTGCTGCTGCGGCGTCCCCGCCCCCGGCGTCTCGCTCGGATAACGCTCGCGATAGTTCTTCAGGAAGGCGTCCAGCGTGTCGCGGTCGGCGATGGAGCGTGCGATCTCGCGATACTCGACGCCCCGCGCATCGATGGGAGAGGTCACCACGTCGAAGGCACGCTCGTCGGGCGTGCCCTTCATGGCCTCGCGCCAGCGGCTGCGCAGGCGGTCGAGGCCGAGCGCGTCGTCGACCAGCGCATAGCCGATGGCCGCCCTCAGCAGGTGGCGGCGCTCGTCGCTGCCGAGCGGGGCATTGCCGGCGCGGGCCGAGACCCAGCGCTCGCTCTGCTCGGCGGATTCGCGGTGGCGCTGCGCGCCCCAATGGATGTCGGCGCGCAGCATCTCCGCCTCGGGCGTGCGGATGCCGGAGAGCATTTCCAGCGCCTGATCGGGACGGCCCGAGTCGGCATGGGCGCGGGCCTCGAGCAGGTAGCGCTGGACGCGCAGCTCCTCCGGCAGGTCGGCAAGGCGGGTCGCGCGCAGCGCCTGCAGGGCGGCGGCGGGTTTGCGGTTGGACAGGTGGATCAGCGCCAGCCGGGCCGCCACCTGAGAGCGCGCCGCGCCCTGCAGGCGCCGGTCGATCTGGTGCTGCAGCAGCGCCGCCGCCTGGTCGAGCAGGTCCATGCCGGCGAGACGGTCGGCGAGGCGGCGGATGATCTCGTCGCCGCGGCGGCCCTGCGGGGTCATGTCGCGGAAGTCGTAATAGAGCGCCAGGGCGTCCACCGGCTTCATCTGGTCGGCATTGCCGTCGAGGAACAGCCGCTCGAAATGCCGGGCGACGTCGTCCTGCATGCCGCGCACCGATTCCGAACGCGGATGGGCGCGCATGGCGAGGCGCATGGTGGTGAAGGCCTCGCGGAACTGCCCCTGGTCGGCATAGAGCTTGGCGAGCAGCGCCAGCGTGCGTGCCTCCACCTCGTCACCGCGCCAGGCATAGCTCTGCACCTCGAGCTCCTCGATCGCCGCCTTGCGGTCGATCTCGCCGAGCCTGTAGCGGGCGGCGAGCAGCCGGTTCTCGGCATCGGCGCGCACCGGCAGGTCCGGTCCGTTGGCGGCGCGCGCATAGGCGACGAGGGCGTCGCGGTCCATGCCCTTGGCCTCGATCACCCGGCCACGCAGCAGGGCGAACTGCTGCTCGGCGGTGGGAGGAATGCCGATCTCCTGCAGGTCGGACAGGAGCTTGTCGGCGCGGTCGACAGCCCCGCTGTCCAGCGCCGCCTCGATGGCGCGCACCAGGATCGCCCGCGCCAGCGGATGCGGCAGCGTGGCGGGGGAGACGTCGGATCCCTCGAAGGCGTCGTGGGCCTCCTTGGTCCGCCCGTCCATGGCGAGCGCCGTCGCGCGCCACAGGGCGACGTCCGGCGCATTGGCCATGGCGGGGTGGGAGAACTCGCGCAGCGCATCCGCCGGCCGATGCATCATGATCGAGACGACGCCGCGCAGCCCCTGGATCGTGCCGTCCTCGGCAATCCGCCGGTCCTGCCGCACGATGGCGTCGAGCACGGCCTTGGCCTCGGCCCAGCGCTGCTGCGCCATGTAGAAGCGCACGAGGTCGAGGCGCCTGGCGGTGCGCTGGGTGTCGTGCACGGCGGCGGCGTTGGCGAGGAGGTCGCTCTCCCGCTCGCGGAACGGGGCGCGCTCGTCGACCGCCCACAGTTCGAGGTCGAAGGTGATGGTGCGCGGACGGCGGGTCAGGCGCTGCACCGGCGGCGGCCGGGCGAGGCCGGCGCTCAGCTGCAGGCCGAAGGGCCGGCCGACATTGACCTGGTCGCCGGAGATGGTGACCGAGAGGTCGTCGGCGATGGGCTGGAAGACGAGGCCGTGGCTGCCGGCGAGCGCGGTGAACTCCACCATCTCGCGCGTCTGCACGAAGGAACGGGCGGGGCCGGCCCCGGTGACGACGATGAGCGTATCGCCCGCCAGCGGGTCGGAGAGGCGGTGCACCGATCCGGCCTGCGGGAAGTCGGCGGTGGCGATCAGCTTGTCTCCCTGATCCGTGGCGCGGGCGAGGTGCACCGGGCGCGGCGGCTCGAGCATGCTGTCGGCGAGGGTGACGATCCAGGCGAGCCCGTCGCGCCCGGCGGAGGCCAGGCTCTGGCGCTCGAGCCCGATGCGGACCGCGATGCCGGTCTGCGACCGCGAGGCGTCGACGGAGGAGAAGATGCCGGCGGCCTCGGCCTGGAGGCCGGCGAGCGCCACCTCCTCGATGGTGTCGAAGACGAGCCAGAGCGTGTCGCCGCGCTGGAAGATCGCGCCCGGGGTCTCGCGGGTGAACGGCACGAGGATGCGCACGGTCCCGCCGGCGCGACGCGCCTGCATGGCCACCGGGCCCGCAGGCTGGGACGCAGGCCGGGGGGCCGGGTCTGCCGTCTCCACGCGGGGCGGTGCCGGCGGCGCGGCGGCAGGAGCCGGAGC
>NZ_JBQVQL010000169.1:0-3622 GCF_052440005.1 Phreatobacter sp.
GCCTCGGATCGCGGCGAACCCGCCGCAACGTGGCCCGCGGCGAGCGTCGGGTCGCGCGGCGCGTGTTCGGACGGCCGCGCCGTTCGCGGCGCTGAGGCGTGAGGGTCTGCGACGAGGATTGCGGACCGGCCCAGGGACCGCGGGAGGCTAGCGCCCCTCGCGGGCCCACACGGCGGTGAGGGCGCCGAGCATCAGGACGAGGCCCAGAAGGCCGGCGAAGGCCGGCAGGATGCCGATGCCGCGCACCACCGAGGCGTCGCGCTGGCGGATGCCCATCCAGTCCTCGCCGCGCAGGGAACTCGCCGACCGCGTCGGCACGATGCGCGGCACCGAGAGCGTGCCGGTCTCGGAGATGCGCCAGAGGCCGCCTCCGGTGGCGCGCACCAGGGGCTCCAGCAACCGGGTGGTGGAGGTGACGTCGGTGAACTCGCGCGGGTTGGGCGGCCCGACGTTGATGAGGCGCGTGAGACGGCCCGCCTGGGCGCGCCAGAGGCCGAGCTCGGTGATGTCGACCTGGCCGCGCCAGAGGCCCGGTTCCGCATCCTGCATTGCGACGGTGACACTGCTGCCCGAGGGGCGTGTGAGGGTCACGCTCTCCGGCCGTTCGGCCATGGTCTGCAGCTCGACGGCGAGCTGGCGACCGCGCACGGCGAGGCGCAGGCTCTCCTCCTCGAGCTCCGGCTCCTTCATCAGCCAGTGCGACAGGCGGCGCAGCAGTTCGAGATGCGGCCCGCCGCCCTCGTAGCCGCGCGCCCAGAGCCAGATGTGGTCGGAGAGCAGCAGCGCGACGCGGCCCTCGCCCTGGCGGGTCAGCATGAGCACGGGCCGCGAATCCGGGCCGTCCATGACGGTGGTGGCGCCCTGGGCCGGCTGGCGGCTCTCGATCAGGCGAAACCAGCGGCTCCACTGCGGATTGCCCTCGGCGACCATGCCGGGCAGCGAGCGCGTCACCGGATGGCGGCGGCCCTGGTCGGAGACACGGGCGTGGAAGGGCCGCTCCATGACCTCGCCGGTGGGGGCGGCGGGGAGGATGCTCTCCAGCGGGGTATCGTTGATGGAGGCGGAGGTGGCGTGTTCGGGGCCCGCGGCGATGAGCAGGGCGCCGCCGTTGCGCACATAGCGGGCGATGTTCTCGAAATAGATCAGCGGTAGCACGCCCTGCTGGGCGTAGCGGTCGAAGATGATGAGGTCGAACTCGCGGATCTTGATCTGGAAGAGCTCGCGGGTCGGGAAGGCGATGAGCGAGAGCTCGTTGATCGGCGTTCCGTCCTGCTTCTCCGGCGGGCGCAGAATGGTGAAGTGCACGAGGTCGACGCCGGCGTCGGACTTCAGGAGGTTGCGCCAGGTGCGCTCGCCGGCATGGGGCTCGCCGGAGACGAGCAGCACGCGCAGCTTCTCGCGGATGCCGTCGATGACGACCACGGCGCGGTTGTTGATGGGGGTGAGCTCGCCCTCGAGGCCGTCCACCTCGATCTCGACGATGTTGGCGCCGGCGTGGGTGATCTGGACCGAGACATTGGTGGTCGCGCCGGTGGCGACGGTGCGCCGCTCGATCACCTCGCCGTCGCGGCTGATGGTGACGGCGGCTTGGGCCACGACGCCGCCGGTGCCGTTGTCCTCGATGCGGAAGCCGACGGTCTGGCTTTGCTGGACGATGCCGAAGCGCGGCGTCTGGGTCAGCACGACGCGGCGGTCGCGATCGGTGGAGCGGCCGGTGACGAGGGCGTGAACCGGCGCGGTGAAGCCGATGGCGGAGGCCTGGGCCGGGACGTCGTGGACCTGCCCGTCGGTGACGAGGATGGCGCCGCCGATGCGCTCGGCCGGCACGTCGGAGAGGCCCTGGCGCAGCGCCTCGAAGAGGTGGGTGCCGTCGGTCTGGCCGTCGGAGGCGCCGGCGTCGATCCAGCGCACCTCGAAACCGGGGGAGCGGGCGAAGGAGCGCTCGATGGCGGCCTTGGCCTCGTCGGTCATGCGGGTGCGGTCGGCGAGAGACTGGCTCGCCGAGCGGTCGAGGACGACGGCGACCACCGACTGCAGCGGGTCGCGGTCCTCCTGGGTGAAGACGGGGTTGGCCAGCGCCATCAGCGCGAGGGCCATGGCGGCGACGCGCCACCACGCGCCGCGGGAGCGCGAGACGACGAGCAGGCCTGCGATGACGAGGGCCGCCAGGGCTGCGAGGGCGAGGGCCCAGAGCGGGACGATGGGCGACCAGACGATGCCGAGGGTCATGGCGTCAGTTCCCCAGCCGTTCGAGCAGGGCGGGGACGTGGACCTGGTCGGTCTTGTAGTTGCCGGTCAGGGCATACATGACGAGGTTGACGCCGAAGCGGAAGGAGAGCTCGCGCTGGCGCGCCTCGCCCTGCACGGGCAGCAGCGGATTGCCCTGGCGGTCGATGGCCCAGGCGGAGGCGAGGTCGTTGGAGGTGATGACGATGGGCGAGACCGAGTCGGAGGCCCGCGCCGGGCGCGCCTGCTCCTCCTCGCTAGCGGGCGGGATCGCCTCGACCCAGGTGACGCCGTCGGTATAGCGGCCGGGAAATTCGCGCAGGATGAAGAAGGCGCGCGCCAGCACATGGTCGCGCGGCACGGCCTCGAGCTCGGGAATGTCGAGGCCGGCGAGGATGCGGCGGAGCGTCGCCTGGGCGGGGCTCGTCTGGCCCGGTCGGGCGGTGAGGGCGTCGCGGGTGTCGAAGATCACCATGCCGCCCTGCTTCATGTAGGCGTCGAGCTTCAGCAGCGCCTGGGGCGCCGGCTCCCCGGCCCCGGCCACCACGGGCCAGTAGAGCACGGGGAAGAAGGCGAGCTCGTCACGCGCGATGTCGACGCCCTGCGGCTGCGCCGGCTCCAGCGCGGTTCGGGCGGAGAGGAAGCGGGTGAGGCCTTCGAGCCCGGCGCGGGAGACGTCGTCGACCTCGCGCGAACCGGTGACGACATAGGCGAGGCGGGTCGACTGGGTGGCGCGGATGGCGGCGTCGTCCACGGGATTGCCGGTGGAGACGATGGGCCGCTCCTGGCTGCGCCGGGTCTGTGCCTCCGCGGCAGGGGCGGCGAGCGCCAGGGCGCCTCCGAGAAGGACGAGCCAGGCGGCCGTGCGGCCCTGGCGGCCGGCCGTCAGCCGGGCGAGGCCGCCGGCGATGAGGAGGACGATGAGGCCGTCGGCGAGGAGCAGGATCAGGGCGGTCACCACCAGTGGGGATCGGAGATCGACGGGTTCGCCCAGACGATACCGCTCGATCGTGGCATTCAGGGGACCGACGTCGAGCCGCCTCAGCCGCTCGTCCGGACCAAGGGTGTTGACGGCGATGGTGCCCTCCTGGGGCCCGTAGAAGCCCGGCGGATAATCGAAGGTGGCGGGCTCGCGCCAGTCGGCGGGGATGGGACGGGCGGTGGCCGGCGGGCGCACGAAGCCTCCATAGCCGTCCAGCACCCGCGTCGGGGCGACCCGCTCGCTCGCCCTCGGCTGGCCGGGCACGGCGGCGAGGCCCTCGGCCGCCGGGCGTCCGGCGGCCGAGAGGCCGGCGATGCGTTTCAGCATGTCGACGAAGGCGCCGGAGATCGGCAGGTCCGACCAGGAGGTGTCGGCGGTGACGTGGAAGAGGATGAGCAGGCCCTGGCCGCGCTT
>NZ_JBQVQL010000170.1:0-3531 GCF_052440005.1 Phreatobacter sp.
CCTCGGCGAGGGCCGCCGCCCCGGCCTCCCGGCCCGCTCGTCCCGAATCCATCACGGCGCGGGCGAGAAGGGCGGCCTTGCGCGCGCGCGGCACCACCGTGCGACCGGACACGCCGTCATGGCCCCGCGCGGCGAGGGCTATGCCGATCTCGGCATAGATGAGCCGGGCCGCATGGATGGCCGGCCGGCACGCCAGCGGCAGATGGGCGATGCCGCTCTCCGAGCGCCGGTAGAGGCGGTCCGCCTCGTCGAGCAGGCGGCGGGTCACGCGCGCGAGCCTCGCGTCATGCCGGGGGTCGCGGAGGAAGGCGGCCGGGTCGATCTCCTCGGCGGCGAGCCAGTCCAGCGGAAGGTAGAGCCGGCCCGCACGGGCGTCCTCGCCGACGTCGCGGGCGATGTTGGTGAGCTGCATGGCGACCCCGAGGTCGCAGGCGCGGGCGAGGACGTCCGGGTGGCGGTTTCCCATCAGCAGGGTCATCAGCGTGCCGACCGTGCCGGCGACCCGCGCGGAATAGGCGACGAGGTCGGAGAGGGTCGCATAGCTGCGCCCCCCCGCATCCCAGGCGAGGCCGTCGAGCAGCGCGTCGAAGACGGCCCGCGGCAGGGCGTGGCCGCGGACGACCACCCCCAGAGCCCGGTCCACCGGATGATCAGCCGGCGCGCCCGCATAGATGCGGTCGAGACGGTCCCCGAGCCTTGCGAGAGCGGCCTGCGGCGCCGTCGACAGGTCGATCGCGTCATCGGCAAGCCGGCAGAAGGCATAGAGGACGGTCGCGGGCTCCCTCACCCGCGGCGGCAGCAGGAGGGACGCTGCGAAGAACGACTTCGACCCCGCCTTCAGCAGGGCGCGGCAGGCGGCGACGTCGTCCCTATCGGGGCGCGAGGGCACTGGCATGGGGAATGACCTCGTCGAGGATCCTGGCCGATGAGAGGACGCCGGGCAGTCCGGCGCCGGGGTGGGTTCCCGCACCGACCAGATAGAGACCGGCGACGTCCTCGGAGCGGTTGTGGGGCCGGAACCAGGCGCTCTGCGTGAGCACCGGCTCAAGGCTGAAGGCGGCGCCGTGGGGCGCGTTCAGCTCATCGCGGAAATGGACGGGCGTCATGATCCGCGAGGTGACGACGTGGTCCCGGAGCCCCGGCAGCATCGTCGCCTCGAGATGCGCCGCGATGCGGGCGCGATAGGCCTCGGCGACCGTCGACCAGTCCTCGCCGCCGGCAAGGTTCGGCACGGGCGAGAGCACGTAGAAGGCGTCGTGGCCGGCCGGCGCCAGGGAGCCGTCGGTGGCCGTCGGGCGATGCAGGTAGAGGCTGAAATCCTCGGCCAGCACCTTCCGCCGGAAGATGTCGTCGAGCAGGCCGCGGTAGCGCGGCCCGAGCAGGATCGTGTGGTGGGGGACGTCGGGATAGGTGCGGTCCGTGCCGAAATACCAGACGAAGAGGCTCATCGACTGGGAGGCGCGGGCGAGCTTCGCCGGGCGCCAGCGCCGCGACGCACCCTCGGGCAGGAGCCGGCCATAGGTCCAGGTGACGTCGGCATTGGAGACGACGACATCGGCGGCGATGGCCTCGCCACCCGCCAGGACCACGCCGGTGGCGCGCCCGTTCGTCACGCTGATGTGCCGGACCTCGGCGCCGAGGCGCACGGTGCCGCCCTGGCTGCGGATCAGGTCGACGAGACCGGACACGAGGCGACCCGTGCCGCCGCGGGCGAAATGGACGCCCCAGCGCCGCTCCAGATGGGCGATCAGCCCGTAGATCGCGCTGGCCGTGAAGGGGTTCCCGCCGACGAAGAGCGGGTGGAAGCTCAGCGCGATGCGCAGGCGCTCATCCTTCACGTAGCGGCTGACGAGGTGGTGCACGGAGCGATGCCCCGACAGGCGGATGAGATCGGGCGCGACGCGGATCATGTCCATCACCGAGCCGAAGGGCACATGGCCGAGCTGCTCGAATCCGATCCGGCAGATCTCCGCGCTCTTCGCCATGAACCGGTCGTAGCCGGCGACGTCACCCGGCGCGATCCGCGCGATATTGGCGCGCATGACGTCCGGATCGCCTGAACAGTCGAGAGAGGAACCGTCGTTGAAGCGCAGCCTGTAGAAGGGCTCAAGCGCCAGCAGGTCCACGTGGTCCTCGCGCCGCTGGCCGCAGAGGGTCCAGAGCTCGTCGAAGAGGAAGGGCGCGGTGACGATGGTGGGGCCGGCGTCGAAGGTGAAGCCGTCCTGCCGGAAGACGCGGGCCCGCCCGCCCGGCTGGTCGAGCTTTTCGAGCACGGAGACCCGGTAGCCGCGGACCGACAGGCGGACCGCCGCGGCGAGGCCGCCGAAGCCCGATCCGATCACCACCGCGTGGGGCCGGCGGTCTTCGATCGGCAGGGGATGGCGGATAGGCGCGGTCATAGGGCTGCGGCTCCGAGCGAGGGTGTCACGTCGGGGCTGGCGGGCAAAGCGCGGTCGATCCAGGCCGCGATGACCGCTGCGACCCGCTCCGGCTGCTCCTCGTGGGCGAGATGGCCGAGGCCCTTCAGCTTCGCGACCTCCCCATGGGCGAGCTTGCGCGCGACGATCACCGCCTCGCTTGCCGGAACCATGCCATCCTCGGTTCCGGCGACCAGGAGAACCGGCAGGGCGAGGCGCGCCATGGCGGCTTCCAGCCCGCGCACCTCCCAGTTCGCCATCATCGAGAGCGCTGCCCCCACATGGGAGGGCGTCGTCGCCAGCCGGTGATAGCGGGCGCGATCCTCGTCCCCGATGTGGGAGCCGGTCTGCCGGAGCAGATCGTCGACGACGGCGGGGTCGCGGGCGCGCCAGGCGAACATGTTCGGCACGATCGGCAGCAGGGCTAGGAGCCGCGCCACGGGCGGAAAGAACCGGCTTGCGAAGCCCTCCAGCGGCCTCAGCGCCCCGTTGAGGCTGACGATCCCACGCGGCGGAGTGGCGCCGTCCAGCGCCATCTGCATGGCGACGGCGGCCCCCGCGGAGTGACCGATGACGATGTCCGGCCTCTGGCCGAGCTCGGCCATCAGGGCCGTTACGGACCGCGCCATGGCCGGCAGCGACAGGGCGAGGCCGTCCGGCACCCGCGTGAAGGCATGGCCCGGAAGGTCCGGCGCGATCACCGTGAAGCGCGCGGCGAGAAGCGGTGCGAGTCCGCGCCAGGAATGGGTGGAGGCGCCGGTGCCGTGCAGCAGGAGGGCCACGGGGCCGGCGCCCGAGACCTGGACGTGCCAGTCGATCCCGCCCGCCCGGACGAAGCGGCTGTTGGCATGACCGGGCCAGGTCGCCCCGTCGCGTCGCCAGTCGAGCGCCTTCCTCATGGCCGCACCGCCATCAGTTGGCCCGCGCCAGCCTGGACGGCCCCGCAGAGCGTCGCGGCGTCGGCATGGGGAAGGGGCAGGTACAGCGCCCCCATGGTGGTGGCGAGCGCCCGCGCCTGCGGCTCGGGGCGGCTGGAACTGTCGATGACGAGGGCCCGGATGCGGTGGGCGCCAACCTCCCGCGCCGCGCTGAGCGCGTCGGCGGTGGCGCGCGC
>NZ_JBQVQL010000171.1:0-3477 GCF_052440005.1 Phreatobacter sp.
ATCCGCGCCTACGAGGACATCGGCATGCGGGTGTCCTACTGCTACGCGGTGCGCGACCAGAACCGGCTCGTCTACCAGGCCGACGCCGACTTCGTCGCCAGCCTGCCGCCCGAACTGCGCGACCCGATGAAGCGCTATTTCGATCGCTTCAAGGCGGGCCTCGACGAGGTCATGGGCCTGTTCGAGAGCCTCTACCGCAAGCACCAGAACAAGAGCCGCGTGAAGATCCAGCTGGCGCCCGCCAACCTCCACTGGTGTTCCGACGCGGCGTTGACCCGGCTCTCGGAGGCCTCGAAGAAGTTCCACGTGCCGATGCACATGCACCTGCTCGAGACCGCCTACCAGAAGGAATACGCCTGGCGGCGCGGCAAATGCACGGCGCTCGAATACATCGACCGCTTCGACATGGTGAACGAACGCCTCACCCTCGGCCACGGCGTCTGGCTGAACGAGAGCGATATCGACCGCCTGGCGAGCGCCGGCGGCTGCGTCTGCCACAACTGCTCCTCCAACTTCCGCCTGCGCTCCGGTGTCGCCGCCCTCAACGTCTTCGAGGCGAAGGGCATGAACACGGCCATCGGCCTCGACGAGGCCGGCATCAACGACGACCGCGACATGCTGCAGGAACTCCGGCTCGTGCTGCGCGCCCACCGCGTGCCGGGCATGGTCGAGGCGGACGTGCCGACCATGGCGCAGGTCCTGCGCATGGCGACCACGGGCGGCGCGAAGACCACCCCCTATGGCGCCGCCATCGGCAGCCTGGAGGTCGGCAAGGCCGCCGACCTGTCGCTGCACGACTGGAACGCCATCGCCTATCCCTATCTCGACGCGGAAACGCCGGTGCTGGACGCCTTCGTCCAGCGGGCGAAGGCGCAAGGGGTCAAGGCCGTCATGTGCGACGGCGAGATCCTCTATGCCGACGGCCGGTTCACGCGGGTCGACAAGGATGCCGCCCTGAAGGCCCTGCACGACGACCTCGCCAAGGCCCTGTCGCATGACGAGGTCGAGCGCCGGCACCTCTCCAAGGTGCTGTTGCCGCATGTGCGGCGCTTCTATGCCGATTACATCGACCCCTCGCGCCACGAGCCGTTCTACCGGCCGAGCTCGCGGGTCTGATCCTCCAGACCTCACCCTGAACTGAACGACCCGCGGCCGTGATCGGATGGATCCGGCCGCGGCCCCTTTCCGTTGCGGTGCGATCGAAGGCTGCCCGGCGCGCATCCGCGCGTCTTCAACCCCGGCATTTCGCCGCGAAAAGAAGACGCTTGGGTATGGGCCGCCGGCGTCAGTCGTCGGAGCCTCCTGACCCAGCGTGACGAAGTGGATCGCGCGTCAGGAGCAGACTTCGCCAGACAGCACTTTGCCAAGACCTCGCCGGCCGGGGGGCAACTCCCAGACGAGACGAGACGTCTAAAAAACGGGAGGATGACCAATGCGCAAGACAATGCTCGCCGCCTTCTCGGCGATCGCCATGATGCTACCCGGCGCTGCCGCGGCACAGGGCACCCCACCGATCAGGATCGGCATCCTGGTCGCTCTCGAAGGCGCCTTCGCCGCAGGCGGCGCTGACGGCGTCCGGAACGTCGAGCTGGCGCTCAAGCAGATCAACGCCACGGTCGGCGGCCGCCGCATCGAGACGGTGGTGGCGCCCACCGACACCCGCCCGGACACCACCGTCCGCATGGCGCGCAAGCTCATCGAGCAGGACAAGGTCGACATCATCATCGGGCCGCTCTCCGGCTCCGAAGGCATCGCCATGCGCGACTTCGCCAAGACCATCCCCGGCAACGTCGTCATCAACGGCATTTCGGGTGCGCTGGAGACCACCTGGGTCGACCCGGCGCCGAATTTCTACCGCTTCAACCTCGACGGCGCGCAGTGGGGCTACGGCCTCGGCAGCTACGTGGTGAAGCAGAAGAACTGGCGGCGCGTCGTCACCATCGCCGCCGACTATTCCTTCGGCTACACCAACTTCATGGGCTTCGCCGTCGACTACTGCAAGGCGGGCGGCGACATCGTCCAGCGCTTCTGGCAGCCCCTCGGCCAGTCGGACTTCGGCGCCATCATCGCGCAGCTGCCCGACAACATCGACGCCATCTATCTCGGGCTCGGCGGCACGGACGCCATCAACTTCCTCAACCAGTACCAGCAGGCGGGCGAGCGGACGCGGCTCATCGGCGGCACCATCATGGCCGACCAGACGGTGCTGACCGCGCGCGGCCGCGCCAAGGAGGTGCTCACGGGCACGCCGACCTCGGGGCCCTTCGCCATCGACAACCCCGATCCCGCCTGGCAGACCTACGTGAAGCTCTACCAGGATGCCTTCCCGGCCAACCAGCGCTTCCCCACGCCCTCGCTGTTCGGCCTCGGCTACTACGTCGCCACTCTGGCGGCCATCCGCGGTCTCGAGGCCGTGGGCGGCGACCTCGGCAACGGCCAGGCTCGCTTCAAGGAAGCCCTGAACAAGCTGCAGCTCGACAGCCCGATCGGCCGCATCACCCTCAACGAGAACCGCCAGGCCACCGGCACCGTGTTCATCACCGAGGTGGTCGAGGGCTCCGACGGCAACCTGACCAGCAAGATGGTCGGACGGACGGACAACGTCACCCAGACGCTCGGCATGACAGCCGAACAGTACCGGGCGATCGGCCTGCCGTCCCGCAACGTCGTCGACTGCGCCAGGCTGCGCGCAGGCGGCTGATCCGAGCCTCCCGTCCCAGTGAGGGGCCGGCGTCCCGCCGGCCCCCTTCATCGGCTCTTCCCGCGTCTGCCCCACGGCAGCCGGGAACGACGAGGCGGCCCGGATGACGTTGATCGGCTATCTCACGCGAACCCAGTTCGCCGATGGCGCCATCGACGATGCCCTGCCCGAGGAAGCATCCCGGCTCGGCAAGGCGCTGGTGCTCATCGACCCCGAACCCGGCGCCGCCGAGACCATGGCGCGCGTCGCCGACGCCTTGCCGCGTGTCCGGCTCGCCTCCTTCTGCGTCGACGAGGGCGCGCCCCGGCGCAGCGACGTCGCGCAGGTCCTGGGTGCCCTCGACCGCGCGGAAGCCTCGACCATCATCGCCATCGGCGGGCCGGGGGCCATTGGCCAGGCGCGCCTCGCGGCGGCGGCAGCCGTGCGGCGCGGCACGGACTGCGCCGTCATCGCCGTCCCCGTGAGCCTCTTCGACCTCGGCCTCGGCCGTCAGGTGCGCCTGCGCGACGGCGAGCCCGTGCTCTGCCCGCGCCCCGACCGGGTGATCGCCGATCCCACCGCCCTCGCCCATGCACCGGCCCGGCGGCTGGCGGCGGCGGGCATGGAGATCCTCGTCCACGCCATCGAGGCCTATGCCAGCCCGAGCTACAACCCGCCGGCCGACGGACTGGCGCTGGAGGCGGTCCGTCGCCTCGCCCGCTGGCTGCCGGTCGCCGTCGAGACGCCCGGCCATGCGGGGGCCCGGCGCGAGACCCTCGCCGGCGCGCTGACGGCAG
>NZ_JBQVQL010000172.1:0-3194 GCF_052440005.1 Phreatobacter sp.
CCCGCTGCCCCTGCCGGTGCGCATCGGCGGGTTCGGCGGCGCCGAGGGTCTCGCGCGCTTCCTCGCGGCGTCCGCAACGCGGGCCGTCGTCGACGCCACCCATCCCTTCGCAGCTGTCATGCCCTTCAACGCCGCCGCGGCCTGCCGGTTGGCAGCCATCCCGCTTCTGGCCCTGAAGCGCCCCGAATGGAAGCAGCTGGAGGGCGACCGCTGGACCCGCGTCGGCAGCATGGCGGAGGCGGTCACGGCCCTCGGCGCATCGCCGCGCCGCGTCTTTCTCACCATCGGCCGGCAGGAGCTCGCCGCCTTCGCCGCAGCCCCGCAGCACGCCTATCTCGCTCGCGTCATCGACCCGCCGGAAGGCCCGGTTCCTCCCGACCTGACGCTGATTCGCGACCGCGGCCCCTTCGACGCAGACGCCGAAGCCGCGCTCATGCGACGCGAACGCATCGAGGTCGTGGTGGCGAAGAATGCCGGCGGCGACGCGACCGCAGGAAAGATCGCCGCGGCCCGCCATCTCGGCCTGCCGGTGATCATGGTCACCCGCCCGGCGAAGCCGAACGTGCCCACCGTCGCGACGGTGGACGAGGCGATGGTCTGGCTCGCTAGTCACGGCTGCCTCCCGACGCTGCGCGGCGTGTAGAGGTGCGTGGCGCCATCGGCGCCCGCCACCAGCCGCGTCGCCGTCGCGCCGATCAGCACCAGCGTCGCCATGTCGGCGGATGAGGCTCTGTCCGCCGCGTCCGCGATCGGCATGACCGCGACACTTTCGTCCGGCCTGCCGACTGCGCGCGCGAAGGCGACGAGTGTCCCCGCCGGCTTGATCTCCGCGGCCAGCGCCAGCGCCGCGCCGAGCTGCCAGGGGCGCGCCCGCGAGATGGGATTGTAGAGAGCCACGACGAAATCGGCGGCAAGCACGGCCCGTAGCCGGCTCATCACAACATCCCAGGGTTTCAGGTTGTCCGACAGCGACAGAGCGCAGAAGTCGCCGCCGAGCGGCGCACCGAGCCGCGCCGCAGCCGCCAGCATGGCGGTGATGCCCGGCTCGACCCGCACCGAGACGCCCGCCCATTCGGGGCGCGCCGCCTCCAGCGCCTCGAAGACCGCCGCCGCCATGGCGAAAACGCCGGGATCGCCGCCCGAAACGACGGCGACGTGGCGGCCGGCCGCTGCGAGATCGAGGGCGTAGCGGGCGCGGTCGAGTTCGACGCGGTTGTCGGAGGGGTGGCGGGCGAGGCCCTCCCGCTCCGGCACGCGGTCGAGATAGGGGCCGTAGCCGACGAGGTCGGTCGCCTTCGCCAGCACCTCCATGGCGGCCGGCGTCCGGTAGCGGGGATCCCCGGGCCCGAGCCCCACGACGGTGAGGGTTCCGGTCACAGCCGACGGCCCTCCCCCGGCACGATGACCATGGCGAAATAGGGCGCCTCGTCGTCGTCCTTCTGTGCGAGCGGCAGGATCTGCTGTCCCTCCATGGCGGCTCGCTCCACATAGATCGCCCTTTGCAGCAGGCCGGCGGCGGCGAGCGCCCTCCGCACCTTGGCGAGGTGGCGGCCGAGCTTCATCACCACCGCCGCATCCGTCCCGGAGAGCCGGCGTGCCAGGTCGTCCTCCGCGAGCGTGCCCGGCAGGACCGTGAGCACGTCGTCCCCCCAGGTGATCGGTGCACCGGCGAGCGTCCAGGCGCCCGACATGCCGCTGACGCCGGGAATGACCTCGAAGGGATAGAGCGGCGCCAGCCGGCGCCACAGATGCATCAGCGAGCCGTAGAAGAAGGGGTCGCCCTCGCAGAGGATCGCCACCCGACGGCCCGCCTCCGCCTCGGCCGCGAGCAGGGCGCAGCTCTCCTCGTAGAAGGCCGTGATGGGCCCGTCATAGGCGCCCTCGCCCGGCGCCGCCTCGGTCGTGACCGGATAGACCAGCGCGATCTCGCGGGCAGGGTCCGGCCCGAGGATCCGGTCGACGATGGTGCGGGCGTTGCCGCGCCTTCCCCGCTTGCAGAAGTGGACGAGCCGGTCCGCCTGGTCGAGCACCTCCCGCGCCCGGAGCGTCAGGTAGGCGGGATCGCCCGGCCCGAGGCCGACGCCGAAGAAGACCGGAGATGGGGATGCGGTCATCGCCCTCACTCCCGCGGACTGGCGAGGGCATTGACCACCGCGGCCGCCATGGCCGAGCCGCCGCGCCGCCCGCGCACGATGAGGAAGGGCACGCGCCCGTCCGCCGCCAGCGCCTCCTTCGATTCCGCCGCCCCGACGAAGCCGACGGGCACGCCGATCACGGCGGCGGGGGCAGGAGCCCCCCGGTCCAGCATGTCGAGGAGGTGGAAGAGAGAGGTCGGCGCATTGCCGACGACGACGAGACTGCCGCGGAGGTCATCCCGCCAGAGCTCCATCGCCGCGGCAGAGCGTGTCGTCGCCATGGCCTCGGCGAGGCCCGGCACCCGCGGGTCGTCGAGCGTGCAGACGACCCGGTTCCCGGCGGGAAGCCGCGACGGCGTGACGCCATTCGCCACCATCCTGGCATCGCAGAGGATCGGCGCGCCGCGCATCAGCGCCGCCTCGCCCGCTGCCGCGAAATCCTCCGACATCACGATGTCTCCGGCGAGATCCGTCATGCCGCAGGCGTGGATCATGCGCACGGCGACGCGTTCCGCGACGCCCTTGAACCGCGCCAGGTCAGCCTCGGCGCGAATGATGGCGAAGGACCGCGCATAGATGGCGGCGCCGTCCTTCAGATGGTCGGAGCGGGTCGCGGGTGTCATGGTCCTGGCCTTCCGGAGGGCGTTCGCGGGGTTGCCGCCGGCGGCCAGCAGCCGCGCGACTTCGGCGGCGGCGAGACGGTGGACGGGAGGGTCTGACGCGCGCCCCTCGGAGACGACGTCGTAAAGCCCGTCGTGACCGACGAGCGTGAGGGTGGCGGGCGAAGAGCGGGCACAGCCCTTGGCACAGCCCGACACGTGGAGAGAAAAGCGGGCGTCGAGGCCCGCCGGCAGGGCCGCGGCGACAAGTGCTGCATCGACCTGCGCCGGCATCTCGCCGCGCGCACAGGCCGGCGCGCCGGGACAGGCGTCGACGGCGAGGCGAGGGTCTGCCGCATCGACGATGAGGCCGAGGCCCGCGAGGCCGGCGAGCGTCGCCTCGGCGTCGGACAGGCCGGTGAGCGCGACGCCGCGCCAGGGGGTGAGCCGCAGGTCGAAG
>NZ_JBQVQL010000173.1:0-3188 GCF_052440005.1 Phreatobacter sp.
TGCGGACAACCTCACCCTCGCCGACCAGAACGAGGAAGGTGCGAACCTGCTGGCGCTCAACACCCGCGCCCAGCTCGCCACCTCGGCCCTGTCCTTCGCCTCCCAGGGCGACCAGCAGGTCCTCCAGTTCCTCCGCTGATCCCTCCTCAGCCGGAGATACCGGAAGGGCGGCCCTCGGGCCGCCCTTTCTCGTTCGGGGCGCCGCGTTAGAGCCGCGTTAACCATCTTCGCCAAGAGTGCAGGCTCCCATGGGCATGCTTCGCGCGGCCCATTTCGCCCGTCGGTGGAGACCGTGATGGCCAGAGCCCTGGAATGGAGCCGTCCGCTCGACGAGCGGACACTGCGTCATGCGGTCGACTACGCGACCCGCTCGGCCGAGGCGGCGCTCCAGCGCAACGAGGCCTCGATCGCCGTACGCATCGCCCGCCAGCTCGGCCTTGCCCAACCCGACGTCGCCGCCCATCGCGAGTTGCTCGGTCGGGCATTGGCGGCCCAGGGCGCCGCCGCCGACTTCGTCGCCCGCAACAGCGGCAGCAGCGACCCCGACACGGTGGACACCCTGGCGGCGGCCCATCTCTCCCTCGGCGACCTCATGACCGCCAGCCAGTTGTGGCTGTCGCTCGCCCGCAGCGATTCAAGCCGCGCCGACGCCTTCCTCAGCTTCGCCTGGTGCATGGTCCGTGCCGGCAACATCGAGAGCGCCGAGCCGATCATCGCGCACCTGTCGCGGCTGACCAGCCACCCGAAGATCGACGCCGTCTCCATGATGATCGCCATGGCCCGCCTCGACTACGACGCGGCGCTGGTCCATGCGCAGAGGGCCCTCGCTGCCGACCCGGAGGCCCATGTCTGGCTGCCGCTCGGCCCGGTGTTCCACAGCACGGGCGTGGCCAACGAGGCCTCCTTCGCCCTCGGCATGCGGCTCGAGGATCTCAGCGCCATCCTGCACCTCTACGAGGTCGGCCAGCACGTGCAGGCCGGCCGCAACCGCGAGGCGGTGGCGGGGGCCGACGTTGCCCTGGCTCTCGTTCCGGACGACCGCTGGGCGGCGATGTTCAAGATCATGGCGCTCATGGCGAGCGAGGACAAGCTGGGTGCCGCCAAGGCGCAGGCCGACCTTGCCGCCGCCACGGGCGCGCGGCTCGACGTGCTGACGCGGCTCGTCGACCTGCTCTTCGACGCCAGCGCCCATCAGCAGGTCGTGGATCTCGGCCGCATCGTGCGCGAGCGCCTGCCCCAGCACAGCGCGCTCCTCTCCACGATCGCCCACTCGGCGTCGCACGTGGTGGAGATGGACCTCGCCGACGAAATCCTCGCGTCGCTCGAGCCTCTCGGCGAGACCATCGTCAAGGCGGGCCTGTCGCCCTTCATGGTGCTCGCCATGACCGACGACCCGGCGCTGCAGAGGATCGCCTCGGAGCGACGGGCCCGCATCCTTCCCGGACCGACCGAGACGCTCGACGTGCCCATGCCTGCCCCGCCGGCATCGGGCGAGCGGCTGCGCATCGGCTATTTCTCCAACGACTTCCACAACCACGCGACGCTGAAGCTGCTCACCGAGGCGCTCGAGTGCACCGACCGCAGCCGTTTCGAGGTGGTCGCCTATTCCTATGACGCGTTCCCGGAGGACGGGGAGCGGACGCGGCTCAAGGCGGCGGTCGACCGCTTCGAGGACGTGACGTTGCTCACGGAAACTGAGACGGCGAGCCTCGTGCGCCGCGACGGCATCCATGTCCTCGTCGACCTCAAGGGCTACACGGGCGGTTCGCGCCTCAGCCTGCTGAAGTACCGCGCCGCGCCGATCCAGGTGAACTGGCTCGGCTATCCTGGCACCTACGGCCTCGCCGAGACCGACTACATCATCGCTGATCCCTTCATCATCCCGGCGGGCGCCGAGGCGGATTATTCGGAAGCCGTGGTGCGGCTGCCGGACTGCTACCAGCCGAACCGGCGCAGCCGCACGGTGGTGGAGACGCCGACCCGGGAGATGGTCGGGCTGCCGGAGACCGGCTTCGTCTTCGCCTCGTTCAACCACGTCTACAAGGTCGGCGGCACGCTCTTCGCCGCCTGGATGGACATCCTGAAGGGCGTTCCCGGCTCGGTGCTCTGGCTCCTGTCGAAGGACCCGGCGATCGGCGAGCGGCTCCGCGCGCGCGCGGAGGAGCACGGCGTCGACCCGACCCGGCTGGTCTTCGGGCCGGTCATGGACAACGAATACCATCTCGCCCGCTACGGCCTGGTCGACCTCGCGCTCGACACCTTCCCCGTGGGCTCGCACACCACCGCGAGCGACGCCCTGTGGATGGGCGCGCCGCTCCTGGCGCTGTCCGGCCGCAGCTTCGTCTCGCGCGTCTCGGGCAGCATCCTGAAGGCGGCGGGCATGGAGCAGCTCATCGCCGGGAGCTTCGACGAGTACACGGCCAAGGCCATCGCCATCGGCAACGATCCCGGCACCGCGCGGGCCCTGCGCGAGGCGCTGGTGCGCGGTCGCGACAGCGTCCCGCTCTTCGATCCCGCCCGCTTCGCCGCTCATCTCGGCCGCGCCTACGAGGGCATGGTCGACATCTGGCGTCGGGGCGAGGCGCCGCATGCCTTCGACGTGGCCTCGGTCGACGAGGCGCCGGCGCGGTCAGTGGAAGTCGCGTGACTTCGGCAGCACCCTGACGTCGCGCGGGTGGCGGCCGCCGCCGCGCGGATATTGCGGTCGCGACACCTCGTCGGCCCGGGCGAGGCTGTCGCGCATCGGATCCTCGGACAGGCGCTGCAGATCGGCCGTGCGGTCGATGATGTCCTCCGCCATGAGGTGAACCACGCCCTCGGGGCTGCGCTGCACCAGGCCCTCCACCATGAGCAGCCGCGCCCCCATGATGGCGCGACGGAAGCGCTCCATCCGGCGGGCCCAGAGCACCACGTTGGTGATGCCGGTCTCGTCCTCCAGGGTGATGAAGATGGCGGTGCCCTTGCCCGGCCGCTGGCGGACGAGGACGACGCCGGCCACGCGCGCGCGCGCGCCGTTGGCGGCGGCGGTGATCTCCGCGCAGGTCGCAATGCCCTCGGCGGCGAGGCTCTCCCGCAGGAACTGCAGCGGATGGGCCTTCAGCGACAGCCGCGCCGTCTGGTAGTCGGCGACGACGTGTTCCGACAGCGGCATGGCGGGCAACAGGGCGTCGGCCTCGTCGCCGAGCTCG
>NZ_JBQVQL010000174.1:0-2373 GCF_052440005.1 Phreatobacter sp.
CGCCCGATCCGAGGATACCGATGAAGACCGTCCGCGTGGCCTGCGCCCATGACTGCCCCGACCTCTGCTCCCTCATCGCCGAGGTGGACGGCGACAGGATCACGAAGATCTCGGGCGATCCGGACCAGCCCTTCACCGCCGGATTCGCCTGCGCCAAGGTCAACCGCGACGCCGAGCTGGTGCACTCGCCCGAGCGCCTGAAGACCCCCCTCAGGCGCACCGGCCCGAAGGGCTCGGGCCAGTTCGCGCCGATCACCTGGGATGCGGCGCTGGACGAGATCACCGCGCGGTGGAAGGCGATCATCGCGGAATCGGGGCCCCTCGCCCTGCTCGGCTACGCCTACAGCGCCCACCAGGGCCAGATGAACCGGCACATCGTCAACGGCCTGTTCTACGCCATGGGCACCAGCCGCCTGCAGGCCGGCACGGTCTGTGACAGCTGTTGCGAGACGGCCTGGGACCTGACTCTCGGCCCGGTCGGCGGAGCGGACCCGGAAACGGTGGTCGATTCCGACCTCGTCATCGCCTGGGGCTGCGATCTCATGGCGGTGAACGTGCATTTCTGGGCGAAGCTCGACGCGCCCCGCAAGCGCGGCGTCCAGGTCGTCGTCATCGACCCGCGCCGCAGCCGCACCGCCGCCAGCGCCGACTGGCACCTGCCGATCCGCATCGGCACCGATGCGGCCCTGGCGCTCGGCATCGTCCACATCCTCGTGCGCGACGGCCTGTGCGACCGCGCCTACCTCGCGGCGAACACGCTCGGCTTCGACCGCTGGGAGCGCCAGGTCGTGCCACGCTTCACGCCCGACCGCGTGTCGGAGATCACGGGCCTGTCCGTCGCCGACATCGAGACGCTGGCGGCCATGTACGGCGCGGCGAAACGCGCCTTCATCCGCATCGGCGAGGGCATGACCCGGCTCGCCCGCGGCGGCCAGGCACTGCGCGCCGTGGCGACCCTGCCGGCCGTCACCGGCGCCTATGGCCGCCCGGGCGGCGGCGCGCTGCTGCTGACGGCCGGATCGATGGACTTCAACTTCTCCGCCGTCCGCAAGCCGGCCTCGGGGCCCGCCGCGACGCGCCTCGTCAACCAGAGCCTGCTCGGGCGCGAACTCCTGGAGATGAACGACCCGCCGCTGCGGGCCCTGTTCATCGCCGCCAACAATCCCGCCGTGACCTGCCCGGAGGCGGGGCTCGTCCGCAAGGGCCTCTCCCGCGAGGACCTTTTCACCGTCGTCCACGACCCGTTCATGACCGATACCGCGGCCTATGCCGACATCGTGCTGCCGGCCACCACCTATCTGGAGACCGAGGACTTCTATCGGGGTTACGGCAGCTACTACATGCAGTATTCGCCCGCGGCCGTCGCTCCGCAGGGCGAGGCCTGGTCGAATTTCCGGCTGGCGCAGGAGCTGGCGCGCCGCATGGGCGTCGCCGATCCTGCCTTCGCGATGAGCGAGAAGGAGATCCTGCCCGAGTTCTTCAAGGGCTCCACCGGCGCGGTCGCGGCGGTCGATCCCGCGAGCCTCCTCGACGGCGTCCCCGTCAAGGTCGCCCCGCCTCCCGGCCAGACCTTCGCCACGCCCTCCGGAAAGCTGGAAATCTATTCGCAGACCCTCGCCGACCAGGGCGTCTCACCCATGCCGGACTGGCAGCCGGACGCGCAGGAGGTGGCGGACGCGGCGAAGTGGCCGTTGCGGCTCCTCACGGCCCCTTCCTACTTCCAGCCCCACACGGCGTTCTCCGGCGTCGCCTTCCTGCGCAAGCGCGAGGGCGAGCCGTTCTGCGTGCTGCATCCCCAGGACGCCGCAAAACGCGGCCTGGAGAACGGCGCCAAGGTGAGGCTCTTCAACGAACGGGCCGCCATCGGCCTCGTGCTGAGGGTCGGCGACGATGTCCAGCCTGGGGTGATCCTCGTCCCCGGCCAGCGTCCCGGCACCGAGGCCGTCGACGGCACGGTCAACATGCTCTGCTCAGACCGGCTCACCGACATCGGCGAAGGGGCCTCCTACCAGAGCACGTTCCTCGACGTGGAAGCCTGGGACAACAGGGCCTGACCGGCCGGCGGGCGTGGGGCCGCGATGAGCATGACCGGACAGCTCGCCACGCTTTCGGCCCACGCCATGGCCGCGCTGGTGCGCACGCGGTGCGCCTCCCCCGTCGAGATCACCGAGGCGGTGCTCGCCCGCATCGCCGCGCTGGAGCCGCGCCTCCACGCCTTCGTCGTGCTGGATGCGGAGGGAGCCCTCGCCGCCGCCCGCCAGGCGGAGGCGGCCGTGATGCGCGCCGACCACCTCGGACCGCTGCACGGCGTCCCGGTGACCATCAAGGACGTGCAGGCCGTCGCCGGCCTGCCCACCCGCCGGGGCTCCCGCC
>NZ_JBQVQL010000175.1:0-2145 GCF_052440005.1 Phreatobacter sp.
GTTTGCGGATGCGGTCAGGCGGAAGATCGTCACCGAGATCGCCTGAGGCGATGGACCGGGAGCGGGTGGTGGCCCCGCCAACGACGACCGACGTTCCCTGCTGCACCGTGCCGCCCGTCACCCCCGGCGAGGCCGAAGGCCGAGGGAAGGGGGGCCAGGACTGACGGGCTGCGGGCGAGAGGCTGCGATTGGAAAGGTCGGCTCCCTGCAACTCCTGGATCCCCTTCCCCTCGCTGCGCTCGGCCGGGGATGACGGGCAGCGTGTCGGCTGGCCGTTGTGGGTTCCGCCGCATCGTCACCTCTCCCCGGTAGGGAGAGGTCGGCCGCAGGCCGGGTGAGGGGATTTCGCGCTGTCCTGCCGCGGGCTCTCCCCCTCACCCGCCTCGCTTTCGCTCGTCGACCGCTCCGCCGGGGAGAGGTGAAGGTCGCGCCCGGCACGGCCGGCAATGCTCACCGTTTCGCCGAACCGCCGGTCCCCCGCCGGGGAGTGGTCAAGGTCCCTGAGGTCACTCACACAGGCATTCGTACTGCCGCTCGCTGCGCGCCTGGCCGGTGCCGGGCCCCCATGCCGTCACGCAGACATTCGACCAGTTCGGCCGCAGGTTGAATCCCGGGCGCAGGCCCTCGCCCGCGGTGTTCGCGGCGCAGATGTTGAACATCTGGCGGTTGGGGAGATAGACGCCCGTCTGGACCGGCTTGCGCCCGGCGCCCTGGCAGACCTGATCGCAGGGGCGGCCGTTGCCGGGCACCCAGCTTGTGGCAGCGACGGACGGGGTGGTGAGGGTGGCCAGAAGGAGGGCGAGCGCGATGGGGCGGATCATGGGAGGTTTCCGTAAAGGGAAGGCGGAGGACCGGTAGCGCTCCGGCAGGCCCTTGCCTATGCGTGTGAACCCATAGTCCTTGCAAATTCGCGTCGCTCAGCAAAAACCCCGGCGCGATGGCCGGGGTTTTCCACGTTCAGACGATGAGGGGCCGCTCAGGCGGTCGCCTTCTGGAACAGCTCGTCGACATATTCCCAGTTCACCAGGTGCTCGACGAAGGCCTTGAGGTAGTCGGGCCGACGGTTGCGGTAGTCGATGTAGTAGGAGTGCTCCCAGACATCGACGCCGAGGATCGGCACGCCGCCGTGGACCAGCGGGCTCTCGCCGTTCGGCGTCTTGGTGACGACGATCTTGCCGCCCTGCACCGCGAGCCACGACCAGCCCGAGCCGAACTGGGTGACGCCACCCTGGATGAAGTCTTCCTTGGCCTTCTCGACCGAACCGAAGGAATCGACCAGCGCCTTCTCGATGCCGCCCGGGATCTTGCCGCCGCCGTTCGGCTTCATCCACTTCCAGAAATGGATGTGGTTGTAGTGCTGGCCGGCGTTGTTGAAGATGCCGGCGTGCTTGCCGAAGGAGCCCTTGACGATCTCCTCAAGGCTCTTGCCTTCGAATTCCGTGCCCTTGATCAGGTTGTTGCCGTTGGTGACATAGGCCTGATGGTGCTTGTCGTGGTGATACTCCAGCGTCTCCTTCGACATGTAGGGCTGCAGGGCATCGTAGGCATAGGGCAGGTCGTCGAGGGTGAAGGCCATGATCTCGTCTCCTTGGGGGGCGCCCGCGCTTCCGCCGTGCGGCAGGCGATCGCACACGAAACAACCCCCTTCACATAGGATGCCGGGCCCGCGGCGGCAATTGCCCCGCTGCCATGGCGTGGTGTAGTTGCGAGAATCTACCGACCTGCCTTCTATAGGTCGTTTTTTATCGGCTCAACGGTAGCCGGGAGCGGACGTCCAGTCCGCGTGGCTGAAAGGACGATCCATGGCCCTCGTGCTGAAGGTGGCGGCCGCGGTGCTGGCGCTGATCGGGGTGGTGACGCTCTACTGGGGGACCAATCCCTCCCTGCTGAGCCTCGGCAACACCGTGATGATCGTCGGTGCCGTGATCGCTGCGGCGGGCGTCGTCCTCTTCGGCCTCTCCGCCGTCGTCGACCAGCTGGGCGTGGTGGCGGCCAAACTCGACGATCTGCGCTACGGGCTCGCCGGACCCGCGCCGACGCGCGAAGCTGTCGACGAGCCGCTCGCGATGGCCCCGGTCGACGAGGCTCCCGCCGCACCGGCGCCGCCTGTCGTGGCGGCAGCTCCGGCGTCGGCCGCCGCCCCGC
>NZ_JBQVQL010000176.1:0-2074 GCF_052440005.1 Phreatobacter sp.
AACACCGCGGACGGCGACGTCGAGCAGGTCGAGCGCGCGGGAGGCACGATCAGCGCCGCCCTGGATGCGCTCCAGGGAGCGGTGGCCGGTCTCGCCAACCTCGCGCAGCTCCTGCTTGACCCGGGCGGCGTCGTCCAGCGACAGCCGGACCGAGACGCGGCGCGTGCTATCCGCCATGCGTCACGCCTCCTGCGTCGATGGGGTGGTCAGGATCCGGGGGGATCAGTGCGCCGAGATGCGCTGCCTGCGGCGAGGCCCAAGCGCATCGCCAGCAGCAGTTCGGCGGCGGCCCAGCCGGAGGCGCCCATCTCGCGGGCGGTGATGAGCGCGGCCGGCATGTCGAGGTCGAGGCCGGCCATCGTCGCCGTGGCGCAGGTGGTGCCAGCGGCCCAGGCTGCGGCGCCCTCGACGCTGGCCGGGGCGTGGGCAGCGTAGGGACAGGCGAGGCCGCAATCGCGATCGAGGGCCGCGCAGCCGCGGCAGTAGGGTGGGCCCTGGCCGAAATGCCATTCGGCCCGAGCCCTTATCCGTTTCCCTCCAGGGCCACGGCGGCAGCGGGACCTGTGGCGCGATCCCAGAAGGCTGCGGCCATCTCGTCCATGTCCATCAGACGCTCGACCGCCTCGGGCGAGAGCGGCAGCGGCTTGCCGGTGGTGTCGCCCACACCCTCCCAGGCGGTAACGGCGTGGCGGGCCAGCGCCTTGACCAGGAACGCGAAGGCGAGGCCACGTGGCCTGCTGCCGGTTCGATGGACACCGAGTTTAGCCTGAACTGGCCAAGCGCTCGAACGCCACGGGGCTGAGATAGCCGATGGCCGAGTGGCGTCGCGTCGGGTTGTAGAACCGCTCGATGTAGTCGAACACCTCTGCCCGGGCAGCGTCGCGGGTCCTGTAGGTCTTGCGGGCAAGGCGCTCGGTCTTCAGCGATGAGAAGAAGCTCTCCATCGCGGCGTTGTCCCACACGTTGCCCGACCTGCTCATGGAGCAGGTGACACCATGGTCGGCCATCAGCCGCTGGAAGCCCTCGCTGCTGTATTGGCTACCCCTGTCCGAATGATGCAGCAGGGCTTTCGGCCTGCCGCGGCGCCAGATCGCCATGACCAATGCATCGGTGACGAGCTGCGCCGCCATCGTGGCACTCATCGACCAGCCGACAACGCGGCGTGAGAAGAGGTCGATGACGACGGCGACGTACAGCCAGCCCTCGGCGGTCCAGACGTAGGTGAAGTCGGCCACCCATTTTTGGTTCGGAGCCCCTGCATGGAACTGGCGGTCCAGGAGGTTGGTAGGGACAACGCCTGCGGCCCGCTCGCCCCTGTCCAGCGGCAGGCCACGTCGCCGCGGCCTGGCCCGCAGCGCGCCCTGGCGCATCAGCCGCTCGATCTTGTGCAGACCGCAATCGACGCCGTCCGCCAGGACGTCGTGCCAGACGCGGCGGGCACCATAGGTCCGGTCACTCGCCAGGAAGCTGGCGCGGGCCATCGTGCCAATCCGCTCGTCGTCGCGGGTGCGCTGGCTCGGCTTCCGGGTCAGCCAGGCATGAAAGCCGGAGCGCGATACACCCAGCGCCGAGCACAGCCAGGACAGAGGCCACACCCCCTTGTGCTTCGCGATGAAGGCGAACTTCATGTCGCATCCCTCGCGAAGTAGGCCGCGGCCTTTTTTAGGATGTCACGCTCCGCCTTGAGCTTGGCGACCTCCCGCCGGAGACGGTCGATCTCCTGCTGCTCGGGCTTCACCTGGCCATGGCCGGGAAAGGCGTGCCGCGGGTCCGCCTCGGTCTCCCGCATCCAGCGGCGCAGCACACTCTCCGCAATCTCGAGGTCGCGGCAGGCCTGCGCCACCGCCACCCCTCGATCCCTGACCAACTTTACCGCCTCGAGCTTGAACTCGCAGCTGAATGTCCTTCGTCCCATGCAAGGGCCTCCGATCGGGTGAAAACCTTATCCAGGTGTCCACCAAACCAGCAGCAGGCCACGGCGCCTCGACGGTCGGCTGAACCTGCTGATCATGAGCCGATTGCTGCGCCTGCCCCTGGAGTTCTTCGAAAGGAGGCCCTCGGGCGACACCTACGC